>NZ_CP024920.1:2165000-2765000 GCF_002795865.1 Qipengyuania seohaensis
CCGGCGTCCGCAAGCTGCGCATCACCGAAGTCGTGGGCCTGCGGTGCAGCGTTTACTGCAGGCAGTTCGCTCGCGAATGCGAAGCTCGGTGCCGTCTCGTCGACGACGACTTCTTCTTCGACCGTTTCGGCGGCCAGCATCGGAACGCTCGGGTTGTTCGTGAGAGCCAACATGGCCGGCTGGCCGGAGTCGGCCGCGAAGTCGACACCCATCAGGTGAGCCACGCGTAGGCGGGTCATCTGCGGATTGGCGAGGGCGCCCCATTCGGCCATGCGTTCGCCGACTTCATTGGCGGGAACGTCTTCCATGGCCATCAGGCGTGCTTCGCGCCACTGACCCGAAAGGGCATAGGCATAGGCCAGGTTCTGACGGGTCTTGGCGGTGTTCTGTCCACCGCGGATGGCATTGCTCAATACGTGCACGCCGCGTTCGGGCTGTCCGGCAAGTGCAATTGCCAAACCGAAATCGGCCAGATCGAGCGAAGCTTCCCAGCGTTCGAGCGTTTCGATCGCACCGAGCTGGTCGCCTGCGCCGATCTGGGCGAGGGCGAGGCTCACTACGGTGCGCGGCCCGGTGTCGCCAAGGGCGACGGCATCGGAAAATGTCTGTGCAGCAGACTGGAACCGGCCCGCTTCGAGATAGGCATTGGCCAAGAGGGTGCGGCCATGCGCGTCGCGCGGCGACGCTAGTACGGCGGCTTCCGCGTGCTTGACTGCCTTGTCGGCCTTGCCCTTCTGCAGCGCGACTTCGGCCTTGGCGGCCGAGTGCGAAGCGGTGGGCGCGACCTTGCCGGTGCAGCCGGCGAGGCCCGTGGTTGCCAGGGCCGTGGTAACGGCCAGACGGACGAAGAGTTGGTTCTTGGTCTGCATTAGTGCTTACCCCCTAAAGGCGATCCCACGTCCTTGGTTTGCTTACTTGCCGTCATGCTGCACCTGGGCAGCGAGAGCGGCGATTTCCGGCATTTCGGCCAAAAGGCCGTCGAGTGCGTCCGTCACCAATTGCTGTGCGCTGGACCCGCGGACGGTGCAGGCGAGGCGCAGCATGAGGTGGCGTTCCTGGTCGAGGCGCAGTGTGAAGGCCGCGCGCTTGCCCTGGCGCAGCGCGGATTTGCGCTGGACGGGCTGTTTTTCTTCCGGCTTCTTCTCGAGCTGCGATGCAATGCGATCGAGCGAAGCGCGTACCTGGTTCGGCTCGCCACTTTCGTTGGCGGCCCTCGGCGCGATCGAGACCACGTCGGCGGGCATCTTTACCAGCCCGGCTTCGGGTGCGGCGCTTTGCGCTTCATCACCCATGTCGTTCCATCCCAGGTCTTCCAGGTTCGCTGCCGCTGCTGCGCCGTCGACCGGGCCGATGGCCGTGGACTGCGGGCGCATGGCAGGCTTGGCGCCGCCCTTGCGTGCGAGCAGGGTGGAAGAGAGCGATGCGAAATTGGCGTCAGACATCCGGCTAGCCCCGCCTTTCCTTGTTTGCTCTTACTGGGCGACCCGACGGCCGAAGCCACCGGCGGGACGATAGGCACCAGGCTGTGCCGCCTGCGTATTGGGCGCGGCGAAGACGGTGCGGCGGAAATTCTTTTCGAGCCGATCCGCAATGTATTTCCACAGAGCGGTCACCTCGGCAGCCGAACGGCTTTCGGGATCGACTTCCATGACGGTACGGCCATCGATCATCGAGGCAGCGAAATCCGTGCGGTGGTGAAGTGTGATCGGGGCGACGGTGCCGTGCTGCGACAGCGCGACTGCGGCTTCCGATGTAATCTTGGCTTTCGGCGTTGCCGCGTTGACCACGAAGATCAGCGGCTTGCCGGCGCGTTCGCAAAGGTCGACCGTGGCACCTACGGCGCGCAGGTCGTGCGGGCTGGGGCGTGTCGGAACGACGATCAGTTCGGCCACCGAAATCACCGACTGGATAGCCATGGTGATCGCCGGCGGCGTATCGAGAACTGCAAGCTTGAAACCCTGCTGGCGAAGAACCGCCAGGTCGTTGGCGAGCCGTGCGACGGTGGTTTGGGCGAAGGCGGGAAGTTCCGCCTCACGCTCGTTCCACCAGTCGGCCAGCGAGCCTTGCGGGTCGATGTCGATCAGGACGACCGGGCCTGCGCCCGCTCGTTGCGCCTGAACGGCCAAATGTCCGGAGAGCGTGGTCTTGCCCGATCCGCCCTTCTGCGATGCCAATGCCAATACACGCAAGGCTGGTCCCCCTGATTGCGCTTCTAACCAGTCGAGCCACAAGGTTGTGACCCTCTCGATAGAAGGAAATCGCAGACTACCCCTAATTTAGGGTTAATTTTGCGGCACATTCATTTGCGAGGGCTGGGCCGCGCGTGGATTGGACTTTGTTAAGTTTGGCTTTCGTATAGGATCGCACGAACCGGGATACGCGGCGGATAGGTCGAGGGGCAGCCATGAAATTACGTGAACGTACATCCGCATTCGCACTGCTGTGCATGGCCTTTGCAGTTCCAGCGCAGGCGGATGTGAAGGCCGGGGTCGATGCGTGGACTGCCGGGAATTTCGCCGCCGCTGTCGAGGAATGGACCGCCCCTGCCGCGCAGGGTGATCCCGACGCCCAGTTCAATCTCGCTCAAGCCTATCGCCTGGGTAGGGGCGTGGAAGCCGATCTCGCGCGGGCGGAGGCCTTGTACGCACAGGCTGCGGCGAGCGGGCATATCCGCGCTGCCGACCAGTACGGGCTGCTACTTTTCCAGACCGGCAAGCGCGAACAGGCAATGCCTTATATAGAAGCTGCCGCAGGGCGGGGTGAACCGCGTGCGCAGTATCTGCTCGGCATAGCGCACTTCAATGGGGACCTGGCCGTAAAGGACTGGCCGCGCGCCTATGCCCTGCTGACCCTGGCGAATGGCGCCGAAATGCCTCAGGCTGCAGGCGCGCTTGCCCAAATGGACGAGTTTATCCCCCTCGATCAGCGCCAGCAGGCCCAGCTGCTCGCGGCCTCGCTCAAGGAGAAGGCCGAAACGACCAGAGCGCTTGAACTGGCTGCGGTCGACCTCGCGTTGGGAAAGCCTGCGCCCGTCGTTGCGAAGCAGCAAGCCGAGCCGCCTAAACCTGTCGTGGTCGCAAAGGCCGAACCTGCGCCAGCTCCAGTCGACCGCAAGGCACCGCCGCCTGTACGCCCCGCGCCCGTCCAAGTTCCGGCAGCGAAAGCGCCGGGCCCCTGGAAGGTCCAGCTTGGCGCATTCGGTGTGCCGGGGAACTCGGATCGCCTGTGGTCGAAGATTTCCTCGCGCGGAGAAATCGCCGGACGTGAACGGATCGAGCGCAAGGCTGGAAAGCTGACTATTCTCCTCGCGGGAGGCTACGCCAGCAGGGCCGAAGCTGCGGCGGCGTGCGCTTCCCTGAAGCGTTCGGGGCACGAGTGCCTCGTTACCCGCTAGGCGGGACCAATTCATCGAAGGGCTTCCAGGCCGCGCCAATCCACCTATGAGGGGGCGAGGGGGAATCATGGATCAGGACATCGCCACACCCGATCGGCCGCAACCGGTCGCCGTTTCCGGTAGCCGCATAACGAGCCTGGACTTCATTCGCGGCATCGCCGTGATGGGCATCCTCGCTGCCAATATTTTCGCGATGGGTCAGCCTTTCACGGCTTACATGTATCCCACCGCCTTCACCGTGCCGCATTCGCCGGCAGAAGGATGGATGTGGGTTGCGCAATTCGTTCTCATCGATGGTAAGATGCGCGGCCTCTTTAGTCTGCTCTTCGGGGCAGGGCTCTATCTGTTCATGGAGAAAACGTGGGCTAAGGGCGGGACGGTCTGGCTCCAGATCAAGCGACTCCTTTGGCTTGGCCTGTTCGGGGCGATCCACTTCTTCTTCATCTGGCGCGGGGACATTCTCTTTCTCTACGCGCTGTGCGGTCTCATTGCCGTGGCTATCTTCATCGGGATGAGCGTGCGTAAGCAACTCGCCTTCGGCATCCTCGCCTACATCGTCGGCACTCTGCTCTACGGTAGTCTCATCGCGATGCAGTTCGTCGCCGATACCGAGGTCGATAGCGCGGTCTACGGGCAGATGCAGGACGAGCTGCAACAAGGCGCTGCAGAAGACCTGAAGGATGGCAGGCTGGAAACGGAAATTCGCCAGGACGGCAGTTACGGCGACTATGTGGCGCATAACATCTCGGCCCACGCCGGGGATCTTGCCTTCGTGATGTTCTTCGCATTCGAGACCCTGCCACTGATGCTGTTCGGGATGGTGCTTTATCGAAAAGGCCTCTTCGACGGACGATGGAGGCCGCGATTCGTCACATCCTGGGCATGGGGAAGTCTGCTTGTCGGTGGCGCGCTGACACTTTGGATCGCGCTCGCAACCAAAGCGGGCGGCATCACATACTACGGCTCGCTCGCCGCTTTCGTCGGCTGGACGCATATCCCGCGCCTGTTCATGGTGCTCGGCCTCGTGATCCTTCTCGCCATTCATGCACCAGCGGCGGGCGGGTGGCTTTCCGACCGGATCATCGCCGCAGGGCGGGCCGCATTCACGAATTACCTCGGCACCTCGATCGTCATGCTGTTCGTGTTCGGGAATTGGGGTCTCGACCTGTTCGGACGTTTCGGCAGGACGGAGCTTTACCTGGTGGTCCTGGCCAGCTGGGCGCTCATGTTGATCTGGTCGAAACCGTGGCTCGACCGGTTCCGCTTCGGTCCGTTCGAATGGGCCTGGCGTTGCCTTACCTACGGCAGGGTGTTTCCGATCCGGCGTTGACCAACGAGCTGACGGCGATCAACCAGTATTGGCTGCACTACCGCGTCCTCGCGGACTGGGGCGTGTCCAAGCTGGCAGAGTACGAACGGCACGAATCCATCGACGAGATGAAGCATGCCGACATCCTCGCCGAACGCATCCTTTTCCTGAACGGGCTTCCGAATTTCCAGGCTATCCACAAACTGAAAGTCGGTGAAACGGTCGAGGAAATCCTCAAGGCCGACCTCACAATGGAAAACGAGGCCATTCCGCTTCTGCGCGATGCAATCGAGCATTGCGAAAGCGTTCGCGATTTCGTCAGCCGAGAGATTTTTGCGCGCATCCTCGAGAGCGAGGAAGAGCATGTCGATTTCCTCGAAACGCAATTCGACATGATCGAACGCATGGGCCTGCAGAATTACGTGCAGCTCAATTCCGAGCCTGCCGGAGATACGCAGGTCAACGCAGGCTGATCAGCGGCTCCGTTTGCGCTGCATCATACGTTCGTGATTCCTCCTGGCGGCCGTCCGCGTCTCCAATAGAAACGAGGCGAGGCCCGCCATCAGCAGGGCCATCGTCACGAGCCATGCTGCGGCAACCAGCGTGCCAAGCGGCGTGCGCACGAATGCGCTGATGAATAGCAGCATGATCACGACGCTGATCGTAAATGCCGAGGCGGTGCTGAGCATGACGGCCCGCTGCGCATGGACACGCCTGCGCTCGAGGGCCGGCAGTTCGTCGATAAGGTCGCCGGCTTCGTCGTTCTCGTCGGCGGCGAGGATGCGCTCGATCTTGTTAGCCACCCAGATCAGCCGATTGGTCATCACATTCATGACCGCGCCGATACCCGCAAGAAGGAAGGCAGGGGCTAGGCTGAGCTGGACTACGTTCTGAACGCGAAGGCTCGAACTCGTTCGCTCGATAATATCGACGCCGGGCAGGCTGACCAGCAGGTCGAACAGCATCAGCGTCCTCCGCTGTAATTGCCACCGCCGCCCTTGTTGGCGTTGTAAGGGTTCTTCGGGCTCTTCAGAACCACGCGCACCGGAACGGCATCGAAGCCGAGCTTGGCGCGAATCCCGTTGATGAGATAGCGCTCGTAGCTCTTGGGCAGATCGTCGAGGCGCGTGCCGAATACCACGAAGCGGGGCGGGCGAGTGCTGGCCTGCGTGATGTAGCGCAGCTTGATCCGGCGACCACCGGGCGCGGGCGGCGGATTGGCCTCCAGCGCATCGTCGAACCAGCGGTTGAGCGCGGCCGTCGGAACGCGGCGGCTCCAGGCCTCGCGAATTTCAAAGGCAGCCGACAGCATCGTATCGAGGCCTTTGCCGGTCTTGGCCGACACGGCGAACAGCGGCACGCCGCGCACCTGCGAAAGACCTTCGTTCAGCGCTTCGCGAATGCCGTTGAACAGCGAGCTGGCGTTTTCCGCGATGTCCCACTTGTTAATGGCCACCATGAGCGCGCGACCTTCTTCCAGCGCCTGGCTGGCGATCTTGAGATCCTGGTGTTCGAGCCCCTGCGTCGCATCGAGCAGCAGCACGACGACTTCGGCGAAGTCGATAGCGCGCTTGGCATCGGCCACGGACAATTTCTCGATCTTGTCCGTAACGCGTGCGCGCTTGCGCATGCCGGCGGTATCGATGAGCCTGATCTCGCGGGTTTCGTTCGCCTTGGGGTCGAACCATTCCCAATCCACAGCGATGGAATCGCGGGTGATACCGGCTTCGGGACCCGTCAGTAGTCGATCTTCGCCGAGCAGCCGGTTGATCAGCGTGGACTTGCCTGCATTCGGCCTGCCGACGATGGCGAGCTTGAGAGGGCCGGCAGGCGCGTCTTCATCATCGCTTTCCAGGAATGCGGCTTCTTCTGCGGCCTCCGCCTCTTCGGACTTGGCTCCGATGATGGGCCAGAGGCCACCGAACAGATCGGCAATACCTTCGCCGTGTTCTGCCGAGACACCAAGCGGCTCGCCGAGGCCGAGCGAATAGCTTTCGAATATGCCTGCCTCTGCCGCCTTGCCTTCAGCCTTGTTGGCGACCAGCACGACCGGCACTTCCTGCTCGCGCAGCCAGCGGGCGATTTCTTCATCCAGCGGAGTGATCCCGGCGCGCGCATCGATGACGAACAGCGCGGCGTCTGCGCCTTCAAGGCTGACTTCGGTTTGCTTGCGCATCCGGCCGGGGAGCGTCGCATCGTCCTCGTCTTCCCAACCTGCCGTATCGACGACCGTGAACTGGAGTCCGGCAATCTCGGCGTCGCCCATCCGGCGATCGCGCGTGACGCCGGGCTGGTCGTCGACCAGGGCGAGTTTCTTGCCGATCAGCCGGTTGAACAGGGTCGATTTGCCGACATTCGGTCGACCGATGATGATCACAGTAGGTTTGGTGGCGTACATTCTGCGCGGCAAGTGGCGTTTTGCAGGCGCAATGGCAAGGAAAAGGCGCTTAGGCAGGTTTTAACCATGTCGCGCTATCCCTTCGCTCATGGGAACGAAAAGGATCGCCGCAACGCTCTTTTTTGCCTGCATGGTTCAGGCGGAGCCGGTTCTTGCGAACAGCGAAACGGACGAATTGAGCGCCTATATCCAGTGCGCTCCCTATGCCCGCGAGGTTTCCGGCATCGAGATTTATGGCGACGCGCGCACATGGTGGGCGCAGGCGCAGGTTCGCTACGAAACGGGCAACCAGCCTCGACAAGGTGCGGTCATGGCGTTCCGCCCACATCGCTCGATGCAGCTTGGCCATGTCGCCACGGTGAGCAGGGTGCTCGATTCGCGGCGGGTCCTGCTCGATCACGCCAACTGGTCGCCGGTGGACGGAAAGCGAGGGCAGGTCGAAAAAGACGTGCTCGCCATGGACGTATCGCCCGGCAACGACTGGAGCGAGGTGCGTGTCTGGTACGCTCCCATCGGCGATGTGGGACAAACGCGCTGGCCGATCGACGGCTTCATCTATGCTGACGAGCGGCGTGCACGCGAGATCACCCCTCGCCCGCGGATCGCGGTCACGGTAGCGCGCCCGAAAACTTCCCAGGATTTCCTTTCGGCTTTCGCCGACTATTCGGATTGATCAGCCGGCCTTGTGGACCGGCGCGTCGTCGCCGAGATCTTCGTACCAGGCTTCGACAGGACCGGTCAGCTTGAGCGTCAGGGGATTGCCCTTGCGATCAAGCGTCTTGCCGGCTTGCACACGTACCCATCCGCCGGAGATCGAGTATTCCTCGATATCGGTGCGCTGACGGCCCTTGAAGCGAATGCCAACGCCGCGCTTGAGCACTTCGACGTTGAACTTGTCGCTCTTCGGATTAACCGAAAGATGGTCGGGCGGGAGGTCGGTTTTGGTGTCTTCGCTCATGGAGCGCGCCCCTAATCCGGCTTTGCCCGTGCTGCAAGGCCAATTAGCTTGGCGGTCAGTCCGGCGGCATGACGGCGGCGTCCATCGCGATTTCGCGAGCCCCGTCCCTGCCGCCTTCCATCGCCGCGCCCATGCGATCCTCCGCCTGCCTGTCTTTCTCGTTGGGTGCGCCGCGGTCCTGGAGGACATCGCCTTCGTGTTCGCCTTCTTCCGCCATTTCGCGAGCGGTCTTGGGATCGGCATCCGGGTCGATCGCAGGCGGCGTCGCGGGGGGAATAGCCGGTTTGTCGTAATCACTCATGCGCATTTCCTTTCTCCTTGCGAACGAACCCGGTGCATAGGCTGTTCCTGCGTCCATCGCCGCGCTTGCCCTTTTCGCCCGACACGACTAGAGGCACGCGCCTATACGCGTGGCGTGCGCCGCTAACGCGCAGCTTCGTTCGGGTTAGCGGGCGTGGCGGAATTGGTAGACGCGCTGGTTTTAGGTACCAGTATCGAAAGATGTGGGGGTTCGAGTCCCTTCGCCCGCACCAATCCGTCGCGGACACGTTCAGCCTTCGCGCCTTATTAGACACTTGGAAAGTCACGAGTTCTCAAACCCATGCAGATCAAAGAAACCGCCAACGACGGCCTGAAGCGCGCCTACACGATCACCCTGACCGCCAAGGATATCGACGGCCGTGTCGATGCAGAGGTCAAGAAGATTGCCCCGCAGGTGAAAATGCCCGGCTTCCGCCCCGGCAAGGTTCCCGCGAATCTCGTGCGCAAGATGCACGGCGAACAGCTCCATGCGCAGTCGCTCAACGACATGATCCGCGAATCGGTCGACAAGGTGATGGCCGACAACGAACTGCGTCCAGCGATGCAGCCCAAGGTCGAGCTCAATGAAGGCTACGAAGAGGGTAAGGCCGCAGAAATCTCGGTCGAACTCGAAATCCTGCCCGATGTCGAAGCACCCTCGACCGACGGTATCGAAATCGAACGCCTGGTCGTTCCGGTTTCCGACGAGCAGGTGATGGACTCCATCAAGATGCTCGCCGACAACAACAAGAGCTACAAGGACGCTGCCAAGTCCAAGAAGGCCGCTGACGGCGACCAGCTGATCATCGACTTCGTCGGCCGTGTGGATGGTGAGGAATTCGAAGGCGGCAAGGCAGAGAACACCCCGCTCGTCCTGGGCTCGGGCATGTTCATCCCGGGCTTCGAAGAGCAGCTGACCGGCACCAAGACCGGCGACAAGAAGACCATCGAAGTCACCTTCCCCGAGGATTACCAGGCGCAGCACCTCGCCGGTAAGAAGGCCGAGTTCGACGTCACCGTCCAGCAGGTGAAGGTCGAGGGCGAAACCAAGATCGATGACGAGTTCGCAAAGAACTTCGGCCTCGACGGTCTCGACAAGCTCAAGGAACTGATGCGCGGCCAGCTCGAGCAGGAAACTGCCGGCCTCACCCGCACCCAGATGAAGCGTTCGCTGCTCGACCAGCTTGCTTCGGGCCACGATTTCGCCGTGCCGCAGGGCATGGTCGATGCCGAGTTCGAACAGATCTGGACCCAGCTCCAGCAGGAAGCGGCCCGTTCGGAAGATCCCGAAGCGATGCTGAAGGAAATCGAGGACGAAAAGGACGACTACCGTTCGATCGCCGAACGCCGCGTACGTCTTGGTCTGCTGCTGTCGGAGATCGGCCAGAAGAACAACGTTCAGGTTACGCCGAACGAGATGAGCATGCTCATCCAGCAGGCTGCGCAGCAGTACCGTGCCGAAGACCGCGAGCGGTTCATCCAGTACGTTCAGTCCGAACCGATGGCTGCAGCCCAGCTGCGTGCGCCGCTCTATGAAGACAAGGTCGTCGACTTCCTCTTCGACAAGGCCGAGATTACCGAACGCGAAGTGACTCGCGAGGAACTCGAAGCCGCGATCGAAGCGGACGAGAGCGAAGAAGCGGCAAAGCCCAAGAAGAAGGCTCCGGCCAAGAAGGCCGCTGCCAAGAAGGACACCAAGAAGGCGGACGACAAGCCCGCCAAGAAGGCTCCAGCGAAGAAGGCCGCGGCTAAAAAGCCTGCTGCCAAGAAGGACGAGGGCGAGAAGAAGGCCCCCGCCAAGAAAGACGCTGCAAAGAAGCCGGCCGCCAAGAAGGCTCCGGCCAAGAAAGCTGCTGCAAAGAAATAAGCTCGATAGTTTGAGCTGATCGAAGGGGCGGCGGGAGCGATCCTGCCGCCCCTTCTGTTTTATTCGATATCAGAGGGCCTTCTTCGCCTTCTCTACTGTAAGCGGCGTCTCATCGGGGCCGAGGCAATCGATCGTATCGTCCTGCCCTTCGTGGATATGGGCGCGCTTGTTCTCCACGTGCCGGATCAGCGGTCCGGCCAGAACGCCGTGGACGACGACCGACACCAGGATTATGAAACTGGCGGTCGCCCAAAGCAGGTCGAGCCCCTCGAAGTCGGCGTGGTTCTGGCCGTATGCGAGGTAATAGATCGAACCCATCCCGCGCACACCGAGAAAGGCAACGGCGAACTTCCCGACAAGGGGAAGGTCGCAATTCGCCTCGGCCAGCAGGCCTGCGAGCGGGCGGATCACGAAGATCAGGGCAAGGCCGACCAAAGCCGCCGGCCAGGTGAGGGCATCGAGAACGCCGCTTGCCAGCATTGCACCGAAACTGAAGAGCACGGCGACGAGAACGATCTGCTCGATCTGGTCGATGAAGTGGTGGCTGAGCTTGTGGTACCGGCTGCGATTTTCGCGCTGGCGGGCAGTAACGGCGCCTACGAACACAGCGATGAAACCATACCCTTCCACCATTTCGGCGAGGCCGTAGCCGAGCAGCAGGGTGCCGAGGACGATGAGCCCCTCGCTGGTCGAATACTTGGGATGCTTCGCGACGTCCCCGTCCTCCTCCACGTCTTCCATCTTGGCGTCAGCTTCGCGTTCGAACACGTACCAGGCACCGGCGCGCCCGACGATCCAGCCCATGGCAACACCCGCCACGATCCGCCAGATCAGGTCCAGCGCGACCCATTCGAGCGTCCACGCGCCCAGCGATGTCATGCCCACTGCCGCAATCGCAAGGTAAGTGAAGGGAAAGGCAAGTCCGTCATTGAGACCCGCCTCGACCGTCAGCGAAAAGCGCACATCGTGCCGTTCGTTCTCGCCGGGAGGGCCGACCTGCACGCTGCGCGCGAGTACAGGGTCGGTTGGCGCCATCGCTGCACCAAGCAGCAGCGCAGAGGCAGGCGCAAGTCCCAGCGCCCACCAACCGAGTAACGACACGGCGAGGATGGTCAGCGGCATGGCGATAAGGAGGAGCGGCCAAATCTGGCGCCAGTTCTTCCAGTTCGCTGGCCTGTCGATCGCGATCCCCGCCGCAGCGAGCGACGCGATCACGATGAACTCGGTCACGTATTCCAGCGCCACGGCATCGAACCCGTCTACGGTCGGATTGATGTGCGGCAGGCCCAGGGGCAGCGAGAACAGGATATACCCCGCTGCGACATAGACGATTGGCAGCGAGAGCCATAGCCGCGCCAGCCATTTTTCGAGCGATACGGCCAGGATCAGGCCGAGCCCGAAGACGGCGAACATGAAGATGCGCGGATCGAATTCCATGCGTTACTACTGTTCGGCGCCGCTGTCGGGTTCCCACCTTTGGAAGGATGGCTCCGGAATCTCAGCGCTCCGGACCGCTTCGTATGCCGCGCCAACCTGTAGTACGTCGAAGTCCCGCCACTTTGCTCCGTAGAAGCTGATGCCGACCGGAAGGCGTTCGATCGCTCCCATGGGCACGGTCAGGTGAGGGTATCCAGCGATCGCAGCGGGTGACCCGAAACCAATGCTGCCGTTGAAATTGTCGCCGTTTACGAGATCGCTCGTCCAGGAAGGACCGCGCGTGGGTGCGACGAGAAATTCGACGTCGTACTGTGCCAGCAGCGCGTCCAGCGTCTCTTCCCCAGCGATCCTGACGGCATTTTCGCGAGCCTTTTCATAGGCGGCGCGGTCGCTAGTCGTTTCTGCCAACTCGAAGAGGCCCTGACCGAACCACCGCATTTCCTCGCCCGCGTTGAATTTGTTGAACGCGATCACTTCGGCGAGGGTGCGCGGTAGGTTTTCGCCTGGCAGGCTAGCGAGGTACTTGCCCATCTCCTCGCGCAATTCGAACATCAGCACGGTGAAGCTGTCTTCGTACATCTGCCCGTTCACATCGAATTCGATGTCGACCAGCACTGCACCGGCTTTCTCGAGGTCGGACAGGGCCTGTTCGAAGACTTCGGCAACATCGGCGCGATTTCCGATCTGCTTGCGCATTACACCGATCCGCTTTCCCGCAAGCGAGAAGTCCGTCAGCCCGTTGAAATAGTCTGCCCGCCGCGGAACGCCGACAGTGGCCGCATCGGCGGCGTCTTCGCCTGCGATAGCTGAAAGTAAGAGCGCGGCATCGGCAACCGTTCGGGTCATCGGCCCGGCAGTGTCCTGCGTGCTGGAGATCGGCACAACGTGTGTCCGGCTGACGAGGCCGACGCTCGGCTTGAAGCCGACGATACCGTTGATGCTGGCCGGGCAGGTGATCGAGCCATTGGTCTCCGTCCCGATCGCCGCCCAGGCAAGCCCCGCCGCCACCGCCGATCCGCTTCCGGAGGATGATCCGCAGCTGTTGCGGTCGATGGCGTGGGGGTTGCGGGTCAGGCCGCCGACCGCGCTCCACCCGCTGGTCGAGGAATCGTCCCGGATGTTGGCCCATTCGGACAAATTCGTCTTGCCGAGCACCAGCCCGCCTGCGCGCCGCAAGTTCGCGATAAGCGGTGCGTCGCGCCCCGTCATGTTGTCGACAAGGGCAAGACTGCCCGCTGTCGTGGGCCACTCGCGGGTTTCGATATTGTCTTTCACCAGCACGGTTCGCGCCGCGAGCAGGCTCGCCGCATTGATGGCCTGTGCTTCGTCGCCCGGATCGGGGTCGTAGGCGATGACGGCATTGAGCGTCGGCCCGGCATCGTCGAGCGCGGCAATCCTTTGCGCATAAAGCCGTGCCGTCTCTGCCGCGTCGGGAGTACGCTCCGACACATCCATCGATTGATTGGCAGGAGGCGTCGCGACCTCCTGTGCTGCGAGCGGGGTGGCAATTGCGAACAGCGCAGCGGCGCTAAGGAGGCGAGGCGTCATGGCGCCTTCCTGCCACAGCGATCCGGCTTTGCAAATGTAGCTAGAAGTCGCCGCTTACGGAGAAGCGGAAGATAGGACCGATCCTGCGGTCGACTTCTTCGCTGAAGAGCACGTCGCCATCAGGGCGCGGACCATCGAAGACGGTGCGCGAGAAGTAGTTTCGTGCGCCGAATGCATTACTGTAATTAGCGCTGACGGTCAGCCCGAATACGTCCTTGTGCTCGATAAAAAAGTTCGCAAACGTCGGGCCTTCCCAGCCCCGTCCGATTTCGAACCTGCGCGAATAGCCTGCTGGATTGTTCGAGAACAAATTCAACCCATAAGCCCAATCGGTGCGCGGGACATCGTGGCGGAAATCCACATCGATCATGTCGATAAGGTCGTAGGAAAACGCGCGATCTTCGCCGGTGAACGGGTCCGTCACGCTCATCCAGCGCTTTACCGCGTCGAAATCGACGCGGGCGCCGCTTATTCCGAGCGGGTCGAGATTGAGCGTGCCCGACAGCTCCAAGTGCAGACGGTCGGCGCTGCCGATATTTCCGCGCGCTTCGCCGCCGTTATCGAGCGGGAACCAGTCGATGAAGTCCTCGAACCAGCCCTGGCGCGCTTCGAACTTTACGGACCCCCATTTGCCAAGGCCCTTGTTTACCTCGAGCTCGAGATCCCAGCTCTGGTAGGGCACGAGTTCGTTATTGCCGCCGTTCTCGTTCTCATCGTTGAGCGAGACGCTCGCGAGGAAGTCGCCGAACGACAGCTGGCTTACGCGGCGTGCCGCGGTAATCGAGATGTCGAGATCGTCCTCGGGTTTCCAGGTCACGGCAAGCGATCCCTTCGGCCGCTTGAAGCTGCGCGAATTGGCGGCGACACCGGTCTGCTCGATGGTCGAAAACTCTGCCGAGGCGATCGCCTGCAACGAAAGGGTCGGCGAAAGGCTCTTGGAATAGCTGAGCGCACCCTCGTAGCGATCCTCGCTTACGCCGCCGTTCCCGCCGGGAAAGGGGATGGGCTCGAACTCGCCGCCCGGACCCAGCGTGAATAGTGCCGAAACGCGGTCGAGGCGGTTGAATGCGGCTTCGCCGGACACTTGCCAGTCGGCATCCCACATCGACCAACCGTACTCGAACCGGCCGATCCGCTCGCCTTCGCCGTTGGTCTGGTGATAGCGCGACCCGTTGGCTGGGGTATCGTCGTCGAACGTGTCGATCAGGTCATTGGTGAAGTTGTCGCGTTCGAACCGTTCGAGTGCGATGAGTTTCAGGCGGCCGGGGCCGAGCGGGAATTCGATATCTCCGCCGATCTCGTATTCGGGTCCGTCTTCGCGTTCGCGCACGTCTCGAAAGCGCATCGGGCCGATGACCGGAGTGCCGGTTTCGGGAATGTTGCGGAACAGGAAGTCCTCGCCATAGCTGAGGTTGAGATTGGCGGTAACATTCTCGCTCAAATTATAGGTGAAGTTGGTCGACAGCTTGGGGTTGTCGAATCCGCCGGAAAATTTCGTATATTGCTCCTCGATCAGGGAACCGTCCGGTCCGAAGACGAGGATGGGACCGTCCGCACCGAAGCGATTGTTATCGTTGGAAAGCGAAACGGTGTAATCCAGTCGTCCACTGCTACCGGAAAGGGAGATTTCACCCCCGAACAGCTGGGCCTCGGTATTGTAAGCGCGAAAGCCCGTGTTCCAGCGAAACTGGCCCGAAGGCCCAGTGCTTTCGTAAATGACATTGGCCACAAGCCCTGTGAGGCCCGGAATGTCGGTCGTGTTGCCGTCGACCAATTCGATCCGGATCACGTCGTCGGCAGGGATGCGTGCAAGCTGCTCGCGCAGGCTGTCCGACTTGCTGGAAAACCTCTCTCCGTTGACGATGACGTTCTGGTTTGCTTGGCCCAGGCCGCGTTGTCCGTTGTCATTGCCACCCGAGATGCTGAAACCGGGAATGCGGCTGACCATGTCCAGCGCATTGCGCGGGGCAAACTGTGTGAAAAAGGCAGGCTCGAATACGCGCGAACCGGTGTTCTGCGGTGCAGGCTCGCTCGGCGGCGGGGCTGCATCGTCACTTGCTTCCTGGGCAATGGCGGGGGCAGCCGACATCGCAATCACAGCGCAACCACAGAGAAATAAATATCTGTTATACAAGGGTTTTGGTTTCCTCTCCATGCTTTTCGTTTACAAACGTAGGCGATGGGTGGAACGTGGCATCGACGAAGGACTCGCCGGGCCCGACGAACGGCATTTGCGTCCGACGAACGGCGTGCGGCTGGCGGTAGTCGCGCGAGCCGTGGTTAAAAGCCTTGAACATCGCGGCAGCTATCGCGACATAGACGCGAACCAATCGATACGAGGAATTTCATGATCAACCTGTTCGGCGACGATGCACACGGCACCCAAGGCCAGTTTTCCCGCGATCCCGTGACGGGGGCGCTGGTGCCGACCGTTGTCGAGCAATCGAGCCGTGGCGAACGCGCGTTCGACATTTTCAGCCGCTTGCTGCGTGAACGCATCGTATTCGTGACCGGCCAGGTCGAAGATACGATGGCTTCGCTGATCGTGGCGCAGCTGCTGTTCCTCGAAAGTGAAAACCCTTCCAAGCCGATCAGCATGTACATCAATTCGCCGGGCGGCGTTGTGACTGCAGGCATGGCGATCCATGACACTATGCAGTACATCAAGCCGCGCGTGTCGACGGTCTGCATCGGCCAGGCTGCCTCTATGGGCAGCTTCCTGCTGGCCGCGGGCGAGCCTGGCATGCGCATCGCGCTCCCCAATGCCCGCGTCATGGTCCACCAGCCTTCGGGCGGTGCACGCGGCATGGCATCGGATATCGAGATCCAGGCACGCGAGATCCTGCGCATCCGCAAGCGGATGAACGATCTCTATGTGAAATACACCGGCCAGAGCCTGACCGACATCGAAAAGGCAATGGATCGCGACACCTTCCTCGAGGCCGACGAAGCCATGAAATTCGGCATCGTCGACAAGGTCTTCGAGGCGCGCCCGGAAAACGAAGGCGACGACGAGCCGACCAAGGACGAAGACAAGGGTTCGGGCGGCGCGCCCGAATAAACAGTGCCGATCGGCGCGGATTTTCCGTCCCGCTGCCGGACTGTTGCGAAATTGTCGTAGGAATTGAGCAACCTTGCCGCTTCAGTTTGTGGCAAGGGGATGGAATTACCTAGGATATTGACCCAAACCCGCACCGGCCTAGAGTCGGCGAATCCCAGTCTGTGGGCGGACCAGCGGGGCAGAGCAGGAAATGACCAAGTTGAGCGGAACCGATAGCAAATCCACGCTGTACTGCAGCTTCTGCGGGAAATCGCAGCATGAAGTTCGCAAACTGATCGCGGGACCGACCGTGTTCATCTGCGACGAATGCGTGGAATTGTGCAACGACATCATCCGCGAAGAAACCAAGGCCGGCATTTCGGGCAAGAAGGACGGCGACGTCCCGACCCCGTCGGAAATCTTCGCTACATTGAACGATTACGTGATCGGCCAGGACCGCGCCAAGCGCGTCCTCTCGGTCGCCGTGCACAATCACTACAAGCGCCTGAAGCATGCCGGCAAGGCCGGCGATGTCGAGCTGGCGAAGTCGAACATCCTGCTCGTCGGTCCGACCGGCTCGGGCAAGACGCTGCTGGCGCAGACGCTGGCGCGCACCTTCGACGTTCCCTTCACCATGGCCGACGCGACCACGCTGACCGAAGCGGGTTACGTGGGCGAGGACGTCGAGAACATCATTCTCAAGCTGCTCCAGTCGTCCGACTACAATGTCGAGAAGGCGCAGCACGGCATCGTTTACATCGACGAAATCGACAAGATTACCCGCAAGGCGGAAAACCCTTCCATCACTCGCGACGTTTCGGGTGAAGGCGTCCAGCAGGCATTGCTCAAGCTAATGGAAGGCACAACCGCCAGCGTTCCGCCTCAGGGCGGCCGCAAGCACCCGCAGCAGGAGTTCCTGCAGGTCGACACGACGAACATCCTGTTCATCTGTGGCGGCGCCTTCGCAGGCCTGGAAAAGATCATTGCCGACCGCTTGCAGAAGCGTTCGATCGGCTTCGGCGCGCATGTCGCCGATCCGGACAAGCGCCGCGTGGGCGAATTGCTCGAAAAGGGCGAACCGGAAGACTTGCTGAAGTTCGGGCTTATCCCGGAATTCGTTGGCCGTCTCCCTGTCATCGCGACCCTGCGCGACCTCGACGTCGATGCTCTGGTCACCATCCTGACCGAACCGAAGAACGCGCTGGTCAAACAGTACCAGAAGCTGTTCGAACTCGAGGACGTAGAGCTGACGTTCCAGGAAGACGCTCTCCAGACCGTCGCCGAGAAGGCGATCAAGCGCAAGACGGGTGCCCGCGGCCTCCGTTCGATCGTCGAAGGCATCCTGCTCGACACGATGTTCGACCTGCCGGACATGGACGGCGTCACGGAAATTGTAATCGATGCCGATGTCGTCGAAGGCAAGAAGGATCCGATCCAGGTCCACGGCGGCAAGAAGAAGAAGGAAGAGGCCGCCTAAGCCTCTCCCACACCAGGAAAATCATGACGGCGCCCGCTTCGAGATCGAAGCGGGCGCCGTTTTGTTACAGCCTGCGAAAACCGGTCATATGGCAGTCACATCGCGCCGCCATCACTCCTCAAATACTGGGGCTTAAGGACTTCGCGGGTGAGCGTAACCACTATCTTGATGACCGGCGATGACGGGGACATCTTCGGCGATTTTGACCATGGCGATGAGCAATATGTTTTCGGGCGCCTGACGCCTGCCGGGCCCGGACGTCTAATCGAAGGACCAATCTGCGCCTTCATCGACTGGGTGCTTACGGACATGTCCGGCCTCGAAATGTGCCGCCGGCTGAGGGCCGATCCTCGTACATCTTCTGCCCACATCACGATGATCCTCGAAGGCTGCGATGCGGAAGACAAGCGGCGCGCGCTGGCCGCCGGTGCGGACGATTATATCGTTGGCCCGGTTGACCGTACCACGGTGCTCGATCGGGTGCTGGCCCTGGGAACAGGACGCTCGGGAACGGCAGCGCTCAAGACGTTTACCCTCGGCGAGCTGGAAATCGACATGGATGCGCTTCAGGCCCGCTGGGCGGACAAGCCCATATCGCTCCGCCCGAACGAATTCCGCCTGCTGCGCTATTTCGCGGAAAATGCGGACCGCGTCCTTTCGCGCGACGATCTGATCGAGGGACTCGGAAAGCAGGAGCCGCCGATCGACGAAAGAACGGTGGACGTGTGGATCGGTCGCTTGCGCCGCGCCCTGCGCGCGGCCGGTGCGGGCGAACCCATTCGTACAGTCAGGTCGCTGGGCTACGTCTACGACAGCCACTGATCAGCGACCGGATAAGAGAAAAAGGGCCGCCTCCCATATCGAGAGGCGGCCCTTTTCCGTTGGGAGCTGGTAGTCCTAGAATTTGAGCGATGCGCCGAGGCTGAAGCTGCGCCCGACTTGGTAGCTGTTCACGTCGATGCGTTTTTCGCCGTTGGTCTGGAATTCCTCGTGGTCGGTGCCTGTAAGGTTGCGAGCTTCGAACTTGAGTTCCAGCTCGCTGCCGAAGACTTCGAAACCTTGACGTGCCACGAAGTCGAGCTGCAGACCCGGTTCCTCGATGATGTCGGGCAGGGGCCCTGCGCCGCGACTGGTCACGCGTTCGCTGGCATATTTGACCAACACGGTGAACTGGCTGAGGCGGTCGAGGTCCTCGAGGCCCAGCTGCAAATTGACGATATGGTCGGACTGGCCGGTCAGCGGAACACCGTCGTCGAAGAAGTTGGTCGCAGGCTGGTCTGCGAACGGAAAAACCGACGCTATGTCGTATTCGGCGACTGAGATTTCCGATTGCGTGTAGGTGTAGTTGGCAATCGCCACGAAGCGCTTGCTGTCGAACCAGTCTCCCAGGTCGTAGAGGTCGTAGTTCCACTCGATCTCGAACTCGCCACCGTAGAGCTGCGCCTTGGGAGCGTTGGCGAAGCCCGCGATGATATCGTTGTCGGAGAAGCTGGTGAAGATCTCGATCGGGTTCTCGATATCCTTGTAGAAGCCTGCCGCACTGATGCGGCTGCCGGCGCCGAAATAATATTCGAAACGCGCCTCGGCATTGATCAGTTCGCTGTCGACCAGCCGCGGATTGCCGTTGAACTGGCGGTTCGTTTCCGGATCGAAATAGGTCTGGAAGATCAGCTCGCGGAATTGGGGGCGGGCGATGGTCTTGGATGCGCTGGCACGGAACTGCAGATCATCGCTGATTTCCCAGGTCAGCGTGCCGCCGGGCAGCCAGTAGTCGTTCGAAAGCGATGTGCCGCTGGTGGAACCCAGCGGTTCGGCGAAAACCTCGACCGCCTGGACCGATTGGTTCGCATCCTCGTAGCGAACGCCGATATCCAGGGCGACCACATCGAAGGGTGTGATTGCTAGCTTGGCGTAGGCCGCATTGATTTCGAGGTCGGCGGCGAATGCGGGGTCGCTCTGGGTCGTTTCGAAGATGTTGTACTCGAATGGTCCGATGCCGGCTCCTTCCTGCGCATCGCGATCGAAGCCCAGCGCAATCAGCGCATCGCCCAGCAGGTTGTCCGGGCGGAACGCGCCGAACGCATCGGGATAGGCGCTGGAGGCGCGGATATCGAACTCGCGCCGGGTCGAGAAACGGCTGGTGTCGGTATAGGCGTAACCCACCGTCGCGCTCAGCCAATCGGCGAAGAAATAGCCGACATCGGCGCCGCCGTAGTAGAGGTCTTCCTTGAGATCCGAAAAGCCGACGATCGCACCACCGCGCTGAGGGTCCAGCGTGTTGAGGAAAATGCCGCCGAGCGGGTCGTTCTCGTTATTGGTGCGTACGTAGGTGAACTCGTACTCGAACGGGGCCTCGCGCTTGGTCTGGGCATAGCCGCCGCGCAGGTCGATCGACAGGTCGCCGAACTTCAGTTCCGCCACGCCTTGCGTGTTGAAGAGCTGGCGTTCGAACCACGAGGTGTCCTGGATGATTTCCTCGTCATCGTCCTGGAAGTCGATCCCGCGTGCGAGCGAGGCGCGCTTGAGCGTGTCATGGATGAACAGGTTGGTGAGGCGGAACTTGTGCTGTCCCACCTCCAGCCCGAAGCCGAGCATGGCGTTCGCCAGCATACGGTTGTCCGTCACGAATTGGTCGAAGTCGGTATCGAGATCCAGTGCCTCGTTGACTGCGGTCTGGCGCGTAATGAAGCGGTTGCGCCACTTGTTGCTGAGAGACGCCGTGGCGATAACGCCGAACTGGCCGTCCTGGAAAACGTCGACTGCCGTCCCTGCGGTAATGCCGCCGGAGAAATTGGCCGGAACATCGCCCAGCTTCTGTACGAGGATAAGGTTGGGATCGTTGAGGTCGCCGAGGATGCCCTGCAGGTCGACGTCATCGTCGCCAATGCGGGCGCCGCTGTCGAAGAAGCCCTGCAACGCGTTGTAGTTCGAAACGTCGCGGCGGCTATTGTCGAAGCCGGTCCAGTCGTAATCACCGCCGTAATAGCTGTAGCCCGGTCCGAACGTGGTTTCGCTGTCGCCGCTGATCGACGCGGATACGGTGAGGAAGCTTTCGGTCGGGATGGCGCGGGTAGTGAGATTGATCACGCCGCCGCCGAATTCGCCGGGGAAGTTGGCCGAATAGGTCTTCTGGACAAGGCTGGAGGCGACAACGCTGGTCGGGAAGATGTCGAGCGGCACCACGCGGCTGAGCGGCTGGGGCGAGGGCAGGGGCAGGCCGTTGAGCAGGGCGAGCGAATATCGGTCACCGAGACCGCGGACATAGACAAGACCGTTGCCCTGGGTAGACAGGCCGGTGACGCGGCCAAGCGCGCCAGCGATGTCGCCTTCACCGGTACGGGCGATACTCTCGGTGTCGAGAACCGTGATGACCTGGCTGGAAGAGCGGGTCACGTCGCGCTGGCGGCGACCCGTAACGATGATCGAAACGCCTGGGACGGAGATGTCGGGCTGGGCCTGCTCTTCGACATCGGCAATGTCGTCGGTCAATTCCTCGTCGGGAACCTCTTCCTCGGTCGGCGGCGGGCCTTCGGCGCCCGTGCTCTGCGCCAGGGCGGCTGCCGGGAAGGTTAGGGCGGTTGAGAGCAGGAGCAGCCCTGCCAGCTGCTTGCCAGTGGACATTTGATGACCCCCTTGAAGACTAGGTCGAAACAGGTTGAGGCATCGGCCTCGAAAGATGTGAGGGCGGGGACAGCGCGTGAAAGCGCCGCCCCCGCCCGGCTTGTGCGATCAGTTGTAGACCGGCAGGCTGTCGCAGCCCGACACGGCGTTATCGAACGTCACCGTCGCCGAGTTGCAGGTCCAGCCGTTCACCCAGGTGTCGTTGCCAGGGAAGGCCGCGCCGATGTTGCTCGGCAGCTCGAAGAAGCTCGACCATGCGGTAACATCGAAAACCGGCACGGCATTTTCGTTCGATCCGTTTACGAACAGCATCGACAGCAGGTTGACGAAGGCGGAGTTGTTGTTGGTGCCTGCATCGAACACCGCGCCGATTTCAGCCGCAGTAGCGCCAGAGCTGTCGCGGAACGGCGTGGCACAGTCGAGAACCAGCGAGTCGAAGGCGACCGGGCCGGCTTCGTCGATGGCGCCATTGGCTGCGCGGGTCAGCTCTTCCTGGCCATCGATGCGCAGGCAGGGCGTGTCGTTAGCCGAGACGACGACCGAGTTGGCGATGCGGTAGTCCGCAAAGCCGCGGATGCGGATTACCTGATCGTCGGCCTTCTGGTGAACGAAGGTCGCATTCGAGATGCGCGTGTCCTGACGCGGTGTCGAATCGTTGAAGGCGTTGTCGGAATCGGCTTCGATGATCGTGTCGCCGGCGCCCGGGCGCTGGATCGCGATCACATACTGCAGGTTTGCCTTCACACCGGTGTCGGTGTCGATGCTGTCGTCTTCAGCGCCCACCACGATCATGTTCTTCACATTCACGCGTCCGCCGAAGAATTCGACGCCGTCATCCGAGCTGTTGTAGCTCATGATGTTTTCCAGCGTCGTGCCCGAACCGATGCCGCCAGTGGTCAGCGACTGAAGTTCGTTGTCGCCCGAAAGGACGAAGCCCGAATAGCGGATCTGAACGAACTTCATGCTGCCCGAGCTGTCGCCCGGGGTCGCCCCGCCGAAGATGGCCGGATCGGCTGCACCTTCGACCTGGCGTTCGCAGTTGACGCTGCCCGGCGTTGCGCCCGAAGCGATGCAGTCGGTGACCGGAGCGCGGCCCGAAAGGACGACGCCGCCCCACTGGCCGGAAGAGTTCGCACCATTGATGCCGATGACATTGTCGCGGCTGGTGAAGATGATCGGGCGGGTGGCCGTGCCGTTCGCCTCGATGGTGTTGCCGCGGTTGACGTTCAGGAAGCTCGAACCCGAGGCATAGATGATCACGCCCGGCTCTATGGTCAGCTCGACATCGGTATCCGAAAGACCGTCGCTAGCGTCGGGAGCGGGGCCGCCGTCGGTGCCCACGTCGACGCGGCCGTTCATGCGATAAAGCAGGCCTTCGATATAGGGGAGGGTAATGCTGGCGTTGATGCGCGAGGGCAGCGTGCAGACCCGGTATTCGCCGGTCGGGCCCGTGATCGTGCCATCATCGGTCAGTCCCTGCGGGTCGCTGATCGTCGGACAGCCATTTGCCGGCGTCACGGTCGACGGCGGCGGCGTCGGGGTCGGGGTGGGAGCAGGCGTTGCCGGCGGATTGTTGATCGTGATGTTGCCGCCGGTGCCGGGCGAAACGATTTCGTCGGCGCCGCAAGCGGACAGAGCGATGGCAGAGCAGCCCAGGACGAGCGAGCGATGAATATTTGTCACGGGTACGGTCCCCTCAAAAACCGGATGAGTCGGATGAATTTCAAATTGCGAATTCGTGATCGCGACTCGCCAGCTAGGGGCGGCGTGTGACAGTTTGTGACGCTTCGTGACCGTTATGTTGCACTTTCAACAGATTTCACCGCCGATCAGTGCAATCGCTGCGGATTTCGCCGGTCATTGCAGATTTGTGACAATGTTACGGTTTTGTTGCAGTCGCTGAAATCTTCGCTCAAAAAACCCCTCAAGAAAGAGTGGGAGTGAAAAGATGTCCTTCGTCGTCGCAGCAACGGTTCTGGTTATGGGTAGTGGCCCGATCGAAGTCGTTTCGAATGCCGAGCCGAGCTACAATATCGGTTATGAAGAGCTGGTGGCCGGGGATCCCGCCGGTGCTCTCGAAGTACTCGAAGCGCAGTCGGGCGCCGATGCGCAGGATCCGGCGCGGCTCATCAACCACGGGGTCGCTCTGGCGCGTCTCGGTCAGCACGAGGGCGCACGTGAACGCTTCCAGCAGGCCGCCCGGCTGGACGACCGTTATCGCCTGGAGACCGCAGATGGATCATGGGTCGACTCGCGTGTGCTTGCGCGTCGCGGCCTCGCGATGATCGATGAAGGACGCACCACCGGCTTCGCATCGCTGGCCAGCCGCTAGGCCGACAGAACACCACCGAGATGCCCGCTTTCCTTTACGGAGAGCGGGCTTTTTCATTGGGGAAAGAGTTTTCCCCAGGCATTCAGCTTCTTGTCACCCTCGTGTCATGTAAGGTCTCCAGAGGGGCCGCACGGAGGGTGTTCGACGATGATTCGTACACGATGGGTGCTCCACGCGATTTGCGTAGGCGGAGCATTCGCCGCTTTCCCGGTGAAGGCGGACGTCATGGAGATCGATGCTGACGGAGCGCGCTGGATAGCCGGCGACCGCGCCGCCACTGAAGCTGCGCCCGACCAGTTTATCATCCCGGCCGATGGCAACGAAACGGTCCCCGAAGGGCTGGCCATCCCCGATCATGTCATCGCCGACCCCGCTGCACATTCGGCAGGCGTGCCGGAAATCTACCGCGCCAAGATCGCCGAACTTTCGCAGCGCTTCGACCTGTCGCAATCGCTCCTCGAAGCAATGGTCTGGCAGGAAAGCCGCTGGCGGCACGACGCCGTTTCGCCTGCGGGCGCGCAGGGCCTAGCCCAGCTGATGCCCGCGACCGCGCGCGAACTGGGCGTGGATCCACGCGATCCCTTCGCCAATCTCGAAGGCGGCGCGCGTTACCTGAGGGCGCAGCTCGATCGCTTCGACGGCGACCTGGAAAAAGCGCTCGCCGCATACAACGCCGGTCCGGGATGCGTGGAGCGCGCAGGCGGCGTCCCGCGCATTCGCGAAACACAGCTTTACGTGGCCTCGATCATGGGCCGCCTTGCAGATCATTCACGGGAGTAATCCGACTTGAAATCGCTTGTCACCCGCTCGGCCGCACTGGCCATGTTGCTCTGGCCGACCGCCGCTTTCGCGCAAGCCGCCGACCCCGCGGGCTCGGGGCCCATCGTTAATGCTCTGTCGTGGCTTCAGGGCACTTTGCTCGGCAATGTCGCGACCGCCGTAGCAGTCATGGCGGTTGCAGCGGTCGGCTTCATGATGCTGACCGGACGCCTCAACTGGCGCTTCGGTGCGACCGTGATCATCGGCGTGTTCATCCTGTTCGGCGCGGCTTCGATCGTCGCCGGTATCCAGGGCGTGGCGGCAGGCTGATATGACCGCTCTCGTCCGCCACCCCGTCCATAAGGCGCTCACCCGGCCGCAGATGTTTGCCGGCGTGACGTTCAATTACTTCATCATCAACGGGGTGGTGACGACCGAGATTTTCCTCATCACGGGCAGCTTCTGGGCGCTGTTTGCCGCGCTCGTCATGCATGGCGTGGGCTATTTCGCCTGCCTGCGCGAACCGCGGATTTTCGACCTCTGGATGACCAAGGTCAGCAAATGCCCGCGCGTGAAGAATTACAAGCGCTGGGGGTGCAACAGCTATGCCGCGTGACCGCAAATGGATCGGCCCCGCCTCGTGGAGTGTGCGGGAAGCGAAGGCGGGCGACCGCCTGCCCTATTCGCGTATGGTGGACGAAAATACCGTCCTGCTGCGCGACGGCAGCGTGATGACCGCAATCCAGGTCCCCGGTCTGCTGTTCGAGACCGAGGATAGCGAGGCCCTGAACGCCCACGCCGCCACACGAGAAGTAGTGCTGCGTTCCACGCTCGATGCGCGCTTCGTGCTTTATCATCACGTCATCAGGCGCCGTGTTTCGATCGACCTCGAAGCGGAATTTCCCGATCCCATCAGCCGCCATATCGATGCGCGCTGGAAAGAGCGGCTCGGCTCGGGCCAGCTATTCGTCAACGACCAGTTCATTACGCTGATCCGGCGCCCTGCGCGCGGCAAGGCGGGCTGGGCCGAGAAGGTGTCCAAGCGCCTCAAAGGCCGCAAGGACCGGCTGGAAGCCGATCCCAAGGACCTGCGCAGCCTGCGTGCTGCCGCACAGGGGCTCATTGCTTCGCTGCAGGCTTACGGCGCTGTGCCCCTAGGCGATTATGTCGGTGCACAGGGCAATACCAATTCCGAAATGCTGGAGCTGCTTTCCGCGCTCTACAACGGCGAGATGCGCCCGGTGCGCAAGCCTGCGGACGACGTCGATATCGGCCACATGCTGCCCTATCGCCGCGTCAGCTTCGGTCTCGACGCGATGGAACTGCGCGGATCCGGCTCGCCCGATTTCGCAGCCATCCTGGGCCTCAAGGATTACCCTGAGGCGACCAGCCCGGGCCTGCTCGACGGCCTGTTGCGCCTGCCGTTCGAAATGGTTGTGTGCGAAAGCTATGCCCCGGCCGAGCGCCAGACCGCGCGAGAGCGGATGGACCTTTCGATCCGGCGCCTGAAATCGGCTGACGAGGAAGCCATGGCCGAGCGTGCGGACATGATGTCCGCCCGCGATGCGCTTGGCAACGGGGCGGTGGGCTTCGGCGATCATCACCTCACCGTAATGGTGAAAGAGCGCGATCTCGCCCGCCTCGACGATGCGACAGCGGCATGCAGTGCCGCTCTTGCCGATACCGGAGCGATCGCGGTCCGCGAAGATACCAACCTCGAACCTGCTTTCTGGGGCCAGTTCCCGGGCAACGAGAGCTATCTCGTGCGCCGCGCCCTGATCTCTAGCGCGAACATGGCGAGCTTCGGTTCGCTGCATGGCTTTGCGCTCGGCCAGGCGAAGGGCAACCACTGGGGCGATGCCGTCACCCTGCTGGAAACCACCAGCGCGACCCCGTTCTTCTTCAATTTCCACCACGGCGACCTTGGCAATTTCTCGGTCATCGGGCCGAGCGGGTCGGGCAAGACCGTGGTCATGAATTTCCTCGCTGCGCAGGCTCAGAAGTTCAAACCGCGCACAGTCCTCTTCGACAAGGACCGCGGCGCGGAGCTTTTCGTGCGCGGGATCGGCGGACGCTACGACAGTATCCGCGCGGGCGAGCCCACCGGGTTCAATCCACTCGGCCTGTCCGACAGCCCGACCAACAAGGCATTCCTGCGTGACTGGCTTGGCGTCCTGCTGAATGCGAACGGTCCGGAAGAAGAGGCCACTATCGCCCATGCGGTCGATGCGGCCTATGCCAATGACGCCTCGCTGCGCCGCCTGCGGCATTTCAAGGAGCTGCTCTCCGGCAGCAAGCGGCCCCAGCCGGGCGATCTGGCGGACCGCCTGTCGGCCTGGATCGGCGAGGGCGAGAAGGCCTGGCTGTTCGACAATGCGGAAGATCAACTCGACCTCTCCGCCCGCGTGCTCGGTTTCGACATGACCGCGCTGCTGGAGAACCCCGCACTGCGCACCCCGACGATGATGTATCTCTTCCACCGGATCGAAGAGCGGCTCGACGGAAGCCCCACGATGATCCTGATCGACGAGGGCTGGAAGGCGCTTGACGACGAGGTGTTCGCAGCACGCATTCGCGACTGGCTCAAGACGCTGCGCAAACGCAACGCGCTGGTCGGCTTTGCGACGCAATCCGCCCGCGATGCCCTGGAGAGCCGCATCTCGACTGCGCTGGTGGAACAGACCGCTACCATGGTCTTCATGCCCAACAGCCGTGCGCGCGCAGAGGATTATTGCGACGGGTTCGGTCTCACCAGTCACGAACTGGCGCTGATCCGCAGCTTGCCAGCGCACAGTCGCTGTTTTCTCGTGCGCCAGCCCGATGCGAGCGTGGTGGTCCGCCTCGACCTGTCGGGCGCGCCCGAAGTGCTGACTTTGCTGTCTGGCCGCGAAAGCTCTGTACGCCGCCTGGACCTGCTGCGCGAGGCAATGGGCGATGCGCCCGCCGACTGGTTCCCCGCTTTGACCGGCTCCGCATGGCCGGGCGGTGCTCAGGATAGCGCCGATAATGACGACATCCAGATAGGGCTTGCGGCAGAATGACAAGCGCAGCCTGCCAGCAAGCGACGGACCAGGTCGGCAACGGCGTCGCCGCCGCCCTGCGCGGTGTCGACTGTATGGCAGGCGAAGCGTCGGCCATGGCGTTCGGTCGCCTGTTCGCACCAGGTGGCGCCCTTGGCACCACGCTCACGATCCTGCTGACGCTTTACATTGCGGTTTTCGGCTTCCTGCTGCTGACAGGCAGGGCCAATATCGGCGTGCGCTCGCTTGTCCCGCGCATGATGACGCTCGGCCTCGTACTCACCTTCGCGACCAGCTGGGTTGCCTATCAGAGCGTGGTCTGGAACCTGGCAGTAGGAACGCCAGATTACCTCGCAGGCGTCCTGACCGGCACGCAAGGATCGGCCACGGATACCTTCGCCCAGAAAATCGACGTGGTCTTCATTGCCATCCAGGAAGCGAGCGGCAGCAACACCGATTTCTCTGCATTCTCGCCGCAAGGGATGATGTGGCTTGGCGCAATGCTGTTCATGCTCGGTACGGTTGGCCTTCTGGTCACGACCAAGATCGCACTTGGCATCCTTGTCGCAATCGGTCCGGTATTCGTTGTGCTGGCCCTGTTCAACGGCACACGCGGGTTGTTCGTCGGCTGGCTCAAGGGGCTTGTGATGTGCGCCCTGGCGCCGCTGTTCGCGGTGCTGGGCGGATCTATCATGCTCGAACTGTCGGTTCCGATCCTGTCGTCGATCACTGCGACTCCCGGCACCGTCCCGGCACAGGCCGGAATGGCCTTTTTCATGATCGGTGCGGTGCACGTCGCGCTGATGGTGCTCGTCCTCAAGGTCGCAGGTGCCATGGTTTCGGGTTGGACCGTTTTCGGCCTGGCTTCGGACAAGTCCGAGCGTGACGACCAGCCCGCCGCGCCGGCGCCCGCCCTTCAGCCCCACCTTTACGCAGCGCAGGCCGCTACCCAGGCGAGCGAACAGGCGCGCCGGATCGATGTCTCTGCAACCGCCACCGCACCTGCCGCCAACGATAGCTCCGGTGCGGTTGGCAGTGTACGCACCACCAAGGTCTATGCGACCGCTTCAGCAAATACTCAGGCCGGGCCCGATAAGGCGGGACCCAGCCGGACCATGGGGATCGGCAGCCGCTTCAAGTCCGTGCCTACCCGCGGTCCAGCCCCTTCAATGGAGAAACCGTCATGAAACGCGCAGTCCTGACCGCGCTCGTCCTTGCACTGTCTGCGACGCCGGCACTGGCGGACGCGCGGCTGAAGCAGGTCATGTACGACGAATATTCGGTCGTCACTGTGCCAGGGCGCGTCAACGTCCAGGCCAGCATCGTGTTCGGTGACGATGAGACTATCGAGAATGTCGCCATCGGCAACTCGGCAACTTGGCAGGTAACGCCGAACAAGCGTGCGAACATCCTGTTCGTCAAACCGCTGGAAGCGCGTGCTGCGACCAATCTGACGGTTGTCACCAGCAAGCGGACCTATCTGTTCGATCTGGTCGCATCGCCGACTGCAAAGCCGCTCTACGTGTTGCGCTTCGACTATCCGGCAGAGCCTGAAGAAGAGCTCGCAGACACGCAGATGGCTGCTTCCGATGCCGCCGCAGGCCCGGCGGAAGGACCAACCGAGACCTTCGACCCAGCCGACATCAACCTCGCCTGGAGCGGGGAGGGAGAAGCCTCGCTGCTGCCGGAAACCGCCTTCGACAACGGGCAGACCACGTTCCTCAAATGGCCTGCGGGCCGGGATGTGCCAGCCATCCTCGTTACCAACAGCAAGGGTGAGGAAGGACCGGTGAATTACACCGTCGACGGGAACACAATCGCGATCGACGGCGTGCCGCGTTCGATCATCCTGCGCACCGGTGAACGCACGGCGACATTGATCAACACCGGCCCTGAACGGGCCTCTACCACCCAGCAGCGCGGCGATGCCGTGCTCGCCCAAAGGGAGGCGAAGTGATGCGTCTCGCCATGCGCCTTCCAGAAAAGAAGCCCGGCGACAGCAGCGTCGCGAACGATTTCGATCCGCGCGACGAAACCGACGCCGACGTCATCGACCTCGCCCAGCGCAATGCCTTTCCCGCAGTGGCCCGTCCTGGCGGAAAGTCCGACGCGCTCGGCATGGTCGCAGGCATCGCGATCGTCGCCGGCCTGGGTGCCGTCACCTTATGGAGCATGAGCGCGGCCCGGATGCCCGAACCGCAGGGGATAGGCGGCCAACAGGCGGCTCAGCCTGCCGCAGCTCCCGCGCCAGCTGCACCGGCACCTGCTGTCGTCGTGGCACCTCCGACCGCCAACCAGCAGGCCGCGATGGCCGACCCTGCACCCGCGCCAGTGCTGGCCGCCGCGCCGCAGCCCATGGCCGGGCCCAATCCCTACAGCAATCCGACCGTCGTCTTCGATGCCGGCAGTCCTGCAGTCACCGGACCGGCTGCCGCAATCGCCGCAGAGGCAGCCAGCGGTGGAGCAACGGGCAGCGGCAATTCAGCGACCGATTTCGCCAGCCGCGTGGGCGGCGTCGGCGGTGCGCCTGCGCAGGCCAAGGCGATGACCAATCCCTCGACCACCGTCACACAAGGCACGCTGATCCCCGCGATCCTGGAGACGGCGATCGATACCAATGTGCCGGGTTTCGTGCGCGCTGTGGTCAGCCAGGACGTGCGCAGCTTCGATGGCAGCAAGGTGCTGGTGCCGCGTTCCAGCCGCCTGATCGGGCAATACCAGTCCGGGATGCAGAACGGCCAGAAACGCGCTTATGTCATCTGGACGCGCCTGATCCGGCCCGACGGGGCATCGGTGAACCTCGCTTCGCCCGCCATCGGTTTCGACGGCACGACCGGGCTCGAAGGCAAGGTCTCGGGCGCCGGTTTCTTCCAGCGCTTCGGATCTGCCATGCTGCTTTCGGTTGTCGGCGGTCTCGGCGCGCTTGCGACCGGCGGTGCCGGCGGTATCGTGCTGGGCGGGGCAAGTCAGTCGGCTGCTTCCACCGCAGCTCAGCAGGACGGCCAGCGTGGCCCGACGGTGCGGGTGAAAATGGGTGAACCGATCCGGATCTTCACCGCCCGCGATCTCGATTTTTCCAAGGTCAGCTGAGGCCCGGAGCGACCATGGCCGCCGACATCCATCCAATCCTTCCCGAAGCCGATGCGGACGCTGCGCCCGCGATCGACACGTCGGGCGAGCGAAGCGTCTATCTCGAAGCCTATCTCAAGCCGTTCGAGGAATGGCTTGAACGAGACACGGTCACCGAAATCCTGGTCAATCGCCCTGGCGAAGTATGGGTGGAGGATGCAGCAGCAGGCGGCATGCACAAGGTCGATCGCCCCGATATCGACGACCGGCTGATCCAGCGTTTGGCGGAACAGGTGGCGCGGGTCAGTCACCAGGGCATCAACCGCGAGCACCCTTTGCTTGGCGCAACGCTGCCTGATGGCGCGCGTATCCAGTTCTGCGGTCCGCCGGCTGCGCGCAAGCACTGGGCCATGGCCATTCGCCGCCATCGCCGGCTCGATCTTCCGCTCGACGCCTATGACGCGGGCCCCTTGTCGCCGCGCAAGCCTGGTGACCTTCCCGATGCGCAGGCGGAGCCGATTGCCTTCCTGCGTGAAGCCGTGCGCCAGCGCCGCACCATCCTCGTCTCCGGGGGCACCAGTACGGGCAAGACGACCTTTCTCAACGCAATGCTGGGCGAAATTCCCAAGCAGGAGCGAGTGGTCCTCGTGGAAGATACGCCCGAGCTCAAGCTGCCGGGCGAAAACGGCGTCGGCCTGGTCGCAGTGAAGGGCGAACTGGGCGAGGCCAAGGTCACGGCCAACGAGCTGTTGCAAGCTGCCTTGCGTTTGAGGCCCGACCGGATCGTGCTGGGCGAACTGCGCGGCGCGGAAAGCGTCAGCTTCCTGCGGGCGATTAACACGGGTCACCCGGGTAGCTTCTCGACGATCCATGCGAACAGCCTTCGGGGCGCGCTTGAGCAGTTGTCGCTGATGGTCATGCAGACGGGAATCGGTCTCACGCGACAGGACACGATTGCCTATGCGGCAAGCGTGATCGACGTGGTCGTGCAACTCGAACGAGGCGCGGATGGGCGGCGTGGTATCGCGCAAATCGCCAGAAGCGAGGAATTGCTCGAAGCGTGACATTTTGGCGTGGATGCGCCCTAATGCCCCGATGCCGTAACGTCAACCACCGGGCTGCATCTTTTCGCAGTCGCAACATATCCATCGCAAACTGCTGTTGCAGCGCAACAATCGTGCGCGAAACCTTGCTTGCATAGGAATTCATGATAGTTTTCGTCTCCTAGGCCGCCTCCAGAGCGGCCAGGATGAGGAGAGGGATTATGAAGATCAGAGCAGGCCTTCTGGCCGGTATCTGCGCGGGCGCGCTCGCCGTTCCAGCCTATGCACAGGATGTCACCGGGGACGACAGCCAATCCGGCATCGCGGAAAATATCGACCCTTCGCGCGTCATTATCGTGACCGCACAGCGCCAGGCGCAGAGCCTGCAGGAAGTTCCGATTGCGGTCAGCGCCTTCGATGCACAGGCTCTCGAAGCGCAGCAGATCGAGAACGCGAGTGATCTCCAGCTCACCTTGCCCAACGTCTCGTTTACCAAATCCAACTTCACCAGCGCCAGCTTCACCATCCGCGGGATCGGCGACCTTTGCGTCGGCGTCACCTGCGATGCGGCGACTGCAATTCACGTCAATGGTTCGCCTTTGTTCGGAACGCGCCTGTTCGAAGCGGAATATTTCGATCTCGAGCGCGTCGAAGTCCTGCGTGGCCCGCAGGGTACACTGTTCGGACGCAACGCAACCTCGGGCGTGGTCAACGTCGTCACCGCCAAGCCGGACCTGTCAGGCTTCGGCGCTGCAGCCGAGTTTGAATATGGCAATTTCGACAGCATTCGCGCCAAGGGCATGGTCAACGTGCCGATCGGCGACAGCATCGGCGTTCGCGTCGCGGGCTATTACCTCAACCGCGACGGCTATACCGAGAACCTGTACGACGGATCGAACATCGACGGCCGCGACATGTACGCCATTCGCGGCTCGCTCCGTTTCGAACCTACCGCGTCGACCACCATCGATCTGATGGGCTTCTACTTCCACGAGGACGACGACCGTCTGCGTATCCAGAAGCAGACCTGCCAGCGCGACCCGACCGGTGTGCTGGGCTGCCTCAATTCGCGGCGCGACTTCGACAGCGCCAATGCGAACGCAACACTCGCATCGGTGCTGACCTCGGCGGAACTCTTCACCATCCAGGGTCTGCCCGCTTCGCTGGCCCTCGGCAGCGTCTACGGCCCTGACGGCTTCGCCAATTTCGACGAGCCCGACGACGTGCGCGTCGTGAACACGCCATTCACGCCTGACTATTTTGCCGACGAACTGCAATTGCAGGCTCATCTCGACCAGGACATCGGTGCGATGAACCTGTCGCTGACCGGTATCTACCAGGAAACCACGGTCGACAGCCGGCAGGACTACAACCTCGGCGTACTCGACCGCAGCGGATATGCGACGGGCCTCAACACCCTACAGTTCTTCGCCGACAATGGCGTGCCCGTTACCGACCCGGACACCGGAGCGATCCTTGGCTTCATCCCAGGATCGAGCGCTTACTTCTCGCCGATTGCCGATGCGCTCATTCCCAATGGGCCGAACGGAGTGCTCTGCACGTCCGACAACGACGACGAGAACTTCGGTGCCTATGAGGGCAATTCCATCTGTTCGGATGCGCCGCTCAGCTTCGACAGGTCGGTCCAGTACCAGACCTCGTGGTCGGCAGAAGCGATCCTGTCGAGCGATCTCGACGGCCCGTTCAACTTCCTGATCGGCGGGATATATGCCGAGTCCGAAGTGAGCGAGAACAGCTATTACGTGAACGCTTTCGGGCTGGACTATGCAACCGGTATCCTCGGTACCTTCGCAGCCTTCGCGAATACCGATCCGGTCACCGACGCACCGGCACCGCTGCCGCCGTCCTACCTGGCGACGTCGATGTACCGGAACAACACGACCGACTTCTCGCTGCAAAGCTTCGGTATCTTCGGTGAAGTCTATTTCGACATCTCGGACCGGCTGAAGTTCACCGGTGGTCTGCGCTACAACGACGACAAGAAAACGGTCGAGGCGCGCACCACGCTGGCGAGCTTCCTGAACCCGTTTGCCAATACGGCCGACCCGTTCTCCTCTCCGTTCGTGGGAGGCTTCGATGCCGATCCGGGCACCGATGGAAACCAGCTGCTGCAGACCCGCGAAGTCTCGTTCAACGAGATAACCGGACGCGCGGTTCTGGATTACGAAATCAGCCCTGACAGCAAGATCTACTTCTCGTACTCGCGCGGTTACAAGTCGGGCGGTATCAACCCGCCGCTTTCGCCGATTTTCGCGGTCGAGGAGAGCTTCGGTTCCGAGCAGATCGATGCTTTTGAAATCGGTTCGAAGAACACTTTCCTCGATGGTGCTGCGCAGGTGAACCTCACCGGCTTCTATTACGACTACAAGGGCCTGCAGCTCAGCCGTATCGTTGCCCGTACTTCGGTCAACGACACGATCGACGCCAAGATCTGGGGTCTCGAACTCGAGACGATCATCTCGCCGAGCTACAACTGGCTGATCAACATGAACCTCAGTTGGCTCAATGCCGAGGTCGCTGGCGACCAGTTCTTCTCCAACCCGCGTGATCCGGGCGGCGGCGATCCCGACGCTGTCATCATCAAGGATCTCGGCAACGGCTCGCTCTGTGCTGTCACCGGTGCGGGGGCAGACGCTTTCGTCAACTTCCTGAACCCGTTCTTCCAGCTCCAGGGCACCAGCGAATTCCCAGCTGACGGCGGTATCGCTTCCTCGGGCGCATTCGGTATCTGCAGCATCTACGAAGCTGCCGCTGCCGGTGCGATCGGGCTGGTCAATCCCGATCTTGCCCCGCTGCAACCCTTCATCGACAGCTTTGGTCCGCTTTCGGTCCTGAGCCCCGGTGTTGAAGTCAACCTCAAGGGCAACAAGCTGCCCCAGGCGCCGGAATACAAGGCCTCGATCGGCGTTCAGTACACTGCCGAATTCGGCAGCGGCATGACGCTGGTTCCGCGCCTTGATATCGCGATGACGGGCGAGCAATACGGCAACGTGTTCAACGGATCGGTCAACCGCATCGCTCCGTTCGTGCAGGCCAATGCCCAGGTGCAGCTCAACTCTGCTGACGAGCGCTGGTATGTCCGCGCCTTCGTCCAGAACATTTTCGATGCCAACTCGGTGACGGGCCTGTACCTGACCGATGCGTCTTCGGGTAACTTCACCAACATCTTCACCCTCGACCCGCGTCGCTTCGGCGTCGCAGTCGGTGCGAAGTTCTAGGATACCCTTTCAAAAGGGGAGAGGGAGGGGCGGTCCATCGGGCCGCCCCTTTTCGTATCAGCTGTCCTTGCCGGTAGTCGCAAAGGGCGAGAAATCGGTGTCTGTGTCGAACACTTCGACGCCTTCGGCTGCCTTGAGCTTGCCCACCACCAAGTAGGTTACGGGGGTGAGGACCGCTTCCCAGACGACCTTCAACAACCAGTTCGTGACCATCACAATCAACACGTCGCGCGTCTCCCACACGCCCAGAAAGGCGATTGGGTAGAAAATCGCGCTGTCCACCGCCTGTCCGAACACGGTCGAGCCGATCGTCCGGCTCCACAGCGCCTTGCCCTTCGTCCAGACCTTCATCCGTGCCAGGACGTAGGAATTTACGAACTCGCCCGCCCAGAAGGCGATGATGGATGCCAGCACTATGCGCGGCACCTGCCCGAAAACGCTTTCGTAGGCCGACTGTCCGTCCCAGCTTGCCGCAGGGGGCATGGCCACGACGGCCCAGCTCATGAACGCCATGAAGATCAGCGCCGCGAACCCGACCCAGATGACCCTGCGTGCCTTGGCATAGCCGTATACCTCGGTCAGCACGTCCCCGATGACATAGCTGATTGGGAAGAACAGGATGCCTGCGCCAAAGGTAAAACCCGCGACGGTGGACAATTTTGCCGCTCCGATGACGTTGGATAGCAGAAGCACGGCGACGAAGCTCGCCATGACGATGTCGAAATAGCGAAAACGGCGCGGTGCGGCCGGGGCGTGTGTATCGGGCTTATCCATAGAGCGCTGCCTATCCCCGATTGGCGCAGGCGCAAAGGCACGTTATGGCCTGACCCGCGCGCGCCCGTAGCTCATCTGGATAGAGCGCGAGACTTCTAATCTTGAGGCAGCAGGTTCGAGTCCTGCCGGGCGCGCCAATTTTCCGAGGTTTCGAGAGTTACCTTGGATTTACTAGGTAACTTATAGGTAACTGAGGAGTCGCGAATGTTTCGCTGCAAAACGATGCCCCTCGATGAATGGGGGCCTTTTCAGGACCGGTTCGCTGAGTTTTTTACTGCCTCAGCCGGTGATACGCGCCTCGCTCTTTTTATCGAGGCGGGAAGCGCCGGAGAGCCGCGAGACCTGCTCATCCCAAATCACCAATCGAACCTCGTCGAAGCTCTCGCTCCAGGTGGATGGCGAGACTGTGAGGGCGCGAGCGAAAGAGAATGGACCCTTCTAGTGGGTAATGCATCGGCCAATGAGGACTTTGGATTAAGCCGGCCGTCTCGCTAAGATCCAATTTTCAGAAAAATTTGCGCCACAAGCGATTGCGCTTTTTGGGTTTGTGATCGTCGCTGATCCATCCGGCTAAGGCTTCAAATTCGCAATATAAAGTGTTTCTGCCAGCTTTTTGTCGAATTGCGTGAACGAACGGCGCTGCGCATTCCCAGTAGCGGATTGCAGTGCCCCCAGCCTGTTGCTTGTAGAACTCGAAATCCATGATGCCGAATTGGATGGCCGTAGAGACAAGCTCGAAATCGTTGAGGATTAGACGGATCGCTTGCTGCTCCTTGCTGTGCTCCTTGTCGTTATCGGCGTAGGGAGCAAGACCACCAGGTCCTAGGGCAAGCTTAATAAAGGTTGTTCTGGCTCGGATCATGTCTGTGTCGACATTATCGACGGCCAAGTGGTCCAGAGTGGCCTTCCTGCGGGCGATAGCGCGTTGCGTTTGCACGCCCCATATCGCTACCCCCGCAGCGATGATGGGTACCAAAACGGCCCCCAATGTCCATACATCGGGGGCCGCAGAGGTTGATATGCTTATGTCGACTGCAGGGGGCAGTTAAAGGCCACCCCAGCTATCGCGGGTCATAAAAGCCTTCATGGGATTCTCCTTGTCGCATTCTTTCAACGGTCTTTTGCATATGCTGTTCCGTGTCATACGGTGCCATGCAGTGCCGTTTTGATGTCGCTTATCCTACAACTTCCGAGTTAATCAAGCTTGAAACTGATCGTTGTCGCCAGTTCATGTGAGAGTGGTGTTTCAGAGTGATACAGTTGAGTGTTGGGTTGCGGCATCAAGATAGTTGCGATTTGTGTCGCTTCAATCGAATTGCGATGTTCCGTTGCAAGCAGCCAGCAACCAGCGCACTTTTGTCGCGGATCGCATCTACTCTTTGAGCATTGCGAAAAATGCTTTCAGCGGAACAGAGGCGAGAATACCCACAAGAGGCCGATGACTAGCAGTATGCCTGTCGCCCATGCCTCGCGCCGTGTGATCTTTTCCCCTCGCGGGTCGATAGGCTCCCAGTCGCGCATCATCCCTCTCCCGGCCCAGCGAATGCTTGGATGGCTCCTGCCGTGATGGTTGAACCATCGGCTGGGCGTAGAGTTATCGTATCAACCAAAGCGCCAGTTACACGAATGCCGATAGGCGTCTCAGCGGTTGCAAAGCCATGCATGGTAAAGCCCTGAAGGTCTTTATCCGTGGCTACCGTGGTAAGTTCAACCGCGTAATCTGTCTCGCCAGTCGAGGTAGCCAGCCTTACCGGCCGCAAGCCAAAGCTGCTGCGCCCAGCGATTGCCAACGTCACAGTTAAACTGTCTTCCGTGTGTTCCCACTTCTCGAATGCCGCCGCCATCACTCGTCTCCCTTGCCGCCGTCAACAATATCGAATTGGCGAGGTGAGCCACCGGGGCCGAAGCTGAAGGATTCCAGATTTGTCGCGATAGCCTCCATGATAGCGGCCACCGTCTTGGCTTCCTCGTTTGCGCCGGGATCAAACGCCCGCAACGCCTTGGGCACGCTTCCGGGCTGAAGCGAGCCTTGGGCCACAAGCTGATCGTGAACGGCATAGAGCGCGAGGCTGATTGCCGTGATGTAGGGGGCGGCGTCTGTTGTCTGTTGCATAGGTTTATCCGTTCAGTTTGCGCCGCAATTCGCGGGTGATTTGAGAGGAACTGCGCCGGAAGCTGTCTGCGTTCGGCGTGTTCACCGTCATGTAGACAGGTTGGCTAGGTGCAGCGCTGCGCTGCGCCATCAGTCCGGTGAGGTCGCGGTTATTGATAACCTGCGAGCCGCGTTTGAGGTTCACAAGCTCCGGCCCTTTTTCACCGACAAGGGCGAGGCCTCCGGGGGCAAATTTCGTGCCCTCCGCAAAGCCCGGAATTTTGAGCGAAGCGCCTAGGCTTCCCCACAGCTTTTCAAACGACATGGAGAGCATTCGCGAAACGAGATTGCGCAGGCCATCCATAACGCTCTGTGCGCCCACCAAGACGCCCTGCAATTGATAGCCAAGCTCATCGAAGGCAGCGCCAAGCCCTTCGCGAAGGTCGCGGGCGAAGGTGTTTATCTTGGGCAGGTTCACGTCGATTGCCGCGCCAGCCTTCGCAATGCCATCAGCAAGGTTCTTGTCTAGCGGCTCGGCGTTAAATTCCGGCTTGGAGCCGGGGGCGCGTTCGCCCCAATAGGCTGCCTGTGCACGCTCCATGGCCTCCTGAAAGCGTTGCGGCGAGATTTCGCCATCGCGCAGGCCTTGCTCTAGAACGTCCTGCTTGGCGCGATACTCGGCCTCCAGGGCCTCCTGAGGGAACAATTCAGCCAAGAGGGGGCGCAGGTCGTCGCGAAGCTGTTTAAACGCATCCTTGGTCTTTTTCGTGGCGCTAACGGCCTGTGCGACCATGAGGTTATCGAGGCGGCGCATATGCTGGCCAATCTCGTCCACCATATCGGGCACATAGCTATTGCCGACAACGGCAATGTACATATCGCGGAAGGCGTTTTTAACGCCCTCGATTTTGCCCTTCACCCACCCAAAGATTGCGCCGAGCTTGTCCACGATCCACGTTTTCACGCCGTTGTAGACGTTGCGCACAATGGCGCTAATCTTGTCCCAATTTTTCCATGCCAGATAGATCCCGCCCACTACGGCTGCAAAGCCGAGAATAACCGGATTGGCCATTAGGCCAAGCGCCGCAACCTTGATCGCGCCGAATGCGGCAGCAAGGGCGGGGGCGATGCTCACAAGGCCACCTAGAGCGACAAGGACAGGTCCAACGGCGGCGGCAATGCCTCCGATGACTACGGCGGCTTTAAGAACGCCGGGATTGGTTTCCGCAAGCTGCGAGGTAAACTTAGCGAACCCTTCGACAAGGCTGGTGATCGCTTCAAGAACGCCACTGTTGACCAACGCAATCGTTAGCTTCTTAGTCGCCTGCCCCATCTGCTCTTGCGCAATGTTGTATTTTTCGAGGTTTGCGCGGTCCTCATCGGACACGATAGAGGCCTTGGCCCCTAGCTCATCAAAAGCCTTGCCGCCCTTTTCCAGAAGCGGAATTAGGTTCGTGGCATCGCTGGCCATGGCCTCCAGATAGAAAACCATTTCCTCTTGCGACACGTTCGCCTTTTTGAGGCTGTCGAAATACAGTTGCAGAGCCTGTTTGCCCGATAGACCCTCAAAGGCCTTCGCAGTGACACCCACCTTAGGCGCAATGTTCTCGAAAAAGTCGGCCATCGGCCCGCCGCCAGTGGCTGCGAAGTCACCTACGCGGTCGCGAACGTCTTTGAAGATATCGCCAAGTTTATCGAACTCGATACCGACACTAGAGGCGGCGTGCGCTTGGCGCTGGAAAGCCTCGAAGCTCTCGCCTGCCACCTGTGCGGATTTAGCAATCTCTCGGCTCTCGGAAGCCATCTTGTTAGCGGCCATGCCGAATGCCGTGCCAACCGCAGCAATCGGTCCGGTCAGGCCAACGGTTAGGGCTTTGCCAATTCCTGAAATCTGCTTGCCGAGCTTTTTGAATTGGCGCTCAGTGGCTTTGAGGCGCTTTTCCGCGTCGGTGAGTCCAGATTTGAATTCGCCAGAATCCAATCCGAGACTCACTAGCAGACTGCCAAGCATGGTCGTGGCCATGGAAATTCCTATCAATCGTGCAGGGGAATGGGAGAGGGGTCTCCTTGGGGGAGGACCGCTCCCCCTCTCCCACCCAGGAAACCCGGCGGCGAACCTTGCGAGCAGCCGCCGGGAAGAGGTTACGCAGGCGGAATGATGCCAGCTAGTTCGCAGAACGCCTTGGGCTGTGCGAGCTGCACATCCATGCGGGCATGAACCAGAATGCCAATCTGGCCGCTGTCAGCGTAAAGCTGGTCCAGAATGCGAATGTTGATGCTTTCACGCATGCCCAGGAACATCTGGCGGTAGTCACCATAAACGATGCTAGAAGCATCGGTTGCGGTGCCCTGCGTATCATCGATCGGCGCAGCGGTCGTGGACAGGAGCGGGATGTTCGACACCATGCCCGGAACGCCCAGCGGGTTGTTGTCCGCATCCTTCAGCTTCGCAAGCTCTCGCCCTGTGCGGGGGTGATGAATGCCAGCCGTAGGATTAGGCACATTGTCCGCGTGCAGTTCGTAGATTGCATCGATAAGCGCGTCATAGTCCGTCAGAGCCGCGCCATTGGTGCCCATGCTCACGCTATTGATGCCAACGGTGTTCACGACGCCGCGAGGCTGGTTGCTGGAACCGCTACCCCAAATCGCGGCGCGGTCCATCTCTAGCGCCATCGTCTGTGCCAGAGCGTTCTCGATCATCTCGCCAACGTTGAGGCTGTCGGCCATTAGCTCGCGAGACACCTTCAGAATGCCTGCCAGCGACTTGGCGGTCAGCGTCACTGCGCCAAAGGTCGGGTCGCCTTCCGCAATGCTCGCGTTCTCAGCGCGCCAGCCAATCGTCGGGTCGGTTTCCAGCCTTGCGATTGCGAGGGTCTGGGATTCCATCGGCACAGTGCGAGCGCCTGCGCGAACTGCTACCGATTGCGAACGCAGACGGTCGATGAACCAAGAGGCGAGGGGGGTGGGGACAGTGTAGCCGCCTGCGCTGTCGGTGCCTTCAGAGAGGGCGCGGCGTTCGGTGTCATTGCGTGCGCCAGTAACCATCGCGCGGACAGTGTCGCCAAGGGCGTTGCCGCGCTGGCGGGTATCGCTGAATCGGTCGGTGTTTTCGAGCACGCGAACCGCGTTGCCCTTCTCATCGATCCATTCGCCGCGACCTTCACCGCCCCACGCGCGGGCAAAGTCACTTGAACCATCGTCGCTACCGCCAACGCTTCCGTTCGATCCAGGGCGGCGCGAATTGCGTTCGTCCTCATCGCGAGCGTTCATCTGCTCTTCTTCAATGTCGAGCTTGTTAGCGTCTAGCGAGCGCATTGCGCTATCGTGTTTGCGTTCGAGTTCGCGAGCCTTCTTCTCGTCGGTCTCGCCCTCCAGGTCGTGCAAGAGTGAGCGGGCCTCCTCCATGATGGTGAGACGGTCACGTTCGAGTTCAATCAGTTTTGGGGTTTTCATCCATCCATCCAATTTTGAGGGCGGATCGATGCACGAATGCCAAGGCCGCCCGTTAAGGGTCTTGCAGGAAGGGAGCACCTGCGGGCCTCGGCATTGCCGGAAGATTCCCCTATAGAACAAACGCGGAACAAAGTCAAGAATTGAGCGCGTCATCCAGCACTTGCTTTTCGAGTGTGTCCGCAATGTCACGCATGCGTTCGACTGCGCCAAACGGGCCAAGCTGCTGGGCGAGAACTTCACCAAACGCGGCTCCGCACAGGTTGGCTATCTCGTCAGACGAAAGCCCGAAGTGGGCAAAACGGTCTAGCAGAGTGGTGGCTATCGCACGCGCTGCGATGATGAACTGTTCGTCGGTTTCCGGTCGCATCATGCAATCTCCCCAAATTCGGTGAGCACCCACGGATCGCCTTCGCCATCCCATGCCGCCATCACTTCGTCGCGATAAAGCCGCCAATCGGAGAGCATCGCATCGCGAACCTTGGCTTGGTTCTCGTCGCTAAGATCCCAATAAAAGCCAGTCTGATCGCCGGGGACTGCTCCGGGCCAATCGGGATGCATGAAGTAGCCACAGCCTGCCAGAAGGCACGTGCCGGGGCCGTGATGGAGTTCCCTTAGTTTGAGCACGTCGAGGTCTTGCTTAGTCCGCTTCCGGCGGGTGCGATTGGTAGGCATAGTGGATCTCCTATTCAGGCGGGCGGCCTGGGCCGTCCCTGAGGGGTTCAAGGTCGAGGTTGAGGGCGCGCACGGCTGCGAGGAATCCGCTGCGAGCGTCCTTTTCCAGATTGCAGGCAGGGTTGAGCTTCACGCCGCCGTAGCGGTCAGGAACAAGCTCGCCATGCTCGGCGATGGCGGTTTGTGCTGCCGTCATTCGGTCCACGCATTCAGCCGCACGTGAGAGCAGGGCGAGGCCTGCCGCGTCGGTGATCGCGTATTCGTCAGCGACCGAAGTGTAGAAGGTGCTGCCAGCGTCCCGCAGGTGGGCAGGGGCGCTCAACATGATTTGGCATCCTTAGTTTGATTTTTACGCGCTTCCACCGCCGCCATAGGCCCTCCTTGCCCTGGAGATCGGACCACCCCCTTGGGGGTCCACCATCGCGCGCGGTGTTGTGCTGCCCAGTTGTGCTGTAGTTCGTTCATTGTCCTCTCCATCAATAGACCGCCATGTCTTCGCTCAGGCGCAAGGCTTGCTGTGCGGTCGCGTCCTGATCGCCGCCCATGAAGGTCTCGAATATGTCGGTGAGTAGGTGCGTGTATTTGGCACGCTCCTGTTCGTGCAGGGCGTTCGGGTTGCGGCCTATCGCTGTGAATGCCTTGTCGAGCTTGGAAACTTGTGCGCCTAGGGACAGAGCTTCGAGGTTGGGCGGTAGGTGTGCGTCCAGCGCCCACTCGATAGCCACGGCTTTGGCCGCATCTCTTCCCTGCCGGATTGCATCGTTAACGCGATAACACTGCCCGTCATCCTTTGGCGGGAATGACGTGTCGCCAAGACGCGCCTCTTCAGAGGAATTTAGTTTCTCTGTTTCTACAGAATCTAGTTCCTCCTTTAAGGAAATATAGTGTCGGCCAGTTTGCCTAGAGGAACTGCCGTTCTTGCTATCGGCTTCACCAACTATCTCAGGTGTCGGCTTGGCAGGTTCACCAACTATCTCGCCTGTTTCGACATCCACCGTCTCGCCAGAAGGTTGGTCAGTTCGCCAACTTTCATCGGCAGGATATTGGACACGCAAGGTGAAGCGCCGTTTGTCCATCAACTGCGGCTCGCGCGTGATATATTTCTTCTTGATAAGCCGCGTGAGCGACTTGCTGAAGTTGGTGGGATCGGTGCGGGCGAGGGCTGCCAGCGTCACGTTCTTCGCATAGCAGCCGCCGCCCTTCCCCTTCACCGCGCTCATGCCGTCATGCAGGGCAACGACTGCCGCCACACGCAGGTCGAGCGCGGTTAGGTCCGTGTCAGCGATCATCGCGACCGGAAGGGTGGTGAAGGTTCTAGGCTTTCCCATCGGCTTGCCTTCGGTGCAGCTCGCGATGGTGCTTGCGGCAGAGCCACTGCACATGAATCGGGCGGTCGTAATCAGGATGGTGGCCATCCGTTTGTTCGGCTCCACACACCTCACATCGGCCACGTTTGAGGAGGCCACGACGAAGCGCGGACCTTAGGGCGGAATGCGCCCAGGTTGCCTTGGGGTTTGCGTTCCGCCACTTGGCCTGAGGTGTGGCCTTTGCCGGTCCTGTCATGCGGCCCTCCGGTGTTCGGTGAGCATCCATGGCCAGTTCCACAGGAGCAGATTAAGCCGTGCTCGCATGGCGCTATTGGCTTGCAAAATTGGGCGATTTCGGGTAAGAGCCTTGGCATCCGCAGCAATGGATACTGAAGCCCTCGCATGTTCGCCCATGCGGGGGTTTTTCGTTTCCATCACGCTTCTCCCAAGCGTCCGGCCATCCACCTTTCTACGTCTGCCTGATTGTAGACCAAGCGCCGTTGGGTGAGCCGAATTGGGGAAGGGAAGTTGCCCGCCGCAACAAGTCTATCGAGCGTTGCGCGACTGATCGCCACTCGCTCGCAAACTGTCTTGGGGCTTAAGAACTGGGTCATTCGTGACGCTCCTGTTTTGTAAGGACGTCACGTTCAATAAGGGCAAAATGGCACGGAGTTCAGCCGTCGAAGTTTGCCCGAACTTCGCGCACGAACTCTCAGCGGCTAGGCTTCGGACCAGGCTTCCTGCGGGCTGTGTGATAGACTGCGGCTACCTTGGTGTAGCTCTCTTTGATCGGCCTCGCCTCTCCTTGGGCGAATGTCCCCCTAAGGGCCACGGAAGCGGCATCAACTGCGCTGTCGAGCGTCGCGCCTTTTCGCTCGCGCTCCCTCTCGACGGCCATGTATCGTGCGACATCAATTTCCGATTTCTTCGTAAGGGCGCGGTTTCCAGGGCTTCCGCGCTTCGCCGCGCCTCCCTTATCAAAATAGAAGCGAACCGCTGCGCGAACTTCATCCTCCAGCCAATCTGGAATTGGCAGGCCAAAGGACAGGCACGTCTCAACTGCCGGAACCACCTTCGCCTTGTCTCCACGTTCTACGAAAGATCGATAGGAATTGACGTATTCCAGAAGTTCGGCTGCGTTGTCTCTGCCTGCTTCGCGCTCTTCCTCAGCCATTGATTGACACCACGTTGCTGCCTCGATCCCCATTCACCGCGCTATCGACTTCCGCCGCCCATTTTTCGAGCGCATTGCGTTTTTCCGGCGCGTAAGAGTGCAGGGCATAAACCTGTCCTGTAACGCCTTGGACACGGTGATTTAGGACGCGGGAAACCACAAGCTCAGGAATGCCAAGGCGCACCATGTGCGTTGCTGCCGAGCGCCGCAGGTCGTGGAAGCGCCAAGGCTCAGCAAGTGCCGCGTCTTTACTTTCCAGCCATTGATCGATTTGCGCCTTGGCGCGCGCAAAGCCCTTCATGGGTGTGTTCGCAGACGTCGAGAAGACGTAATCCCCTATCTCTGGCATGGCTTTGATGATTTCCAACGCCGCAGGGGCGAGGGGAACAAGGTGTGAGCGCTTCGCTTTGGTGTTGGCAGCTGAGATCGTCCATGTCGCATTATCGAGGTCGATGTCTGCCCAACGCATTCCCGCAACCTCGCTCCGGCGCTGTGCTGTCAAAAGGAGGATGCGCGCCCAAGGGCCGACCGGATAGCCTAGAAGGCCTGTCGCCTTCCAGACGCGGGCAATCTCGTCCATGTCGAGAACGCGGGTGCGCGGGGTCTCTTCATGTGGTTTGTCGATGCGGTCGGCTGGCGAAGTCTCGATCCAGTCTTGCTTTATGGCGTAGCCAAAGATTGTCTTGATCGTCGCGAGAACGCGGTTCGGCAGGACGTCACCTTCAAGCCCCGCGATGAGGTCGCGCACATCCGCGCGCTTAATCTCTCCTAGCTTGCGACCCTGCCAATGAGGGTAAACGTGAAGCTCAAGCTGGCGGCTAATTAGGGCAGGGCGCTTCTTCGCTTTTATCCATGCCTCCGCAGCCACTTCAAAAGGCCTGTCGATGCCTTCCGTGCTGCCATCGCGTTCTAGCGCCTCGATCATGGCCTCGGCTGCATTGCGCGCTTGCGCCAGCTTCATTGCCGGATAAGTGCCAAGCTTCCGATTGATGACCTTGCCCCCAACGCGGCGGCGCAGTTGCCATGACTTTGCGCCGCCAGCGCCGACACGAAGCCGCAGCCCCGTCACCTTGTGGTCAGGGTGTTCGTCCTGTCCCTTTTCTGGCGGTTTAATTGCTGCGATCTTCGTGTCGGTAAGCATAGGTCAGTCGCTTCCGAAGGCGACGCGGTGGGCATCGGCGGCAACGACAACGGCGATCTGAGGGGCCATTGTCCAAGAGTCGTAAATCTCTTCGTCGCGCATCACCCGAAGCTTACGGGCCAATTCGCGTGGGCAATCGGTGGGGTGGAGGAGGTAGGCATTCAATGCCTTGCAGGTAGCATCGCAATGCGCATCCTCCTCGTCATTTGGAAGGCCATTAAGAAAGGTTTCTGGCGCATAGGATGCGAGGTCCCAGCTGCCTTTTGCGCGCCTCCAGGCGGCGTAGAGCTTTTCGCTCTCGGTTGCCTTACGTTCTTCGGTTCGCGGGTGTAGTGCGATGCTAGCCATATTCTCGACTCCAGTTAGTCGGTTGTGGTGAGGGTCAAGGGCAGGAGTTGCAGCTCCTACCTTGGCCCGCCTGTTACCTGATCGGCAATAGGTAACAAGCTAGGTAACTCAGAGTGAGGTAACATGCAAGTTATGGCATGCATGAAACTCAAAAACCCCAGAATTGCGCACTATTGAGGCCTCATGGGAAGTGGGCAACCTAACTTCTAATCTTGAGGCAGCAGGTTCGAGTCCTGCCGGGCGCGCCATTAGCGACAATCCGCAGAATTCTGGGATTCTCGCATTCATCCGACATGAAAGTGATGGGCACCTAATGGCAGCTATTGGGCCGTTAGCGGACATTCCGCTTTCGGCGAAAGTGCGTGCAAATCCGACACTTGGGTTGCACAGCTCAGTCGAATATTTCCGTCCAAACCACCTGTGAGCTTCCGGCGCCGCTGTTGGTCTGATAGACGCCGAGCTTCCCGTAATAATAGAATGTTCCGCGCGCCTCGCCGGATGGATCGCCCATCAGCCGGTCAGGCTTTCCGCCGGTGCACGTCTTGGTCGGGTCGCCATCTCGTGTGAACACGGGCCACTCGTCCATGTCGTAGGTCATCGCGATCGACACTGGCTCGCCATGGGTGAAGGTCCCAAGTGCTGCGCAGGTCGGCTTGCCGTTTTGCTGTTCGATGTAGAACTCGTAGGATGCGCGCAGCCCTCCATCGACGTTCACGAGTTTGCCGGTCTTGCGGATCGCAAGCTGGGCAACCGGTTCAGAAGATCCGGTCGGCTTGTTGCGCGCCTTGACGTTCAGCGCCTGGATGATGCTGAGAAAGTCGCCATCTTGGTTGGTGAGTGTGAAAGTGCCGCCCATATCTTGTGGCCCGCTGGCTTGCGACGCGCGGCGGATTTCCGCGCGAGCGGCAGTTTCGTCGGGGATAGTAAAAGTGATGGTGCGCGCATCGGAGGCGTGCTGCGCCACGCTTGCGCCGGTGGTGATGTCAAATTTGATGAACTCGTCGATGGCCGGGTCGAGCGAGAAATCAACCGCCCATGCTGCGCTGACGATGCCAAATGCCATCAGGGCTCCGGACGCAATGTATCCCTTGCGCATGCTTCATCTCCCGTTGTCGTGAATATTCTGAGGCGCAGCCCCTGGTGCCCTAGCGTGCGGTCTCGAGACGCTTCTGCCGTTGGAACTCGTAAAGCGACGGGGCATTCGCCACCGGCTTGTTGAGCCATTCCACATGCGGCTCGGGCGTGTGGTCCAGCAGCAGCGGGCGATTGCCATGCAAGCCTATGATACGTGCATCAGGGCCTTCCGAACCTGCGAAGATCGTCACCGGCTGGCCTGGTGCAACTCCGCCATCAACTAGGACCTTGAGATTCCACGTCGTATTGTAGCGTGCGTGGCCCGGTTTCCAGTACCCCGCACCACCGGCCTTGTAGAGGTCGAACATCGGGGTGCCGTCTTTCGCCTTGCGGTCGGGCGTCAGGTGGACGGTAACGTTGTCGTAAAGGTTCTGGTGATTTGCGCCGGCGTGCTGGTCGAGGCTCGGCCGTGACCAGACGACCGCATCCTTGTAGACCGACTTTGTCGCCTGTGTATTGAAGCTGAGTGCATGGATCGTCGGGTTCTCGACGGTCAACCCGTCCACCAGCACATTGTGCACATTACCGATATGCACGCTGTAATGCGCCATGTGATCGCCCTTGGTGCGGACGTTTGCGATTGTGACGTTAGCCAAATCGTCGGTCAGGATGCCGCTGTCGGAATTGGTCACCGTGACATTGCGGATCCACCCGTCGTGGACGCCGGTGAAATAGATGCCATTGTAGCCTGCCTCGTTATGGTGGCCGAAAAACGGATTCTCTGGGAAGGCAAGAGCAAGGTCCTGGATGCCGACGTCGGACAAGTGCTCCCAGCTTGCAAAATAGGCGGGCAGCTCGTCGCCAATCGGATGCAATAGCGGATCGGAAATCGTCACGCGATTGCCGTCGATGCGCTCGATTTTCGTTGCTTGCCTGACGAGAGGTCGGTCAGGCAATTCCCAATGGCGCGAGCCGATCTCCTCTTCGGTATTACCGTAGAGTACGCGGATCAATGGTCCGTCAGGCCCGGCACGGTTATGCCAGTGAATCTGTAAGACGTCCCCGACCGCGAGGTTGCGGCCATCCGCAACTGTCAGGATACGCTCTCCGCGCTTGCCCATAGTGATATCGGCTTGCTTCCCGATCGGGCGATCGTGACTTTCGAGATAGGTAGCATGTCGCCCTTCGGGGACCCGGGTCCAGATAAAGCCGCCGCTCCAGCTCCACGGTGAAAACAGCGTGTCGAGATTGGCCTTCTTCTGCCGCTCACGCTTGTCGTTTTCCACCAGATAGGTGCGCAATTCGTCCAGTGCGCCGCCATCATCCAACTGATTGAGCGGACGGGGCATGTAGAGTTCGGTACCCCCTTCGCCAGAACCCATTCCCGACAATACAATGCCGCTGTGTTCGATCCACAGGATGCCGCTCAAAATATAGCGCCCACTTCCGAATTGCACGCGGACCGGCCCGCCTTGTTCGGATGCAGCAGCAATGGCAGCGATAACCGCAGCCGTATCATCGACCTCGTCATCCGCACGAGCCCCGAAATCGTCTACTCGGACTTCGCTGGCGACGTGGGGGATAGCTTCGATTCCGACACCGAAACCGGCGTAGGAAAAGTCCGGCAGCCAATTTTCGTCATCCGCTGACGCGTTAGCGATTATCGGGGGTAAATCTTGCGCCCAGACAGGGGCGGCCGTGGCGACCGAAATTGCCAAAGCGGAAAAAAACACGCTGCTTTTCAAAAGCGTGACCATTTCTTGCGGCATAAAATCCACTCCCCGAACCTCTTTTGCATCTTGGGTATTGACGCGCAATGGCACCGGTGTCAATAAATTAGGTAACCGGTGTCAAAAGGCATCGTCGGCTGATCGTAAAAATGCCGCTACATCATCGGGAGGGAGACCCAATGCGCACCATCATCACCAACCAGCTTCGTGCTGGACGCCTTTCGCACCTCGGTATCAAGGCGACTTTGCTCGCATCGGCCGTGGTTCTGACCCCGGCTGCGGCGTTGGCCCAGGCGGCCCCGCCCGACGATGATGCCGATGTTGTGGAAGAGGCGTTACAGGACGAGGACACGATCGTGGTGACAGGCGAGATTGCCCGCACGATCGAGAACTCGCTCGAAGCCAAGCGTGAGCTTGACGTGATCGGCGACGCGATCGTGGGTGAGGACATCGGCGATCTGCCCGATTTGTCCGTGGCGGAAACGCTGGAGCGCATCGTCGGTGTAACGTCCGACCGCTTCAAAGGTGGCGCATCCGAACTGTCCGTGCGCGGCCTCGGCGCGTTCCTCGGCTCTTCCGTACTCAACGGGCGCGAAGTGTCCTCCGGAAGCGACGGGCGCGACGTGAATTACGGCCAGTTCCCGAGTGAACTGATCAACGGCGCCATTATCTACAAATCACAGCAGGCCAGCTTCATCGAGGGTGGCGTTTCGGGGATTATCGAACTTCAGACATTGCGGCCGGTCGATTACGGCAAGCAGCGCCTGCAAGTCCAAGGCCTGGTCGGCTACAGCCCTTATCAGGATCGGGTCGTGGGTAGCGGCGGGCTCAATTCGCGCTTTACCGCATCCTATATCGATCAATTCCAACTGGGTGATGGAGAGTTCGGTATTGCGATCGGCGGACAGATCCGCAACGATAACGCACCGGAAGATATCTACACCACGAGCTCGACCTTCCGCCCTTGCAACACGATCGAGGGCATGGGTCAGAGCAACAATTGCGATTTCGAATTCGACGGGGACGGCAATCCAACCGGAGCTGCCGGGGACGAGTTCTACCTAGTATCCAACCAGTATATCTACCGCGCTCAAGCGACAGATGCCGACCGCGATGCTGTGATGGGGGCCATCCAGTGGCAGCCATCACCCAACCTCGATATCAATATCGACGCCCAATATTCCTATCGTGATGACATCGAAGAGCGCGGCAATCTCGTAATTGCCGACGGTCGCCGCGACATCGTGCCCCTAGAGGTGTCCGATACCGGCGCTCTGCTCTACTGGAGCGGCGAGACGCGGCTGGAAAACCAGTCCGTCTGGCGTCAGCGCACGGAGGAATACCTCGGCCTTGGCGGCAATATCGCCTGGACCAATGGCCGACTCGTTCTCACCGCCGACGCCGGCTATTCGGAAACCAAGCGTCGGCAGGACGAAAAAGACATGCGCATTCGCACTAGCGACCGCGTGCTCTTCGAACTCGATCAGCGGGGCTACAACATCCCGAACCTGATCCTGACCGATGTTTCCGATGTCGAAGACGATACAGGTCTGATGTTCGATCTGGACAATCATGACCTTTACGACAACGGCGCGCGTGCCCGCCGCCGACTGGAAAATGTCGACGACACCATCCTCGCCTTCCGTCTCGACGGACTTTACGAGATGGACGGGTTCTTCAATTCGCTACAGGCAGGTGTGCGCTGGGCCGAACGCGAGCGCTTCCATGACGATGGGATCGACGAGACTGTCGACCTCGTCAACGGCTATGACTCTGCCGAAGCAATCGCGGCGCGTCGCGGCTATTTTCTCGTGCAGGATCTCTACGCAGGGTCGGACAGCCCGATGCGTGGCTTGACCTTCGCCAACTGGGATGCCGAACAATTGTTCGCCGCGCTCACCGGCAGCGACGATGCAGGGCTGCCAACCGGTTCGACGCTCTCGGCACAGGACACAGATGTGACCGAAGAAACCTGGGCAGGCTATGTCCAGGCCAACTTTGACACCGATATGTTCGGCGTTCCGGCCCGTGGCAATCTAGGCCTGCGTGCGGTGCACACCAAAATAACTTCGGTCGGCATCAGCAATGCGGTCGAGACATCGCCAGGTTCGGAACCGGGAACGGTGGTCGTCACGCCGGTCGGCGATCCGGTCACCAATACGGAAACCAATGAATTCTGGAATCTCCTGCCCAGCGCAAACCTCATCATGGAACTCGATCCGGATGTCTTGTTACGCCTGGCGGCCTACCGCGCCATTGCCCGGCCGGATCAGGAGGCCATGTCGGCCGCGCTGTCCTTCAGCGAGGATGATTTCGAAGATGTCGGACGGGCGATCACGGCCAGCGGCAACCCGCTTCTCGAACCCCTTGCGTCTTGGAACGGCGACGTGTCCTTCGAGTGGTATGCGTCGAAGACGACCTCACTGGCAATCGCGGCTTACTACAAGAGTTTACAGACCGGTTTCCGGACCGATGTCAGCACGATCAATCTGGAAGTGGATGGCGCCGCGGCGCCGGTGACGATCGCGCGTACCGTCAATTCGGACGACAAGAGCAATCTTTACGGCTTCGAAGTGACTGCGCAGCACAAGTTCGACTTCGGACTGGGCTTTCTTGCCAGCTACAATTGGGCCGATTCAAACTTCGAATTTCCCGATCCCACCACTGTGCCCATCCGCATCGACGGGACAGCAGGTGAAGTGCCCCTGGCAAATTATGTCCAGCCGGCCAACATCCCCGGCTACTCGAAGCATAGCCTCAACGGCACAGTGTTTTTCGAGACTGGACCATTCTCGGCGCGCCTCGCCTACAAATGGCGTTCGGAATACTTCAAGCCGTTCCGCAGCGATCAAAATCGTTACACGGAGGATCAGGGTTTCCTCGATTTCTCGGCAAGCATGGATCTGATGGATGGCGTCCAGATCCGCTTTCAGGCGCTGAACATTCTCGACGAACCAAATGTGTTCTATCGCCCAACTCCCGACAGCCTGGCGCAGGCTGATTATTCCGGGCCGCGCTACTTCATCGGTCTGAGGGGCAGGTTCTGAACCTGTCAGCTACCGTAGGGGCAAACGCGTGACCAATCCCGCTCTCCAGGCCGAAGATCGAGACACTTCGGCCATCCTCACCCGGGCAAGGCTGGAGGCTTCCGCCTTGCCCGGGCCTCCTCCCGGCCTTCCGGACAACCTGGATGCAGCCTATGCCATCCAACATAAATCGATCGCGGCATGGCCGGACAAAGTAGCAGGGTGGAAGGTCGGTGGAGTTCCAGCGGATTACGTCGAGCGTTTTCAGGAAACCCGCCTCGCAGGACCTATCTTTGGTCGATCCGTCGTGCACCATGTTCCCGGGCAGCGCGCGCTAATGTCCGTATTTTGCGGTGGGTTTGCGGCAATCGAACCCGAATTCATAATCCGCTTGGGGGAAGACAGAACAGGGGACCGCCTGTTCATCGGTGCCGAAATCGCCAGCAGTCCGATCCCGGCGATCAATGATCACGGGCCGGTGGCGGTGATCTCCGATTTCGGCAACAACAACGGTTTGCTCGTCGGGCCCGAAGTGCCAGATTGGCGCGACTACGCCGGAGAGGTGCGGGTCGTCGCCGAGATTGATGGAACGGCAGTGGCTGAAAGAATGGTCGCAAACCCTGCCGAAGATGTAGATGCTGCCCTCCAGTTTCTCATCGAGCTTGCCCATCGCAAGGGCTTCTCGCTTCCGGCCGGCACCTATGTGTCGTCGGGCGCGATAACGGGAGTCCATGAGGCGGCAATCGGCTGCACCTCACGTCTCGACTTCGGACAGCTTGGCGAGTTGCATCTGGAGCTTGTCGAGGCGAAACCTTTCGCATGAGTTTATGCTTGCCAAATCCCTGCATTCCTCGGCGCACGCTTCTCGCTGGCGGGCTGGCCGCCATGGCCGCAGGCTGTTCGCGGCGCTTGGGTGGAGGTGTGCTGACCGCGACCGATACGCACGTGCGCGATTATCCCACCGTGCAAGCTGTCATTCGCTTTGGCGAGTTAGTAGAGGAGGCTACCGGCGGTAGGCTGAGCCTGCGCATGTACGCGGGCGGACAGTTGGGCAACGAGCGCGACACGCTGGAAATCACCACATTTGGCGGGCTGGATTTCAACCGGGTCAATCTGGCCCCGCTCAACTCGATCGAGCCTCTGACCCGTGTTGCGGCTCTTCCGTTCCTCTTCACCTCGACCGAGCATATGCGCAGCACGCTCGATGGGCCGATCGGCGAGGAAATTCTTGCTTCTCTCGAACCGCACGGGCTGATCGGCCTATGCTTTTACGATTCCGGCGCGCGCAGTTTCTACAACACCCGAGGCCCCATAAGCTCGCCCGAGGACATGCGCGGGCTGAAGCTGCGTGTGCCAGGGTCCGATCTTTATATTGCGATGGTGCAGTCGCTGGGTGCGGATGCCGTGCCGATGCCGCTCGACGAAGTTTACCAGAGCCTCGCACAAGGCGTGATCGACGGGGCGGAGAACAACTGGCCCAGCTTCGAGAGCGGCCGTCATTTCGAGGTGGCGCGCTATTACAGCCTGACGAGGCACCTGCTGGCGCCGGAAGTTTTCGTGATGTCGAAGCGCCGCTGGGACACGCTTTCGCAGGATGATCGCGCGATCATCCGGCAGGCCGCTAAACAAAGCGTACCTTACATGCGCGAGCTTTGGGACGCGCAGGTCGCCAAGAGCAAAGCGATAATCATGGATAGCGGCGTCAAGGTGAATGAGATCGACCCGGCGCCTTTCGCCCAGCGCATGCGCGGGATGTGGGATGAATTCCTGACCACACCTCGCCAGCGCGAAATGGTGCGCCAGATTCAGCAGGCCGGCAGCGCATGATGGACCGGCTTGCAGACATTCTCGCCAAAGCCGGCGCTATCGGCTTGCTGGCGATGACGCTGGTCGTCGGTTGGCAGGTATTCGGCCGTTTCGTGCTCGAAAGCAGCCCTTCCTGGTCCGAGCAGACCGCGCTTGTGCTGATGATCTGGTATGTCTTCCTTGCTGCCGGAGCAGGTGTGTGGGAGCGTTTTCACATCCGCATCGAAATCCTCGAGCAGCAGTTCAATTCGGAAACGCGGCGGCGGCTGCGCATCGCCATCCATGCGCTAATCGCGCTCATGGGTCTCGCGCTGCTGGTCTTCGGCACACAGCTTGTATGGCTGGTGCGCGACCATGTGATCCCATCGCTCGGGATAAGTCGCGCGTTTGCCTACATTCCGATCCCTGTAACGGGAGCCCTGATATCGCTGTTTTCCATCGGGCGTATCCGCGTTCGTATGGCGGAGACGAAGTGATGGAAATTCTCGTGCTCTTCGGCGTGCTGTTCCTCCTGCTTGCATTCGGCGTGCCAGTAGCATTCGCTCTGTTCGGCGCGGCTCTGGCGACTTTTGCCGTGGTCGATATTCCGCTGATAGTGGCGGTTCAGCGCATGGCGGCGGGGATCAGCGTGTTCACCCTGATGGCGATCCCCTTCTTCATTTTTGCCGGCGACCTGATGTATCGCGCCGGCATTGCCGAACGGCTGGTACGCGTGGCCGATGCCGCCTTTGGACGCGTGCGGGGCGGCTTGGGTCTTGTGAATGTCGGTGCCAGCATGATGTTCGGCGCGGTGTCAGGCTCCGCCATCGCCAGCGCGTCCGCAATCGGTTCGACGATGGTGCCGCTCATGGACGAGAAGGGTTATGACCGCGATTATTCGGTCAATGTCACCGTGACCGCCGCGATTGTCGGTCTGCTCATCCCGCCGTCCCACAATATGATCATCTATGCCGCCGCATCGGGAATCGGCGTTTCGATCGGCGATCTGTTCCTGGCCGGTATCGTGCCCGGCATCCTTACCGGTGGCCTGCTCATGCTGACCGCATGGCTGGTTGCACGGCGGCGCAACCTGCCCACGGGAGCCTTCCCTGGATGGAAGGCCTTTCTGCGTGCTGCACTTTACGCAGTACCCGGTTTGATGACCGGTGTGATCATCATGGGTGGCATTCTGTCCGGCATTTTCACGCCGACAGAAAGCTCCGCTATCGCGGTGATCTACACCATCCTCGTCGGGACCCTGGTCTATCGCAATCTCGGCTGGAGCGGCACATGGGAAGCAGCGCAAAAGTCCGTCCGCACAGCTTCCATGGTGCTCTTCATCATCGCGGCGGCCACGGCGTTCGGCTTCGCACTGGCACTGCTTGAAGTACCCGCCGCGCTGGCGAGCCTGATCGGCGTGATGACGGACAACCCGTTGCTCGCACTTCTCATCATCAACATCATGCTGCTGCTGCTCGGCACCTTCATGGATATGGCGCCGCTGATCGTGATCACGACGCCAATCTTTCTTCCGGTTGCAATCGCAAGCGGGATCGATCCGGTCCACTTCGGGATTATTCTGATGCTCAATCTGGGGATCGGGCTGGTGACGCCGCCGGTTGGATCGGTTCTGTTCGTCGGCTCCGCAGTCGGCAAAATCCCCATAGCCGATATGGTGCGCACCATCTGGCCGTTTTACCTTACGCTTATCGCTGCGCTCTTGCTCGTCAGCTTCGTACCTGCTCTATCGCTGTGGCTTCCGGGAGCCTTTTGACACCGGGGTACTTGGCCAGCGCGAAGCATTTTCATATGAGAAGCTATGGCCAGCGATAGCAAACCGACGATCAACGATGTGGCACGCATTGCCGAGGTCTCGAAGAAGACGGTCAGTCGCGTCATCAACAAGTCGCCTTTGCTGAGTGAAAAAACGCGCCAACGGGTGGAAAGGGTCATTGCCGACATCGGTTATGTGCCCAACCCGCAGGCTCGCGCCCTTGCGCTGCGTCGCAACTTCGTGATCGCCGCCATCCACGACAATCCCAACGCCCAGTTCCTCGTCAATGTGCAGCAAGGCATTCTGGAAGGTCTGGAGGGCAGCGATTTCAACCTGATGGTAAAGCCCGTCGATCGCCATTCGCCCACGATAGAGGAAGACATCCGCGATTTCCTCGAGCGGCAGCGTCCCTATGGCGTTGTGCTTCTGCCACCGGTCTCGGAGAATGACGCCATCGCGCGCCTGTGCAACGACCTTGGATGTCGTTACGTGCGCATGGGATCGGTCAAGCTCGACGCGGCGGAGCACACGGTCAGTTCCAACGACCGCGAAGCAGTGCGCGAAGCGGTCGGCTATCTCATCGCCAAGGGACATCGCCGCATCGCTCTGATCGAGGGACCGCAAGGGTTCACCTCTCCCCAGGAACGCCGCGCCGGTTTCGAGGAGGCGCTGGATGATGCCGGGCTGGAACTGGATGAGAGCCTTGTCAGGCCCGGAAGCTACACCTTCGAATCCGGCGTCAGCGCGGGTCAATCTCTGGTCGATATGGATGTGCGGCCGACAGCCATCTTCGCCTGCAATGACGAGATGGCGATTGGCGCAATGATCGCGGCGCGTCGCAGCGGTTTGCTTATCCCGGAAGACCTGTCCATCGTCGGCTTCGACGACACGCCGCTGTCAAGCCATGTCTGGCCATCGCTGACCACGGTTCATTGGCCGATTGTCGATATGGCGCGAACGGCAGCACTGAAGCTCATCGCGCCAGAAGATGCCGAAGCCAATGCTCGATGGCTGCTACCTTCGGCTCTCGTCGAACGCTCCTCGGTCGTCCCACCGGCCTCCTGAACATCAGATAAGAACCTCCGGCGAAAGCGCTTGCATCAGATAATGACACCGGTTACCTAGGACCCAAGACAGGCCGTTCAGGCCCACCCGAACCAGCTGAAAGCGAGACATCATGAAGATTGCCCTCATCAACGAAAACAGCCAGGCAGCGAAGAATTGCATCATCCACGATGCGCTTACGGCAGTGGTCGAGCCGCTCGGACACGAGGTTCACAATTATGGTATGTACACCGCAGAAGACGAGGCGCAGGTCACTTATCCGATGGTTGGCCTGCTCACGGGCATCCTGCTGAACTCCGGCGCAGCGGATTTCGTAGTGACGGGCTGCGGAACCGGCACCGGTTCGATGCTGGCGGCCAACGCCATGCCTGGCGTATTCTGCGGGCTGATTATCGACCCGACCGACGCCTTCCTGTTCGCGCAAATCAACGATGGCAATGCAGTAGCCATGCCCTACGCCAAGGGCTTCGGCTGGGCGGCGGAACTCAATCTGCAGGACTGCTACCGCAAGCTTTTCGAGGGCGAGAGCGGTGTCGGCTACCCCAAGGAACGCGCCGCCATCATGGCCAAAAACCGTGGCGTCCTGGCCGAGCTCAAGTCGAAGACCTGCACCGATATGCTGACAGTGCTCAAGACGGTCGACCAGGATCTGCTCAAGAGCGCGGTTGCGGGTCAAAGATTTGCTGACCTGTTTTACGCCAATTCGCAGGACGCAGCGATCAGCGACTACCTTCGCGGCCTTTGATCGCTGGCAGGGGAGCGAAGATATGAGCCGCAATCCATTCGATCTTGAAGGGCGAATCGCTCTTGTCACCGGTGCGAACACGGGCATCGGGCAAGGCATTGCGCTAGCGCTGGCAAAGGCCGGGTCCGATGTCGTCATCGTTGCCCGGAGCGATCCGAGCGAGACGCGGTCGCTGGTGGAGGCTGAGGGCGTTCGGTCGCACGTTATAAAGGCCGATCTCTCATCCATCGAGCCTTGCGCTCGAATCGTCGAAGAAACGGTCGAAACTTTCGGAAAGCTCGATATCCTCGTAAACAACGCGGGCATAATCCGCCGCGAGGACGCGCTCGATTTCTCCGAAGAGGACTGGGACGCGGTGATGGACGTGAATCTTAAGGTCCTGTTTTTCCTAAGCCAAGCGGCGGCGCGTCACATGACGGGTTGGACCAGCCAGAATGGGGAGCGCGGCAAGATCGTCAACATCGCCAGCATGCTCACCTTTCAGGGCGGTATCCGCGTGCCCAGTTACACTGCATCGAAGAGCGGGGTAGGCGGGTTGACCAAGCTGATGGCGAATGAATGGGCCGCAAAAGGCATCAATGTGAACGCCATTGCTCCCGGTTACATCGCGACCAACAATACCGCTGCGCTTCAGGCCGACGAGACCCGCAATCGCCAGATTCTCGAGCGCATTCCCGAAGGCCGCTGGGGCGATCCGGCGGATATCGGCGGGGCTGCCGTGTTCCTTTCCAGCAAGGCTGCTAATTACGTGCAGGGCCACATCCTCGCCGTCGATGGCGGCTGGCTTGCACGCTGATTGATAGGAACCCTCGCGTTGACCGTCTTGATCTTCGGCGAGGCCATGCTCGAGTATCACAGCCAGGGTGGTCATGGCCTGCGCTACGGTGGAGACACGTTGAACACCGCGATCCACCTTGCCCGCGCGGGACACGATGTTGCTTACGTCACTGCGGTCGGAACCGACCCGATTAGCGATGCGCTGGTCGCGGAATGGCAGGACGAGGGCATTGATACACGCTTCGTCCTGCGCCACCCGACGCGTAACCCGGGTATCTACGCAATCCATCTCGACGAGCACGGCGAGCGAAGCTTCCTCTACTGGCGCGACAAGAGCGCCGCGCGGGAGATGTTCGAGCTGGATGGAATGAAGGATGCCTTGGCAGCAGCAGCAGAGGCCAAGCTTCTCTATTTCAGCCTGATAACTTTGGCAATAATTGGAGCTTCCGGCCGGGAGCAGTTGTTCGATGTGTCCGACAAGAGACGGGCCGCTGGTTTGCCCGTCGCGTATGACAGCAATTTTCGGCCAGCACTTTGGTCTAATATCGCAGACGCACGCGATGTGTCTCAGCGAGCAGCCAAGTTCTGCTCCATCGGTCTGCCAACCAACAGCGACGAGCGGGAATTATGGAACACAAACGAGAGCGATGTTGAGATCGCACGGAGGTGGTCCGACGAGGGGCGGCTTGTCGCTTTGAAGGCAGGGGAAAGCGGGTGCCTCCTCATGCGAAGCCAGCAGCAAGAGCCCGACATGATCCCGACTCGGAAAGTGAAAGTAGTCGATACCAGTGGTGCCGGCGACGCGTTCAATGGCGGATTTCTGTCGGCCTATCTCGCTGGTAAAGACCCGATCGCGTGTGTCGAAGCGGGCCAATCTCTAGCGCGTCAAATTATTGGGCGCATGGGAGCAGTTCCGCGCTAGGATTCGAGGAATTGCATCGATTGTACACGGCAACCCCGATCCTGCGATTTCGCGCGCGAAAGTCATATCTAAGCGATCGGGCGCCTGGAACACCTGCGAGCTTGATTGATTTGAACGAATGGCAGCTTTCGGGTCACAGATAAATTTTATCGATCGGCCGATTTGGGGCGCAAAGCTGCCGTTATGAGGGCATGGAAACCAGAATTTCCCAATGATTACAGTGCCCATCACTTTCATGTCGGGTGCGCCAATTCTTCAGCTTCGATTTGCGCTGGTCAGCTCTTCGCGGGTGATCGGGTAACCGAGATCGTCGGGTATGGTAAGGTAGGATCCGTCCGGCTCCTCGACCACTTCGGGCGTGATCACGCGGACCGGGGTCTGGCGGGCATGGGCGCGCGCTTCATCGAAGGTTGCGAACTGCGCCAGGCGTTCCAGGTTGCGGCGCGTCGGGAAGATGAGCGAAATGTCCTGGCGCTCTGCCATGCGCAACGCTTCGGCGGCGCTGACCCAGAAAAGGTGCGTATTCTCGGTCGCATCGACCTCGATATCGACGGCGCCCGTGCCGAGATCCGCCAAGTAGAACATGGTGTCGAAGATCCGGTTGTGCGCAAGGCCGAGCGGGAGCCAGCGGGCGAAGGGGGTCAGCGCATCGAGGTCGAGCGAAAGGTCGAATGCCTCCAGCACCGGGGCCAGCGCCCGTTTCTCGAGCAGGAGCGCACGGGCTTCGGCTGCGCGCTCTGCGTCCATCGCTCCTGTAAGACCGAGGGCAAGGCCGGTTTCTTCCAGTGTTTCGCGGATGGCCGCGATCCGGTGCGCCACTTCGTCCGTGTCGCCGGCGGTGCCGTTTATGCTGGCCGCGAGGTCATAGTCTTCGGGGTCGACCCTGCCGCCCGGAAATACCGCCATGCCCCCTGCAAACGACATGGTGCGAGACCGGATGGTCATCAGGATTTCGGGTTCCGGCGCCGAACGGCCCTTGCGGAAAACCACCAGCGTCGCCGCTGGAATGGGATCGGGTGTATCGGCCTTGGCGTTCATCGCCTGCGGTTGTGCAGGCAGTTCCGTCGCTTGCCAAGCGATTATCGGGCGCCGTGTCGGAGTTTTTTACATTGTCCGGAACGCGTGAGGGAATGTTAACCATCGTATCTCGCGGGATCTCTTGAGCGCGCGATTTTGGCACGGGGCCTGCATATCTGTTGGCATAACGTTTGGTCTTCGAAGGGCGGATCTTCCCTGGTTTCCGATCCGCCTCACACCAAATAAAAGGCCCGCCTGGACGTCCCCCAGGCGGGCCTTACCCGTTTCAGAGCTGGTCAAAACTCAGCTTTCGGCCTTGGCGACCTGCTTTTCGTTCATCATCTGCTGAAGCTCTCCGGCTTCGAACATTTCCATCATGATGTCGCTGCCGCCGACGAATTCGCCCTTCACATAAAGCTGCGGGATGGTCGGCCAGTCGGAGAACGACTTGATGCCCTGGCGGATTTCCATGTCCTGCAGGACGTCGACGCTCTCGTAAGCGACGCCGCAATGGTCGAGAATGGCGACCGCGCGATTGGAGAAGCCGCACTGCGGAAACAGCGGCGTGCCCTTCATGAAAAGGACGACGTCGTTGCTACCGACGAGATCGGAAATGCGGGAATTTACATCGGACATATGTGCCCTGCCTTTGTCTATGACTCGAATCTGGTGAGGATTCAGGTGGGGGCTTGGGTGGTGAGTTGCAAGGCGTGGAGTTCGCCGCCCATACGCCCACCGAGCGCATCGTAGACCAGCTTATGCTGGGCGACACGCGTCTTGCCCGCGAATTGTGGTGCGGTGACCTTCGCCGCCCAGTGATCGTTATCCCCCGCAAGGTCGCGCATCTCGACGACGGCGCCCGGAAGCGCTTCCTCGATCAGGGCAACGATGTCGTCTGCCTTCATCGGCATGGAATTACTTCTGGTCGCTCATGAACTGGCGACGCGCTTCGACCGAGCATTCTTCGAGCTTCGCGCGGATGTCGGCCTCGCTGACGTCGGATTCTGCGGCCGTGAGATCGCCCAGCAGCTTGCGGACGACGTCTTCGTCACCGGCTTCTTCGAAATCGGCCTGGACGACGGCTTTCTTGTAAGCGTCGGTTTCCTCTTCGGTCAGGCCCATCAAACCCGCAGCCCATTCGCCCAGCAGGCGATTGCGACGCGCGGCAATCTTGAATTCGGTTTCCTGGTCGAAGGCGAACTTGGATTCCTCACCCCGTTCGCGATCCTTGAAGTCGGTCATGTCTATCCCCTTGGAAGAAGTTGCCTCTCGAATAGGTATCGAGAGGCAAAGGGGCAAGGGCGAGAACGCCCGATCAGTCCATTGTCACGACGAGTTTGCCGATGGCGCCGCGATTTTCCAGCTTGGCGATGGCTTCGTGTGCGCGTTCGATGGGATAGGTCTCGCTGACCAGCGGGTTGATCTTGCCGGCTTTCCAGAGGTCGAACAGCTCCGCGATATTGGCGTTGTTGCGCTCCGGCTCGCGGGCGGTGAACGCGCCCCAGAACACGCCGCGAATGTCGCAGCTTTTCAGCAGCGTCAGGTTGAGCGGCATCTTGGCGATCCCGGCCGGAAAACCGATCACGAGGAAGCGGCCTTCCCACGCGATCGAGCGCAAGGCCGGTTCGGAATAATCGCCGCCCACGATGTCGTAGACGATGTCCGCGCCATTGGGGCCGACAGCGTCCTTGAAAGCCTGTGCAAGCGCCTTGGACTGGTCCTTGTCGAATGGCGCGCGCGGATAGATTACCACTTCGTCGGCGCCTGCCTGCTTGGCGACTTCGCCTTTTTCTTCCGTGGAGACGGCAGCCACGACGCGGCAGCCATAGGCCTTCGCGAGCTCTACCGCGGAAAGGCCCACACCGCCTGCTGCGCCAAGCACGAGGACGGTTTCGCCTTCCTTGATGTCTCCGCGATCCTTCAGGCCGTGAATAGTCGTGCCATAGGTCATCAGGAGCGCGCTTGCCTGCACGAGGTCGATGCCTTCGGGCACTTTGAACAGGCGTGCGGCCGCGACAGCGACCTTTTCCTGCAAGCCTCCATTACCGACACCGCAGATGACCTTGTCCCCCACGGCGAAACCTTCGACGCCTTCGCCCAGCGCTTCGATGGTGCCGGAAATTTCGCCGCCCGGCGCGAAGGGGCGCGGCGGCTTGAACTGGTACATGTCGCGGATGATCAGCGTGTCGGGAAAGTTGATCGCGCAGGCGGCAACGTCGATCAGGACCTCACCCTTGCCGGGCATCGGGGCGTCGATATCCTCGACTACCAGGGTTTCGGGACCGCCTGTTTCCTTCGACAGTACTGCTTTCATGCTGCGTCTCTCCGGTATGATTGGGGCGCGTCGAGCCAGGGGAGGCTGCCTGCGCGCGTCTTCTCGTGTGTTTCGATGGCTTCGTCACGTTTCAGCGTGAGGCCGATTTCGTCCAGCCCTTCCAGCATGCAATGCTTGCGGAACGGATCGATCTCGAATGCGAAGCGATCCTGGTACGGTGTAGTCACGACCTGGTTTTCGAGGTCCAGCGTGATGGGATCGGTCTTCGCCACTTCGAGCAGGCGGTCCACTTGCTCCTGCGGCAATTCGACGGCGAGAATGCCGTTCTTGAATGCGTTGCCGGCAAAGATGTCCGAGAAACTCGGTGCGATCACGGCGCGTAGACCCATGTCCAGCATTGCCCATGCCGCGTGCTCGCGGCTGGAGCCGCAGCCGAAATTGTCGCCCGCGATCAAAATCGGCGCACCCGCGAAATCTTCGACATCGAAAGGATTGCCGGGGGCTTGCCTGATCGTCTCGAACGCGCCTTTGCCAAGGCCTTCGCGGCTGACGGTCTTGAGCCAATGGGCAGGTATGATGACGTCGGTATCGACGTTCTTGAGACCGAGCGGGATGGCGCGGCCTGAGATGACGCTGACCTTGTCCATTACTTCGCCGATCCCGGGAATGCGGGGAGGCGCGACACGTGGCGCGGATCGTGCTGGATCACGACCGTCGCTTCGAGGTTTTCTGCCATCTGGTCGAACCGGTGGAACGAAGCGAGCGTATCTGCGCGATCGGTATTGAACGCCGGCACACCGCGGTTCGTCACCTGCTCTTCGAAGTGATAGAGATCGCCGGTCAGCATGACATTTCCGGTCTCGGGAAGGCGGACCAGCAGGACCGAGTGGCCTGGCGTGTGCCCGGGCATTCCCTTGATCACGACCGAACCGTCACCGAACACGTCATGGTCAGACGCGATCCGCGTAACTTCGCCCTCGGCTCCTTCGGCCAGCCAGGGTGCCAGCTGTGCGCGGGTCGCTTCCATCGCGCCCGAGGTGACGGCTTCTGCATCGCCGCGTCCAATCAACAGCGTTGCGCCCGCAAACTCGGCGGCCTGCCCGATATGGTCATCGTGGTAGTGGCTGATCCCCACGAAATCCACGTCCTCAGGAGCGAGGCCGATTTCAGCAAGCTGTTCAGCGATGGTCTGTTCGACGCTGAGCGTGAAGACCATTTGCGTTACGCTGGTGCCTTTCAGCGCAGAAGGCAGGCCGGCATCCCACAGCAGGTAATTTTCGCCATTGCGGAGGAGATAGCAACTGTCGGTGAGCGTGCGTGGTTCGCCATCGTACAGGTGCGTATCGGAAAAGGGACCCGCATCGCTCAGTTCGATGGTGCCGCAATCGAGACGCCACAGTTCCACGTCGGTTGCGTCCTGCGCGCTTGCCGGGGCGGCGATGCCCAGGGCGAGTGCTGCGGCCGCCAGGGCGGTTCTGGTCTTTGTCATGCGGGCTCCTTGCGCTTTGGCGATCAGTCCGTTTCGGGGTTTTCCCCCGAAGGGATCGGGCCGGGCTGGTTCGGCTGGTTCTTCTTTTCGCGGCGCTTGTTCGCATAGAGCAGCGCGGCGGCGATAGCGGCCGATCCGATCGCACCTGCGATGGCGGCCTTGCCTTTGGGGAGTTTGGTCATGACGGTCTCATGGATTGCAGAGCGGGGAAGGGCAAGGCCTTACCCGCCCGATAGCTTCCTCACGTCGACGAGGTGACCGGCAACAGCCGCAGCAGCCGCCATGGCAGGGCTCATCAGATGGGTGCGGGCGCCCGGGCCCTGGCGGCCCACGAAATTGCGGTTGCTGGTCGACGCGCAGCGTTCGCCCGGCGGCACCTTGTCGGGGTTCATGGCAAGACAGGCGGAACAGCCCGGTTCGCGCCACTCGAAGCCGGCGTCGGTAAAGATGCGGTCCAGCCCTTCGTCTTCGGCCTGTTGCTTGACGAGGCCGGATCCGGGCACGGCGATGGCCCAGCGCACGTTGGCGGCCTTGGTGCGGCCATTCAGGATCGCTGCGGCAGCGCGCAAATCCTCGATCCGGCTGTTGGTGCATGACCCGATGAAAACGTTCTCGATCGCGACATCTTCCAGCGGCGTTCCCGGTTCGAGGCCCATGTAGTCGAGGCTCTTGCGCGCGGCATCCTGCTTGGAAGGGTCGGCAAAGGAATCGGGCGAGGGGACTTTATCGCCGATGGCCACCACGTCTTCCGGGCTAGTGCCCCAGCTGACCGTCGGCTCGATATCGGAGGCGTCGATGACCACACTCTTGTCGAAGACGGCGCCATCATCGGTGGCAAGCGAGCGCCACCATTCGACCGCGCGTTCCCAATCTTCGCCCGTCGGCGCATAGGGGCGACCCTTGAGGTAGCGGAACACTGTGTCGTCCGGCGCGATGATACCCGCTCGCGCGCCTCCCTCGATGCTCATGTTGCAGACGGTGAGGCGGCCTTCGACACTCATCTGTTCGAACACCTCCCCGCGATATTCGATCACGTGGCCGGTGCCGCCCGCAGTACCGATCACGCCGATGATGTGCAGGATCAGGTCCTTCGGAGTGACGCCGGGCGACAGCGCGCCTTCGACCCGCACTTCCATGCTTTTCGACTGGCGCAGCAGCAGGGTCTGGGTAGCCAGAACATGCTCTACCTCGCTTGTGCCGATGCCGAATGCCAGCGCGCCAATCCCGCCGTGGGCCGCCGTATGACTGTCACCGCAAACGATGGTCGCGCCGGGGAGCGAAAAGCCCTGCTCGGGCCCGACGACGTGGACGATGCCTTGTTCGCGTGCGACGGCATCGATGTAGCGGATGCCGAATTCCGGCGCGTTCCTCTCCAGGGCCGCCAATTGTGCTGCACTTTGCGGATCGGCGATCGGGAGGCGCGACCCGTCGGCGGCAAGGCGCGCGGTGGTCGGAACATTGTGGTCCGGCACCGCGAGGGTGAGGTCCGGGCGGCGGACCGGACGACCTGCGACGCGCAGTGCCTCGAATGCCTGCGGGCTGGTGACTTCGTGCACCAGGTGCCGGTCGATATAGACGAGGCAGGTGCCGTCGCCCTGCCGTTCGACAACGTGGGCGTCCCAGATCTTTTCGTAGAGTGTGCGCGGTTTGCTTGCCATTTCGCGCACAGGTTTGCGGCAGGAATGTCACGCGCGCAAAAAGGCAAATCCAGACTCTTCCAAAGTTAACCTTTCCGTGCTTTACTTACACTCATGTCAGCAAAGCCATTCGCCTTTCCGATCCGCGTGATTCCCTCCGATATCGATTTCATGGGTCATGTGAACAACGCCCGTTATCTCAATTGGGTGCAGGACGCGGTCCTTGCCCACTGGAACAAGATCGCGCCTGCCGAAGAGGTGGCCAGCAAGGCATGGGTCGCGCTGAAGCACGAAATCACCTACCGCAAACCGGCTTTCCTCGATGACGAGGTGATCGCCAGCACCGTGCTTGAAAAAGTGCAGGGTGCGCGGGCCTTTTACTCCACTGTGATCCAGCGCGGCGAAGAGGTGCTCGCCGAAGTGAAAAGCGCGTGGTGCTGCATCGATTCCGAAACGCTGCGCCCCGCACGCCTGCGCGAAGAAGTGACCAAGTTCTTCTTCAAAGACTGAGCCGCTATGTTCCGAAACGCTTGTCGTAAGCGGTCGGGACGGGGTACAACCGCTGCATGGGCGCATCCCCGAACATGACAACCAGCAACGGGCGGCAGGCTGCAATCGGCCTTGGGCTGGCTTTCGCCATTTTCGCAAGCTGGCTTACTCTGCACATCTTTGCGATGTTCGCGTTCGAACTCACCTGGCAGACACTCCCGATCGCTCTGGCGATTGCGGTGGTGCAATGCTGGCTTTCGGTCGGTCTTTTCATCGTCAGCCATGATGCGATGCACGGATCGCTCGCGCCGGGCGGCGGCCGGCTCAATGGGCTGATCGGCGCAGTGCTGCTGTTCCTTTATGCAGGGTTTGGCTGGCGCAAGATGCGCGATGCGCATTTCGCCCATCACAAAGCTCCGGGCACGGTGGACGACCCTGATTTCAGCGCCGACCATCCGACGCGGTTCTGGCCGTGGTACGGCACGTTCCTCAAACGCTATTTCGGATGGCAGTCCGTCCTGTTCGTCAGCAGTGTCGTGACGATATACTGGGCTGTATTCTCCATATCGGCCCTCAAGATCGTGCTGCTCTACGGGGCGCCCGCGATCGCTTCCTCGCTGCAGCTGTTTTACTTCGGCACTTATCGCCCGCACCGGCACGACGATATTGGCTTTGCCGACCGGCACAATGCACGCAGCGAAGCATTTTCAAGCCTTGCATCGCTCGCCAGCTGTTTCCATTTCGGCTATCACCACGAACACCACCTCGCGCCGCATGTCCCATGGTGGGGCCTGCCCCGCGCCCGAGAGACCATGTCGCTGCCAGGGACGTCCAAGTGAGCATTCCCGCCATCCTCCTTACCGTAATCCTGTCGATCGCAGGGATGGAACTGTTCGCCTGGTGGGCGCACAAATACATCATGCACGGCTGGGGCTGGGGGTGGCACCGCGACCATCACGAACCGCACGACAACGTGCTGGAGAAGAACGATCTTTACGCCGTGACATTCGGCACGATCGTCTTCGCAATGTTCGCCGTTGGATATATCTACTCCGACCTGCTGTGGTGGATCGCCTTCGGGATCACCTGCTACGGGCTGATCTACACCTTCGTCCACGATGGCCTCGTGCATCAGCGCTATTTCCGCTGGGTGCCCAAGAAAGGCTACGCCAAGCGGCTGGTCCAGGCACACAAGCTGCACCATGCGACCATCGGCAAGGAAGGCGGGGTGAGCTTCGGTTTCGTCCTCGCGCGCGATCCGGCGAAGCTGAAGGCCGAACTCAAGCGCCAGAAAGAAGCAGGGATCGCCACCGTACGCGAAAGCGCCGGAGCCTGAGGCCCCGGCGCTTCGTGTTCTAATCGGTCTGTGCCGCTTAGCGGGCGTAGTTCACATACAGGCCGTGGATCAGTCCCGGAATGAAGCCCAGCAGCGTCAGCACGACATTGAGCAATGTGGTGCCGCTGAGCCCGTGCTTGGCAGCAACGCCAAGCGGGGGGAGCAGGATCGTGGCGATGAGAATGAGAATTGCCATTTGAGAGTGTTCCTTTCGGTCGACCCTCCCATCCGTATGTTAGCCTAACGGACTGAAACGCATCGCGTTCCTGATACCGTCTATTCGTTGCGCGTGGCAATCCAGCTGCCGGCGATCACTAGGATGGCGATGGAAATGTAGTACCACGGCTCTCCCAGCGTATACCAGGTGAAGACAGCGCCCGTCGCCATGGCTCCGATCGCCATTGTCTTTGCCCGGCGGCTGATTGCGCGGCGCTCACGCCAATCGCGCACTTGCGGACCCCACGTCGGGTGGTCGAGGATCTTCTTTTCCAGTTCCGGGCTGGAGCGGGCGAAAAAATAAACCGCCAGAAGCAGGAAGGGCACCGTCGGCATGATGGGCAGGAACGCCCCGATGGCGCCGAGTCCGACGAACAGGAATCCACATGCGCGATAAATGTGTCGCCGCATCCTAGGCGGCCGCGATCCGCGCGGCGTGCTCCTGCACCAGCGCGATCATGTTGGGCACGCCCTGCGTCCGGTTGCTGGAAAGCTGGTTCTTGAGATCGAAGGGATCGAGCGCGGCGGCGATGTCCATCTGCGCCACTTCTTTGGCAGGCTTGTCCTGTACTGCCGATATCACGAGCGCCACGATGCCCTTGGTGATCGCGGCATTGCTGTCGGCCAGGAAATGCAGCTGGTCGGCATCGCCTGTCGGATAGACCCAGACCGCTGCCGAACATCCGCGCACAAGCGTGGCATCGGTTTTGAGCGGGTCGGGCATGGGTTCGAGGTCCCGTCCCAGCTCGATCAGCAGGCGATACCGCTCGTCGCCTTCGAGGAAGTCGTATTCTTCGGCAATGTCATTGAGTGAACGCATGGCGGCGGCATTTAGCCAGCTAAACCGGCGGCGTCCATCGCACTCAGCCGGCCAGCCCTCCGGGGCGGGTAAATGCATAGTAGATGACGTAAAACCAGCCGAAAAATCCCTGGATTATCGCCCAGAGGATCGATTGGTGCTGGCTCCAGCTGATGGCGACGGCGATCGCGCTGCCTAGGCCGATACCGGCCTGCGCTGCATTGTTGGTCGCGCTCACAGGTCCACTCCGCTGGCAATCGCTTCGAGCTTCTTGATCCGCTCGCGCAGGTCGGCAAGTTCGATACGGGCCGCGCCCATCGCGCTGCCGGTGTCTTCGGGTACGGGCGCATCATGTTCCAGCTGGCGGCGTTTGAATTCGATCCAGTCGTGCCATGCCCTGAGCAGGGTGCCGGCGACAATTACCAGGCCGATCAGCGCAGCGCCTGCGATTATGAGTGTCGGTTCGAACATTTCCCCATGTCCTCCTTGAACCCGGATGGTCCTCAGTTTTCCTTTTCGACCTGCTTGTCGCGCAGGGCCTCGATCTCGGCGGAAATCCGCCGCGTTTCGTTCGCGTCGAGCGAATTGCCGTCGGTGGCGATGCGCTCCAGTACCTTGATGCGTTCGCGCAGGTTTTCGATTTCACGCTGGGCTTCGGGATCGTCATTCTTCCCGACCCACTGCTGGTTGCCCTGCTTGTCCTCGATAATGCCTGCCTGCGCGCGATATTTCGCTGCCATGACCTTGCCGATAGCGACGATCATGACGATCAGGACTACTGCGATAGGCCAGTTCATCGCGCGGTCTCCACTCTGGCGGGCAAGTCCTCGATCTGATGAAGGTCGCGCAGTTCGTCGATCTGGGAAGCCAGAGCGTGATTGCTGTCGGTGGCAATGCGCTCGAGTACGCGGAGACGCTCCTCGATCTTGCTGTAGTCGCCCTTGGAGTAGCGCGCCTCTTCGGCCTTTGCCTCGGCTTCTCGGACCTTCAACTCCGCGCGGCGTTCTTCATGCTCGACCTGGCGCCGGTGGATGAGAATACCGGTGGTCATGGCCAGCAGCGCCACAGTCAGGACGAAGGCGAAAATCAGGATCAGGTTCGCATCCATCAGTTGGTCTCCGACTTGTCGCGCAAGCGGTCGATCTCGTTCGTGAGATGATAGCCGCTGTCGGTAACGATGCGTTCGACATTCCCCATACGGTCCTTGAGCGAACCCAGTTCAGCGCGCAGTTCGGCGTTTTCCTGGGTGAGCAGCTTGACCCGCTCCACAGCCTGATCGTTCTTCGGATAGACGGACTTGCCCCAGCTGTTTTCCAGCGGATAGCCGTTCTTTATCCGCAACCAGGTCGTAACCACCCAGCCGCCCGTCATGATGGCTACACCGGCGATGATTGCGGTTTCGGTGAAGAATTCCATCATGCTTTCTCCCTGTTAAGCGTTCCGAGGGGGACACCGTTGCCATCGTCATCGACGCGGCGCTGGTCCCGAAGTGCCTCTATCTGCGTGGCGACATCGTAACCCTTGTCGGTCACGATCCGCTCCAGCACCTGAACGCGGTCTTCCAGTTGCTGCACCTTGCTGGCGTATTGCGCTGCCTGTTCGGCAGTTGCCTGCGCGGTAGTCTGAATGTTCATTTCGGCGAGCTTCTGCTGGTGCCTGGTCCAGATCGCGACGATCGGGATGCTCAGCGCCAGGATCGGTATCAAAAGCGCGGGATCCATATTCTCTCTCCCCCTCGGCCCGGCCTTAGCGCAGGCGTTCGATTTCGGCCGTGAGGCGCGGGTTGTTGCTGACGTAGAAGGTTTCGACGTCGGCCAGGCGGCGATCGATGTCCTTCATCTTGCCGCGGATTTCGCGGGCCGTACGCTTGGGGTTCTGCCGCACGCCCTGCCAGTACTTCTGTTCGGCAGGCTCGGAGTAGAGGTGTGCAGGCTTCTTGTTCAGCAGGATGCCGGCAACGAAGTAGGCGAGGATCGGCCAGCCCATCGAGACGGCCAGGATCAGGAAGCCCAGGCGGATCCACAGGGCGTTGACGCCGGTGTAGTCCGCGATGCCGGAGAGAACCCCCATGAACTTCGCGTTCTGCTTGTCACGATAAAGAGTGGTGCGGGGGGAGTTCACTTCGATGCTCCTTTTTTCTCGGCAATCAGCTGTTCGAGTTCGCGCAGCTGCTCATTGTCCTGCTCGCTGTCGTGGACGAGGCGGGCGGGGCGGAATTCGGGGTTGTCGGAAGCGACGAGGCGCTCGACAGTGTCCATCCGGTCATCGAGGCGCTTGGCGAGATTGTAGAGCTCTTCCAGCAGCGCTTCGTCGTCGGTGGTGATGGTGGCGGATGTCTTCCACTTCGTGATGTAGTGCAGGACGATCCACGGCAGGGCGATGAAGATCGCCACGATTGCAAAAATCTCGTCCATGGATCAGTCCTCCTTCTTCGCGTCGGGCTTGCCGAGCGCTTTTTTCATCTGTTCAAGCTCATCGTCGATCGCATCGGCGCCTTCGAGCGCAGCGATCTCGTCGGACAGGCTGGGCTGCTTGCTGCCATCCGATATGGAAAGCGCTTCGGCACGGCCTTCGGCATAGTCGACCCGGCGTTCCAGCTGGTCGAAACGGCTGAGCGCATCGTCGACGCGGTCTTCGGTCATCAGGCTGCGCAGTTTGACCCGGTTCTCCGCGCTTTCCAGGCGGGCGGCGATCGCAGTCTGGCGGCTGCGTGCTTCGCGCAGGCGGTTCTGCAGCTTCTGGATGTCCTGCTCGTAAGCGCGCAGCGCGTCGTCGAGAACGGCGATCTCCTGCTTGAGCTGGTCGCTCATGTCGGCAGCCTTCTTTTTCTCGACGAGGGCTGCGCGGGCAAGATCCTCGCGATCCTTAGATAGCGCGAGAGCCGCTTTCTCGCCCCAGTCGGCCTGGAGCTTGTCCAGCTTGACCGTGTGGCGGTGCATTTCCTTCTGGTCCGCGATCGTGCGCGCCGCGCTGGCGCGGACTTCCACCAGGGTTTCCTCCATCTCGAGGATGATCATGCGGATCATCTTCTGCGGATCATCCGCCTTGTCGAGCATGTCGTTGAAGTTGGCGGCGACGATATCGCGGGTTCTGCTGAAAATGCCCATCAAGGGTGCTCCGGTTGAGAAAAATTCATTGATCTTCGTATTCACTGTTTCGGGATTGGTCCAATCTCTTGCGCGCTGCGCTTCGCGATCGATCCGTGCAAGGCGCTTGCCATGCGGCTTGGGGGGACGGGCCGAAGCGTCGGGACTAGTGCGCTCCGGCCCGAGGGGGGTATTGTCGGTCACGCGATTTCTACCTGCTCGTAGGAAGCGACGACCGCGACCGGGCTGGTCAGGGAGATCTGCGAGCTCAGCACGACGAAGGCCGTCATGGCCGCGATGCTGGCAAGGGCAGCTTGTCCGAGCTGGGTCTGGAAGAATTTGCGGTCGTACATGGTTGTCCTCCCTGGACTGGAATGCGTTGTTGTCCTGTGTTCAGCAAAGGCCGTGCCAAAACGCATAAAGCGCGGAAATTCAATGGTTTTGAAATTTTCGACGAACGTCATGATGGCGGGTATTGCCAACCCTTGGGAAAATTCCCTATCTATTGGTCATGGAGCGGGAAAATCAGTTCATTGGGCAGTCCGGCGCCTTCCTGGACGCGGTCGAGCGGACCAGCCGTGCAGCGCCCATGCGGCGCCCCGTCCTCGTGATCGGCGAGCGCGGGACCGGCAAGGAACTGATCGCCGAACGCCTCCACCGCCTATCCACCCGCTGGGACGAACCGCTCGTCACCATGAACTGCGCGGCGCTTCCTGAAACGCTGATCGAGGCCGAGCTGTTCGGACACGAGGCCGGAGCGTTTACCGGTGCTACCAAACAACGCGCCGGAAGGTTCGAGGAGGCCGACAAAGGTACTCTGTTTCTCGACGAACTGGGTACTCTGTCGATGGGGGCGCAAGAGAGGCTGCTGAGGGCAGTCGAATACGGCGAGGTTACGCGGATCGGTTCGTCGCGTCCCATGCGTGTGGATGTACGAATTGTCGCGGCAACGAACGAGGACCTCCCCGCCAAGGCAGAGCGCGGCGAGTTTCGCGCCGACCTTCTCGACCGGCTCAGCTTCGAGGTCATCACGCTCCCTCCCCTGCGTGTACGCGAGGGGGATATCGGCGTGCTGGCGGACTATTTCGGCCGCCGTATGGGGGCGGAGCTCGGCTGGGAGGCCTGGCCTGGCTTTGCGGAGCATGTCGCCAAGGAGCTCGAAGAGCACCCTTGGCCCGGCAATGTCCGTGAGCTGCGCAACGTGGTCGAGCGTGCGGTGTATCGCTGGGACGATTGGGAGGCACCCATCGGCCATGTGCAGTTCGACCCGTTCGACAGCCCCTGGAAGCCGATTTCCCCGACCATACCGAAGAAAGAAGCGGCTGAGCAGTCCGCGCCCGCTACCGCCCATTCGGCACCCGAGCTCGATCAGGTCGAGGACCTCAGAGCCGCTGTAGACCAGCACGAGCGTACGATCCTTGAGCATGCCCTGGGCAAGCACCGCTGGAACCAGCGGCAGACGGCCAAGGCTCTGGGTCTCAGTTACGACCAGCTGCGTCACGCAATCAAGAAGCACGGCTTGATGGAAGGGCAATAGGAGAGGGCGGCCGACTGCTCGTCCTGTCGCAAACCGGCCACAGGCGGGGGAATATTCCTAAAACCGTATTGCCGCGCAGGTAATGTTCGGTATGTCTCCGCCCAGGGACTGGGAATTTTTCGAATAATGATGGCGGTTCACGCCCGGGTCGCAGGGCACCGTATACCTTTTGCCATTCTGGCGTTGCTTGCAGCGATTGCAGCTGTGTGGCCGCTCGCCACCGCTTCGGCGCAGGTCGTGCCCTCCGTTCTGGAAGAGGTGCGGCTGGTTTCCGAAGATGAGGGCGCGGCGACCTTCATACTGCGCTTCTCGCCCGCTGAACCGCGCGTGGCGACGATCGACGAGAACCCCACTAGGCCAGAACTCGTCATGGCGACGACGCTCAAGGTGGGCCGCGTGCCAGACCGGCAAAGCTATCGCGGCCTCGTTCGCTCCCTGCAGTTCGTGACCGAAGGCAGCAGCCTCGTCCTGAGGTTCGATACCGCGCGCCCTTCGCGAATCAGGGCCGAGCAGATGGGCAACAACGCGGTACAGGTGCGGGTCGAGATGGTGAGCGACGAGGAGACGCTCGGCACGCGCCCGATCGGCTCGGACGGCGAAGAGGTGGTGCCGCAGCAGGAACTGCAGCGCGGGCCGGTCGATAGCTATCAGCCCGGCGATTCGTACGAGTTGGTGTTCCTCAAATATGCCGACGTGTCGGAGATCGTGGGCCTGCTTGCCGAAGGTGCGGAGATCGCGCCGAACGACGTCTTTATTCGACGTGAGCCCGGTTTCGGATCGCCCGGTGCAAACCAGTCGACCAGCTATATCGGCGCCCCGCAGCAGGCGGAGCGCGACGATCAGCCGCTCGGTCAGAATGTCGGCAGCGGCCTTGCCGTCGACCGCCGTCTCAACGCGATCTGGATCACCGGAACGCCCGAACGGATCGAGCGGGTAAAGCGCCAGATCGAACTGATCGACGTGCCGGTGGACAGCGTGATCCTGGAAACGCAATTCGTCGAGCTGACGGAGAACGGCGCGCGCAACCTCGGGATCGATTTCACAAATTCCAACGGACAGATCGCCGTCGGCAACCTGGCGACAGGCGGTTTCCTGCCGTTCGGGGTTGATCCCAATGACGTCCTCCCTTCGGGCCAGTTGCAGGCTGCGATCTACGCGCAGATCCAGAAGGGCGAGGGGCGGATCGTTTCCCGTCCGAGGATCGCTGCACAAAGCGGTTCGACGGCCAAGATCATTACGGGTGATGCCCTTCCGATCCTCACCTCGATCCAGCTGTCCGGCGTGAACGGCGTTTCCCAGCAGGTCCAGTACGTGAATGTCGGGGTTACCCTGCAGATTGCACCGAGAGTCAGCACCGACGGTTACATTACGTCGAAAATATACGGTGTGGTTTCGAGCGTGACGGGCTTCAGCCAGGGTTACCCGACGATCAGTCAGCGTGAGGCCGAGACCAGCGCATCGGTGCGTGACGGGGAGACTTTCGTCATCGGCGGGCTGACCCAGGAAAATGTGCTCACCACCAAGTCCAAGATTCCGCTTCTCGGCGACATCCCGCTGATCGGTGCAGCCTTCCGAAACGAGCGGTCCACGAGCACCACCACCGAATTGTATATCGTCATCACGCCCAGGATCGTGCGCCACCGCCGGTTCGAGCAGCGCGACGCAAATAATGAATTAGAAACACAAGCTTCGGGAGAGATCGAAGAGTAGGGTTGCACGCCTCGAAGAAGGTGCTCGTCAAATAAAACAAGCGGAATTTCGGTTCGTTGGGAGTAATTCCGACGACAATACTTCTCGTCATAAGATAATCCGAAATTCATTTCGTCTCCCAAATGCAACAATTGGTCGATAAAGTCCAAATTTACCATTTTTCTTAGTTCTGACCCTCTCGACAGCCATCTTCTTCCGGTTACACCTTCCATCCATCAGTCCAGCACGGGTCGCGTGCTGCTGAGACTTCTGGAGGGACTATTGATGAAAGCTAAGACTCTGGCCGTGCTTGCGGCCCTTCCGATGCTGGCGGTTGCCGCACCGGCTCAGGCGAAGGCAGGCGAGAAAATCGCCAACAGCTACATTTGCGTATTCGACAAGTCGGTTTCGCGCGGCAATGCCAAGGCCGAAGCCAACCGCGCCGCCCAGGCAAGTGCAGCCCAGGTCAAGCACGTCTATTCGGTCGCCCTGCGTGGGTTTGCGGTCAACGCCGCTCCGCAGGCAATCGAGAACATGAAGCGCAACAATCCCAACATCGCCTATTGCGAGCAGGACCAGGTCGTCACCGCGATCCAGGTCCGCGGCATGGCGCCGGGTGGTAAAAAAGCCGGCGGTGGCGGCGGCGGTGCGCAGCCTCCGCAGGAAACTCCTTGGGGTATCGCCCGCGTCGGCGGCGGTGCGTCCGGCAACTTCGCCACCGCATGGGTGATCGATAGCGGCATCCAGCTCGACCATCCCGATCTCAATGTCGACGTAGCGCGTTCGCGCAGCTTCGTGCGCGGCGATGCAGGCGACCAGAACGGCCACGGTACTCACGTCGCAGGCACGATCGCGGCAGTCGACAACAACATCGGCGTGATCGGCGTCGCACCGGGCGCTCCGGTCGTTGCAGTCCGAGTGCTCGATCGCCGCGGCTCGGGTTCGAACTCGGGCGTGATCGCCGGCATCGACTATGTTGCCCAATACGGTCAGCCAGGCGACGTCGCCAACATGAGCCTCGGCGGGGGTGTCAGCACCGCGCTCGATCAGGCAGTCATCAATGCTGCGGCTGGGGGCGTTCGCTTCGCTATTGCTGCTGGTAACGAGCGTGACAATGCTAACAATCATTCGCCGGCCCGTGCAAACGGCCCCAACGTCTACACGATTTCGTCCTTCGCAATCGGCGACAATTGGTCGAGCTTCTCGAACTACGGCAACCCGCCGGTCGATTACGCAGAGCCGGGTTCGTCGATCAAGTCGACCTGGACCGGTGGCGGTTACAACACCATCAGCGGCACCTCGATGGCTACCCCGCACTTCGCCGGCATCCTGCTCCAGGGCAATGTCGGCAATGGCGGCCGCGTCAATGGCGATCCGGACGGCAATCCGGACGTTATCGGCGTCGTCAACTAAGTCGACCCACGCAGTCAAAAAGGGGGAGGGGTCCGGTGTCATGCCGGGCCCCTTTTCTTATGTCTTGCTTTTTGAGGGACTCGCACCTATCTCCCCTCGCATCCCGACATTGTCGCAACTTTGTAGGGCTGGCGCCGAAAGGGGCCGGCACCGAACCTCGTTGTCGCAATGCCAGTCCGAACCGGAGTATGAATGGCCGATATCGACCGCTTGACCGAAGTCATCGAACCCGAAGCGAATGCGCTGGGTTTCGATCTCGTGCGCGTCAAGATGATGCCGTCCGAAGCCGGTGACGGCGGGATGGCACTGCAGATCATGGCCGAAGACCCGGCGACGGGCCAGTTGGTGATCGAACAATGCGCCGCGCTTTCGCGCCGTGTTTCCGACCGGATCGACGAGCTGGAAGAACAGGGCGACGTTCTGGTCGAAGGGGCCTATCACCTCGAAGTCAGCTCGCCCGGTATCGACCGTCCGCTCACGCGGGCGAAGGATTTCGCCAATTGGGCCGGACACGAAGCCAAGATCTCCATGGAGAAGGGGTTCGACGGGCAGCGCAGCTACAAGGGCGAATTGAAGGGCATTGAAGGTGACAAGGTGGTCATCGACGATGCGAAGGCGGGCGAGGTCAAGCTCGACCGCAACCAGATTCACTCGGCAAAGCTCGTCTTGACCGACGCGCTCATTGCCGCCACCCAGCCGCTCGATACGAGCGGTGCCGACGACATCGAAGAAGAAAAGGCAGACGACTGATGGCCAGTGCCATTTCCGCCAACAAGGCTGAACTCCTCGCGATTGCTAACGCCGTCGCATCGGAAAAGATGATCGACAAATCCATCGTGATCGAAGCGATGGAAGAAGCGATCCAGAAGTCTGCCCGCAACCGGTACGGTGCGGAAAACGACATCCGTGCAAAGCTCGACCCGCAGACCGGCGACCTTCGCCTGTGGCGTGTCGTCGAGGTCGTCGAGGAAGTGGAAGACTACTTCAAGCAGGTCGATCTCAAGGCAGCGCAGAAGCTTGAGAAGGACGCCAAGATCGGCGACTTCATCGTCGACCCGCTGCCGCCGGTCGATCTCGGCCGTATCGACGCGCAGAGCGCCAAGCAGGTGATCTTCCAGAAGGTCCGCGATGCCGAGCGTGAGCGTCAGTTCGAAGAGTTCAAGGATCGCGCTGGCGAAGTCATCACCGGCGTTATCAAGTCGGTCGAGTTCGGCCACGTGATCGTCAATCTCGGCCGTGCCGAAGGCGTCATCCGCCGCGACCAGCAGATCCCGCGTGAAGCTGCCCGTGTCGGCGAGCGTGTCCGCGCTCTCATCACCAAGGTGGAACGTAACAACCGCGGCCCACAGATCTTCCTCAGCCGCGCGCATCCCGATTTCATGCGCAAGCTGTTCGCGCAGGAAGTGCCGGAAATCTATGACGGCATCATCGAGATCAAGGCCGCCGCCCGCGATCCGGGAAGCCGCGCCAAGATCGGCGTCATCAGCCATGACAGCAGCATCGACCCGGTCGGCGCCTGCGTCGGCATGAAGGGTAGCCGCGTCCAGGCCGTCGTGCAGGAACTGCAGGGCGAAAAGATCGACATCATCCCGTGGAGCGATGACGGCGCAACCTTCATCGTGAACGCACTCCAGCCGGCCACCGTCAGCCGCGTCGTGCTCGACGAGGAAGACGGCCGCATCGAAGTCGTCGTGCCCGACGACCAGCTTTCGCTCGCCATCGGCCGCCGTGGCCAGAACGTGCGTCTCGCTAGCCAGCTGACCGGCAACCAGATCGACATCATGACCGAGGAAGAAGCCTCGGAGAAGCGCCAGAAGGAATTCGCCGAGCGCTCGAACATGTTCGAAAGCGAACTGGACGTCGACGAAACGCTCTCGCAGCTGCTCGTTGCCGAAGGCTTCGCCGATCTCGAGGAAGTTGCCTACGTCGAGCTGGAAGAACTCGCGAGCATCGAAGGCTTCGACGACGATCTGGCAGAAGAACTCCAGAACCGCGCCAAGGAAGCGCTCGACCGTCAGGAAGCCGCGCATCGCGAGACGCGCCGCGAACTGGGTGTCGAAGACGCGCTGGCAGAACTGCCGCACATGAGCGAAGCGATGCTTGTCACGCTTGGCAAGGCAGGTCTCAAGACGCTCGACGACGTGGCCGACCTCGCCACCGACGAACTGATCGCCAAGCGGCGTGAGGCACCGCGTCGCCGAAACAACAATCCGGACGGCCCGCCGATGCGCCGCGATCGCCCCCAGCGCGAAGTCGACAAGGGCGGCGTGCTCGGCGAATACGGCCTGACCGAAGAGCAGGGCAACGAGATCATCATGGCTGCCCGCGCGCACTGGTTCGAAGACGAAGAGGAAGCTCCGGCTGCTGCCGAGACGACCGACACGCAGGAGGCCGCCGATGCGGACTCCACCCAATGAGCGCCTGACGTCCGACATCGCTGAAGCCTCGCGGCCCCGTAAACCGGAGCCCGAGAGGCGCTGCGTGCTGACCGGCGAAACCGGTTCGCGCGATGCGCTGGTGCGCCTGGCCGTATCGCCTTCCGGTCTTGTCCTGCCCGATGCGCAGGAAAAGGCTCCGGGACGCGGGGCGTGGGTATGCAGCGATCGTGCCGCCATCGGGGAGGCGCTCGCCAACGGGAAACTGAAGGGCGCACTGTCGCGAGCATTCAAGACAGGCGATCTCGAAATTCCGGCCAATCTGGCCGAAAGGATCGATCTGGCACTGACCCGAGTGTTTCTCGACCGTCTGGGTCTCGAAATGCGCGTCGGAGCTCTTATCTTGGGGACGCAACGCATTGCCGAGACCGCCCGTAGCGGGGGTGTGGCGCTATTGCTGCACGCCAGCGATGCGAGCGAGGACGGACGCAAGAAACTGGACCAGGCCTGGCGTGTCGGCAGCGATGCCGAAGGGTCGGGTATGCGAGGGTGGACACTCCCACTGGACCGTGACGCACTGTCTGTGGCATTGGGCCGCGACAATGTCGTCCATTTCGCTTTGGCCGACGATGCATCGGCCGCAAGGATACGCAAGCCCTTGATGCGCCTCATGCATTACCAGGGGCACACTATCCCGGCCGATGATGGGCGCGTCACCGCACGCGCCGATGACGATACGAACGATACGTAGAAGAGAAACGAGCAAGAATGAGCGACGAAGAGAAAAAACCTGCCCGCAAGCCGCTGACCCTTAAGGGCGCGCAGCCGGGCGAGGTCAAGCAGACCTTCAGCCACGGACGCACCAACAAGGTGGCGGTCGAGGTGAAGCGCCGCCGCAAGCTCGTCAAACCTGGCGAGGCGGCACCTGCTCCCGCGCCTGCACCGGCTCCCGAACCGGAAGCCGCGCCTGCTCCTGCTCCCGCAGCCAAGAAGCCTGCGCCCAAGAAGCCGGCCGCCGATGCGGAAACCCCGCAGGAACGCGTCGCCCGGCTCCAGCGTGAGGCCGAGGAAGCGCGCCTGAAGATGGCCGAAGAGGCCCGAAAGCGCGACGAGCAGCAGGCGAAGAAGGCTGCCGAAGACGAGAAAAAGCGCGCCGAAGACAATCGCAAGGCCGAGGAAGAAGCTGCCAAGGAGGCGAAGAAGCCCAAGAAGGAAGCTCCGGCCGAAACCGTCGCGGAAGAACCTGCTGCAACGCAAGAACCCGCAGCCGAAGCTACTCCGACCCCGGCAGCGCGCAAGTTTACGCCCGTCAAGCGTCCGGAAATCAAGAAGCCGGAACGCAAGAAGAAAGAAGACAAGGCTGCGCGCACTCCGGAAAGTCCGGACAAGCGCCGTTCAGGCAAGCTTACCGTCAACAAGGCGCTCAACGAGGACGAAGGCCGTCGCGCCCGCAGCCTCGCCGCGCTGAAGCGTGCGCGTGAAAAGGAACGTCGCCTGCAGGGTGGCGGTTCGAACAAGCCGCGTGAAAAGCAGGTCCGTGACGTTGTCGTTCCCGAAGCTATCACTGTCGGCGAACTGGCCAAGCGTATGGGCGAGAAGGGTGCCGACCTCGTGAAGGAACTCTTCAATCTCGACATGATGGTCACCGTCAACCAGACGATCGACCAGGATACGGCGGAACTGCTCGTCGAACAGTTCGGCCACAACATCCAGAAGGTCTCCGAGGCGGATGTCGACATCACCAATAATGAAGATGTCGATCCGGAAGAAACGCTCAAGCCGCGTCCGCCGGTCGTCACCATCATGGGTCACGTCGATCACGGTAAGACGAGCCTGCTTGACGCGCTTCGCGGGGCCAACGTGGTCAAAGGCGAAGCCGGAGGCATTACGCAGCATATCGGCAGCTACCAGGTGAAGACGAAGGGGGGCGACGAGATCACCTTCCTCGATACGCCGGGCCACGCCGCCTTCACCGAAATGCGACAGCGTGGTGCCAATGTCACGGACATCGTCGTGCTGGTTGTGGCCGCCGATGACGGTATCATGCCGCAGACGATCGAGGCCATCAATCACACCAAGGCTGCAGGTGTCCCGATGATCGTTGCGATCAACAAGATGGACAAGCCTGAAGCCAATCCGGACAACATCCGCAACCGCCTGCTCGAACACGAAGTGATCGTGGAATCGATGTCGGGCGATGTGCAGGACGTGGAAATCTCCGCAAAGGAGAAGACCGGACTCGATGAACTGCTCGAGAAGATCGCGCTCCAGGCCGAACTGCTGGAACTGAAGGCAAACCCCGACCGCATGGCGGAAGCCACCGTGATCGAGGCGCAGCTCGACAAGGGCCGCGGCCCGGTCGCTACCGTGCTCATCACGCGCGGTACGCTGGAGCGTGGCAACACCTTCGTCGTCGGCACCGAAAGCGGGCGCGTCCGCGCGATCGTCAACGACCAGGGCAAGCAGATCAAGAAGGCCGGCCCTTCGATGCCTGTCGAAGTCCTCGGGCTCGGCGGCGTGCCGAGTGCCGGTGACGTCCTGACGGTTGTTGAAAACGAACAGCGTGCCCGTGAAGTGGCCGAGTATCGCCAGGAAAAGGCGACCGAGAAGCGCACCGCGCTTGCTCCGACCAGCTTCGACACGATGTTCAACAACCTCGCTGCCAACGTCATCGAATTCCCCGTTCTGGTGAAGGCCGACGTGCAGGGTTCGGTCGAGGCAATCACGACCGCGCTGCACAATCTCTCGAACGACGAGATCAAGGTCCGCGTCCTGCATGCAGGCGTCGGCGCGATCACGGAAAGCGACGTTTCGCTGGCCGCTGCGTCGAATGCCCCGATTATCGGCTTCAATGTTCGTCCGAATGCCAAGGCACGCGAACTGGTGAAGCGCGACGGCGTCGAGATGAAATATTACGACGTCATCTATCACCTGACCGAGGAAATCGCGAAGGAGATGGCAGGCGAGCTGGGTCCGGAGCGGATCGAACACGTCGTCGGCCGTGCCGCGGTCAAGGAAGTGTTCCGTTCGGGCAAGAAGGACAAGGCAGCAGGCCTCCTGGTCGAGGAAGGCGTCATCCGCAAGGGGCTGCACGCACGCCTCACGCGCGAAGATGTTATCGTCTCGGCCACGACCATCGCCTCGCTGCGCCGCTTCAAGGACGATGTGGACGAAGTCCGCACGGGTCTCGAATGCGGTGTGGTCCTTGCCGACACCAACGACATCCAGCCGGGCGATCAGCTCGAGGTGTTCGAGGTCGAGGAGCGTGAACGCACGCTGTGAGGAATACCGAGAAGGAACGCCCGCATAACCAAGGTGCCGCCCACGCGGACCTGATGGGTGTCGAGTTCGACTGCTTCGATGCGGAGCGTGAGGAAATCACGCTCCGCTTCACGGCGCCGGACAGCTTCATCACGCCGCGCGGTACCGTGCAGGGCGGGCTTGTCGCAGGTTTCCTCGACGAGGTCATGGGCTGGGCCCATGTCTGGGCTACCGACCACGAGGAAGCACCGCTCAACCTCGACATCACCATGACGCTGATCCGTCCGGTGATGGCCGGGCCGCTGGTAGGTAAGGGCCGTGTGATCAAGCGTGGTCGCCGGGTGATCTATCTCGAAGGCGAGTTGTTCGACGACGCGGGCAACTTGCTTGCGCGTTCATCCAGCACCGCTATCCCGACGCCGAGACCCACAGGAAAAGACTGATGGCCAAGCACCAGCAATCGACCTCGGAACAGCAATCGGTTCGCGTCCTCAAGGTAGGCGAACGGGTGCGCCACATCTTGTCCGAATTACTCGCGCGCGGCGAAGCGCATGACGATGTGCTGCGCGCGCATAACATCGCTGTGACCGAAGTGCGGATGACGCCCGACCTGCGCAATGCGAAAGCTTATGTGAAACCCTTGCTCGGCAAGGACGAGGCAGAGGTTCTGAAGGCACTGCGCACAAACACGGCTTTCTTCCAGAAAGAAGTGGCGCAGCGCCTCGGCCTCAAATTCGCGCCGAAACTGACTTTCCAGCCCGATGAAAGCTTCGACGAGGCCGACCGGATCGAACAGCTGCTGTCCGACCCCAAGGTCGCACGCGACCTCGGGGACGAAGAGTAATCCTTACTGCATGATCGCCGGGGCTACGGCTTCCGGCAGCGAGTAGGCGACCGGAGCATCGGGCCCGAGCGGGATGCCGAGGTAGAACCAGCCCACGATCAGCAGGACGCCCGAAATCAGCAGCCATACCGAGTAAGGCAGCATCATCGCGGTCAGGCTACCGAGGCCGAAGTCCTTCTGCCAACGCTGGGCGAAGACCAGGATCAGCGGGAAATAGACCATCAGCGGCGTGATGATGTTGGTCGCGCTGTCACCCACGCGGTAGGCCGCCGTTGCACCTTCCGGGCTGATCCCGAGCAGCATGAGCATCGGCACGAGGATGGGGGCAAGCAGCGCCCATTTCGCGCTGGCCGAGCCGACGAACAGGTTCAGCAGGCCCGCAAAGATCACCATCAGTCCGAGCACGAGCGGCAGGGGCAGGCCCGTGCTCTCGATCCCCGCAGCGCCGTGGACGGCGGTGATGAGGCCGAGGTTGGACCAGCCGAACATTGCGACGAAGTGCGCGGCAGCGAAGGCGAGGACGAGGTAGTACCCCATGTCCTTCATGCTTTCGGCCATCATGTTGACGAGATCGCGGTGGTCCTTGATCGTGCCGACCGCGCGGCCATAGGCCCAACCGGTCAGGAGGAAGAGCAGGAAGAAGCCCGCCACCAGCGACTGGTAGAGCGGCCGCAATTCGGTGTGGATCGAACAATCGGCAGCCGGAATGCCTTCGCAGGCGGCTTCGTCGACCAGCGGAGTTCCCGGAGCGAAGACCATCAGCGCCCACAGGCCGACCACGAACAGAGCGGCGAGACCTGCGGCGCGCAGGCCCTTGCTGGCCTTATCTTCGTCGACTTCGGCAGGTGCGTCGTCACCCGCACCGGCAACTGCACCCTTGGTCCAGGCGCCAAGACGGGGTTCGATCACCTTGTCGGTGACGTACCAGATGATCGGCAGGTACAGCACGGTCATCGCCACGATGAAGTACCAGTTGCCTGCGATGTTTGCGGTCCAGCTGGGGTCGAGCGCGCTGGCGCCGACCGCTTCCTCGGTGATGCCGAACAGCAGCGCATCGAGCTGACCCGGCGAGACGTTGGCGGAGAAACCGCCCGAAACACCGGCGAAGGCAGCTGCGATACCGGCGAGGGGATGGCGTCCGGCAGCTGCAAACAGGATGCCTGCCAGTGGGATGAGGACGACATAACCTGCGTCTGCGGCGTGGTTGCCGATCATGGCGACCAGCGCGACCACGGGGGTCAGCAAGGCTTTCGGAGCGCTCTTGACCGCTTTCGACATGCCTGCAGCAAAGAAACCGGATCGTTCGGCGACACCTGCGCCCAGCATGACGACGAGGACATAGCCGAGCGGGTGGAAGTGGGTGAACGTCTTGGGCATTTCGACCCAAAGCCGCTGGATGTTCTCCGGCGACAACAGGCTGACCGCCTCGATGACCAGCGCACTTCCGGTGTTTTCATCGAGCGCGGTGGGGTGTTGGGCCGTCAGGCCAGACACCGCTGCGATCACGGAAACGATTACCAGTGCGATGATCAGGTAGAAGAATATGAATACCGGATCCGGCAGTTTGTTGCCTGTGCGCTCCACCCATCCGAGGATGCCCGTCTGCGTATTGGGTGCGGTACTCGCCTCTGCCATCGGAAATCCCTGTCGCTTGTCTTTTTCTGCGGTCGGGGCGTCATCCCCAATCCTGTCTGACGGCCTCCTTAACAGCTGTGGCCGCCCGCGCTAGGGCAAGCCATGGCCAAGCTGTATTTCTATTTTGCCAGCATGAACGCGGGGAAGAGCTCGACCTTGCTCCAGACCGCGTTCAACTATGGCGAACGCGGAATGCGAGTGTCCTTGTGGACCGCCGCACTCGACGACCGTCCAGGTTTCGGCGCGATTTCCAGCCGTATCGGCCTGGCGAGCGATGCCAATCGCTTCGAGCCGCAGACCGATATCGCCGCGCACGTTCTGGCCGAACATGCCGAGACGCCGCTCGCCTGCGTGCTGGTCGACGAAGCGCAGTTCCTGACACCCGCCCAGGTCTGGCAACTGGCAAGGCTGGCCGACGAGGCGGGAATTCCCGTCCTTTGCTATGGCCTGCGTACGGATTTCCAGGGCGAGCTGTTTCCCGGCTCCGCCACCTTGCTCGGCATTGCGGACAAGCTGGTCGAGATGAAGGCGGTTTGCGATTGCGGGCGCAAGGCGACGATGAACCTGCGGGTCGATGCAAACGGCAAGGCGGTCAGCGAAGGCGCACAGACCGAAATCGGCGGCAACGACCGCTACGTCGCCATGTGTCGCAGGCATTTTTCGCAGGCGCTGGAGCAATAGGGGTGCGCAGGCGCACTCTGCACCCTATCTTGGTTCGATGACGGAAACACTCATTCTCGCGGCGATCCTTATCCCGTGCCTGATCATCGCCATCGTGTTTCACGAGGTGGCGCATGGCTGGGCGGCGCTCGCGCTGGGGGATCCCACGGCAAAAGAGAAGCGCAGGCTATCCTTTAACCCGATCCGCCATGTCGATCCGATTGGCACCCTGCTCGTACCGGGAGCGCTTGCCTTGTTCGGCGGGCCGGTCTTCGGTTGGGCAAAGCCGGTCCCGGTCAATCCCCGTCGCCTCGACAATCCGCGTTACGGGATGATGGCGGTCGCAGCGGCCGGACCCGGGATGAACATCGCCCTCGCATTTCTGGCTGCGATCATCGTCGGGATTGCCGCGGCTTTCGCGACCAATTGGGGAACGTCATTGCCGGAATGGGCGCTGACTGCATTCACCTATTTCATTCTCATCAATACCTTTCTCGCCCTGTTCAACCTTCTGCCCATCCCGCCGTTCGACGGCTCCCATATCCTTGGCGGCCTCTTGCCGCAAAAATGGGCGAGGCACTGGCAAAAGCTCCAGGCGCTGGGGATGACGCTGATCTTGGTCATTATCGCGGCTGCATGGATTTTCCCGGAGGCGCGGTGGATCGAGAAAACGATCTGGCCCACGGTCATGTGGATCATGGAATTCTTCGCGGGCATCGCGCAGTCGGTCGAACTGGCGCTATCCTGATGGACCTGCAAAAACCCGCCCCGCACGGCTGGATCGTGCTCGACAAGCCGCGCGGGCTGGGCTCGACGCAGGCCGTCGGCATGGTCAAGCGGGTCCTGCGCCAAGGCGGCCATGCCAAGACCAAGGTCGGCCACGGCGGCACGCTCGATCCGCTGGCCGAAGGCGTGTTGCCGATCGCGCTCGGCGAGGCGACCAAGCTGGCCGGGCGAATGCTCGATGCCAGCAAGATTTACGAGTTTACGATCCAGTTTGGCGAGGAGACCGACACGCTCGACACCGAAGGTGAAGTGATCCAGCGTAGCGACCGCCGCCCTCCGATGGTCGCAATCGCTGCGGTGCTGCAGCACTTCACCGGAGAGATCGAGCAGATCCCGCCCAAATATTCCGCTCTCAAGATCGACGGCAAGCGTGCCTACGACCTCGCCCGTGCCGGCGAAGAGGTGGAGATGAAGACCCGGCGCGTCACGATCCACAGCCTGACCATGGCGGGGGAGCGCGAGGATCCCGAGCTGCGGTCTGCCTTCCAGACTGGCGCAGGGCGTCCGGACCCTTACGATGTGGCAGCTCCGCTGGAACTTGCGGAAGCCGTGACGCTGACAGCGCATGTGTCGAAAGGGACATACATCCGCGCTCTTGCACGGGACATCGCGCGTGCGCTTGGAAGTGTCGGCCATGTTACCTATCTCAGGCGCATCAAGGCTGGCCCCTTCCATCAAAATCAGGCGATTTCGCTGGACAAGCTGGAGGAAATCGCTAAGGGCGCGCCTCTTGAATACCTACTCCTGCCGCTAGAGGCGGGGCTGGACGACATCCCGGCTCTTCCCCTCGATCCCGACAGCGCGCAGGCGGTCCGCCAGGGCCGGGTATTGTCGGAACTGCCCCACACCGACGGGCTCTATTTTGCGAAGCTGGAGGATACTCCCGTTGCGCTGGTGGAACTTATCGGAGGGACGGCCAAGGTCGTCCGGGGCTTCAACCTACCGGATGTCGCGGAGTAGAATGAATATGACGATTACCGCCGAGAAGAAGCAAGAGATCATCAAGGACAACGCGCAGGCAGACGGCGACACCGGTTCGCCCGAAGTACAGGTCGCGATCCTGACGGAACGTATCCGCAACCTGACGGATCACTTCAAGGCCAACCACAAGGACAACCACTCGCGTCGCGGCCTTCTGATGATGGTCAACAAGCGCCGTAACCTCCTCGCCTATCTCAAGAAGAAGGATGTGGAGCGTTACAACGCCCTGATCGCGAAGCTGGGTCTTCGTAAGTAAGAGTTTCGAGAAGGGCGGCTCGGCAAGGGTCGCCCTTCTTCGCATTTGGCCCCCTGCGCAATCCGGCACAGGAGCTTCAATGAGGCAGTACACTACGCCTCGCACCGGACCGGGACGGATTACCCGGCACAAGTAGGCCCCGCTCCGCAATATGGCGGCCCGCGGGTTCATAAGGAAAATACATGTTCGACAAGAAAACCGTATCGATTGAATGGGGCGGAAAAACCCTCACTCTCGAAACCGGTCAGATCGCCCGTCAGGCTGACGGCGCCGTGCTGGCCACCTATGGCGAAACCGTGGTGCTCTGCGCCGTGACCGCCGCCAAGAGTGTACGCGAAGGGCAGGATTTCTTCCCGCTGACCGTCCACTACCAGGAAAAATTCTCCGCCGCGGGCCGTATCCCGGGCGGCTTCTTCAAGCGCGAAGGCCGCGCCACGGAGAAGGAAACGCTGACCTCCCGTCTGATCGACCGCCCCGTGCGTCCGCTCTTCCCGGAAGGCTTCTACAACGAAATCAACGTCATCGCGCAGGTCCTGTCCTATGACGGCGAGACCGAACCCGATATCGTCGCGATGATCGCCGCTTCGGCTGCACTGACCATCTCGGGCGTGCCCTTCATGGGTCCGATCGGCGCGGCACGCGTCGGCTTCTCGAACGACGGCGAATACATCCTCAACCCGAGCCTGGGCGATGCGCTTGGCGAAGACGGTCGTCTCGACCTCGTCGTCGCTGCGACGCAGGACGCGGTGATGATGGTCGAATCCGAAGCCAAGGAACTGACCGAGGAAGAAATGCTCGGCGCAATCATGTTCGCGCATGAGGAAAGCCGCAAGGTCATCGGCGCGATCATCGATCTTGCCGAACAGGCTGCCAAGGATCCGTGGGAAGTCGACATGTCCGACGACACCTCGGCCATCAAGGAAAAGCTGCGCGGCATCGTCGGCAACGACATCGCAGCTGCCTACAAGCTGACCGACAAGTCGGCCCGTTCGGACGCGCTCAACGAAGCACGCGCCAAGGCCAAGGAAGCTTTCGCAGAGGAAGAACCGCAGACGCAGATGGTCGCCAACAAGGCGGTCAAGAAGCTGGAAGCGGAAATCGTTCGCGGCGCCATCCTGAAGGACGGCCAGCGTATCGACGGCCGTAAGCTCGACCAGGTTCGCCCGATCGAAGCCATGGTCGGCCTGCTGCCCCGTACGCACGGTTCGGCCCTGTTCACGCGCGGTGAAACGCAGGCAATCTGCACCACCACGCTGGGCACCAAGGATGCTGAGCAGATGATCGACGGTCTCGAAGGCCTGTCGTACAACCACTTCATGCTGCACTATAACTTCCCGCCCTATTCGGTCGGCGAAGTTGGTCGCTTCGGCTTCACCAGCCGCCGCGAAACCGGTCACGGCAAGCTCGCATGGCGCGCGCTGCACCCGGTGCTGCCGAGCCATGAAGACTTCCCGTATACCATCCGTATCCTGTCGGACATCACCGAGTCGAACGGCTCGTCCTCGATGGCGACCGTTTGCGGTGGCTGTCTGTCGATGATGGACGCCGGCGTACCGATCGATCGTCCCGTTTCCGGTATCGCCATGGGCCTGATCCTCGAAGGCGACGACTTTGCCGTTCTGTCGGATATCCTGGGTGACGAAGATCACCTCGGCGACATGGACTTCAAGGTTGCCGGTTCGGAAAGCGGCATCACCTCGCTGCAGATGGACATCAAGGTTGCCGGCATCACGCAGGAAATCATGACCAAGGCGCTCGAACAGGCGAAGGCCGGCCGTGCGCACATCCTTGGCGAGATGACCAAGGCGCTTTCGGGTGCTCGCGGTGAAGTGTCCAAGCACGCTCCGCGTATCGAAACGATGCAAATCGACAAGTCGAAGATCCGCGACGTCATCGGTACGGGCGGCAAGGTCATCCGCGAAATCGTCGCCGAAACCGGTGCCAAGGTCGACATCGACGACGAGGGCGTGATCAAGATCAGCTCCTCGAACGCCGACGAGATCGCCGCAGCGCGTGCGTGGATCGAAGGCATCGTCGAAGAGGCGGAAGTCGGCAAGATCTACAACGGCAAGGTCGTCAACATCGTCGACTTCGGCGCATTCGTGAACTTCATGGGCGGCAAGGACGGTCTCGTCCATGTCAGCGAAATGAAGAACGAACGCGTGGAAAAGCCGACCGACGTCGTGTCGGAAGGCCAGGAAGTTAAGGTCAAGGTCCTCGAGATCGACCAGCGCGGCAAGGTCCGCCTGTCGATGCGCGTGGTCGACCAGGAAACCGGCGAAGAGCTGGAAGACACCCGCCCGCCGCGCGAACCGCGTGGTGATCGTGGTGACCGCGGCCCGCGTGGCGGCGGCGGTGGTCGCGGCGGCGATCGTCGTGGCGGCCGTGGCGGTCCCCGTCGCGATCGCGGTGACCGGGACGGCGGAAACAAGGACGGTGGCGGTGAAGCCCACGTCCCTGACTTCCTCAAGGACTGATCCGGCAACAGCCGATTGAAGAGGGGCCGCGGGGAAACCTGCGGCCCTTTTTTCATGCCCGGGCCCGGTGTGCTATGGTCGCGTCCGGATGGCGCCGCAGCACAACGCGCGAGTCGTCTCATCAAGGATTACTGGTCGCATAGGTGTCGCCGGGTCGCTTAACCGCATGAGGGAGAGCGAAGATGAGCGAACAAATCGATATGGCCAGGGTCGAGGAACTGGCCGGCAAGGTAATCGGCGACGTGGCCGGCGCACTCAGCCTGTACATGGCATATCTGGGCGACCAGACCGGCGTATTCGAAGCGATGGACGAATTGGGACGCGTGTCCGTTTCGCAGCTTGCCGAGCATACCGGCATGAACGAGAAATACCTGCACCAATGGCTCGGTTCGGTCAGTGCGGCGGGTTACGTGAATTTCCATCCGGAGGACGAGACCTTTTCCATCAGTCCGGAACAGGCGCTGATTTTTTCGCGCGAAGGCCAACCTGCCTGCATGCAGGGCTTTATCCAGGCCGTAGTGTCGCAATATGAAAGCCACGAGAAGGCGGTGAAAACCTTCAAAAGCGGGAAGGGGCGCCCCTGGAGCGACCAGAGCGAATGCTGTTTCTGCGGCACCGATCGCTTCTTCCGGCCCGGTTATGCGGCGAACCTGACCAACGAATGGATACCCGCCCTCGACGGAGTGGAGGAAAAGCTCAAGGCTGGAGCAAAGATTGCCGATATCGGCTGCGGGCATGGTTCATCGGCCATATTGATGGCTCAGGCCTATCCGAAATCGACCGTCCACGGATACGACTTTCACGAACCATCGATCGAGGAAGCCAGACGCAAGGCAAAGGCTGCCGGCGTCGACAATGTGCAGTTCGAAGTGGCCTCGGCGCAGGATTATCCCGGCGAAGGTTATGATTTCGCGTGCATCTTCGATGCGCTGCACGACATGGGCGACCCGGTCGGAGCATCGCGCCATATTCGCGAAACGCTGAAGGAGGACGGGACCTTCATGCTGGTGGAGCCGATGGCCGGCGACAGCATGGCCGATAACATGCATCCTCTTGGCCAGATATTCTACGCCTTCTCGACCACGGTTTGCACGCCCGCGTCGCTGGCACAGGATGTGGGCCTTGGCCTGGGCGCCCAGGCGGGACAACAGCGGCTTACCGGAGTGCTGAACAAAGCGGGCTTCGGAAAGGTGCGCCGTGCGTCGGAAACGCCGACCAACATGGTTCTCGAAGTGACCGGCTAGCTATCGCTGGCGAGACATAGACGCTATCGGGGCGGTCAAATCGAACTGGAGATCCCGATGCTACCGCGCGAAACCGTCGCCACTGCCGAAGTGCCCAATGGCGAAACGCTGACCCTGATCAGTCATGGACGCGATTTCATCATCATGGTGGGGCGCGACGAACTGATGGGAACGCGCATGCAGTTCAGCGAGGAACAGCTTGCCGAACTGACACTGGCAGAACTCGACAAGTCCGATCCGCTCGTGCTGATCGGCGGCTACGGCATGGGATTCACCTTCCGCAAGGCGCTGGAGAAGGCGAGCGAACGTGCGCAGATCGTCGTGGCGGAAGTCGTGCCGGAAATCCTGGAATGGGCCGAGGGGCCGCTCTCCGAACTGACCGGAGACACCCTGTCCGATCCGCGCGGGGAAGTGGTCCTGTGCGACGTCGCAGCGCTGATCGACGATGCGAACGACGGGACCTGCGAGAAGTGGGACGCGATCCTCCTCGACGTCGATAACGGGCCGGATGGGATCGTGCGCGATGGCAACCAGCGTCTTTACTCGACTACCGGCCTCGGCAAGGCCCGCGACGCGTTGCGTCCCGGGGGTATTCTCGCCGTCTGGTCCGCGGCACCCGATTTCAAGTTCAGCCGCAGATTGAAGGAAGCGGGCTTCGATGTCGAAGAACGCCGTGTCCGCGCCCGGCCCAACAACAAGGGGCCGCACCACACCATCTGGTTCGCGCGCAAGCGCTAGGCACTATTGGCGCCCTACGCGACCTGCGTCAGCGGCGTGCTAGCGGGGAGGAACTCGGTAAGGGCGACGCTGCGATCCCGGCCGGCTTCTTTTGCTGCATAGAGCGCCTTGTCGGCACGGCTCATGGCGGTTGAGAGCGTGTCGGTCCTCGACATCGCCGTCAGGCCGGCGCTGGCCGTGACCGGTAGGCTCATCTCCGGAACTGAAATGCGCACGGCGCTGGTGATACGGCAGCGCGCTTTCTCCGCGATATTCTGCCAGTCGTCTCCATAGACGAGGATGACGAATTCCTCACCGCCCAAGCGTGCGACGAAGACGTCTTCGGACCTCAAGGCCTGTGCCGCGGCGACAAGCACACGGTCGCCCATTTCGTGACCGAAGGTATCGTTCACGAGCTTGAAGTGGTCGCAATCGATCAGCGCGAGCCCTGCCGGCCTGCGCGCGGTGTCGAAAGCGAGGTGCTGGTCCAGCCCGCGCCGGTTGGCGATATTGGTCAGCGGATCGATCAGCATGAGTTGTTCGGCGGCCTCGATGTTGGCCAGCGCGCGGTCCCGCTCCAGCTTGATGCGACCGAAACCGTACATGATGCCGAGGAAAGTGATGACGAGGTCGAACGACAATGCCGTAAGCACCAGTCGCGGCCAGTGCGGAATGGTCTCCCTGGCGAAGAATTCATAAGCGAAAGCACCGAGGCCCAGCAGCACGAGCGGCCCCCAGACGATCGCCTGCAACTTGGCGACGCGGCTGTGACGTCGGATGGCTGCGAGAAGGCTATTGCCGAGCAGGAAGCTCGCGGTCAGCAGTGCGAAGTCGTGCAGCTGGTGGAAAATCGGCCAGCTCGTACCGAGAAACGTCGCGGCTGAAGCAAAGATGCCCAGAGGAAGAATATACCACAGATGCCTGCGATGGGGTCCGAGATCGATGTGCGGTTCGACATATGTCGCAAAGAAGGGGCCGGTACACGCTACACCGAGGGCCAGCGCGACTTCCCCAAGGCCGCGGTTATCCAGTCCTGCGATCAGCCCTTCGGCAGGGCCAGGCGAGAGCAGCGCAATCGTCATTGCGGCGAAGCAGGCGATACGCAGGGCGCACCACAAGAGATAGTCGCGGCGGACGAATGGATAGAGGGCCAGCGACGTTACGCTGACCACTATCGCTATTCCCATAAAGGCGCCGAATGACGCGCTTGCCCAATCCATGACGATCCTTGTCCTCGAACGTGTCCGTTAACAAAGGACACACTCCCCTTTTCGCAGGAAGAGGTGACAGGGTGGTCAATCGATATGGTTTAGGGCGAGGAAAGATTTCGCGAAGGATGGCGGTTTTCTACCATTCTTCGCGAAATTTAGGTCTTTAGATTTTGGCACGATAACCCATGCCGGTCCGCTTAACGGACGCGCGGACCGCCAAAGGGAAGGGGCGGAGGGGGACGGCGTGCACCACGGGGTAGCTGTGCCTGGTAAGCCCGTCCGCAATGCTCGACGCAATAGGGGAAGCCTGGGTTCACCGCTTCGCCGCAGAAATGGAAATCGGGTTCGCCCGGGTGACCCATGGGCCAGCGGCAAACCTTGTCGGACAGGTCCAGCAGGCTGGTCTTGTCAGCGATCGACGGATCGGGCTTTGCCGGGACCAGCCGGCGCGGCGGCGCTGGCGGGATCGGCGGCTGCTGGTCACCAGGACCCTGGCGCAGGAAGCCACCCGGTCCGACCGAGACGATCTTGGGCAGGTCGGGTGTCTTGTTGGGCAGCGGCTGCGAAGGGCTCGCGTCCGAGCGTGCGGCGGTTGCGGCAGGCGTGGGCGCGGCTGCAGGTGCGGTTGCGGCAGGCTTGGCGGGCTTCGCCGCTACGCGCGGCGCCGCTTTCTTGGGCGCAGGCTTCGGTGCCGGCTTTGCAGCCTTTTTCTTTTCGCCGCTCTTCACGGGCGAGGGCCGGGATTTGAGGCCGAGGCGGTGTGCCTTGCCGATCACCGCGTTGCGACTGACGCCGCCGAGTTCTTCGGCGATCTGGCTGGCGGTGGAGCCGCCTTCCCACATCTTCTTCAGCGTCGCGATCCGTTCGTCGGTCCAGCTCATACCTAATCCGTATTCCTTACATGGCCCGACGTAGCTTGCCAGCCGGGATGCTTGGCCCTAGGCGCACGCCCATGGCCGATCAAGTCCAACCCGCCAATCCCGCCGTGCCGCAAGGCGATGCTTCGTTCACCGAGAGTAATGCCGGGAGGAAGGGTCGTTTCCCCGCTCGCGGAGTACCGGTGATCACCGGGATAAACCGCATCGGGTTGTGGAGTCTCTATATTAAGGAGGTTCGCCGTTTTCTCAAGGTCCAGACGCAGACGATCTGGGCTCCAGGCGTATCTACCTTCCTCTTTCTGGTGATTTTCACCGTGGCGATGGGCCGCGAAGGGCGTGAAGTGCTTGGCGTGAACTTCGCCACCTTCGTTGCACCGGGGCTGATCGTCATGGGCATGATGCAGAACGCCTTTGCGAATTCCAGCTTTTCGCTCCTGTCCGGCAAAATTCAGGGCACGATCATCGACCTGCTCATGCCACCCCTTTCGGAAGGCGAATTGATGGGCGGCATCGTCGCTGCGGCCGTCACCCGCGCGATTCTCGTCGGAGGCGCGGTTGCCCTGGCGATGGCGTTCTACCCCGGCGTCGACTTGTCGCTGGCACATCCATGGGCGGTCGCCTGGTTCGGCCTGATGGGCGCAGTCTTGCTGGCGCTTCTTGGCCTCCTGGCATCGATCTGGGCGGAAAAGTTCGACCACAACGCGGCAGTCAGCAATTTCGTGATCGCGCCGCTCAGCCTCCTCTCGGGCACATTCTACCTGATCGACAATTTGGCGCCCGTGTTCCAGACGATCAGCCGGTTGAACCCCTTCTTCTACGTGATCAGCGGGTTCCGATTCGGCTTCCTCGGCAAGAGCGACATTGGCGACACCAACGAAGCGGTCATCAATGGCGCGATCGGTCTCGGCATATTCAACCTGGTACTCGCCTTTGCCGTCTACCGCGTGCTCAAATCGGGCTGGAAAATCCGCAACTGATCGATGGTCCGGTTCCGCTGCCGGGCGATTAGGGCTAGATCGCTGGCATGAGCGGCAAAACCCTTCTGCTGGTCGGTGCTGGACACGCGCACCTCGGCGTCATCGACGATATCCGCAAGGACGGTTTGCCCTGCGAGAAGGTGGTAATCGTCGAACCGCGCAAGGCGATGCATTATTCCGGCATGGTGCCCGGCTGGCTGGCGGGGGAATACCGCGCGAGCGAGGCGATGATCCCACTCCAGCCGCTGGTCGAAGAGGCCGGTATCGAGTGGGTCCAGGCTTCGGCGGTGGGCATCGACGCTTCCCGAAAAACCGTCCGCCTGGACACCGGCGATGATATCGCCTTCGACATCTGCTCCATCGCCATTGGCGGGGCCGGCCGTGCGAGACGCGTCCTTGGAGATGACCCCCGCCTTCTCGATATCCGTCCCATCGATCGGTTCGTCGACCGCTGGCGCGACCTGCGCGATGGCGCTGCACCGCCGCGCCGCATCGCTGTCGTGGGCGGCGGGGCAGGTGGGCTGGAACTTGCTATCGGTCTGGCGAATGCGCCCATGCCGAAGAAGACGCGCGTTACCCTGATTGCCGGAGAGGGCGGGCTGTTATCCGATCACGCAGCATCCGTGCAACGCAAGGCACGGGCGGAGCTGGCTGAGCAGGGCATCAGGTTGATAGAGTCCGACGCCTCCTTCGGGGAAGAGGGGCTGTGCGTCGCCGGGGAGGAATTGAAGCCGCCGGAACTGATCGTTGCCGCGATCGGCAGCGGCGCTCCCGCCTGGCCGCGGGAAAGCGGGCTGGCAGTCGACGGCGATGGCTTTATCGAGGTCGACCGGCACCAGAGGTCGTGCAGCCATGCGCACATTTTTGCAGTGGGTGACGTGGCCCGTCGTACGGACCGCAGATTGCCGCATTCAGGTGTGCATGCGGTCTATGCGGGACCGGTGCTTGCCGACAATCTGCGGCGCGCCCTCGATGGTCGGACACCGACCAACACCTATCGCGGCAGGGGAATGGATTTCTACCTCTTCAACACCGGGCGCGGCGAGGCCATCCTGAGCTACGGTCCCGTCGCGCTGAAAACCCGCTGGCTGCGCAAGCTTAAGGACTGGCTGGATCGGCGCTGGATCGACCGGTTTACTCGCTAAGCCGGTTCTCGATGGCTTTCGACAATTCGCGTAGGCGCGCGGCGTTGTAGCCGAGATCGGAAAGACCCACACGGCTGACCGAACGCAGGTCGATCTCGCCATCGCGCACGCGCGCAACGACATCGTCCTTGAAGCCGAACAGGAATGTTTCAGCCACGCCTTCGACGCGTCCGCCTTCGACATCGCTGGTAACTTCGGAGAGTCCGATATCTTCCATGGCGAGCGAAACCGCGACCATCGCATCGCTGGCATCGCCCGAATAGGGGATCGAGGCGAGGTCGGGATAGCTTTCGGCGATGATCTGGGCGTGTGATTGCGAGGCGAGCGGGCCTTCCGTCTCGCTCCACGCGTCCAGTTCGCCAAGCGGCATCGCATAATCGTTGAGCGGATTGGCCGAAGCCTGGGCGCGCTTCTCACGGGTCCAGTCCGTGAACTGCGGCGGATCGGTAACGTCGGTGGCGACATCGTGGATCGGCGGTACGCTTTCCGCAGTAGAGGCGACCGAAGCAAGGCCACCCATCAGGGCGGCGGGAATGGCCAGGGCGAGCGCGGCCTTCCACCATTGGCCGCGCGGACCCTTCCAGAGGATCGCGACGAGTGCGATGACGGCTATCAGCGCTGTGATGCCGATCAGGATCGGACCCCAGCTGCGCACCATCGTCCCCAGCGCAAATCGCCAGTCGATCAGGCCGAACTTGGGGCCGAAGACGGCAGCAGCGAACCAGAGAACCAGCCCGACGGCCAGCCACAGGGCGATTTTCGGCAGCTTCGCAATCATCGCAATTTCTCCCTATCCGCGCCCACGATAGGACGAGACGCCCTGATCGGGAAGCCAAAGGTCGGCAGGCGGAGCGCCGCTCTGCCAGAAAACGTCGATCGGGATGCCGCCGCGCGGATACCAGTATCCGCCGATACGCAGCCAGCGGGGCTTCATTTCCTCGAACAGGCGCTGACCGATACCGACCGTCACGTCTTCATGGAAGCCGTTGTGATTGCGGAAAGAACCGAGGAAGAGCTTGAGGCTCTTGGATTCCACGATCGTCTCGCCAGGGGCATAGTCGATGACGAGGTGCGCAAAATCGGGCTGGCCTGTCACGGGGCACAGCGAGGTGAACTCGGGCGCTGCGAAACGCACCAGGTAAAGCTGGCCGGCTCGCGGATTGGGCACATAATCGAGTTCTGCCTCTTCCGGCGAAGTGGGCAGGGGGCTGTTTTCGCCCAGAAACTTGGGGGTCGGTGTGTCGCTCATGCCGCGCATCTGCCGCGAATGTCGTCCCGGCGCAAGGAGGGGGCTTGGATACGCATCCTTCACCGCCTATTCAGCGCGCCTCCTCGACCAGACCGGCCGTTACCATGAATATGCGTTTTGCCCCTCTCCTTGCTGCCGTGATGCTTGCCCTGCCTGCCTCTGCGGCAGCGCAGGGCGTGCAGGATTTCCAGCTCCCGCCTTCGAACCCCACCCCGACGCCTACTCCGCAGGTGCAGGGCCCGGTGGATGACGAAGCGCCCCTAACGACCCGTCCGCGCGTGATTGAAACAGCACGGCCTACGCCTGCGCCGACGCGGCAAGCCACACCCGCGGCACAAGCCACTCCGCGGCCAACGCCCACGATTACGCCGGAACCGGTCATCGACACGGCGCCGCAGCGGGCTCCGACGCAAACCCCTGTAGTGGGAAGTGCGCGCCCAGCGCCGCCGGCCAGCCAGGCTCCGACGGATGTTATTCCGGACCCGGCTCCGGCAGAAACCGAAGCCACGATAAGCCCGCCGGGCACCGTTTCGCCGCCAATCATCGAGCCGATTGCGCCCGGCGCGCAGGAAGATGCCGCAGCCGAGGACCAGGCAGGTGGGTTTTCCTGGGCGTTCGTTCTTGCCGCACTGGCCGGTTTGATTGCGCTGGGGCTCGCACTCTTCGCGTGGCAGCGCAAGCGTGCAAGTGCGCCGCCGCCAAGGATCGAACGTCCTGTCGTGTCGCCCAAACAGGCGCCCGCAGCTGCGCCGGTAGCAAAGCCCGTTCAGCTGAAGGTGGAGGCCATCAAGCTGACGCTTTCCTTCGCGAATGCGACGCTCGATTACCGTGTGAGCGTGCTGAACCGTTCGACCTCGGCCATGTCGGGCGTTGCGGTTTCGGCGGACCTTGTTTCCGCGCACGGCGACCTTCCGGTCGAACAGCAGGTCGCCTCGCCCGGTCAGGATCTGCCGCAGCAACATGTATTCGAGCGGATCGCGCCGGGCCAGAGCGTGCGCTTCGAAGGCAAGATACAGCTCCCGATCGCCAATGTGCGTCCCTTGCGCCAAGGCGATATGGCCTTGCTGGTCCCGCTGCTGCGGGTAAAGGTCAGCGATGCTCGCGGCGAGCCTAAGGTCCAGACTTTCGTCGTCGGGCAGGGCGAGGCCAACGGTGGCCGTGTGGCCCCCTTCCGCCTCGACGAAGGCTTGCGCAGCTGGAGCCCGATTGCCGCACGCGCTCTCGACTGACATCGACAGTCCAGCGCCTGCGCGCTAGCACGGGGGCATGGACAAGCTTGTTTCGACAGAATGGCTCGCCGCGCGGATCGGCGCCGATGACGTAATCATCCTCGATGCGACCATGCATCTGCCCGACAGCGGCAGGGATGCGCAGGCGGAGTTCGGGCAAAGACACATTCCGGGGGCTAGGTATCTCGACCTGGCGACGCTTACCGATGCGGGGTCGAGCGTTCCAAAGGCCGTACCGACCCCGGAGCAGTTTGCCGAGCGGATGCGCGAGCTTGGCGTGGCGCGCGGAGGACGGATCGTCCTTTACGACGATAGCGACATCCGCAGCGCGGCGCGGGCCTGGTTCCTGTTCGACCATGCGGGCGAACCGAATGTGGCCGTGCTCGATGGCGGGCTGGCGAAGTGGATCGCAGAGGGACGCCAGGTGGACAAGGGCAGCCCGACCCACGCCCCACGCGACTATCCTGATCCCGACGTGCGCAGGGACGTGCGCGGCAAGCAGGATATCCTCGACGCGCTGGAAGATAGCGATGCCCAACTCGTCGATGCCCGCGATGCGGCGCGCTTTGCAGGCGAAGAGGGGAGTGGGTCCGATGGCCACATCCCCGGCGCAGCCAACGTGCATTTTACCCGGTTGCTCAACGAGGATGGAACTTATCGCAGCGCCGAAGAAATTCGCTGCATTTTCGAAGGCGCCGGAGTGGACCTCGACAAGCCGGTCGTAACCAGCTGCAACAGCGGAATGACGGCCTGCGTCCTCCTCTTCGCGCTGGAAGTGGCGGGCAAGGAAGATGTCGCGCTTTACGATGGCAGCTGGATGGAGTGGGGCGCCGATCCCGATACGCCCAAGGCGAAGGGTGCGGCTGGCTGACGATGGCAGGCTCAAGGGGCAGGCAGGGCAAGGGCACGCGCCTCGTGACGACGGGGCGGGCGGGCGATTTTGCCGAACACGTTGTCAATCCGCCTGTATGGCGGGCGAGCACGCATCTCTATCCCGATTGCGCAGCCCTGCGCGAGGGGCCGAAAGCAAACGAGGACGGGCGGTTTTTCTACGGCAGGCGGGGCGCACCAACGCAATGGGCGCTGTCGGACGCGCTCACCGAGCTTGAGCCGGGGGCGCACGGCACAGTGCTTTATCCAAGCGGTGTCGCGGCCATCGTCGGGGCGCTGATGGCGGTACTCAAGGCGGGCGACGTCCTGCTCGTGACCGACAATGCCTACGATCCGACCCGAAATACGGCGATGGGCCTACTCAAGCGCTTCGGCGTCGAGCACCGGTTTTTCGACCCGCTCGACCTCGATGGGTTCGCGGAAAAGTTCTGCGACCGGACAAAGGCGGTAATGCTTGAAAACCCCGGCAGCCTGACGATGGAATTGTGCGACATTCCCGCGCTGGCCGCGATCGGCAGGGATCGCGGCGCGGTCATCCTGATGGACAACACCTGGGCGACCTCGCTCGGCTTCCCTGCGCTGGAGCGGGGCTGCGACATTGCGATCATGGCCCTGACCAAGCACGTCGGCGGCCATTCCGACCTGATGATGGGTTCCGCTAGTGCTGGAGAACGCTGGTATCGCCGTCTGCGCATGACGGCCCAGCAGCTCGGCCATGTCGTATCACCCGACGATGCCGCCCTTGCGCTGCGTGGGCTGAGGACGATGGGCGTCCGGCTGGAACGCGAAACGGCGACCGCCCTCAAGATCGCGCACTGGCTCGAAGCGCGCGATGACGTGGCGCAGGTGCTGTGCCCGGTTCTGCCGGGCTCGCCGGGCCATGAATTCTACGAGCGCGATTTCACCGGCGGCTGCGGCCTGTTCAGCTTTGTCCTCAAGGGTCGCGACGATGCGGCAAGGGTCCGCCTGATCGATGCGCTGGAATTGTTCGGCATCGGATACAGCTGGGGCGGCTTTGAAAGTCTCGCCCTGCCGTTCGACGTGCCGAGCGTGCGCAGCGTGATGGATTGGCCCAAAAGCGATTGGGGGATTGGCGATAACTGCGGAATTCGCCTATCGATCGGTCTCGAAGATGCAGACGACCTGATCGCCGATCTCGATCAGGCCTTCGTGGCAATGGATAAAGGATAGCCGTGCAGGGCGATACACCACCCGCAAGCAGTGAAACCCCGCAGACCGATACGGTAGAGCAGGCATGGTCCTTGGCCGAACCTGCTCCGGAAGAGACCGCCGTCGCGGCATCGGAAGGCATCAGGGAAGCGGTCAGCGAGAAGAGCGCCACGGTCGGGTCGATCGTCGACACGCTCGATTCCTTGGCGTTGAGCTTCGGCGACATGCGAATTTCGCTGTTCGACGTGCTTATCGTCATAACGATCCTCGTCGGGGTGATCGCATTTGCGTGGTTTATCAGCAAGCTGTCACGCCGGATGGTTCGCCGCATCCACCGGCTGGACGATACGCAGCAATTGCTGGTCGAGAAGATCATCACCATCGCGATCTGGGCTGCGGCGTTCTTCCTCGGCATCGACCTGCTCGGCATCGACCTGACTGCGCTGGCGGTTTTCTCCGGTGCATTCGGCCTCGCCATCGGTTTCGGTCTCCAGAAAACCTTCGGTAATCTGATCGCCGGCATCATCCTGTTGATGGACAAGTCGATCAAGCCGGGCGACGTGATCGCCGTCACCGACATGGCCGGCAACGAAAGTTTCGGCCAGATCCGCAAGATCGGCGTGCGCGCGGTATCGGTGACGACCCGCGACCAGCGCGAATACCTCATCCCGAACGAAAACCTGATGATCAACCAGGTCGAAAACTGGTCCTATTCGTCGAAGAACGTGCGGATGCAGGTGCCGGTGGGCGTTAGCTACGAAGCCGACATGAAGCTTGCCGAAGAGCTCATGCTCGAAGCGGCCAAGTCATGCGACCGCGTGCTGAAAGCGCCGCCTCCCACGGTCTGGATGTCCGAATACGGCGACAATTCGGTCAATTTCATGATCCACTGCTGGATCAGGGATCCCGAAGACGGCGTCGGCAACGTGCGCAGTGCTGTCCTCAAGAAGCTGTGGTGGCTCTTCAAGGAGAACGGCATCGAAATCCCGTTCCCGCAGCGCGACCTGCATATCCGGTCCAGCGACCAGCTCGACCGGTGGTTCGAATTGATGGCGGCCCGCAGCGGCGGCGAGCAGGTTACAAAAGAATAGTTTTGCGCGCGCACAGCGCTGATTTCAAAATCTGCGCTACCTGCCCGCGCATTCATTCTGATTGGCGCGTGGAAGCCATGCGGCGCATCTACGCCTCATGGCAAATACCGGAACCATTTATCTCGTCGGCGCGGGGCCGGGCGATCCCGAACTCCTGACGCTCAGGGCTGCACGCCTGCTCGATCGTGCCCGCATCATCGTCCATGACGGTCTCGTCGATCCTGCAATTCTTGCGCTCGCCCATCCCGAGGCGGAGCTGATCTCGGTCGCGAAACAGCGTTCGAAGCACACCATGGCGCAGGAAGACATCTGCGACCTGCTGGTGCGCATTGCCCGCTCGGGCGAGGACGTCGTGCGCCTCAAAGGCGGCGACCCCTTCATCTTCGGCCGCGGCGGCGAAGAGGCGGAAGCGGCGCGAGCTGCAGATGTCCCGGTGGAAGTCGTGCCCGGCATCAGTGCTGCCAACGGCGCAGCGGCAGCGGCCCAGATCGCACTGACCCACCGCGATGCATCGTCGATCGTCAGCTTCGTCGCCGGCCAGTGCAAGGGCCTCAAGGACCAGGACTGGGCCGGACTTGCGGGCAAGGGCAGGACGCTCGTCATTTACATGGGTGTGAAGACCGCCCCGCAAATTGCGGAAAAATTGATGGAAGACGGCCTTGCCCCCGATATGCCTGTCGCGGTTATCGAGAACGGCGCTCGCCCCGAAATGCGCGTGCTGCGCGCTCCGCTGGCCGGTCTTCCCGACCTTGTCGAAGCAGAACAGGTGGTCAGCCCCGCGCTGATCGTCATCGGCGAGGTGACGGCGCGCGATAACCTCTCGCTCGCGGCTCTTGCACAGGAGGCTGCGCGATGAGGATCTTGACCGGCAACGACCTCAAGACGGGTGCGGTCACCTGGTGGACCGGCAGCGACTGGTCTCTCCATGTCGAAGACGCCGTGGACGTCACCGGGAGCGAAGACGAGATCGCCCGCCGCGAGGAAGCCGCGCGCCGCGTCAACGCGCCTTATGCGATTGACGCCACGATGGACGAGGGCAGTCCGCGCCCTTCGCACATCAAGGACCGCGTCCGCGCGATCGGCCCGACGGTGCGCCCCGATCTCACTCTCAAACCGGCCGATCCCGACATCGGCAACTGGGTGATCTGATGTATAAGTACGATTCATTCGACCAGCAGATGGTCGACGCCCGGGTCGAGGAATTTCGCGACCAGGCACGCCGCCGTCTGGAAGGAAAGCTGACCGAAGACCAGTTCAAGCCGCTGCGGCTGATGAATGGGCTCTATCTCCAGCTGCACGCCTACATGCTGCGCGTCGCCATTCCCTATGGCACGCTCGACAGCCGGCAGATGCACGCGCTGGCCGATATCGCGGAGAAGTACGACCGCGGGTACGGGCATTTCACCACCCGCCAGAACATCCAGTACAACTGGATCAAGCTGGAAGATGCGGCGGACATCCTGGCCGATCTTGCCAAGGTGGAAATGCACGCCATCCAGACCAGCGGGAACTGCATCCGCAATATCTCATCCGATCACTTCGCGGGCGCAGCCGCCGACGAGGTCGTCGATCCAAGGCCTTATGCCGAATTGCTGAGGCAATGGTCGAGCTTCCATCCCGAATTCAGCTATCTGCCACGCAAGTTCAAGATCGCGGTGATCGCCAGCGATACCGATCGTGCAGCCATGCGGTTGCATGACATCGGCATCCAGATCGTGGAGCAGGACGGCGAATTGGGCGCTGCTTTCTATGTCGGCGGGGGCATGGGCCGCACGCCGATGATCGCGCCTTGCATCAACCCCTTCGTCCCGCTCGACCAGCTGGTCACCTATGCCGAGGCGTGTCTGCGGGTCTACAACCGCCACGGACGGCGCGACAACAAGTACAAGGCGCGGATCAAGATCCTTGTCCACGAAATGGGCGCGGAAGAATACACCCGCCAGGTCGAGGCTGAATTCGCGCATTTACTGGAACAGGGCGTCGAACCACCGTTCGCCGAACTCGAGCGCATCCGCACCTTCTTCGAGGACCCGCTTTTCGAAACGGGCCTGGCCGACGAGATCGACCGTAGCGATCCCGATTTCGCCCTGTGGGTCGACCGCAATACCGTTGCGCACAAGGCTGGTGGATACGTGTCCGCCGTCATCAGCCTGAAGCCCGTGGGCGGAATTCCCGGCGATGCGACGACCGAACAGATGCACCTCATGGCCGACCTCGCACGAGATTACAGCTTCGACGAGCTGCGCGTAATGCACACGCAGAACATCGTCCTGCCGCACGTCCGCAAGGCCGATCTCCACGCGCTGTGGACCGCTCTCGATGAAGCAGGGCTGGGCAGCCCGAACCTCGATACGGTCGAGGATATCATCGCCTGCCCGGGCCTCGATTACTGCAGCCTCGCCAATGCGCGCTCGATCCCCGTTGCGCAGCAGATTTCGGAGCGTTTTGCCGCAAATGGCAAGACCGAAGCGCTCGGACAGCTCAAGCTGAAGATTTCCGGCTGCATCAACGCCTGCGGCCACCATCACGCGGGCCATATCGGCATCCTTGGCGTCGATAAGAAGGGCGTCGAAAACTACCAGCTCCTGCTCGGCGGGAGCGAGGCGGAGGACGTCAGCCTCGCCAAGATCACCGGCCCCGGCTTCGACGAAGCAGGGATCGTCGACGCGGTCGAAACCGCCGCAGACGTCTACCTGCGCGAACGCCAGGACGGCGAACGCTTCCTCGACACTTACCGCCGTATCGGCATGACCCCCTTCAAGGAGGCCCTTTATGGCTGACTTCGTTTCCGACACCGACACGCTCATCCGCTATCGCGAAGACGAGCCCGTCGATCACGCGGCGGTGACGGTCGATTCCTTCCTCGACCAGTCGAACGCCAGCGCCGTGCGGGTGGAACCGGGCGACGATGCGCGCGAACTGATCCCGCATCTGGAACGCCTTGCTCTTGTGGAAGTGAACTTCCCCGCTTTCGGTGACGGGCGCGGATATTCCTCCGCTCGCCTCCTGCGCGAGGCCGGGTACGAGGGCGAATTGCGCGCCGTCGGCGATGTGCTGGTGGACCAGGTCGCCTATATGCGCCGCTGCGGCTTCGATGCGTTCGAACCCGACGCAGCCCTAAACGAGGCTGACCTCGAAACCGCATTGTCGCGCTGGCCGGAAGTATACCAGCCCGCCGCCGACAGCCGCACGCCGATCTGGGCCAAGCGTCACGCATGAACGAAACGCGCGCCATCGACCGGCTCGACACGGGGCCACGCTTCACGGATCAGGACGCCATCCGCCTGAACCGAATGTTTCGCGGCAGCGAGACGGAAGACTGGCTGCGCGCCGTGGTCGAGGGCAACCTGGTGGGAGACATCGCCCTCGTGTCCAGTTTCGGCGCGGAAAGTGCGGCGTTGCTGCACCTGGTGTCGCGGGTCGATGACAGCATCCCGATCCTGTTTCTCGACACGGGCAAGCATTTTTCCGAAACGCTGGCTTATCGCGATGAATTGACCGACCTGCTCGGCCTCAACCGGATCGACCTGTATCCCGAGCTTTCCGACCTCGAAAAGCGCGACGAGACGGGCCTGCGCTGGTCATACGATCCTGACGGATGCTGCGAATTGCGCAAGGTGCGTCCGCTGGAAAAGGCGCTGGCGCGTTATGATGCCAGCCTCACGGGGCGCAAGGCGTTCCAGTCCACGACGCGCGCCAATCTGCCGCGCTTCGAAGTGGACACTGCGGATGCACAGGGGCGGATGAAGATAAATCCGCTGATCGACTGGGACGCGGACCGGATTGCCAGCTATTTCGAAGAACACGACCTCCCGCGCCACCCGCTGGTGGAGCGCGGTTTCCCCTCGATCGGGTGTTCCCCCTGTACCCGCCAGGTCAAGCCCGGCGAAGACCCCCGCGCTGGCAGGTGGAGCGGCTGGGATAAGGTCGAATGCGGCATCCACAAGCCTGGCGAGGAACCGTTTCTCTAAAGAAAGAGGGCGCGAGGGATCGATCCCCCGCGCCCCGATTGGTTCAACTCAGCTTTCTACGCGTTCGACGACCGCAGTCTCGCCGGCGGCATTGGTCGACGTCCAGACGCCGTCTTCGCCGATCTGCTCGGTGTTGCATTGCTGCTCGGCGGGCGTGTCTTCGTCGACATAGGCTTCGTCGGCAGTGTAGCAGTACTGGCTCGGCGACTTCTGCTCCCACGTTCCGGTTTCGACCACTTCGCCATTGAGCGACTGGGTGTAGGTTCCGTCGGTGCGAAGATCCTCGTCGTACACGGTCCCGTCCGAAGACGTGACACGGTACATTCCCGCGGTCGGCTGACCATCGGCGGCAATGCCGGCCTCTTCCACCACGGCGGTTTCTTCCACCGGTTCGTCAACGACTTCTTCTTCGGCAGCCTGCGAACAGCCTGCCAGGATCGCCGCGCTTGCGACGAGTATCAGTTTTCTCATGAAGACCTCCAATGCGACCCGTGAATGAAGGCGGATTTTTCCGCTCACGACTCGCAACCCTGCGCGGACCCTAGGGGGGAGGAGCGACGAGGGCAATTGCGCCCACGCTGAAATGCAAATCCGGCTCAGAGCCAGCCTTCGTCGCGATACCATTGCGCGGTCAGCTTCAGGCCGTCGCGGCTTTCGATATGGGGCTCCCACACGGCTGCGGGCACCTTCATTGCGGATCGCGATACCCAGTTCGGGTGGGTCATGTAGCCGACCCGGTCGGCGGTCAGGCGCGCCTTTTCGCCGCGCAGGATCTCGTCGGCCTTTGCGCCCAGTTCCAGCACGTTCTTGGGCAGGTGAGGCGCGAAAACGCGGCGGCCCACGGCGTGCCCGATCGCCTTGGCAAGCTCGTCATGACCCCAGCCGCCTTCGCGACCGTCGTCCGGCTCGAACAGTTTGCGTCTCACCAACGCAGGCGACGCATCGACGAGGTCGAGCAGGAGACGCGCAAGGTCGTGCACATGAATGAGCGAACTGGCACCGCGCGGGGGCAGGGGCAGAAACCCGAATTTCGCGCTGCGGAACATCTCGAAATAGTCGACATCGCGAGGACCGTAGACGCCGGGCGGGCGCACGGTGGTCCAGTCGAGGCCGCTTGCCTCGACCAGCTTTTCTGCTTCCGCCTTCGATGCGCCATAGGCCGACAAGCCCGGCTCGCGCGCGGCGAGGGAAGAGACGAAGACGAAGCGTTTCACTTTCTTCGCCTTGGCGGCATCGATCAGGCGCGAGGTTCCCTCGACATTCGCCTCGTGGAAAGCAGCGGGATCGGGCGTGTTGGTCAGGCCTGCCACGTGGATGATGGCGTCGGCGCCTTCGCAAAGTGTTTCCAACGATGCGATGTCGGACAGGCTGCCCTCGATCCACTCCACTCCGGCCGTTTCGTCCTGCGCACGGCGGGTCAGCGCACGTACCCGGATATCCCGGTCGCCAGCGACGTCGAGCACGGCCCGGCCGACGAAGCCGGTGGCTCCTGTCAGTGCGATGATCACGCGCGCACCATATGGTCGCGGTGGACGACGGCCGCGCGGGGTGAATAGCCGAGCTTTGCGGCCTGTTCGTCTTCGCGCAGGCCCACGATCTGGCGGCATTCGGCGGCGCTGTATTCGACGAGGCCCTGGCCCAGCCGCTCGCCCTTGGCGCCGTGGATCGCGACAAGGTCACCGCGCTGGAAATCGCCCTCGACCGCAGTGAGACCTGCCGCGAGCAGGCTCGCGCCATTGGCGAGTGCAGCTGTGCAACCGGGATCGACCGTCAGGACGCCAGCGGGGGCCAGCCGCCCGGACAGCCACGCCTTGCGTGCGCTCTCCTCGCCCTGCGCGGTGAACAAGGTGCCGGTCCCGCTGTCCAGCGCCCTGCCGATGGGGGCGTCATATGTGCCGTTGATGATCGCGAGGCAGATCCCGGCGCGCTCGGCAATGCGCGCGGCCTGCAATTTGGCCACCATGCCGCCCGAGCCCATGCCCGATCCCGATTCGGTGCTCGCCATGGCGATGACTTCGGGTGAAACGCCCTCGACCTTTTCGATCAGCTGCGCGCCATCCTCGCCCGGGTGGCGATCGTAGAGCCCGTCGACGTCGGAAAGCAGCAGGACCGCATCCCCGCCTGCGGCCTGCGCCACGCGGGCGGCAAGCCGGTCGTTGTCGCCGAACCGGATTTCTTCGGTCGCCACGCTGTCGTTCTCGTTGACGACCGGCACCGCGCCGGTTTCGACCAGCCGCTGGAGCGTTGCGGAGGCGTTGAGATAGCGCCTGCGATCCTCGAGATCGCCCAGCGTCACGAGCATCTGCGCGGCGAGCATGCCATGCGCCGCCAGCGCCTCTCCCCAGACCCGCGCCAGTTCGACCTGCCCGACGGACGCGGCCGCCTGCGCATCGGCGAGGCTCGCGCGGCCACCCTTCGGCAGGCCGAGGCGCGCAGCACCCAGCGCAATCGCGCCCGAGGATACCACGATGATTTCGGTGCCCGCTTCCCTCAATTCGGCCAGTTCGCCGGCCAATCCCGCCAGCCAGCCGCGCCGCGCTTCACCGTTTTCGATCAGCAGGGCCGACCCGACCTTGACGATCAGGCGCCTGGCAGAACGAATGTCGGCGAGGGAGGCTATGGCCATCGCGTGATCAGAGAGGCGACCAGTCGGATGCGTCGTCGGCATCTGTATCGTCGACAGGGGCGGCCTTGGTTTCGGTCGACGTGCGATCGGGCAGATAGCTCAGGACCGCGTCCATCAGCTCCTCGATCCCTGCGCCCGTCGCGCCGGAGATGGAGAAGACCTTTTCCGCCCCTGCGGCCAGCAGTTCGTCGGCGAACGCCGTGCCCAGTTCCTTGTCGGCAAGGTCGAGCTTGTTCAGCACGACCAGCTGCGGCTTGTCGAGCAGGCCTGCGCCGTAGGCCTCGAGCTCTGCATTCACTGTGCGATAGGCGTCGGCAGGATCGTCGCCGGCAATGTCGATCAGGTGGATCAGCACGCGGCAACGTTCGATATGGCCGAGGAAGCGGTCGCCGATCCCTGCGCCTTCGGCAGCGCCCTCGATCAGGCCGGGAATGTCGGCAACGACGAATTCGCGGCCCTTGTGCCGCACGACGCCCAGCTTGGGCACCAGCGTGGTGAAGGCATAGGCCCCGACCTTCGCGTTGGTATTCGTGACCTGGTTGATGAAGGTCGACTTGCCCGCGTTCGGCAGGCCCAGCAGGCCCACGTCCGCCAGCAGCTTGAGCCGAAGCCAGACCCACATCTCCTCGCCCGCTTCGCCCGGCTGGTGCTGGCGCGGGGCGCGGTTGGTCGAGCTCTTGTAGCTGGCGTTGCCGCGTCCGCCGATACCGCCTTCGAGGAAGACGACCTGTTGTCCCGCTTCGGTGAAATCGGCGAGCACTTCTTCCTTGTCTTCGGACAGGACCTGCGTGCCGACCGGAACCTGGATCACCAGGTCGGGAGCGCCTGCGCCGGTCCGGTCGCGGCCCATGCCGTGGCTACCGCGCTTCGCCTTGAAATGCTGCGAATACCGGAAGTCGATCAGCGTGTTGAGGCCTTCGACCGCTTCGAAAACGATGTCGCCGCCTTTGCCGCCATTGCCGCCGTCGGGGCCGCCGTACTGGATATATTTCTCGCGCCGAAAGCTGACGGCACCGGGGCCTCCGGAACCGCTTTTCAGGTAGATCTTGGCTTGGTCGAGAAAGTGCATGGCGCGCCTCTAATCGTTTTTGCCGCCGATGGCGAGCATTGGTGGCCCCTAAGCTGGGCACCCTGCCGAATTGTCTTTGCGCCGCACCGCTTTCGCACCTACTCGGGCGCTCATGCAGTTCGACGATCTCATGCGCCGCTATTTCGCTACCCCCGACCTGACCGAGGTGACCCCGGCAGGCATGGAAGCGGGCATAGAACGCTGCCGCGTGGACCTCGGCCTCGAAACAGACCCGGGCAAACGCTTCGCGCTGTGGTCGCTGCTCTTCATGCTCGGCGCCGCACCCGATCTCGACGTGGCATTCGAGAACGAGGACGAGCGCGAAGCCGCCCGCAACTTCATGGACCTGATGGCCGCAAGCGAGGCTGGAAACGAGGGCTAAGGGGGCGGGTGGTGCCGGCTGCAGGAGTCGAACCCGCGACCTGATGATTACAAATCAACTGCTCTACCAACTGAGCTAAGCCGGCCTGTTCACCCAACGACGCGCGCCTTTGGGCTAAAATGCGCCGAAGGTCCAGCCCTCTGTGCGTGCAATTTCATCGGTTAGCCCTCGCGGGGCCCAGCGTTCCCGTTCTCCGGCCACTTTGCGCAGCCATGCGGCCGTCAGCAGCGCGTCGGAAGCGTGGTCGTCGATTGCCCCGCTGCCGGGTACCGAAGGCGACCCGAGGGCGGTAAGCGCCGCATTCAATTCCTCGACCGTGCGCATCTTTGCTCGCCCTGCGCTGCGGCCTGCCTCCAGCGCGGCGAGGCTGGTATAAATCTCGACCAGAGCCGAACCGGTGGAGGGTAGCGGGTCGACCGGCCAGACGGGCAGGCGTCCGCGCAGCTGGTGCAGCATCCGCATGCCGGTGAGGCTGGACTTGCCGACCTGCGCCGCGCCGACGAGGTTGAAGTTCGAATAGGGTTTGCAGCCCATGCTGGCCTGCACCTGCTCGGTCACGCGAAAGCGCCCGCGCCGGTGGTCGGCTTTGTCGCAGAAGAAATGCGCGCCGGTATCGCTACCGTCGCGGAAATAGGGACGGTAGGACGGGTGATCGACAAAGGCCTGTGCGCCGAGGTTCACTTCATGCGAGCAGATGTCGTCGATCAGCGCCCAGAGCGAGGGGGCGTGGGGCAGGAGCACGTCGTTCGCAGGGAAGAACGCGCCGCAATCGGCATGGGGGAGGGAGATGCCCAGATCGACCCCGACCAACGTATCGTCCGGCAGGTCGTCGCGCAGGATGGTGAGGACATCTTCGCGGCCCCAGCCTTTTCCGCGTTCGACCAGTACCGGCGGGCCGCCGCCTGCATCGGCGATGGCGACGGCGATGCCTTTCTGCTTCGCCCCTTTCGCCCCCGACCAGTCGATCGCCACGAAATGGTCGAAGCGGTCAGTCACGCTCGCGCCTGAGCTTGTCCCAATAGTCGAGGCGCTTCTTCACTTCGCGCTCGAACCCGCGCTCAACCGGCTGGTAATAGCTTTGCGGCTCCATCTCCTCGGGCCAGTAATTGTCGCCCGAAAAGCCGTCCTCTGCATCGTGGTCGTAGCTGTAGCCCGAACCATAGCCGATATCCTTCATCAGCTTGGTCGGCGCGTTGAGGATGTTCTGCGGCGGCATCAGGCTGCCGGTTTCCTTCGCGCTTTTGAACGAGGATTTCTGCGCCTTGTAGACCGCGTTCGATTTGGGCGCGGTGGCGAGATAGGTGCAGGCCTGCACCAGCGCGAGTTCGCCTTCCGGGCTGCCGAGAAACTCGTAAGCGTCCTTCGCCGCCATGCATTGCACCAGCGCCTGCGGGTCGGCCATGCCGATATCTTCCACGGCCATGCGCACCAGCCGTCGTGCTAGGAAGCGCGGCTCTTCGCCAGCGGTTAGCATCCGCGCGAGGTAATAGAGGCTGGCCTGCACATCGCTGCCGCGCACCGCCTTGTGGAGTGCGGAAATGAGGTTGTAATGGCCTTCGCGATCCTTGTCGTAGACCGCGACGCGTCGCTGGAGGAATTTGCCGAGCGCCGCGGGATCGAGCGGTTCGGGTATCTTCGCGTTGTACAGCGTTTCCGCCTGGTTGAGCAGGAAGCGCCCGTCGCCATCGGCGCTCGCCACCAGTGCATCGCGCGCCTCTGCTGTGAGGGGCAGGGGGCCTTCCAGCTCTTCCGCCCGGTCGAGCAATTGCCCGAGAGCCTCGCGGTCGAGGCGCTGGAGGATCAATACCTGCGCGCGGCTGAGTAGTGCGGCGTTGAGGGCGAAGCTTGGATTTTCCGTCGTCGCGCCCACCAGCGTCACAGTCCCGCGCTCAACGAAAGGCAGGAAACCGTCCTGCTGGGCGCGGTTGAAGCGATGGATCTCGTCCACGAACAGCAGCGTGCGCTGTCCGGCCTGCGCCGCCTTGTCTGCGGCGGCGAAGGCTTTCTTGAGGTCCGCTACGCCGGAGAACACCGCGCTCACGCTCTCGAAGCGCATGCCCACGCTGTCCGCCAGCAGGCGCGCGATTGTCGTCTTGCCGGTGCCGGGCGGCCCCCACAGGATCATGCTGGAAAGGCGGCCTGCCGCTACCATGCGGCCGATCGCGCCTTCGGGGCCGGTCAGATGGTCCTGTCCGATCACTTCGGCGAGGGAATTGGGACGCAGCCGGTCGGCAAGCGGTGCATCTTCGCGCACGCTCTCGGTCGCGGGGCTCTGGGGGAGATCTTCGGGAAAGAGGTCGGCCATTGATCGGATCACATAGTGCGTTCGCCGACAAATTGCAGGGGGTGCTTGCGCTCGTGGATGTAAGATATATCTTAGCAATATCGAAGATATAGGATTATGCGATGCACAAGGCTCATAAATGGCGCAAGATGCGCAAGCTCGGAAAAATGCCCTACGCGGCGATGATGGCCGGTGGCTGGGACGATGCCTTCGGGCGTGACGGTCCGTTCGGACCCGGAGGGCCGTTTGGCCCGGGCGGACCGTTTGGCCCCGGCGGCCCCTTCGGCAAAGGCGGTGGCGGTCGCCGTCGTCGCCGCATGTTCGGTTCGGGCGAACTGCGCCTCGTCCTGCTCAAGCTGCTCGCCGATGAAGCGCGCCATGGCTACGAACTGATCAAGGCGGTCGAGGACCTGACCGGCGGCAGCTATGCGCCCAGCCCGGGCACGGTTTATCCCACTCTCTCGCTGCTCGAGGACGAGGGCGCAATCGTGCCGGCCAAGGGCGACGAAACACGCAAGGCCTTCGAGGTAAGCGATGCCGGACGTGAAGAGCTGGAGGAGCGCGCCGACGAGGTTGAGGCCTTGTTCGACCGGCTTGCAGGACATGGAGAGCGCCGCCGGGCCTATGCCACGCCGGAGATGTTCCGCGCGGTCGGCAACCTTGCCAACGTACTCAAGAACCGCGCTCGCTCGGGAAAGCTGGACGACGACACAATCCGAGAAATCGTCGATTTGGTGGACGAGCTGGCGAAGAAGATCGAACGGCTCTGATCTGCCCTCAATCTTGCGTCTCCCGGTCCGGGCGCTAGTCTAGCGGCCGAGGGACGCGAGAGGGAGGATTATCAGATGGATAGTGCGACTAAGGCACCTTGGCACCTATGGGTGGTCGGGATCGTGACGCTGTTGTGGAACGGCTTCGGCGCTAACGATTACACGCAGACGCAGCTGCGGAACATGGATTACCTCAATTCCATGGGGTACCCGCAGGCGGGCATCGATTATCTCGACCAGTTTCCCGCCTGGGCGGAAGCTGGTTGGGCACTCGGCGTATGGGGCGCGGTGATGGGCTCGGTCCTGCTTTTGCTGCGCAGCCGCTTCGCCGTCTGGTCCTTCGTCATCTCGCTCATCGGTATAGCGCTGACGACAGTCTATGAAGCGGGAGCGGATATGCCTGCCGAACTGGCGGAAATGCAGCCCGGCTGGTTCCCGATCCTTTTGTGGGGTCTAGCCATCTTCCAGCTCTGGTATGCCTGGTCGATGAAGAAGAAGGGCGTCCTGCGCTAGGACCAGCACCTGTTATGCGGCTGTGCGAGAGGCGTGCAGCCGCAGATAGGTTTCGACCACCGCTTGGTTGATCGCGTCCCATGAATAGGCGCGTGCGGCTTTCTCTCCGTTCGCGCCATGGGCAAGCCGCAGGGCATCGTCGGTGCAATAGGGCGCCAGTGCTTCGGCACAGGCCGGGGCGAAAACCTCGGGCTTGCCCGGAGGGACCAGGCATCCCGTCTCGCCGTCCGTCACAAGGCTGGCCGCGCCCGTCGCGCCTGCCGCCACCACGGGCAACCCGCAGGCCATCGCCTCCAGCGTCACATTGCCGAAAGTCTCGGTGATCGAAGGGTTGAAGAAGATGTCCCCGCTCGCCAGCGCCTTGCCGAGATCGGCACCGGTCTTGAAGCCTGCAAAAGTGCCGCCGGGAAGCGCCTTTTCGAACCAGCTGCGCGCCGGACCGTCACCGATGACGAGCACCTTGTGCGGAACCTGCCGCTTGCGCAACTGGACGATCGTTTCGGCAAAGACGTCGAGACCCTTTTCCATGACCAATCGGCCGAGGAAAACGATCGCCACGTCGTCGTCTGCAAGGCCGTGCGCGCGGCGCCATTCCATGTCCCGTCGCGAGGGATCGAAGACTTCGCGGTCGACCCCGCGCGACCAGATCGAGATGTCATCGTGCATCCCCTGGGCCTTCAGTTCGTCGATCTGGCTCTGCGAAGGTGCCACCAGCGCATCGGTGCGCTGGTAATAGCGCCTCAGCAGCGCGACTACCGCAGGTTCGAGGAAACCCGCGCCGTAATATTGCGGGTAGGTCTCGAAGCGTGTGTGTACCGAGGCCAGCACGGGAATATCGCGCTTGCGCGCCCAGTTAAGCGCCGAATGACCGGTGAAGTCGGGCGCCGAAAGGTGGATGGTATTGGGGGCAAAAGCTTCCAGATCCGCGCGCGCCTTCGCATCGAGCGGGAGGCCGAGGCGATATTCGCCGCGATTCTTCACCGGCATGCGCATGTTCGGCACATTTACGAGGTCGCCGGTGGGCGGGAAATCTGGCTCGGCCACTACCGGCGCGTAGACGCGCAGGGCTGCCCCTTGCCGCAGGAGATACTCGGCCAGGCGGTTCAAGGCCTGATTGCACCCGTCGCGGGTGTAGTTGTAGTTCCCGCTGAACAGCGCGATGCGTAGATCCGTAACGTCCATCAGCGCGGGCTTTAGGCAAGTGGAACGATTTTGGCGAGAGGGCGCTTGTTTCAACACACCCACCCTTTTCCGACGCATACCTATTTCGCATTGACTCGCCGCACCGCAACATTATTGCCGCCGACGGGCCACGCGGTCCCAACGCCGCGCGAGCTCTCTGCAAGGAGAGAATACATGACTGCCGAACCGACGCTCAAACCCGAGCGCCCTTTCTTTTCGTCCGGACCGACTGCCAAGCACAAGGGCTGGTCCGCTTCCAACCTCAAAACCGAATCGCTCGGACGCTCGCATCGCAGCGCCCTTGGCAAGTCGCGGCTGAAATATGCCATCGACCTGTCGAAGGAGATGCTCGGCGTGCCCGAGGATTACCTGGTCGGCATCATGCCCGCCTCGGACACCGGCGCGCTGGAATGCGCGATGTGGACGATGCTGCGCCCCGATCGCCCGGCCACGGTCGCGGCGTGGGAAAGTTTCGGCAACGTCTGGATCCAGGACGCGGTCAAGCAGCTCAAGCTGCCCAAGCTGACCACGCTGGATGCCGATTACGGCGAAATTCCCGATCTCGCGTCGATCCCGCAGGAAAATGACGTCGTCTTCACCTGGAACGGCACGACCTCGGGCGCGAAGATCCCCAACACCGACTGGCTGGCCGAAGGCCGTGAAGGTCTGGCGATCAACGATGCGACCAGCGCGGTCTTCGCGATGGAGATGGACTGGGCCAAGCTCGATGCCACGACCTACAGCTGGCAGAAGGTGATGGGCAGCGAAGCCCAGCACGGCATGCTGATCCTGAGCCCCAAGGCGGTGAACCGGATCGAGGAATACGATCCCCAGTGGCCGCTGCCCAAGCTCTTCCGCCTGAAGAAGGGCGACAAGATCAACCGCGGCATTTTCGAAGGCGCAACGATCAACACGCCGTCCATGCTGGCGACCGAAGATTACATCGATGCGCTCGAATGGGCGCAGGCGATGGGCGGGCGCAAGGCGATGTTCGAACGCGCCGATGCCAATGCCAAGATCGTGCTCGACTGGATCGAGGCGACGCCGTGGCTGCGCAACATGGTCTCCGACCCTGCCAAGCGCACCAACACCGGCGTGTGCTTCGTCTTCCAGGGCGACTGGTACGACAGCCTGTCCGACGAGGACAAAGCTGGCGTGCCCAAGAAAATCGTCAAGCTGCTGGAAGAGCGCGACGTGGGCTACGATTTCAACGGCTATCGCGACGCCCCGCCGTCCCTGCGCATCTGGTGCGGCGGCACGGTCGAGCAGGAAGACCTGAAGCGTCTCCTGCCCTGGATCGAGTGGGCCTACGAGACCGTCAAGAACGGCTGATCCGGCTGGCGGCCCGCGCATCGGGCCGCCGCCTTTTCCCTTATCAATGCCCCGGCGCAAAGCCGGGAGAACGACAGGAATATTCCGTCATGAGCAAACCAAAAGTCCTCATCAGCGACAAGATGGACCCGAACGCGGCGCGCATTTTCGAAGAGCGCGGCTGCAACGTCGACGTCATCACCGGTGAAACGCCGGAAGAACTGAAAGCCCGCATCGGCGAATACGATGGCCTCGCCATCCGGTCGTCGACCAAGGTTACCAAGGAAATCCTCGACGCGGCGACCAATCTCAAGGTCATCGGCCGCGCCGGTATCGGCGTCGACAATGTCGATATCCCCTATGCCAGCGGCAAGGGCGTGGTCGTGATGAACACCCCGTTCGGCAACTCGATCACCACCGCCGAACACGCCATCGCGATGATCATGGCGCTTGCCCGCCAGATCCCGGCCGCCGATCGCCGCACGCAGGCGGGCGAATGGCCGAAGAACGATTTCATGGGTGTGGAAGTTACCGGCAAGACGCTGGGTCTGATCGGCGCAGGCAATATCGGCTCGATCGTCGCCAGCCGCGCACAGGGCCTCAAGATGAAGGTCATCGCATTCGATCCTTTCCTGACCGAAGACCGCGCAGTCGAGATCGGAGTCGAGAAGGTCGATCTCGACACGTTGCTCGCCCGTGCCGATTTCATCACGCTGCACACGCCGCTGACCGATGAAACCCGCAACATCCTCAGCCGCGAAAACCTCGCCAAGACCAAGAAGGGCGTGCGCATCGTCAACTGTGCGCGCGGCGGCCTCATCGACGAAGCGGCGCTGGCCGATGCGCTCGACAGCGGCCAGGTGGCAGGTGCGGCGCTGGACGTATTCCAGACCGAACCGGCCAAGGAATCGCCGCTTTTCGGCAAGCCCAACTTCATCTGCACGCCGCACCTCGGCGCCAGCACGAATGAAGCGCAGGTCAATGTCGCCTTGCAGGTGGCCGAACAACTGGCGGATTACCTCGTCAACGGCGGCGTCACCAATGCGCTCAACATGCCTTCACTCAGTGCCGAGGAAGCGCCGAAGCTGCGCCCCTACATGGGTCTTGCCGAAAACCTCGGCAGCCTCGTGGGCCAGCTCGCCCACGGCAATCTCACCAAGATCAGCATCGAGCGCGAAGGCGCCGCAGCCCAGCTTTCGGGCAAGCCGATCGAAGGTGCGGTGCTGGCCGGCCTGATGCGCCAGTATTCGGACACGGTGAACATGGTCAACGCGCCCTTCCTCGCGAAGGAACGCGGCCTCGATATCCGTTCGATCCGTCACGAAAAGGAAGGCGCCTACAACACGCTACTGCGCGTGACCGTGGGCACCGATAGCGGCGATCGTTCGGTTGCCGGCACGCTGTTCGGCGCCGATGCGCCGCGCCTGACCGAAATCTTCGGGGTTCGGATCGAAGCGGAGCTCGACGGCCACATGCTCTACATTGTCAACGAAGACGCGCCAGGCTTCATCGGCCGTATCGGTTCGCTGTTGGGCGAAAACGGCATCAACATCGGCACCTTCAACCTCGGCCGCCGCGAAGCGGGCGGGGAAGCGATCCTGTTGCTCAGCGTCGACCAGCCGATCCCGCAGGACGTCGTCGACAAGGCCTGCGCGCTGGAAGGCGTGAAGACCGTAATGCCACTGGCATTCTGATGCGCGATGGGGCAGGGGCGCTGGCCGTATGACACAGCCTGACGATCTCCTGCCCATCGGGCTCGAAGACGCGCTGCCTGCGCGTGCCGCCGCCATCACCAGCGCCATGCGCCAGGTGCTACAATCGATGGACGCGCACGGTTACGACCGTGTGCGCCCACCGCTGGTGGAATTCGAGCATTCGCTTGCCGGACGCATGGAAGGCGTGGCGACGCGCCGCATGATCCGCTTCACCGATCCCGAAAGCCTGCGCACGCTGGCCCTGCGCAGCGACATGACCGTGCAGGTCGGCCGTATTGCCGCCACCTCCCTGCGCGATGCGCCGCGCCCGCTGCGCCTTTGCTATGCAGGTGAGGTCGCCACGATCAAGGCGGACCAGCTCGATCCTGCACGCCAGCGATTGCAGCTGGGTGCCGAACTGGTCGGCAGCGACAGCGTGGCAGCCGCCGCCGAAGCTGTTTCCGTTGCGCTGGATGCGCTGGAGGCAGCCGGCGTCGATGGCCTGTCGGTCGATTTCACCATGCCCGATCTCGTCGATACGCTGGCCGAAGAAGCGCTACCGCTCGGTGTGGAGCAGCGTGAAGCGGTGCGCCGCGAACTCGACATGAAAGACGCAGGTGGCCTCAAGGCTGTCGGCGGCGCTGCCTATCTCCCGCTGCTCTATGCCGCAGGGCCGATGGAGCAGGCGCTGGAGAAGCTGTCGGCGTTGGATGTCGGCGGCGTGCTCGCCAGCCGGACTGCGGCGCTGCGCGAAGTGGCTGCGATCCTTGGCGACCGCGTGCGCCTGACGCTGGACCCGTCCGAACGCCACGGTTTCGGATACCAGAGCTGGTTCGGTTTCACGCTGCACACCGACAAGGCACGCGGTGCGCTGGGCCGCGGCGGCACCTATTCCATCAAGGGCAGCGACGAGGCGGCCACCGGCTTCTCGCTCTACATGGAACCGATTTTGGAAGCCTTGGGCAAGGGCGAAGCGGAGCAGCGCGACACCGTGTTCCTGCCGCTCGGCCACGACCGCTCTGCAGCGGCAGCCCTTCGCGCCAATGGCTGGCGCACCCGTGCAGCCGTCAACGCAGAGGACGACGCGGCATCGCTGGGGTGCACACACCGCCTCGATAACGGCGAACCGAAACCGCTCTAGGCCGCTTCCGGCTCCCACTTCGGATATTTGGTCATGATGGCTGCGAAGAGGTCGGACGTCACATGGCGTTCGAGCCATGCGGCGACGTTGGCAATCCCTGCACTGCCGAACCAGTCGCGATCGTGATTGGCGCATTGCCGCACGAAGGGGAAAATCGCGATATCGGCGAAACCGCGCTGCTCGCCGCACAGGTTGGGCTGATCCTCCAGTCGCTCGTCCAGGCGTTTAAGGTGGTTGAGGCACTGCGCGCGGTGCTCGAGCGGGTCGGCATCCTCGTAGCGCGTGTGGTATTTGTAACGGTCGAGGTGATGCTTGAACGGCCCGTCGGTCGCTTCCAGCAGGTCTGCGTCCTGACGCTCCAGCCAGCCTTCGGGATCGTTCTTGCCGAGAGCCCAGCGCATGATGTCGAGGCTTTCCTCCAGCACCGTGCCGTCATCGGTGACGAACACGGGGACGGTCCCCTTGGGCGAGACTTCCAGCATCGCTGAGGGCTTGTCGCGCAGCACGACCTCGCGGTGTTCTTTCTCCACCCCGCTTATGTGCAGCGCCATGCGCGCCCGCATGGCAAAGGGGCAGCGGCGGAAGCTGTAGAGGACAGGTTCAGCCATCGTCCTCGTCCCGGTCCAGCACCTTGCCGACATGGGCCTCGCCCCGCTCGCGTGCGAGCTTCGACTGGCGCTGGCGCTCGGCATAGCGGGCGCGCTGTTCGTCGGTGCGCTCTGCGTGGCAATGGCGGCAGGAGACGCCTTCCTCGTAGGTTTCGTGCAAGAGGTCGTCGGGCGACAGCGGCATGCGGCAGGCGCGGCACAGCGTGTGTTCCCCGATTTCGAGGCCGTGTTTGACGCTCACCCGCTCGTCGAAGACGAAGCATTCGCCTTTCCAGAGGCTTTCTTCTTCGGGCACTTCCTCGAGGTATTTGAGGATACCGCCCTTGAGGTGGTAAACCTCGTCCAGCCCTTCGGATTTGACGAAAGCGGTCGATTTCTCGCAGCGGATGCCGCCGGTGCAGAACATGGCGATCTTTGGCGTCTTGCCCTCGGCCTCGAATTCGGCGCGGCGGGCGCGGAACCATTCGGGAAATTCGCGAAAGCTCTTGGTTTCCGGGTCGATCGCGCCCTCGAACGAACCGATCTGCACCTCGTAATCGTTGCGCGTGTCGATCACGATGGTGTCGGGATCGGAAATCAGCGCGTTCCAGTCCTCCGGCGCGACATAGGTGCCCACACCCTCGACAGGGTCGAGGTCGGGCTGGCCCATGGTGACGATTTCCGCCTTCACGCGCACCTTGCTGCGATAGAAGGGCATGGTGTCGGCGCGCGATTCCTTCACTTCCAGATCCTCGCAGCCCGGCAGGGCGCGGATGTGGTCGAGCACCGCCTGGATGCCCGCATCGGTTCCGGCGATCGTGCCGTTGATGCCTTCATGCGCCAGCAGCAGCGTGCCCTTGACGCCGTGCTCGTCGCACAGCGCGGCAAGGGCGGGGCGCAGGGCGGCTGGATCGTCGAACCGCGTGAAGTGATAGAGCGCGGCAATACGGATGGGGTGCTCGGTCATGATGGCGCGCCTTTAGCAGCGTGCACGCGGCCTCGCACCCCTCCTGTTCAGCAGAATTCGCTTGGGTCGGGGCCCATGCGACCATCTTCGCTGTCGAGGGCGTCGATCCGCGCCATCTGGTCGTCCGACAGTTCGAACGACAAGGCCTTGAAATTGGCCTCGATATGCTTGCGGCTGCTGGCCTTGGGGATCGTCGAGAAACCGTGCTGGATGTGCCAGCGGATGATAACCGCGCTGGCGGGCTGGCCGGTGTCTTCCGCAATCGCCTCGATGGTCTCGTTCGAGAGGCCTTCGCCCTGGCCGAGCGGCGACCAGCTTTGCGTGACGATGCCCATTTCCTCATGCACCTTGCGCAGGGCGCGCTGCTGGAAGCTGGGGTGCAGTTCCACCTGGTTGAGCGCCGGGGTCACCCCTGTTTCGTCGACCAGCTTTCGCAAATCCTGTTCGCGGAAGTTGGAAACGCCGATGGACTTGGCCTTGCCCTCCTCGCGCAGTTCGATGAACGCCTTCCACGTGTCCACGAATTCGCCCTTGTCGGGGCAGGGCCAGTGGATCAGCAGCATGTCGACATGGTCGCGGCCCAGCCGCTTCAGGCACTTGTCCGCAGCACGCTTGGCCCGCTCGTACCCCTGGCTCTCGTTCCAGACCTTGGTCTGCAGGAAGATGTCGGACCATTCGCCCACGCCTTTGCCGACGCCCTTCTCGTTCTGGTAGATCGCCGCAGTGTCGATCAGCCAGTAGCCCACGTCGATCGCGGTCGAGACGGCTTCGGGCGCCTTGTCCTCGTCGATCTTGTAGGTGCCGAAGCCGAGCTGCGGAATCTGGCGGCCGTCGTTCAGGTTGAGCGTGGGATAGTCGGTCATAAATTCTCCTTTGCCTGAACAATGGAGAAGTGGCGTCGAAGTTTCCCCGATCTGCCTTGCCCCCTTCGCTCCAAACGCCTAACGCGACGCGCGTTTGTGCATCCCTAGATCGCGAGTAGATTTTCAATGGCCAACGTCACCGTAATCGGCGCCCAGTGGGGCGATGAGGGCAAGGGCAAGATCGTCGACTGGCTCGCCAGCCGCGCCGATGCCGTCGTCCGGTTCCAGGGCGGCCATAACGCGGGCCACACGCTGGTCATCGACGGGAACGTATACAAGCTTTCGCTGCTGCCTTCGGGCATCGTATCGGGCACGCTGTCGATCATCGGCAATGGCGTGGTGCTGGACCCCTGGGCTCTGAAGGCCGAGGTCGAAAAGCTCGAAGGGCAGGGCGTTACCATCAACGCGGACAATCTGGCACTTGCCGACAATTGCCCGGTGATCCTGCCGATCCACCGCGATCTCGACGGGCTGCGCGAAGCGGCCGCCGGTTCGGGCAAGATCGGCACCACCGGACGCGGCATCGGCCCTGCCTATGAAGACAAGGTCGGCCGCCGCGCGATCCGCGTTTGCGACCTTGCCCATCTCGACCATCTCGAACCGCAGCTCGATCGCCTGTGCGCACACCATGACGCACTGCGCGCCGGTTTCGACCAGCCGCCGGTCGATCGCGAGGCGTTGCTCGAAGAATTGCGCGGCATTGCCGATTTCGTGCTGCATTTCGCCCAGCCGGTCTGGAAGCGCCTCAAGAAAGTCCGCAAGGCCGGCGCCAAGATCCTGTTCGAAGGCGCACAGGGCGTGCTGCTCGACATCGATCACGGCACCTATCCCTTCGTCACCAGCTCCAACACGGTCAGCGGCACGGCGGCGGCAGGCAGCGGCCTCGGCCCGAATTCGACCGGCTATGTGCTCGGCATCGTCAAAGCCTACACCACGCGCGTCGGCAGCGGCCCCTTCCCGACCGAACTCGAGGATGAAGTCGGCAAGGGTATCGGCGAACGGGGCCATGAATTCGGTACCGTCACCGGCCGCCAGCGCCGCGTCGGCTGGTTCGATGCGGTCATCGTGCGCCAGAGCTGTTCGATCAGCGGCGTCACCGGCATCGCGCTCACCAAGATCGACGTGCTCGACGGGCTGGACGAGGTGAAGATCTGCACCGGCTATCGCCTGCGCGGCAATGTCTACGACTACTTCCCCAGCCATGCCGCCGACCAGGCGGAGGTGGAGCCGATCTACGAGACGATGGACGGTTGGAAGGAATCGACCGCCGGGGCGCGCAGCTTTGCTGACCTGCCCGCCAATGCGGTGAAATACATCCAGCGCGTGCAGGAACTGATCGAAACGCCCGTGGCGCTGGTGTCCACCAGCCCGGAACGCGACGATACGATCCTTATGCGCGATCCATTCCTCGACTGATTGATCGGGCAATGGCAGGATGCGCCCGATGCGTATCCTTTCGCTGTTCTGCCTCTTTCTCCTGACGGCCTGCTCGCAAGCCGTACCGGAAGCGCGTGCACAACAGGCGCAGGAGGGGGAGCGGGCGGATTTCGTGCTGGTCGACAAGTCGGATCGCACGCTGTGGGTTTACCAAGCGGGCAAGATCATCCGCACTTATGACGGCCTGCAATATGGCGACCAGCCGGTCGGCCATAAACGCTTCGAAGGGGACGAGCGCACGCCCGAAGGCCGCTACACCATTACATACGGCAACGAGCAGTCGAGCTACTACCTCAGCCTCTACATCGACTATCCCAATGCCGCCGACAAAGCCTATGCCAAGGCGCGGGGGCGCTCGCCCGGCGGGCTGATTTTCCTGCACGGCCAGCCCAATGGAATGCCCTTCGATGCGCGCGTTCCGGGCGACTGGACCGATGGCTGCATTGCCCTTTCCAACCGCGAGATCGCGGAGCTGTGGTCGCTGATCCCCGACGGGACACCGATCGAAATACGCCCCTGAATTCTTGACACGATCACTGTTTGTTCTCACAAAGTTCTCCTACAGAGACTCGTGAGAGGTGATTCCATGCAGGCCGATTTCAGTTACGAGCCGGTGTATGACGGGGCCGGATGCCAGCTTGGCGTGACCATATTGGCGGACCGCGACGCCGTGCGCGCGCAGATGCGTGACGACGCTGTGGCAGCGGGCTTTCGCGTGCTGGAATGCTGCCGGCTTGACGAGTTTGCCAGCGGCTCGATCGCAGCGCTGGGCGACCTCGTGCTGGTCGATTGCCTTGCGGCCGATGCGGAAACGATGGCGCTGCTTGCGCGGCTGGACATGCGGGCAGGCAAGTCGGGCGCGCAGATGGTGATCTCCACCGGGATGGAAGCGCTCGATGCGGTGTTCGGCTGTTTCTCCATGTCGGGGGCGCAGATCCTCGTGGAACCGGGACGCGCCGAACGCATCATCGCGGTGGGCCGAGTGCTGGCCGATGTGCCGAACCTGCGATTGCGCGAACTCGCCGAAGAAGACCGCCTGATGCTCCTTCGCCTGACCGAACAGGTCGGCAAGATGGCGGAACGGATCGAACGCCTGTCTCCCGGTCAGCGGGAAGGCGGGGGCGCATTTCGATTGGAAGCCGCAGCGCAGGCGTGGCGCGGACAGGATGCGGAGAGTGTTCGGGCAGAAGTGCCGAGCCTGCCCGATGCGGCCGCGATCCGCGCGGTCATTCGCCGCCGCCAGATGCGGGCCAAGTTCTTCGATGCAGACCTCTTCGCCGATCCGGCGTGGGACATATTGCTCGACCTCGCTGCCGCGCGCGCCGGAAGGGAGCGGGTCAGCGTGACTTCACTGTGCATCGCGGCGGGCGTTCCTGCCACCACGGCTCTGCGCTGGATAGCGCAAATGGTCGAAAGCGGCCTGTTGCTGCGCATTCCCGATCCTGCCGACCGTCGCCGCGCGCATATCGCGCTGGCCGACAGCACGGCCGATGCGATGGCACGGTATTTTCGCGAAGCCGGTATCGGCGCGCGCCAACGGGTCGAGGCTGTAGCCTAGCCTTTCCTGATCACGACCCGGCGCCCGCTGGTCGGCGGATCGTCGCACGGCAATGCATGACGCGCCGCATCGGCCCGGGCACGGATCAGGATCGCTTCGGGAATATCGCTATCGTGCAGCACGTGGTCGGCTTCTCCCAGCGCGCGTGCCTGCCGGATAGTGAGGTCTTCCGGATCATCGCTCGTCAACACGATTTCGAGGACCTCGTCCGCTACAGGATGGTCGCCATCCTCTATCCAGCGCTCTACATCCTCTACACTCTTCGCGGCCATTACATCGAGCGCGCCGCCTTGCGAGAGCGCGCCGTCGAGCGCGCGCCGGCGGTCGTCGCCGGAAGGGAATTTCGCCCGGATTTTCTCGCGCGCGTTGGATAATGCCTCGGCCAATCCGCCAAGATGTTGCGGCAGGATAGCTTCCAGTCGCAGGCGCAGGTGCTTCGCCAGGCCGGCCGATGCCCCGCCAGTGCTCACCGCAACCAGCACGGGATCGCGTTCAAGCAGGCTGGGCAGTGTAAAGTCGCACAGGTCCGGCCTATCCGCGACGTTTACCAAGAGGCCGAGCCGTTTCAGTCGCAGCGCCGCCGCCTCTGCCGCGCGCTCGTCCTCGAGCGCCACGAAGGCGAGTTTCGCGTGATGAGCCTCGGTCTCCCCGCAGGGAATGCCTCCCGCGCGTCCTACGAGACGGGCCTTGGCATCCGCCATCTCGCCGCTGCCCACTACGACCACCCGCTGGCCGGAAATACGATGGAATAGCGGGAGCGAATGCAACATCAGTCGAGCCATTCCGGCACGCGTTCCGCGTCCATGATCGCGCCTGCCGCAATCCGGTCGGCGACGGTCGCGAAACGGTCCCCGTCGACCAGCACTTCGGCCACGAAACCGCGGCTGTTGTAGCTTGACGCCATGGTCGCGCCATAAGCGCCTGCGGTGCGGAAAACCGCCAATTCTCCGGCGACCAGTGCATCGCATTCGCGGTCCATCGCGAAGGTGTCACCCGTTTCGCAGATCGGGCCGACGATGTGGGCGGTCATCCGCTGTCCGGTAGGTTCCACCGCTTCGAAATCATGCCACGCACCGTACATGGCAGGGCGGGCGAGGTCGTTCATCGCCGCATCGACGACCACGAAAGGCCGCTCGATCCCGCGCTTCACGCGCACTACCCGGGTGAGAAGGACTCCGGCATTCCCGGCAATCACGCGCCCCGGTTCAAACATCAGGCGCACGTCCCATCCGTTGGAGACCCTTGCGACCATTTCGCCATAGGCTGCAGGTGAGGGATATTCCTCGCCGCTCTTGTACGGCACGCCGAGCCCGCCGCCGAGATCGGCATGCGTGACCTTGCACCCTTGCGCGCGCAGGTCGGAGATGAGCGCACCGACCTTGCCGAAAGCGGTTTCGAGCGGCTCGAGGTCGGCCAACTGACTGCCGATGTGAACGGCAACGCCGCGCATATCGAGACCGTCTTCACCCGACAGCGCCGCGTAGATTTCGACTGCACGATCGATCGGCACGCCGAACTTGTTCTCACGCTTGCCGGTCGAGATTTTCTCGTGCGTGCGCGCATCGACATCGGGATTGACGCGCAGGCCGCAGGCGGCCGTCTTGCCGAAGCGGCGGGCGATCGCCGCCAGTTCGTAGCCCTCTTCCTCGCTCTCTATGTTGAACTGGCCGATCCCGCATTCGAGACCCTGCTGGAGTTCGTCATGCGTTTTGCCGACGCCGGAAAACACGATGTCTTCAGGCTTCATCCTGGCGGCCAGGGCGCGCGTCAGTTCGCCACCCGAAACGACGTCGGCGCCATAGCCCATGTTGGCAAGCACGCGCAGAACGGCGAGGTTGGGGTTGGATTTGACCGCAAAGGCAATGTGCGGATTGTCGAGCGCGGACAGCCCTTCACGATAGACGCGCGCGTGACGTTCAAGCGTGGCGCGCGAATAGACGTAAACGGGCGTGCCGACCGCTTCTGCGATCTGGGTAAGCGGCACGTCCTCGGCATGGAGGACGCCATCGCGGATCTGGAAATGGTCCATGGCCAGCGCGTTTGCCGAATGGCCTTGGACAAGTCTAGCAAGCCTTCCTTGTCGCGCTGCAACCTACTCGGGCGGGAGATCGAAGGGATCGTCCTCGCGTTCTTCGGAACGGGTGCGCAATTCTGTGCTGCGCTCCGGAGCGGCCTGGGGATCGAGCTGGAGCAGGTCGTCGGCATCCGGCTGCACTTCGGCACCGAAGGGCGCAGGCGGCAGCGTCTCGCCTGCCAGGGGCTTGAGCTGCGCCTTCTGCCCGCAGGCGGACAGCAGGGTGAGGGCAATTAAGAGGGCGCCAAGGCGCATCAGAACTTCTCCAGCCGCTTGCGGGCATCTTCCACTTGCTGCCTTACCCGCTCGGGCGCGGTCCCGCCATAGGAAGAACGCGCAGCGACCGATGCATCGACCGAAAGCGCGTCGAACACGCGTTCGTCGATCCGGCTGTCGATGGCCTCTAGATCCTCGATGGCGAGGCCGTCGAGGGCGACACCTTTCTCGTCGGCCAGCTTTACCGCTGCACCGGTGATGTGATGCGCCTCCCGGAAAGGGATGTCAGCCTGCCGCACGAGCCAGTCGGCAAGGTCGGTTGCAGTTGCATGACCGGCCTCTGCGGCCTTGCGCATGCGGGCCTTGTCGAACCCGCTATCGGCCACCATTCCCGCCATTGCGGCAAGCGAAAGGTCCATCAAGCCGGCGGCTTCGAAGACCGGCGGCTTGTCGTCCTGCATGTCCTTGGAATAGGCCAGCGGGAGGCCCTTCATCGTCACCATCAGCGCCGTGGTGCAGCCGATCACGCGCCCTGCATGGCCGCGCACCAGTTCGGCGGCGTCGGGATTGCGCTTTTGCGGCATGATCGAGCTGCCGGTCGACAGCGTATCGGGCAGTTTCACGAAGCCGAAGGGCTGGCTGGCCCAGATGATAAATTCCTCCGCCAGGCGCGAAAGGTGCAAGGCGCACTGGCTGGCCGCCATGAGGTAATCGAGCGCGAAATCGCGATCCGACACCGCATCGAGGCTGTTGCGAGTGGGCCGGGCGAAGCCCAGCGCCTGCGCGGTCATCTCGCGGTTGAGGTCGAAGCCGGTTCCGGCAAGCGCCGCCGAACCGAGCGGGCATTCGTCCATCCGCGCCAGCGCGTCTGAGAACCGCGAGCGGTCGCGCACCAGCATTTCGAAATAGGCGAGCAGGTGGTGGCCGAGCGTCACAGGCTGCGCGGTCTGCAAATGGGTGAAGCCCGGCATGATCGTGTCGGCATGCTCGTCGGCGCGGGCGACCAGCGCGTGGAGCACCGCGTCTATCCCCGCGATCGCGCGGCGATTGGCGCTGCGCACCCACATCCGAAAATCGGTCGCGACCTGGTCGTTGCGACTGCGCGCGGTGTGGAGGCGCCCCGCGACCGGACCGACGATTTCGGTCAGCCGCGCCTCGACGGTCATGTGGATGTCCTCGAGGTCCCAGTCCTCGGGCACGCCGTCCGCTTCGTATTCCTCGGCGATCTGCGCGAGACCCTTGTCGATCGCGGCGGCATCGGCTTCGCTGACGATGCCCTGCTTGGCCAGCATGGCGACATGCGCGCGGCTTCCCGCGATATCTTCGCGCCACAGCGCCTTGTCGAAGGGGATCGAGGCGTTGATTTCGCGCATGATGGCGCTAGGTCCTTCGGCGAACCTGCCGCCCCACATTGCATTGGAGCCTTGATTGTCCCGCTTATCGCTCACGCTGATCATCACCCTGGGTCTTGCTGTGTCCGCTTGCGATAGGAGCGCGCCCGATGAGGCGCAAGAAAGCGGTGCTTCACAGATCACAACCGGCGAGATCGACCGCACCTATGCCGACAGCCTGATGCCAGCCATCAATGTGAGCAATCCCGACGGACGCCAGCTCAATCTGGACGCATTGCAGGGAACGCCGGTGCTGCTGAATTTGTGGGCGACATGGTGCGCGCCGTGCAAGAAGGAGATGCCGCTGCTCGATGCGCTTGCTGCGGATTTCGACGAACAATTGCACGTCATCACGGTGAGCCAGGACGCGGGCGGGGCCGAAAAGGTCGCGCCATACTTCGAAGCGAACGCGTTCGGTTACCTCGAGCCGTGGATGGATCCGCAGAACGAGCTTGGCCTGCACTACGACAACACGCCGCTGCCGACCACGATCCTCTACGATGCGCAGGGGCTGGAAGTCTGGCGCGTCGTCGGCGACTACGACTGGTCGAGCGACGAAGCGCGCGCGGCCGTGGCGGAGGTTTTCGGGGAGTGATGGTGGGCGCTGACGGGCTCGAACCGCCGACCCTCTCGGTGTAAACGAGATGCTCTACCAACTGAGCTAAGCGCCCCCAATCGGGGTGAAGCGCGCATGTAGCGCGGTTTCGCGCCGGGTCAAGCGCGAGTATCAGTTCCAGCCTTCGTCCAGCTTCAGCGCGCCGTCGCCGTAAAGGTAGTCGGCATTGAACCGCGCATAGCGCTGCAGGCGCTCCCAATCCTCGGTGTAAAGGTCGCCGCGGCGGATTTCGGCAACGCCCAACTCGCGCAACTTGCCGACCGCGCGATTGGCGTGGATGGCGCTGACCCCGCACATGTCGGCAAGGTCGATCTGGGTGAAAGGAGTGCGCAAGGTGCGCGGTACGTTGCGGCCGACCAGCTCCAGCCGCTTGTGCAGTTCGGCATAGAGATGCGCGATCCGCTTTGGCGCATCGAGCTGTTCGAGGATCTGGATCCATTTGCGATGGATCGAAGCGTCGAGCAGCGTCGCAAACCACATGGCACGAGCGATATTGGGACGTTCCTGCATGACCCTGCGCAGACTCTCGTGGCTTACGGTGCCGACCTTGACCGGTCCTGCCGCGACGATGCTGTGGTCGAGGCGCTTCAACGCGAACCCGTGCAGGTCGACGAAATCACCCGGCACCTGCACCCCGACTATATATCGGCGATCCCCGCTTTCGATCGTGCGGAACACGTAACCTTCGATCAGCATCGTGCTCCTGTCGGTGACATCGCCCCTTTCCAGCAGGCGCGTGCCATCACCGTGTTCTTCCACGGAGTCGATGAGTCTCTCGATGTATTCAAGGTCGTCCACGTCCAGGTGTTCCCTCAGCCGTCCGGCGAGGAATTCACCGGTCAGAGGGTATTGGGCAGACCTTATGTCACCACGAATTGCGTCCATTGCGCGCGATAAAGCAAGGTGCTCCCACGAGGTCCATTAACCCATGTTAGCTTTATGTTCGTTTCTGCAGATGCGACGCATTTTTAGCGCATGACCTTTGTCCTATGTTAAAATTTCGCGCCGTGACCTGATGTATCTTTCCCGCTATCGCGCGGCAGATGACGACAAGACTGCATGTCCTTGCCACCGGAGGCACGATCGCGGGAATCGCCGGGTCGGCGATAGCGAGCGATTACCGCTCGGGCGAAATCGGGATCGAGGACTATCTCGAGAAGGTCGGGGGCCTGGGGCTGGAGGCGGAATTGTCCGGCCGCCAGATCGCCAATATCGATTCTGGAGATATCGGTCCGGCGGTGTGGAACCAACTCCATGCCGCGATTTCGGAGAGTTTGGCCGATGATAGGTGCGATGGAGTGGTGGTCACGCACGGCACCGATACGCTGGAAGAAACGGCCTTCCTGCTCGACCTGACCCTGCCTGCGACCAAGCCGGTCGTTGTCGTCGGCGCCATGCGGCCTGCCGATGCGGTCGGGTATGACGGCCTGCGCAATTTCGCCAATGCGGTGCGCGTCGCGAGCGATCCGGATGCGTCGGGTCGCGGCGTGCTGGTCGTGATGGGCGACCGCGTGTTCGGCGCGCGCGATGTGCGCAAGGTCCGCACCCGGGGAACCGACGCTTTCAGGGGCTTCCCCCGCGAATCCGTTGGTCTCGTGACGCCAGCGTCACTCGAATGGTTCGGCGCTCCCTGGCGCGAGGACGAGGCGGCTGCGTTCACGTGGTGCGACGATTTGCCTCAGGTCGTGATCGCTTATGCCCATGCGGGTTTGTGTGCCGAGGAAGTGCTTCGCCTCGTTGGCGAGGAAACGCGCGGTATCGTCGTTGCAGGCGTGGGCGAGGGCAATATGCCCGAACGCGTGCGGCAGGAACTGGCGCTGTTGGCTAAGGGCGGCATCGCCGTCGTTCGCGCAAGTCGGACCGATGAAGGGCTGGTCGATCGCGAGGCCGAGGACACGCCGAACGGCTTTGTCGCCGCCCGCGCGCTCAACCCGCAGAAGGCGCGCATCCTGCTGCAATTGCTGCTGGCCAGCGGAACCAGCGATCCCGCGGCCATCCAGCGCGCCTTCGACGGTCGCTAAGCCTTAGCCGTTGGGCAGGACGAGGTATTTCTCGCCCGTCTTCATCTGGCGATAATCGAGGATCGCTTCCTTCGTCAGCATGCCTTCCAAATCGACCTTGGTCTTGTAGCTGCTGGCGAAAGTGGTGGTGAGGTTGTCGAGCACGCGCTTGCGCATCCGCATCACCGTTTCCATGCCCGCCGTCTGGAGGAAGGGCGTCAGCAGCCAGCCCGACAGCGTCCAGCCGAAGCCGTAGGAGGGTGTCAGCGTGGTCGGCCCGAAGTCGAGGCGGCCGTAGATGAACATCCGCTTCTGCTGGTTCGAACCATAGCGCGAATATTCGGTCATCTTGGCCACGGCGACCTGTTCCATCGCCTTGAAGCAGGTGTCGACCATCTGGCCGCCGCCGATGGGGTCGAAGCCGTAGAAAGCGTCGGTTTCGTCGATGGCCGCCTTGAGGTTGGCCATGAAATCCCCGTCCGAGGAATTGACGACATGGCTGGCGCCAAGGCCTTTCAGCAGGTCCACCTGGTCCTGCTTGCGCACGATGTTGACGAGGCCGAGGCCGTCTTCCTGGCAGATCTTGACCAGCATCTGCCCGAGGTTCGATGCGCCGACCGTGTGCAGGATCGCCTTCTGGCCGTCCATCTTGGCGTTTTCGGCAAAGCCGAGCGCGGTCATCGGGTTGACGAAGCTGGACGCGCCCGCTTCCGCGCTGTGATCGCCGAGCGGCAGGCACATGGCAGCATCCGCGATGGCGTACTGGCTGTAGGCGTTGCCCGGAACGCAGGCGACGCGCTGGCCCATCAGCGCCTTGGCCATATCGCTATCGCCGGTGGCGACGACGGTGCCGGCGCCTTCGTTACCAGCAGGCAGGCGCTGGCCGTGGCGAGCCTTGGAGCCGGTGTTGAAGGGTTCGGGCATTTTCGCGACGACCTTGCCGGGCGAATATTCCGCATTCTCGAAATCCGCCGCGCCGGTGAGGATGGCGAGGTCGGATGGATTGATCGGAGCCGCTTCCATCTTGACCAGGACCTGGTTGCCGGTCGGTTCGGGGAAGGTGCTTTCGGCGATCTCGACGGTCAGCGTGCCGTCCGATTCCAGAGTGGTGAAAAGCTGTTTGCCGGTGGTCATCCAATTCCCTTTCGTTGCTTTACGAAACCTGTTTGCGGCCTCGCTACGCCTCGAAATCGGGCTTGGCTAGGGTGCCGTTACGTCAGTTGTCGTCCGGATAGGTCGCCGCAACGAAATAGAGGCCGTGCGGCGGCGCGTTGAGGCCCAGTTCCTGCCGGTCGCGCGCTTCCAGCGCCTTTTTCACATCACCGACAGCCCAGCGGCCCATGCCGACGAGTGCAAGGCAGCCGACCATAGAGCGCACCTGGTGATGCAGGAAACTGCGCGCCGCAGCATGGATCAGGACGTGATCCCCGTCACGTTCCACCTCCAGCCGGTCGAGCGTCTTTTGTGGACTGGCCGACTGGCAATGAGCAGACCGGAAGGTCGTGAAGTCGTGGTTGCCGACCAGCGCCTGCGCGGCCTCATGCATGGCTTTTTCGTCGAGCGGCTGGGGCACCTGCCAGGCGCGGTTTTTCTCCAGCGTCAGCGGCGCGCGGCGATTGGCGATCCTGTAGACATAGCTGCGCCCGGTGCAGGTGAAGCGCGCGTGCCAATCGTCCGGTACGACCTCACATTGCGTCACTGCCACCGGATCGGGGCGGAGCTTTGCGTTGAGTGCCTCCATAAGTCGAAAAGGTTCGATATCCTTTTCGATGTCGAGATGGCTGCGCATCGCCAGCGCGTGCACGCCCGTATCTGTCCGCCCGGCGCTGGCCAGCCGCACTTCCTCGCCGGTTACCGCGAAGGCCGCTTCCTCGACGGCCTGTTGCACGCTCGGCCCGTGCGGCTGGCGCTGCAGGCCGAAAAACGGCGTTCCGTCGAATTCCAGGGTGAGCGCGAAACGGGTCACGAAAGGCGGGTGCCTTGCGCAATCGGATTGCCGCGCAGGAAAGTCTCGAGGTCCATGCGCGGCTTGCCCGCCCGTTGCAATTCGAGCGGCCGGATCGCCCCTTCTCCGCAGGCGATGGCGAGGCGGTCGTCCAGCACCTCTCCCGCATCACCCGACCCCTCGCATAACTCTGCCCGCAGCAGTTTCACCCGCTGCCCGTCATGGTCGAACCATGCGCCGGGGAAGGGTGACAGGCCGTGTACGTGACGCACGACCTCTTCTGCCGGACGGGTCCAGTCCAGTCGGGCCTCGGCCTTGTCGATCTTGGCGGCATAGGTCGCCTCGGCATCGTCCTGCTCGACCGCGTGCAAGGCGCCGAGATCGATGAGCGTGCCGACCATCAACTGCGCACCCAGTTCGGCCAGTTCCTCGGTCAATTCGCCCGTGGTCTTGTCCTCGATCGGTGTGCGCACGGTGGCGAGCATGGGGCCGGTATCGAGGCCCGCTTCCATCTGCATGATCGTGACGCCCGTCACCTCGTCACCCGCCATGATCGAGCGGTGGATGGGCGCCGCGCCGCGCCAGTGCGGCAGGATGGAGGCATGGACATTGAGGCAGCCGTGTTCCGGCGCATCGAGGATCGCCTGCGGCAGGATCAGGCCATAGGCCGCGACCACCGCGATATCGGCATCGAGCGCAGCAAAAGCCACCTGCTCCTCGGCCGATTTCAGCGATTTGGGATGGCGCACCTCGATCCCCAGCCGGTCTGCACGCTCGTGCACGGCGGTTTTGGTCAGTGCCTTGCCGCGCCGACCGCCGGGGCGGGGCGGCTGCGTATAGACGCACACCACTTCATGCGCCGCATCGACCAGCGCCTGCAGCGTGGGCACGGCGAAATCCGGGCTTCCCATGAAGATTATGCGCATGACGTGTTCTATGGCCTTTCTTGGTCGCGCTTGCGCCCCTATCTGTGCATCTATGGCATCGCAAGAGATCGAGACGCTGGCCGCCGCGCTGGCGCGCCTTCCCGGCCTCGGCCCGCGCAGCGCGCGCCGTGCCGTGCTGTGGCTGGTGAAACGGCGCGAGAGCGCGCTGCCCGCGCTGCTCGAGGCACTCGCCACAGTGGGCGAGGCGCTGGTCGAATGCGACACCTGCGGCAATGTCGACACCACCAACCCCTGCGGCATCTGCGCCGATCCGCGCCGCGACGGCAAGGGGCTGTGCGTGGTAGAGGACGTGGCGGATCTATGGGCGCTCGACCGGGCGAAGCTGTTTACCGGCAAGTACCACGTGCTCGGCGGCAAGCTGTCGGCACTGGACGGTATTCGCCCTGAAGACCTCAATATCGCCAGCCTGCTTTCGCGCGTCGAGGCGGGCGGGGTGGACGAAGTGGTCCTCGCCATGAACGCAACTCTCGAAGGCCAGACCACCGCGCATTACATCGCCGAACGGCTGGAGGATTTCCCGATCCGCATCACGCAGCTGGCGCACGGCCTGCCGGTCGGCGGAGAGCTGGACTATCTTGACGAGGGCACTCTGGCGCAGGCGCTGCGTGCGCGGCGGCCGCTCGGCTAATCGATCAGTGAGTGCAGGCCAATTCGATTGAATTGGTCGCATTCAGCGCCTATCTGACCCCTCATGGCTATCCGTGAAATCCTCGAAGTGCCGGATTCCCGGCTCAAGACCGTGTCCGAACCCGTAACCGAGTTCGACGACGAGCTGAAAACGCTGGTCGAGGACATGTTCGAAACCATGTATGCCGCGCCCGGCATCGGCCTCGCCGCGATCCAGGTCGGCGTGCCCAAGCGCCTGCTCGTCATCGATCTTCAGCCCGAAGACACCGATGCAGAGCCGGAAGAGTGCGATCACGGCGGTCATCACCACCACCACTATCCGACGAAGAAGGAACCGCGGGTCTTCGTGAACCCTGAAATCCTCGATCCGGCGGAAGATCTGGCGAGCTACCAGGAAGGCTGCCTTTCGGTCCCCGACATCTTCGCCGATGTGGATCGTCCGGCCACTTGCCGCGTGCGCTACCAGGACCTCGACGGCAAGGTTCACGAAGAAGAGATGGAAGGCCTGATGGCCACCTGCATCCAGCACGAGATGGACCACCTCGAAGGCATTCTCTTCATCGACCATCTTTCGCGCCTCAAGCGCAACATGGCCCTGAAGAAGCTGAAGAAACTGCGTGAGGCAGCCTGACCGGATCAGCTGGTCGCAGGCGGCACTGGCCGGACTGCTGTTCGCCCTGCTCAGCTGCACCTGGCGCTATTTCAGCGACGGAACGGGTTTCGACGAGCTCGCGATCCGCTTCGCCGCCTATTTCCTCGCCTTCACGGTGGGGTTTTATTTCCTCTACAACCTCGTGGTGAAACGCCAGCGGTAGATAGCTTTCCGCGCCCTCTGGCGTTCTCTCTCCGTTCCGCCTAATGTCGCGGCATGGATCCGATGATTTTCATTCTTATCGCATTGTTCGGCGGCCTCCTTGTCGGAGGGCTCGCAGGCTGGTTTTTCGGCTCGCGCCCGGTGGCGGAATGGAAGGCCCGCCATGCGGATCGCGATGGCGAGGCAAAGGACCTGTCCGAAAAGCTGTCACGCATGGCGCCCGAACTGGCGACCATGTCCGATCGCGCGGCGCGGGCGGACGAGCTGGCGCGCAAGCTGGACGAAGAGCGCGAGGCGCATGGCGCGCTGAAAGCGCGGGCCGCCGGTTTTGAGGAACAGAAGCGCCTGCTGGAAGAATCGCGGGCCAACCTGCTCAAGGAATTCGAGAATACCGGTGCGAAAGTCCTCGGCGCAGCGCAGGAGAAGTTTCTCGAACGGGCGAGCGAACGGCTGGGCCACTCGGAAAAGACTTCGGAAGAAAAGATCAAGGCCCTGCTGCAACCGGTCGGGGAACGGCTGGCCAAGTACGAACGCCAGGTTGCCGATCTCGAAGAAAAGCGCACCGACGCCTTCGGGCGCCTTTACCAGCAAATCACCGAAATGCAGCGCGGGCAGGAAGAGGTCCGGCGTGAGGCGCAGCGGCTTGGCAACAGCCTCACCAACGCTCCCAAGGCGCGCGGTCGCTGGGGTGAGCGGGCCTTGCAGAACGTGCTGGAACAGTGCGGCCTGTCGGAGCACACCGATTTCATTCTCGAACAGTCGGTCGATACCGAAAGCGGACGCCTGCGACCCGATGCCATCGTCAACGTGCCGGGCCAGAAGAAGCTGGTGATCGATGCGAAGGTCTCGCTCAATGCCTACCAGGCCGCGTTCGAGGCTGAGGACGATGGTGAGCGCGCACGGCACATGGACCAGCATGCCAAGTCGATGCGCGGCCACGTCCAGACGCTCGGCTCCAAGGGCTACCAGAGCCAGTTCGACGACGCGCCCGACTATGTGGTCATGTTCGTCCCCGGCGAACATTTCGTGGCCGCCGCGCTCGAACACGATCCGGAACTGTGGGACTTCGCGTTCCACAACAAGGTGCTGCTTGCAACGCCGACCAACCTTGTCGCAATCGCGCGAACCGTCGCGCAGGTCTGGCGGCAGGACACGATCGCCCAGGAAGCGGTCGCCATCGGTAAAGCGGGGGCAGAGCTCTACGACCGTCTTGCGGTTGCTGCGGAACACATGAAGCGCGTCGGCGGCGGGTTGGAAACCGCGGTCAACAATTACAACAAGTTCGTGGGCAGTTTCGAGCGTAATGTGCTGTCTGCCGGACGTCGTCTTTCCGAACAGGGCATCGAGATCGGCAAGCGCGAGATCGAGGAAGTGCCCAAGGTCGAGGCGACCCCGCGCTACAATGCCGAGGATGCGGCACAGATTGAAGACGGCCGCGAGGCGGCCGAATAGGCGCTATCTCTCGAAGACGATCTCGCCGTTGACGATTGTCATTACGATCCCGCCTTCCAGTATCTTCGCGGGATCGGTCCGGGCGAGGGTGAACGGGTCGATGTCCATGACCGTCAGATCGGCCCAGCGGCCGGGAGCGATGATGCCGGTCTCGTCTTCGCGGAAGCCCGCATAGGCCGACCACGAAGTATAGGCGCGGATCGCTTCCTCGATGGTTACCGCCTCTTCGGGATACCACCCGCCGTCGGGCTGCAGGTCCTTGTCGCGCCGCGTAACGGCTGCGTGAAGCCCGTAGAAGATGCTGTGATCGCTGCCTGGATTGTCGGCGTTGAAAGTCATCCGTGCGCCATTTCGCAGCAAGGTGCGCCAGGCATAGGCCCCGCGAATACGCTTTGACCCGAGCCTGTCTTCGGCCCAGGTCTTGTCCTCCACCGCGTGCGGCGGTTCCATCGATGCGATGACGCCCAGTTCGGCAAAGCGGTCCATGTCTTCGGGGGCGATGACCTGTGCGTGCTCGATCCGGTGGCGATTGTCGCGTGCAGCGGGGGCCTCTGCAAAGACGTTTTCGAGAATGTCGAGCGCCTCGCGGTTGCCCGCGTCACCGATGGCGTGGATGCCGGTCTGGAAGCCCGCTTTCATGGCCGCTTCGTTCAATTCGCGATCGAAGCCGTATCCGCTCCCGCTGACGCCGCGATGGCCGGGACGGTCCGCGTAATCTTCCAACAGCCGCGCCCCGCGCGAGCCCAGCGCCCCGTCGTAATAGGCCTTCACGGATCGCGTCACGAGCATGGAATCCGTGTCGCTGTCCGGTCCCCTCGCGATCCAGCGGCGCATCAGTGGCTCATCGCGCAAGGAAAGCATGGCGTAGACGCGGATCGGAAAGGTACCGGCCTCTTCCAAGGCGGCGAACGTCTCCATCGCGTGCGTATCAGCGCCTGCTTCATGGACCGTGACATAGCCGTCGCGCGCCATCTGCATCAGGCCCTTTTGCGTCTGCCGCATACGGGTTTCGAGAGATGCCGTGGGGATCGCCTCGTCCAGCATGGTCGTGGCCCGGTTGAGAAACAGGCCGCTGGGCGCGCCATCGTCGCCGAGCCGCATTTCGCCACCTTCCGGCACTGCGCTCTGCGCCGTGATCCCGGCCGCATCGAGAGCCGCTTGGTTGGCCCATAGCCCGAAACCGTGAAGGCTCCGCATGACGACCGGATGATCGGGCACGGCTTCGCTTAGGAGCGCCTTGTCGGGATAGGCATTGGCCCATGCGCCTTCGTCCCAACCTGCGCCGATAATCCATTCTCCGGCAGGCAGCATCTTCGCGCGTTCGGCAACGAGCGCGACGGCTTCGGCTTCGGTCGCGACATCGGTGAGATCGACGGCATCCAGCTTTGCGCCGAATTCGACCACATGGGTGTGCGTGTCTACAAGGCCCGGGAGGACAGTCGCGCCGCGAAGATCGACTATGCGCGTTTCGGCACCCTGCCACGCAAGAGCATCCTGCGCGCTTCCGGCAAACACGATTGCGCCATCGTCGATCGCGACTGCTTCGGCGTCAGGTCGCCAGTTCGAGCCATCGAAAGGCGCGTCGGCAGCAGGCTTGCCGTCCCCGTCAGGGTCGCCCCAGGCGAGCGAATAGACCCGCGCGTTGGTAAGAATCAGATCGGCCGGATCGGCCTGTGCCACTTCGACGGGGGCAGTGACGCAGGCTGACAGGAGCAAGGCCCCAGCTACTCCGGCAAACCTTGCGCTTTTCATCATCCCGTCTCTCCCTTGCCGCGATTAGGCAGCAATTCGGACGCGGGATCAAGCGCTTCCACTGTCGAGTGCTGCCAGCACCTCGTAGCCAAGCACTGCAGCCGCAACCGCGGCATTGAGGCTGTCGGCGCGGCCTTTCATTGGCATGGTCACGCGAAGGTCGCACGCCATCTCGTATTCTTCGGGCAGGCCCCGGCTTTCGTTGCCGACCATGACGAAACAGGGCGCGGCATAAGGTGCGCTGCGATAGGGTTCGGCATCGCGCAGCGAAGCGGCGACCAGCTGGCCGTCGCCGGCACGCAGCCATTGTTCGAACTCGGTCCATGCAGCGCGCGCAACGCGCCGCGTGAAGATGGCGCCCATGCTGGCGCGTACTGTTTCGACACTGAAGGGGTCTGCGCAATCGTCGATCAGGATGACGCCACCTGCACCGATGGCATCGGCGGTTCGGAGCATCGTGCCAAGATTGCCGGGATCGCGCAGCGCCTGCGCCACCAACCAGATATCGGCAGCATTCCTGTCGAGCGCGGCAAGCGAAGTGTCGAATTCGGCGAATACACCGGCGACCGCCTGCGGATTATCCTTGCCGGTGATCTTGGCGAGGATGTCGGGCGAGGTTTCGATGATCTCGCCGCCCGATGCCTCGACCGCTCGCTCCAGTTCGGACAGCAGCGGATGCGGGTCGCGCTTGTCGGACAGGACCAGCGTCTCCGGCACATGACCGCATTCTCGCGCATCGGTGAGCAGGCGGAGACCCTCTGCGAGGAACTTGCCCGCCGCCTTGCGGTGCTTCTTTTCGCGCAGGGCACGCAGCGCCTTGACCGTGGGATTGGAAAAGCCGGTGATGATCCGGCGCGCGTCGCTGCGCTCGCCCATCATGTCAGGGCTCTCCGAAACCGTCCTCGATCATGGCGGACAGGTCGGCCATGACAGTGTCCGCACCGTTTCCCGCAACGATAAGTTCGATCGTGTCGCCCTTGGCCGCTCCGAGCATCATGAGGCCAAGGATGCTTCCCCCTGCAGCTTCGTTGCTGCCCTTCGCAACGCGTACCGAGCAGCCTTCGGGTACTTCCGCGACCGCGCCGACGAACTTGGCGCTGGCCCGTGCATGAAGCCCGCGCTGATTGACGACGGTGAGGGTCCTGCGAAGCTCGCTCAACTTGCCTTCCGTTCGCTATCGATTTCCTGGCCGAGGAACTCGCTCGCCACGGTAATGTAATTGCGGCCCGCCGTCTGCGCGGCGTTCACGGCATCGACAACGTTCATCGACTTGCGCGCGCCTGCAAGGCGGATCAGCATCGGCAGGTTGATCCCGGCGATCACCTCGATCCTACCGGTATCGAGCAGCGAGATCGCGAGATTGGACGGCGTGCCGCCGAACAGGTCTGTCAGGATGATCGCGCCATCGCCGTCATCGACCTTCTCGATGGCATCGGCGATATCCTTCCGCCGCAATTCCATATCGTCGTTCGGACCGATGCAGATGGTGGCGACACCTTCCTGCCGGCCAACGACGTGCTCCATCGCATCAATAAAGTGCTCGGCCAGTTTGCCGTGGGTAACGAGAATCATTCCGATCATGGGAAGTGAGCCGTGCTGTGCTTTCCGAAGGTGTTAGCTTTGTCTGTCGACCATTATGCGGCGAGGGAATCAGCGGCGCTCGAGCGGATCGGCGGGGCGGCTTCCCAGATTTCGGTGTATGACCGTGGGCGAAAATCCTGCCTCGCGCAAGACCTCGGCTGCGCGTTCGGCGCTGTAGACAGAACGGTGGCGTCCGCCGGTGCAGCCGAAAGCGATGTTCAGGTAGCTACGGCCCTGTGCGGCATAGCGTGGCAGCAATTCCCGCAAAGTGTCTGAAATGCGCGCGAAAGACGGCCCGAATGCCGGATCCGCGGCGATGTGCTCTGCGACATCTTCATCCAGTCCGGTCTGTTCGCGCAGGCCGTCGATCCAGTGTGGATTATCGAGAAATCGCATGTCGAAAACGAGGTCGGCGAGCGGGGGCATACCCCGGGCGAAACCGAAGCTCGATACGGTGATCGTCATGTCGCGGGCTTCGCTGTCGGCAAAGCGTTCGCGGACGACTTGTTGCAGCTGGTTGGTCGAAAAGCCGGTCGTGTCGATGACGCTGTCGGCCCAGCGCCTGAGCGGTTCGAGAACCTCGCGTTCGGCGGCGATCCCGCCAGCGACCGGACGGCCGCGGGCCATGGGATGGGGACGGCGGGTTTCGTTGTAACGGCGCTCCAGCTCGGCAGTGGAGCAGTCGATGAAAAGGGTCATCAACTCGATGTCATCGCGCTGTGAGATCAGTTTGCATTGTTCGATGGTCTCGGACGGGACGAAGCCGCGGGTCCGCGAATCGAAGCCGATGGCAATCGGTGCAGGGTGGTCGCTTTCGGTCCCGACGAGCCCGGTGAGCAGGCGGATCGGAAAGTTGTCGATCGCTTCCCATCCGAGGTCTTCCAGGACCTGCAAGGCGGTGCTCTTGCCCGCGCCGGACAGGCCGGTGACCAAAAGTACGCGTTGCTTTTGCGAGTCGTCGCTCATCGCGCCTTCGTAGCACCCCCGGGGGAGGGGGATGGAACCCTCAGGCCATGTTTATCCAACGCGTATTGTGCGCGCAGGGCCTGGACGGCGTCTCCCGGCCGGAAATCGATTAGCGGGATCTGGATGCCGAGGAATTTGCGATGCTGGTCTTCAAGGGGGAAGCGCGGTGCTTCAGGGTTGAGGTGCAACACCAGGGCGACTGGAGCCGTTGTGGTCGGCAGTTCGACGATGCCCACATTGCGGACTTCCATCTTGCCAGCGGTTTCGGGGGGAGGGCTGGCCACCAGAACATCGTCCGAAATATCGAGCGATATTCCATCGTCCCCGACAAGCTGTGCTCCGCGATCTATTAGCGCAAGCGCCAAAGACGACTTGCCGCTGCCCGGCGGGCCGCTGATCAGGATCGCGCGGCCGCCCAGGCTCACGCAGCTGACGTTGAAGAGCGTTTCGGTCACCGTGCAGCGGGAAGGCTGAGCACGAGGCACGCGCCTTCGACCCCGCCCGGACGCATCTCTGCGTGCAGCGTGCCATCATGCGCCTCTGCGATGGTGCGCGCAATCGCGAGGCCGAGGCCGGAGTGGTTGCCGAAATCCTCGCCATCGGGACGGTCGGAATGGAAGCGGTGGAAGACTTTCTCGCGCTTTTCTTCCGGAATGCCGGGGCCGCAGTCCTCGACCGCGAGGTCGACGATTCCGTCGCGGCGGGAAAGGTGGACCGCGATCGGGGCATCTTCCGGCGAGAAAGACACCGCATTGTCGAGCAGGTTGTCGATCACCCTTTCAAGGCGCATTGCAACACCCATGACGGTATAGGATCCGCCACCTGCATGGATTTCGACCTTACGGCCCTCGTTCTCTCCGCGCTCTTCGCGGCTGCTAACGATATTGCGCACAAGCGTGTCGAGATCCACGGGCTCGAATTCGGCGCGCGAGAGTTCCGCGTCGATCCGGCTGGCATCGGAAATCTCGGTGACCAGCCTGTCGATCCGGCGGACATCATGCGTCGCGATATCGAGAAGCTGGGCGCGCAATTCGGGGTCATCGACCTTGGCCAGGCTTTCGGTCGCGCTACGCAGGCTCGCCAGCGGGTTCTTGATTTCGTGCGCCACGTCGGCCGCGAAACTTTCCACCGCGTCGATCCGATGGCGCAAGGCGGCGGTCATGTCCGAGATCGACCGCGCCAGCATGCCGATTTCGTCGCGGCGCTGGGGCAGGCGGGGGACTTCCACCGCGCGGTCGCGGCCTTGGCGCACACGCACGGCTGCCTGCACGAGTTCGCGCAAGGGCCGCACGATCGTCTGCGCGAGGAAGAAGGACAGCAGCGTTGAAACAAGCAGGAACAGCAGCACGATCAGCGCGACTGTGGTGCGGGCAGAACGTACGCTCTCCGTGATGTCGACGGGATTGCGGGTCAGCAGCAAGGTATCGCCATCCAGCCCGACGGGTGCGGCCGCGTTGATCACGTGTGTACCGTCGGGCGCATCGCGCAGCACGATTTGGGTCAGGCTTTCTTCGCGGGCGCGGACCAGTTCCGGCCAGGCAGAAGCCTCGTCACTCTTTGGCTCGACATAGTCGGGCAGAGCGGGTGCCCCCACGATGCGGTCGAACCAGCGGTCCATCCTGTACGCGATGTCGCGCTGGTCGACCTCTGCCGGTTCGGGGAGGTCGAAACTGGGTGGAGCGAGCGCGAAACTGTCCGATTCCAGCTCTCCCCCGGGACCATAGACCCTGAGGCGCAGGCGCTGTTCCTTGCCGATCTGGATCAGCAAGGCTTCCTGTCGCTGGACCGTAGCACCGGCCAGGGCCTCTGCCGTGATCTGCGCTTCCACCAGCGCGAGCTTGAACCGCTCGTCCAGCAATTGCTTGCGATAGCTGTCGAGATAGAGGACGCCGCCGCCAAGGAGCACCAGCGGCAGGACATTCACGAACAGGATGCGGCTGGTGAGCGAAAGGCGGCGCGACCAGCGCAATTTCTCAAGTCGTGGATCGCCCCTGAGGACGCTGTCCTTCTCAGCCATCGCTGAAGCTGTAGCCGGCGCCGTAAAGCGTTTCGATCGAGGAAAAATCATTGTCCACGCTGCGGAACTTGCGCCGCATTCGCTTGATATGGCTGTCCACGGTGCGATCGTCGACATAGGTGTCGTCGGGATATGCAGCATCCATCAACTGGTTGCGGCTCTTGATGACGCCCGGATGCAGCGCGAGCGCCTCCAGCAGCAGGAACTCCGTCACGGTCAGCGACACCGGCTTGCCATCCCATGTGACGTGATGGCGGGCCGGATCCATGCGCAGGCGCCCACGCTCGATGATCTCGGCAGCCTTCTCGCCGACTTCGAGCGGCAGGGGGCGCCGGGCATCGCTACGGCGCAGGATCGCGCGGATGCGCGCCAGCAGCAAGCGGAGCGAGAAGGGTTTGGCGATATAATCGTCCGCACCCATCTGCAGCCCGGCTTCCTCGTCCTGCTCGTCGTCCTTGCTGGTCAGGAAAATGACGGGGAGGGCGGAGTTTTCGCGCAGGCGACGCAGCAATTCCATGCCGTCCATCTTGGGCATCTTGATGTCGAAGATCGCGAGGTCCGGCGGATTGTCGAGCAGCGCCGTCAGCGCGGCCTCCCCGTCGGAATAGACGCGCGTGGCAAAACCTTCTGCCTGCAGCGCGATAGAAACTGTTGTCAGGATGTTGCGATCGTCATCGACCAGCGCAATGGTCGTGCGGTCGTCCGCTTGCGGTGTGGCGCCCTGCGGGGCGGTGGCCTGTTCGCCTTGGTTTTCCATGGTTTGTGTCGGGTAACGCTTTTCCTTACGCAAGACAACGCACGCCGCACACGTTCTGGGCATTCTTGGTCTATGGTGGTTTGACGTTGCGGCGGGGCCGGACTAAGGGACCGGTAAGGGCGGCGCATTCGTATGCGCCAGCGATTCCCGGACACAATTCGCTCACCAGCGCTGGAGATTTCAGTGACCTTTCCGCTTTCCACCTCGCTTGCCGCGCAGGGCTTCGAGATCGATGCGACGATCCATCCCAATCTCACTTCCGAAGAACTGACCGCCGCGGCGCTCGAGCGGGGCGAAGGCCGCCGCGCCAAGCATGGCCCGCTGGTCGTCCAGACCGGAAAGCACACCGGCCGCAGCGCGAAGGACAAGTTCATCGTCCGCAACGCCGAAACCGAAGACACGGTCTGGTGGGACAACAACGCTTCGATGAAGCCGGAGCACTTCGCTGCCCTGAAACAGGACTTCATGGCGGCGCTCGCCGACAAGGAAGAGCTGTTCGTGGCCGACCTGTTCGGCGGTTCGCAGCCGGAATACCGCGTCAACGTGCGCGTCATCAACGAGCTCGCCTGGCACAACCAGTTCATCCGCACCCTGCTGGTGCGCCCGACCGAAGCCGAACTCGAAGGTTTCGTGCCCGAATACACCATCGTCGACCTGCCGAGCTTCAAGGCCGATCCGGACCGCCACGGTACTCGCAGCGAGACCGTGATTGCGGTCAACCTCGAAGAAAAGCTGATCCTGATCGGCGGCACCAAATATGCCGGCGAAATGAAGAAGAGTGTCTTCGGCATCCTCAACTACCTGCTGCCGCCCAAGGGCGTCATGCCGATGCACTGTTCGGCCAATATCGGCCCCGACGGCAAGAGCGCGGTGTTCTTCGGCCTCTCCGGCACCGGCAAGACCACGCTTTCGGCCGATGCCAGCCGTACGCTGATCGGCGATGACGAGCATGGCTGGTCGGACACGGCAGTCTTCAATTTCGAAGGTGGCTGCTACGCAAAGATGATCCGCCTCAACCCCGAGGCCGAACCGGAAATCTACGCCACCACTCGCATGGAGGGCACCGTCCTCGAAAACGTGGTGATGGACGATAATGGCGAAATCGATCTCGACGACAACAGCCTCGCGGAGAACACCCGCGGCGCCTATCCTCTGTCCTCGATCCCGAACACGTCGGACGACAACATGGGCCCGCCGCCCAGCAATGTGATCATGCTGACAGCCGATGCCTTCGGTGTCCTGCCTCCGATCGCGCGTCTTACACCCGACCAGGCGATGTATCACTTCCTGTCGGGCTACACCGCCAAGGTCGCTGGCACCGAAATCGGCGTGACCGAGCCTGAAGCGACGTTCTCGACCTGCTTCGGCGCACCCTTCATGCCCCGCCACCCGAGCGTTTACGGAAACCTTCTGAAGAAGCGTATCGCCGAAGGCGGCGCGCAGTGCTGGCTGGTCAACACCGGCTGGACCGGCGGCAAGTACGGCACCGGCAACCGCATGCCGATCAAGGCGACCCGCGCCCTGCTCAATGCGGCGCTCGACGGCAGCCTCAACGAAGCGGAATTCCGCAAGGATCCGAACTTCGGCTTCGAAGTGCCGATTGCGGTCCCGGGCGTCGACAGCCAGATCCTCGACCCGCGTTCCACTTGGGACGACAAGGACGAATACGACCGCACCGCAACCAAGCTGGTGCAGCTGTTCGTGGACAATTTCGAACCTTTCGCAGCCCATGTCGACCAGGGCGTACGCGACGCGGCACCTGCTGCCGCCTGACGGTTCATCAAGTTGGAGAGGAGAGCCCCCGGGCCGCGATCAAACGCGGCCCGGGGGTTTTCGTATCGGGATCGGGTCAGTCTTCGCCTTCGTCGGCGTCGATTTCCGGTATATCGACAATGATAGCCGACGGCCACCAGGGCTCGCCCTCGGTCGCATTTCCAAGTTGTCCGAGATAGAGCCTGGCGCGCTTGGCAAGGCCGCCGCCATGCGGGTCGGCCGATAGCGGACCCAATGTATCCATCGCGAGCGCGATTTTTCCCTCTCCGGCCTGCATCATGGCCACATTCATGCCGAGTCCCTTGTCGAAGGGCGCGAGCTGGTAGGCCCGCTCGAGTGCGTGACGAGCGCTTTCGCTCGGCATCATTCTGCGATTGACGAAGCTGCGGTAGAAATAGATCAGCGGGAGAGGATGGTCCACTTCCAGCGCATTGAGCTGGCTGAACGGAACCATCGCAGCTTCGAATGCCGCGTCTTCATCGTCGGCCTCTTCCGCCTTGCGGAACAGTGCGTAACCCTTTTGGACATAGGCATTCTTGCGGGACGGATCGAGCGCGATTGCGGCATCGGCCGCCGCGATGGCAGCATCGTCGTTGCCTGCGTCGTATTCCGCCTCCGCCAGAGCGGTCATCACGCCCGCATCGCCCGGATATTCGACCGCGATCTTGCGCGCGTCCGCAACAACCTCGGCGGCGGTTTCTTCATCGACCCCGCGCTGCGAGCGCATCCGCACGCTCATCATCTCCCCTTCGCCTTCGGACAACTGCCGTATCTCGACGGGGCTGAAGGGTATCATTTCCGGCTTCAGGACATAGTTCATCATGCGTTTTTGCTGCAGATAACTGTCGAGTTCGCGGTCGAGCGCATCAAGATCGCCGAAGACTTCCCGCCCGGCGTCGATCGACGGCATACCGCGGGCTACCCTGAGCCAATATTGCCCCAGCTGCCCCTGCCGATCCTCGCTGAAGGTCAGCATATGGTACAGCGCCCAGCTGCGACCGTAGAATGCGTCGTATCGACCGCTCCTGCTGTTCTCATAAAGCTCTTGGTCAAGCAGCTGCTCCACCGTCACCCTTTCGGCATAGGCCAGTTCAAGGCCGCGATGCTGGGCAGGACGTCCGATCTGGACGGTGCCGTCGCCGTTGAAGCTGGCGGCAGCGAAGAACTCTGCGGCGCCCTCACTCATCCAGCGGGGCATTTCGTAGCGTGTGGTCGAGATCAGGAAGTGGTGCGCATATTCGTGCAGCAGCACCGTGGTCGAAAAGCTCGGATACCCCTTCTTGTTGCGGATATCCTGGACGAACGCGCGCGATGCACCGGCACGCGGCAGGTAGAACCCGGCGAGCGTCTTGTCCTTCGTTCCCGCCAGTTCACGGATGTCCCGCTGGTTGCCCGCGACGAAGATGACGACACGATTTGACGGGCTCGGTCGATCCAGCTTCTGATTGAGGACGTGGGCCATCGCGGAATGATAGCGTTCGAGGTTCTCGGCAAAGCGCCGGATATCCTTCTCCTTGTCATCCGCGTAGATGACGAAATGCTCACTCGATGCTTCGTACCAATCTGCGTACGCAGGCGAGGCAAGCGCAAAAAGCGCCAGAAAAGCGACCCAATACTTCATTCAGACCCTCCAGTTAGTCGATATCCTAGTATATATACTTTGGATGGCAACGTTTCTGCTCGGAATTATCCGAGAAATCTGAGGCGTGTTCCTTCATCGGCGACAGATCGGTTCATTGGCGGGCTTTGAAATCGGTGCCGGGTGGCGCAATGTGCGTTTTCGATTCGATAGGGAGAGTAAGAATGAGCTTGGCCAGGATGCTTCAGGACAGCGGCGCGATTGCCAGCATGGCACGCGAGCTGAACATCGACGAGCAAACCGCACGCACAGGCGCGGGCGCCCTGCTTCCGGCCATTGTTGCCGGTATGGGTAGGACCACGGCGGGGACTTCTGGCCTTGGCGGGCTTGGCAGCATCATCGGCGGCCTTGGCGGTGGCGGCCTGCTCGAATCCGTCCTCGGCGGCGGTCCGACCGATACGGGCAAGGGTAACGACATCCTTGGCACGATCTTCGGCGGCAAGGAAACCAGCCGCGGCGTCGCCAGCGAAGTGTCGGCCATCACCGGGCTCGACGAGAACCTGCTCAAGAAGATGCTGCCGATCCTCGCGATGGCGGTCGCCGGCTACATGGCGAAGCAGGCGGGTGGTGGCAGCGCCCAGCAGGGCGGCGGCCTTGGCGGAATCCTGGGCTCGATCGTGGGCGGGCTCGCCGCGCGGTGACGCCTAAGCGGCGGGCTGTTCTCGCAACAGCCCGTCGATGTAGTTCCAGATCCGGCTGACCACGACCGATCCTTCGCCGACGGCGCTGGCGACCCGTTTGACGGATCCTGCGCGCACATCGCCGACGGCAAAAATACCGTCTGCGCTGGTTTCATAGGGCGAACTGCGCCCGGCATCGCTGCCTGTCACGACGAACCCGCCCTCATCGGTCTGCGCCAGGTCCGATAGCCATTGCGTGTTGGGCGCGGCGCCGATCATGATGAACAGCGCCCTGGTCGCGATCTCCTCTTCGCCATTGGGGCCGCTCAGCGTTACGCCTTCCAGGTGATCGTCGCCATGCAACGCGCTCGCCTCGGTCTGGTAGTGTATGGTGATCGACGGGTCGGCAATCAGCCTGTCCGTCAGATATTTCGACATGCTTTCGGCAAGGCTGTCGCCGCGCACGACGATGTGGACATGGCGCGCAGTGCGGCTGAGATACATTGCAGCCTGCCCCGCCGAATTGCCACCACCGATGACGACCGCTTCGGTCTTCGCGCAGAAGCGGGATTCCATGTCGGTGGCGGCGTAGAAAATGCCCTTGCTCTCGAATTCGGCGAGCCGGTCGAGGGGCAGGCGGCGGTACTGCACGCCGGTGGCGACCAGCACCGTTCTTGCGCAGACCTGGTCGCCATCGTCGAGATCGGCACAAAAGGTGCCGTCATCGCGGCGGACCAGCCCGCAGACCTGGCGAGGCATGGCGAAGCGGGTGCCGAATTTCATCGCCTGGATCTGCCCACGATAGACCAAGTCGGCGCCGCTGATGCCGGTCGGGAAACCCATGTAGTTCTCGATCCGGCTGCTGGTGCCTGCCTGCCCGCCGATGGCGGTGTCTTCCACCACTAGTGCCTGCAGCCCTTCGCTACCGGCATAGACTGCGGCTGCGACGCCTGCGGGTCCGGCTCCGACGATCAAAAGGTCGTAAACCGTCTCGCGGCAGACATCCATGTCGAGTCCCAAGTACTGGGCCATCTTGCGCGGGCTGGGATCGTCAATCACCCGGTCCTGTCCGAGGATCACTGCCGGGCGATGTTCCACCAGCCGGCACGCCTCCAGCGCCTCGTCGTCGTCCCCGTCGAGATCCAGCGTCTGGAAGGGTACGCGGTTGCGGCTGAGGAAGCGTTCGACCGATTGCACTGCCGCATCCTGGTCTGCACCGATCAGCTTGATCGCGCTGTTGTTGCCTTCGAACTGCTTGCGCCTGCGGGCGGCGAAAACGCCCAGCACGTGGTCCGATAATTCCGGGATGCGCGACATGAGGTCCAGCATGGCCTCGCGCGGCACTTCCAGCGTACGCGTGTCCTGCGCCGCGCGCATGGGAAGCGTATGCGAACCGGCATTGAGGAAGGCGATCTCGCCCATGAACTGAGTCGGGCCGAGGGCACTTTCGAGCAGGCGCTCTCCGGAAAACGGGTCGACGACCTCGATCTCTCCGTCGAGCACATAGACGAAGCGATCCATGACATCGCCCGCCTCGGCCACCATCGCGCCCTTGTCGTAAGTCTGCTCGGTACCGAGTTCGCGCAGGCAGGCGACATGTTCGTCGGCCAGTGGAACGCGCGGCATCGTCTCCAGGTCTTCGCCGATCTGTTCCATCAGGCCTTCCGTTCAACTCCGCCCTAGGCGGAGGCGGACGCGATATAGCGCTCCACATTCCGCTCCAGCACATCCATCGGCACATTGCCGCCGAGGATCACTGCATCGTTGAACGCCTTGAAATCGTATCGGCTCCCCAACTCGCGCTCTGCACGCGAGCGCTGGTCGACGATGCGGCTGTGGCCGAGCTTGTAGCCGGTCGCCTGCCCCGGCCAGCTGCAATAGCGATCGACTTCGCTCTCCACCTCGCCGCGCTTGCTGCCGTTGCGTTCGACGAAGAACTGGACGGCGCGCTCGCGGCTCCAGCCCTTGGCGTGAAGGCCGGTATCCACCACCATGCGGCACGCGCGGAAGGCGAGACTTTGCAGATAGCCGAGGCGGCCGACCGTGAATTCGTCGTATGCGCCCAGTTCTTCGGCCATCTGTTCGCCATAGAGAGCCCAGCCTTCGCTGAACGGGTTGAAGGCGAGGATCGAGCGGATGAGCGGCAGGCGATTGGAATATTCGCCCTCCCACACGTGACCGGGGATCGTCTCGTGATAGGTCAGGTCGGCGAGATCGTATTTGCGATGCAGGTCGGTGTCTCGCAGATTGATCCAGAAGCGGCCCGGGATGGAGCCGTCCTTGCTGCCCGCGCCGCCATAGGCGCCCGGCGCGCCGACTTCTTCGGCCGGCGGGATGCGCTTCACTTCCATGTTGGGATCGACCAGCGTGTTGAAGGCGCGCGGCATCTGGCCCTTGATCCAGTTCACCCGGTCCCAGATGAACTCCATGATCTCTTCGCGGCCCGGATCGCCTTCTGCGAACTTGTAGCGCGGATCGTTGCCGAGTTCCTGCATCCGTTCGCCGACCGAGCCACTGGTGTAGCCGATATCGCGCAGGATCGGGTCCATGCGCGCGTGCAGCGCATCGAGTTCTTCGAGGCCCTGGTTGTGGACCTCGTCGGGGGTGAGGCGCGTGGTCGTGCTGGAGCGCAGGGCCCAGGCGTAGAATTCCTCGCCCTGAGGGCGCGCGGAAATGCCCGGCGCGTCGCTGGCGACGGCGCGTTCGGCGCGAAGTTCGGCAAGCTGGCGCTGCAGTGCCTCGGCAATCGGACCGGTTTCCAGTGTCAGGGCGCGGTTGGCGTGGCTTTCCGGCATGCCCTTGGCATCGAGCTTGGCGCGCAGATCGTCGGCGAAAAGCTCGCCCTTGCCGGCGCTGGCGATGGTCTGCTCCATCTGGCCGATCGCCTTGTCGAGCAGGAAGGAGGGCGGCACGACCCCCATGCCGCGCGCTGCGCGAATGCGGGCCAGCTCGCCATCGAAGACCGAGGGCATCTGCTCCATGCGCTCGATATAGGCGTCGGCATCGTCGCCGTTTTCGACATTGTGGCTCGACTGCATGAAGCGCGGCAGGGCGAGGTATTCGCGCACGTTCTGGATCACGACATAGGGCGCGGTCCGCCAGTTGCCGACCGGCGTGTCGCCATAAGGAAGCGCAAAGCCGTCGAGCGCGAGTTCGTAGGCGCTTTCGACGACTTCGAGATTGGTCAGGTTTTCGCTGTCCAGGCCTTCGCGCGGGAAGGCGCGGACGCGCTCGAGGTCTTGCCTGAGAGTGTTCGCATAGGCCTGTTGCCCCGCGGGCGACTGGTCTTCCAGCTTGCCGCGAAGATGCGCGTATTGGCCGGTATCGACGCCAAGTCCGGTAGCGCGCTCCGGCTCGTGGGCGAGCAGGTTGTAGCCGACGACTTCAAGCAGGCGCTCGGCACCGATCGTCTGAGCCGCCGAAATGCCTTCTGGACGGGGGATTGCGGCGCATCCGCCGAGGGTGAGAGCGCTGGTCGCGCCAAGTCCTGCGATGAACTGGCGGCGGGTGGTTTCAAAGGTTTGGGTGGTCATGCGCGGCGGTTTGGGGCCGCCGCGCTCACCTTGTCAAATCAATCGAGGAATTCGGGCGGGACGCGGCCACCATTGGCCGACAATTCCTGCATGGTGCGGCGGTGCAGCCAGATGTTGTCTTCCGCCGTGCCGCTGTAATCTTCGCGGCCAAGCTCCTGGGCCAGAGCCTTGCGGTTTTCATAGCTGGAATCGACGTTGATCAGCTTCATCAGGTCGACAATGCTGGTGCGCCAGTTGAGGCGATCGGCGCCGGGCATGGAATCGAGACTGTTCTCGACATTGACCATGGGCACGCTCCGGTCCTGCTGCGGGGGGACACCGGCCGGGGTATTGGCAGGCGGCGCTTCCTGCGCCTTGGCTTCCTTGCCGAAAATCGCGTCCTTGATCTTGCTGAAAATACCCATCGCTGAATCCCCTTTGTGAAAGATTTCGCAGTCAGAGTGACTGCACCTTTGTTAAACGATAAAGACGTTCGGACGTTCCGCCGCCAAACGCCGGATACACCCATCGAAAATCGGGGAAATCATGCTCGACACTGTTCTATCGCTCACCGTTCTTGCTGCGGCCCTGCTGGTTTTCGGCGCGTGGATGCTGTGGAAGCGGACGGGCAATCTCAGGAATGCGGGCCTGATGGTGCTGCTGGCGATCATCGCCGTCGTGAACGTGATGATCTGGACGGTACCCACCGCAGACGGAGAAGCCCCGCTCGACAAGGTCGAACGGGGCTCTCGCTGACGCTGCCCGATCGGGAGGCTCAGTCGGGCAGCTGCCAGAGGACGGAGCCGGTATAGCTTCCCGCCACCGGCTCGCCCGAGCGACCTCGGGCGGGCTCGAACTTCGCGCGTTTCTGGACCAGCACGCAGGTTGCGGCATCGAGTTCGGAGTGTCCGGTGGAACGGGTCACCTGGCACCCGGTCACCTTGCCGGTCGCCGCGATATCGAGCTTGAAAGTTGCGGTGCCGGTCAGGTCGCGGCGCGCCCAGCTCGACTTGTAGTCACGATCGCTCAGCCAGCGGCCCGGATCGTTGCGCGGCTTGGCACCTACGGGATCGAAGCCGCTGGGTGTGGGCGAGGGGACCGGATCGAGCTTGGTCGGACCCGGCTTGGGCATGGGCTGCGGCGGCAGGATCAGATCGGTGGTGGGGATGACGGGCTTGATATCCGACAGCGACAGGTCCGGCTTGGGCACCGTGATGGGCGGTGTCGTGGCGACTTCCGGTACGGCATCGGTGGCGGGTTCCGGCGGAGGCGGAGCCGGGGGCGGCGGCTCGTCCTTGATGTCCCAGGTGTCGAGTATGTCCGGCTTTTCGACGATGCCTGCCGTTACGGTCAGGCCGGTGATGACGGCAAAGCCGATGGCAGCCTGCACACCGATGGCGGCGAGCATGCCGGCCGGCGATGCCTTCCTTGTATCTGCATAGGCCATAGTCTTTCCTCTCCTTGCGACTCTAGGCTGCAATGTTACAACATTACACCATGAATGCAAGAGGTACGAGTTTGGACGCGCGGATGACGCAGCGATCCTGTCAGGAAAGGCTTTAATTTACTGATAAATCGGGTCGGAGCCGCCCGTCAGCAGATCACTTGATCGGGCAGCTCGGATCGAGGCGGAAGTCGAGGTAATTGTCGACCGACTTCATCAGTTCTTCCTGCTCGTTCTCGAAGAAGTGGTTCGCACGCGGGATTTCTTCGTGGTGCACGGTGATGTGCTTCTGCGTGCGCAGCTTTTCGACGAGCTTGGTAACGGCGCCCGGCTGGACCACCGTGTCCTGCGCGCCGTGGATGAAGATCCCGCTGGCGGGGCAGGGTGCGAGGAACGAGAAATCGTACATGCTGGCAGGCGCGCCGATGCTGATCCAGCCGCGGATTTCCGGGCGGCGCATGAGCAGCTGCATACCGATGAGCGAACCGAAGCTGACACCGGCAACCCAGGTCACCTGCGCTTCGGGATGGACCTGCTGCACCCAGTCGAGCGCGGCTGCGGCATCGGACAATTCGCCGATCCCGTTGTCGAAGCTGCCCTGGCTGCGGCCAACGCCGCGGAAGTTGAAGCGCAGCGTGGCGAAGCCGCGATTGACGAAGGTCTTGTAGAGCCGCTGCGTAATCTGCTCGTTCATGGTGCCGCCGCCCTGCGGGTGCGGGTGGAGGATCATCGCTACGGGCGCGCGCGGACGCGGTGCGGGAGAGAAACGGCCTTCGAGGCGGCCTTCGGGGCCGGGAAAGATCACGGTCGGCATGGGGAGATGTACCCTGTCGGAAATTTTCGATGGCGCAGGCCGGATATGGCTTGCGCGAGGTTGCGCGCTATATAGGGTTTCGCTGCGAAATCGCAATTATATTGAGCACGTCCCGTCAAGACACGAATTTATCTCGATCATGCCGCCACCACGCCGCTGCGCCCCGAAGCGCGCGCCGCGATGGAAGAAGGCTTCGACCTTTGGGCAAATCCCAGTAGTCCGCACGCCGAAGGCCGCAAGGCCCGCGCCGCGCTGGAAGATGCCCGCGAACGGGTGAAACAGGCGCTCGGCTGGGAGGGGGAGGTGATCTTCACCTCCGGAGCGAGCGAGGCAGCGGCGCTGGCGCTGGGTCAGGCAAAAACGGGCGCACGGCTGGTTTCGGCGGTGGAGCACGATGCCATCCTGAAAGCGGCTCCCGATGCAGAAAGGCTGCCGGTCCTGCCCGATGGAGCGCTCGATCTGGAGGTCCTGTCCGAAGCCGTCCAGCGAGAGCGACCGCTTGTCGCCGTACAGCAAATCAATTCCGAAACAGGCAATCGGCAGGACCTCGCCCCGATTGCCGGAATGGTGCACCAAGCTGGTGGTCTCGTGCTCGCCGATTGCGCCCAAAGCGCAGGCAAGCTCGCGCTTCCGCCTTGCGACTTGGCAATAGTCTCTGCGCATAAATTTGGCGGTCCTATCGGAGTTGGCGCACTGCTTGTGAAAGACTTCGCGATGCTCGAACCGGCGGGTGGGCAAGAACGCGGGTACCGACGCGGCACCGAGAATTTGCCTGGCGCGGCTGGCATGGCGGCAGCGCTGGAAGCTGCGCACTCTCCCTATCTCGATCCCTTCGTGCTCGAACCGCTCGATGCAATTATTGCCCACTGCCGCGAAAGCGGTGGCAAATTCCTGTCTGACGGCCTTTCCGACCCCACGCCTTATATCCGCGCCATCGCCATGCCCAAGATGAGCGGTAGCGCGCAGGTCATGCGGTTCGACATGGCGGGTATCTCGGTCTCGCAAGGCAGCGCCTGTTCGTCCGGCACGATGAAGACCAGCCACGTGCTACAGGCGATGCAGGTCGAAGCCGACGTTGCCGACCGGACCATTCGCGCCAGTTTCGGCTGGAACACCACGCGCGAAGAAGTGGAACGCTTCTGCGAGGTATGGCTTGAATTGGCGAAGGCATGACGTTCATCGCGGCCGCCTGCGCCGCCAATCCCTTTCCTACTCCGGAACGACGGGCCACGATCCGATCCATGACGAATTCAGTTTTTCTCCGCGCAAAGCAGCAAAGTGTCACCCTGGTGGCTCGTGCGAAAAATCCCGCAATTCCGGGCGTCTCGACGCGTTCAGGGCGGGTGACAGGGTGTAAACTTCGTCGCCTTTGCCCGGCACGGGCAGCGGCATGATCTACCTTGACTACCAAGCCACGACCCCGCTCGCCCCCGAAGCGCGCGATGCCATGATGCGCTGGCTCGACGGGCCGGGCGGTACCGGGTTCGGCAATCCGCACTCCCCTCACAAGATGGGCCGCGAGGCCAAGGCCGCGATCGAATTCGCGCGCGACCAGGTGGCGGCGCTCTTCCCCGCCGGCGGGAAGGTGATCTTCACCTCCGGCGCGACCGAAGCGCTCAATCTCGCCATTCGCGGGACGCGGGCAAGGGACGGAGGCAGCGGGACCGTCAGCGTGTCCGCCATCGAACATTCCGCCGTGCTCGACACGGCGAAGGATGCGGGCAAATGCCATGTGCTGAACGTCGCCAAGGACGGGCAGTGCAATACCAAGCAGGACCTGCCGCAGGACACCCGGCTGGTCTGCCTGATGCAGGTGAACAACGAGATCGGCGTGATCCAGCCCACGGTCGAATGGCACCGCAAGGCGAAGGAGAACAACGCGCTTTACCTGTGCGATGCGGTGCAGGCCTATGGGAAGATCGAGGTCACCGGCGCGGACATGATCGCGATCAGCGCGCACAAATTCCATGGGCCCAAGGGCGTGGGCGCTTTGTGGGTGCGCGACGGGGTCGATTTGCACGAGGTCCAGACGGGCGGCGGGCAGGAATTCGGCCTTCGCTCCGGCACGCTATCGCCTGCGCTGATTGCGGGCATGGGCGCTGCCGCTGCCGAGGCCAAGGATCGCATGGAGCAGGATGCCGAGCACGTGCAGAAGCTCTGGAAACGGGCGACCGAAATCTTCGACAAGTGGGAACTCAACGGCAGCGCGGAGGCGCGCTATCACGGCAATCTCAACATCCGCCCGCGTGGTCCCAATGGCGGCGGCCTCGATGTGGGCCGGTTGATGAGCGAGTGCCGCAACGTGATGTTCTCGGCAGGGTCCGCCTGCGCCAGCGGATCTGGACGCACCAGCCATGTGCTCGAAGCCATCGGCCTGCCTAAGAAACTCACCAAGGCGTCCATCCGCCTTGGTTTCGGGCGCTACACCACGCTTGATGAAATCGAGGAGGCGGGGCGCATCATCAACGAGGCAGCAGAGGCGCAGGGATCGCTATGAGGGTCGTTTTTCACACTACCGATGGCAAGCGGGTGGAAGCCGAGGGAATCGCTGGCGACAGCCTGTTGAAGGTGGCGCAAGCAGCAGGCATGCCGCTGGAAGGTACGTGCGAGGGGCAGATGGCCTGTTCGACATGCCATGTGGTCGTGGACGCCGACTGGTTCGACCGGCTTCCCGAGGCAAGCGAGGAAGAGGAAGACATGCTCGACCTAGCTGCAGGCGTGCGCCGCACCAGCCGCCTGTCCTGCCAGATCTTGCTTGAGGACGGCCTCGACGGGTTGAGCGTGGCGATCCCGGCGGAAAGCCACGACATGAGCAGGGGCTAACCCGCCTCGTCCATGCGCACTTCGCGTTCGCGCGGGATGTAGGCGGGTACGGGTTCGTTGCCTGCCGCCGCGTCCATCTTGGAGGCCGCTGCCAGCATGTGTTCGCGAAGGCGGCAATGCATTGCCCAGCCGACCTTGGGATCGACGGCGCGGACCATGAAGCGCACGACCATCGCCTTGGCGTTCTGGTTGATGACTTCGCAAACGGCATCTTCGGGATCGATGACGTCGTCGTCGTTCTCGATGAATTGGGAGAATGGTTCGCGCAGCGCTTCGACATCGGCGCGGTTGTCGAGTTCCAACTCGACATGCATCATCAGGCTGGCGTCCTTCTTGGTCCAGTTCTCAAAGCTTTCGCTGGTGAAGGCGCTGACAGGGGCGATGACGCGGCGCTCGTCCCAAGTGCGCAGGCGCAAGTGGGTGAAACCGATCTTTTCGACGTAGCACCACTGGCCGTCGTAATGGACCGCATCGCCGATCCGCGCGGTCTGAGCGAAAGCGATCTGGACGCTGGCCATGATGTCGCCCAGCACCTTTCGCGCGGCGAAGACGAGGACGAGGCCGAGCACGCCGGCCGACGCGATGATGGAGAAGCCGAGGGTGGTAGAGATATTGCTGGCGACCAGCAGGAAGCCCACACCCGCCAATAAGAGCGCTGCGGTTATGATGCGCCGGATGGCACTGAGCTTGGTGTAGAAATTGCGGTCTTCGTTGTTTTCCGGCGCCTCCAGCTTGGTCGTCCGGCGGTCGGTGGCGAAATCGAAGAGCGCTTCGATCACGGAGAGCGCGATCCCGAGGATGGCGGCGACGATGAGGATGAGCTGTAAGGGATCGAGCAGGTCGCGCACCGGACCGGAGAGGCGGAAAAAGGTTTCCCTTACGAGCGCGATGGTCCCGGCAAAGGCCAGCAGCGTCGCCGGCAGGTGGACCGCGCTCACGACACCGTGCCGCTTGGTCTCTTCGTCGAGATGCTTGCGCCAACGGTTGAGCGCGAAATAGGTCAGCGCGGCGGCCAGCGCACCGACGAGCAGGATAATTGGCAGGGCGATGACTTCCCACCAGGCCAGCGTCCAGAACGCTTGCTTGCGCAAGGGTGCCGGCAGCATCTCTTCGAATTTGGTCGGGCCGTAGACTTCGTAGAGCGCTGGGACATTGTCGACGGTCTGGCGGCTGAAAACCCACAGCGGTTCGCCGTCTGGTGCCTGGACACGGGCGATGCGGATCGGGACGGACCGGTTGTCCAACGCCAGCCTGCCGATCGTGATCGAACGGCGCGGCACGCCAGCCATGGGGTCCTTGCTGCTCGTGCCGGTGTCTACCGCATCGGGGCGGTCCGGCAGTGCGGCCCAGTCGACCGGAACGGAGCGATGGACGAGGTCATAGAGTTTTGCCGCAAGATCCTGCGGGTCTCCGTCGGCGATATTGGCCATGTCGAGACCGGCGGCGGCGCTTTCCCAGTCGCCCGCTTCGCCTGCCGCGAGGAAGCTTTCCATCAGCCCCATCGGGGTGTCGAGATCGAGCGGCGCGGTCGGCCCGGCCTCGAATTCGAGTTGCTCGACCTCGTAGACGTAAGGCTCGCTATCTTCCGCAACCGCGATGCCTTGCGCCATCACCGGCGGAGCGGACAAGCCGGCGGCCGCGAGCAACAGGACCAGGATCGAGCGAAGTAGTTGTTGTTTCCCCATGCCATTCCCAATGCTTGCACGCACTCAAGGGTCCAAAAAGGGACAAAACCCCGCCGCATTGCTGCGACGGGGCCATCCTCTCTCCTCGAGAGTGATCTAGCGGTTAGGCGCTTTCGAGTTCGCGCTTCTCGGCAGTTTGACCGAGCATTTCGATCAGCGCCTTGCTGAATGCCGGAATGTCGTCGGGGTTGCGGCTGGTAATGAGGTTGCCATCGACGACGGCTTCCTTGTCGACCACGTTCGCACCTGCATTCTTCAGGTCGGTACGGATCGAGGGCCATGCGGTGACCGTCTTGCCCTTGATGAGATCGGCTTCGGCGAGCAGCCACGGTGCGTGGCAGATCGCGGCGATCGGCTTGCCCGCCATGTCGAATTCGCGGACGATCGCAATGGCGCGCTCGTTCATACGCAGGATGTCGGGATTCATCTGGCCACCCGGGAGGAGCAGAGCGTCGTAGCCCGAACAGTCGGAAATCTCGTCGACCGTCTTCTCTACGGCAACGCTGTCGCCCCAATCCTTCTGGTCCCAACCCTTGATTTCGCCCTTTTCGAGACTCACGACAGTGGTTTCGAAACCGGCGTCTTCCAGATTGGCCATGGGCTTCATCAGCTCCGACTGCTCGAAGCCGTTGGTGGCGAGGATCATGATGCGCTTTGTCATAGGGTAACTCCTTGATTTTCTGTTACCCATGCAACGTGTGGGGACAGCGCTGTGTTCCGTACTGACAGCCGAGCCGTGGCTCTGATAGGGCAGGGCGTATGGCCACTACCGATCTTGATGATTCTGGCGTCGATCCGTTCGACGCGATCGTTGATGCACCTTTCGACTCCGCCCTGTCGGAACGCTATCTCGTCTACGCGCTGAGCACGATTACCGCACGCTCGCTGCCCGATCTTCGTGACGGGTTGAAGCCGGTCCACCGGCGCCTGCTGTGGACCATGCGCCAGCTCAAGCTGGACCCATCGAGCGGGTTCAAGAAGTCCGCCCGCGTGGTCGGCGAAGTCATCGGTAAGTACCACCCGCACGGCGACACGGCCGCTTATGATGCGATGGTCCGTCTCGCCCAGGATTTCGCGCTGCGCTATCCGCTCGTCGAAGGGCAGGGCAACTTCGGCAATATCGATGGCGATAACGCTGCCGCATATCGCTACACCGAAGCGCGCCTGACCAAGACCGCGATGCGCCTGATGGAGGGGCTGGACGCGGGCACGGTCGACTTCATCCCGACCTACAATAACGAGGAAGAAGAACCGGAAATCATGCCGGGTCTCTTCCCCAACCTGCTCGCCAACGGCGCGAGCGGGATCGCGGTGGGCATGGCGACCAATATCCCCTCGCATAACGTCGCCGAGATCGTCGATGCGACGCTGGAGGTGATCGACAATCCCCATGTCGAACACCCGCGCCTGATGGAGTTGTTCAAGGGGCCGGACTTCGCCACGGGCGGGGTCGTTCCCGAAAGCGCGGATACGATCAGCCATGCCTATGAAACGGGACGCGGGTCGTTCCGCGTGCGTGGGCGCTTCCATGCGGAAGAGGCGGAGAAGGCCGAAGATCGCGAAGCGGGGATCGAGCGGCTGGGCGGCGGCCAGTGGCAACTGGTCATTTCCGAAATTCCCTACCAGGTCGCGAAGGGCAAGCTAATTGAGCAGATCGCACAAGCGATTGCCGACAAGAAGCTGCCGATCCTGGAGGACGTGCGCGACGAAAGCGACGAGTCCATCCGCATCGTGCTCGTGCCGCGCAGCCGCAATGTCGATCCCGAGCTGCTCAAGGAGAGCATCTACAAGCTCACCGACATGGAAACGCGTTTCGGCCTCAACCTCAATGTGCTGAATGCCAGCCGCACGCCGATGGTCATGGGGCTGAAGGAACTGCTCGAAAATTGGATCGCCAGCCAGATCGACATCCTCCAGCGCCGCAGCCGCCACCGGCTCGAACAGATCGCCAAGCGGCTGGAGCTGGTCGAAGGCTATATCATCGCCTTCCTCAACCTCGACCGCGTTATCGAGATCATCCGGACGGAGGACGAGCCGAAGCCGGTCATGATGGAGGAATTCAAGCTTACCGACCGGCAGGCCGAAGCGATCCTCAACATGCGCCTGCGGTCCTTGCGCAAGCTGGAGGAAATGCAGCTTCGCAATGAGAAGGACGAGTTGCTGAAAGAACAGGACGAGCTTGAGAAACTGCTTGGCTCCCCGGCTCGCCAGCGCACGCGCCTGAAGCGCGATCTCAATGCGCTGCGCAAGGAATACGGACCTGACACCGATCTGGGCCGCCGCCGCACGACGATCGAAGAGGCGGCACCAGCAGTCGAATTCAGCATGGACGCGATGATCGAGAAAGAGCCGGTCACCGTGATCCTGTCGCAGAAGGGCTGGGTACGCGGTGCCAAGGGCCACCTGCCGCTGGACCAGGAATTCAAATACAAGGAAGGCGACGCTCCGGCCTTTGTCCTGCACGCGCAAACGACCGACAAGCTACTGCTGGTCGGTGCCGACGGCCGTGTCTTCACGCTCGGGGCCGACAAACTGCCGGGTGCGCGCGGGTTCGGTGAACCGGTCCGCAATACGCTCGACATCGAGACGAGTACCCAGATCGCGGCCGTAATCGTCCATCGCGAAGGGCAGGAAGTCCTGCTCGCCGCAGATACCGGCAAGGGTTTTGCCGCAACCACCGACGCCATGCTCGCCGAAACGCGAAAGGGCCGCCAGGTCGTCAATCTGAAGGGCGATGCGAAGCTGGTCGTTGCGCGGGCTATCGAGCAAGGGCACGACCACGTCGCCGTCGTCGGCGACAACCGCAAGCTGGTGGTTTTCAACCTCGAGGAATTGCCGCGCCTCGCAAAGGGCCAGGGCGTGAAGCTGCAAAGCTATCGCGATGGTGGCCTGTCGGATGCGACCACGTTCAAGCTGGAAGAGGGGCTCAGCTGGACGATGGGCGGCAAGGGCGACCGGACCCGTACCGAAGGCGACATGTGGCAGTGGAAGGTTGCGCGTGGCGGTGCAGGCCGCCTCCCGCCGCAAGGCTTCCCGCGCGACAACCGGTTCGGATAGCAGAAAGGCCGGAAGCGCTTTCGCACTCCCGGCCCCTTGCGACCCTGAAACTGGGCTCAGGGAATTTGTAGTCTTCGCTTACTCGGCAGCATCGCCTGCAGCGGCTTCGGCCTGCTTTGCGCGAGCCTGTGCCGGCGTCAGGATTTCGGCGCCTTCCGGAACCGGGGTGAAGCTCGGTGCGATATCGGCAGCGTTGAACAGAACTATCAACGCGCCGTTAGCGTCCAGGGCGAAGTTATCGCGTGTCATCGTGACGATGCCAGCGTCGCTCTTGATGATCGCCATGTCTTCGCTGTCGATGGTGTAGACCGTGCCGAGCATCTGACCGTCGGCGCTGAGTACCGCTGCGTCGACAACAAGTGCGGCGTCACGCTTGGCGTTGGCTTCTGCGATTTGTGCATCGATCATGCCGTCGAGCTGGGCCTTGGTCACGGTAATGGTCGGGCCGGTTTCGCCCTGGCCGTACATTTCGACGCCCAGCGGAACCTTGTGCTTGCCGGTGTCGAGCACGGCTTGGCCGTTTTCGACCGAAACGATAGTTCCGACGGCATTGCCTTCGGGACCGGTCACGGTAGCGCCTGCAGCGACCTGCTCGTTGGCGAGGGCGGGGGTGGCGGCGAGTGCGACGGCAGCGACGGCCAGCTTTGCGAACTTCATGGACGAACTCCTAAACTTGTTCAGATTATGCGAACCCCATGCGCATCTGTGCGCGCTAAGGGTCCTGTGGAAAATTTGAGCGGCTGCGGAGAACAAAGCCTCACGCCGATGCCGCATGCCCCCTCCAGGAAGCGGGCGCTCTATGACAAACCGATCGCTGGGAAGCAACCGCGTGAGCCAGTTATGCTGCAGTGCAGCTTAAGCCAAGCTGAAGCCGGGGATGAACCGAAGGATCGGCGCGACGAACTGTCCTGGATACGTGCTGCAACGCTGCAATCAACCAGGCGAACGGGCGGACAGCTCTTCTTCAAGCAATTGCGCGACGCGGCTGGCGTCGGGAAATTCTTCCTCGACCCAGCGGGCCTCGACGGCTTGCAGGATGCGTGCAACCTCCGGACCCGCGCCGACCCCGCGCGCAACGATCTCGCCGCCTTTCAACGGCAATCGCGGGACATCCCAACCGGACAGCGGGGCTATGTCGGAGCCCCCGATAAGCAGCCGGTCGCGCGCGCATTCCATACCTTCGGCATAGGCAAGAGCGCGCGGGGCCTCTGCATCCGCATCCTTGCGCTCGGCAGCGCAGGACAAGCGCGCACGCTGAGCGCGCGAAAGGCGTAGCCGGGCGGCGACGGCCTGAGCGATGGAGGGAATTGGCGGGAGGAGAGCGGCCAGACGACGGACGGGATCACCTTCTAGATCGAGCTGCGCCTCATGGGCGACAAGCGCGGCAAGGACTTTCTGCTCCCTCTCGCGTGCTTCGGGAAGGATAACCTCGAGCACGCCATGCTCTGCCATCAACGCTATCGAACCACGCGGGTCGGGAAGGGCAAGGATGCCCAGCAATTCCATCGCCACCCGTTCGCGGCTGAGACCCTTGAGCGTGTGCGCCAGATCGGAGCATGCCGAGATCGCCTCGCTTTCGGGACTATCGCCAAACCGCGCCTGGAATCGGAAATACCGGAGGATCCGCAGGTGATCTTCCCGAATACGTTCCCGAGCGTCGCCGATGAACCGCACCCGGCGCTCTGCCAGATCGGCCAATCCGCCGAAATAATCGTCGATCTCAAGTGTGTCGGGGTGTGCGTAGAGCGCGTTGATCGTGAAATCGCGACGCGCCGCATCTTCGCGCCATTCTTCAGCGAATGCGACCGTGGCGCGTCGACCGTCGGTCGAGACATCGCGACGCAGGGTCGTGATTTCGACCGGGCCATTCGGCAGGATCGCCGTCACCGTTCCGTGGTCGATACCGGTCGGAACCGTACGGATGCCCGCCTCCTTGCAGCGATCGATAACGGCATGGGGCACGAGTGTGGTGGCGAGGTCGATATCGTGGATCGCCTTGGCCAGCAGCGTGTCGCGCACAGCGCCGCCGACATAGCGGGTGTTGTCGGCACCCAGCGCCGCCACGAGGGCGGCGAGGTCGGTGCGCTTCGTCCAGGCGGCGTCGGGCAGGCGGGTCATGGCAGCGCCTTTAGAACGCTCATGCCTTCCACGCCAGCCGCCGCGAGAGGTTGATGCAGATCGCAGCGGTCACACCCCAGATGCGGTAGCCTTCGTGATCCATCTCGTAATAGCGGCGCATCGCGCCTTTCCAGAAAACCTCGTTCTCCCGCCAGTTCTCCGGATGCATGAGGAGCGATAGCGGCGCTTCGAACCAGCTTTCGACTTCGCGCGGGTCGGGACGAATAGGCAGGTCGTGAGGAACGGTGGCAAGGACCGGCGTGATGTCGAAACCCGTACCGGTCTGGTAGCGGTCTGTCGTGCCGATCACCCGCACGTGCTGCCGCTCGATGCCCAGTTCCTCCCACGCCTCGCGCAGGGCGGCGTCCACGGCATGCTCGCCTTCGTCGAGTTTGCCACCGGGGAAAGCGACCTGGCCGGGATGGTCGCGCATGGTCCGCGGACGCTGGGTGAGTAGCACTGTCGGGTCGGCGCGGTCCGTCACCGCGATGAGGACTGCCGCATCGGCCGTGCGGTCTAGATCAGCAAAACGTTCGTCGCTCAGCAGCTCGGGCGAGGGCGCGGCGTGGCCCTGCTCGAACAAGTGGGTGAGGCGATCGAACAGTTCGCTCATGCAGGCTGTAGCGAGAACCGCTCTCCGCCGCTGGTCACACTCCAGTCCTCGCCGTTCCCCAGCGCAATCTGGGCGAGCTGTTCGTAGGTCGAGCGATTGAGGCGTGCCTCGCAGCCGCGCCTGACGTGGACATAGAGGCGCGGTTTCTCGGTATCGCCAGCCGCGCGGATGGGGTTGTCCGGTCCCGCGACCACCAACTCATCGGTATTGATGCGGAAGGCGAGGTTGCCCTCCGTCTCGCTGACGTCGGTGGCGATGAAGCAGGCGTCCTCGACGTCGATGGATAGCTTCTGGAACGGGGTGACAAGCCAATACCGCCCATCGTCCTCCCGCCTTAATAGCCCCGCGAAAGCCCGGACCATCGCCGGCCTGGAGATAGGGCTGCCTTCGTGTAGCCAGGTGCCGTCTTCCAGGATTTGCATATGGCTCTCACCGACCTGTTCGGGTGTCCATTGTTCAACAGGAGGCAGCTTGCGCGCCTCGACCTGCTCGGCAATCTGGGCCAGCGACAGTCCGGCAAGTTCCGGGGGAGGGGTATATACCATGCCCCGCTATTTGGGGCGGCGCGCGGCTTAGCGCAACTCTATGCGGGCCACGGTCCAAGCATGCCTTCGTTCGGAAGCACGCCGGGATTGCTGGTCCGCACCAGCAGCCGATCTTTTTCGAAGGGCCCGGGGCAGTGCCAACCGCCCGTATGCTGCGCGGTGAAGTCCCAGCGCGCGTAGTATTCCGGGTCGCCGATCATGACCTGCGGCAAGGGCATGGCACCGGTTTCGAAACCGCTTTCGATTGCACCGAGGCTTGCCGCCATCAGCGCCTTGCCGAAACCTTCGCCCTGCCGTCCAGGCATGACCGCAACCGGGCCGACCATGATCATAGGGTGAGGCCTGCCCTCGGGATCGACGAGGGCGACGGGCCACAGCTGGATGGTTCCGGCAAGGTATTCGTCTTCGTCGAGCACGGCGAAGCTCAGCGCCTCGAGCGCTTCAACCCCTTCGCGGATCCGATAGGCGGTGCGCGCGTGCCGCTGCTGCCCGAATGCCGCGTCGAGCAATTGCTCGACCAGTGCAGGGTCGATTGCGGAAAGGGGTACGATAGTCGCCATAGCGGCGCGGCGATTAGGGCCGCACCGCCATCAAGTCGACCAAGTTTCGCTTATTCGGGGCGAAGTTCCAGCAGGCGGCCCGTTTCCCCGTCTTCGAGGACCCAGAGTGCGCCGTCCGGGCCTTCGATGACAGAGCGGATGCGGTTGCCCATGTCGTAACGCGCCACTTCGCGCGCGTTCTCGCCATCCACTTCGACCCGGATCAAGGCCTTGGTCTTGAGGCCGGAGATCATCGCATCGCCCTTGAGCCCGGGAAACAGGTCCCCGCGATAGAAAATCATGTTTCCAGGCGCGATGACCGGCGTCCAGTTGATCGCGAACTTCTCGAACCCGTCGTCGGCGGTATGATCGGGAATGTCGTCGCCATCGTAGTGATCGCCGTTCGAGCGTAGCGGCCATCCATAGTTGGCGCCGCGCTTGACGAGATTCAATTCGTCGCCGCCTGCCGGACCGTGCTCGATTTCCCACAAGCGGCCGCTCGCATCGAAGTCGATGCCGAGGAGGTTGCGATGGCCCCACGACCAGATCTGGTCGCTCGGGCTGCCCTGTCCGGCCAGCGGGTTACCGGCAGCGGGAGTGCCGTCGAGGTTGAGGCGCACCACGGTGCCGAGCGTGTTCGAAGTGTCTTGCGCCGGTTGCATCTTCTGGCGGTCGCCGCTCGTGATGAAAAGATATCGCTCGTCCGGGCTGAACGCGATGCGGTGGGAATAATGGCCGCGGCCCGTCACCTTGGGCGCCTGGCGCCAGATGACGTCGAGCCCCTCAATGCTGCACTCGTCGGCCTGCTGGCACACCAATGTGCCACGACCAACCACGGCACCGCGCGTATCGCCTTCACCCGCTTCTGCCCAGCTCAGATAGATCGTGCGGCGGTCGGTGCCCTGGCCTGCCTCGCTGGGTAGGAAAGCGATTTCGCCCAAGCCACCCTGGCCGCCATAATCGACCTCGGGCACGCCGGTGACAGTGCCCAGCCTTCCACTGGCGAGATCCTTGAACTTGATGCTGCCTGCCTGTTCGGTGATGAAGATCATTCGGGTGCCGGGGAGGAAGGCCGAAGCCCATGGATCGGCGAACGATCCGTGTTCGGTAATCGCGAACTCGCCTGAGAATTCGCCTGCCACCGGGGTTGGCGTCGATGTCGCCGAGCTGCCTCCATCGGTGGAGTAACCGCCTCCACAGCTTGCGGCCATCAGCAGCGGGGATAGGGTGGCGGCAATAACCGATAGGCGTTTCATGATCTCTTCATCTCCCGAACAAGGTCTGGGCCAAGCTCCGCTGATCATCGGCGTGGACGAGGCCGGTCGCGGACCGCTTGCCGGTCCTGTTGTCGCTGCCGCCGTGGTCTTGTGCAACCCGTGCCCCGAAGGCCTCGACGATTCCAAAAAGCTCAGCGCCGCTCGCCGTTCCGCGCTGGAGCCGCAAATCGTCGAAAATTGTGCTTGGGGCCTCGGCATCGTCGGCGTTGAGGAGATCGACAGGATTAATATCTTCCAGGCCACAATGCTCGCAATGACGCTCGCCGTTTCCCGTCTGGTGGACACTTTGGGAGAGGAGCCCGAAGCTGTGCTCATCGACGGGAACCAGACGCCGCATGGCCGCTGCGATGCCTGGCGCTGGCCCGCGCGTGCGATCGTGGGGGGCGACGGCAAAGAAAAGGCAATCGGCGCCGCGTCGATCCTGGCCAAGGAATATCGCGACCGCGTCATGCGCGATGCGGCGGATCGTTTTCCCCACTACGGATGGGAGCGCAACGCCGGTTATGGAACGCCCCAGCATCTCGAAGCATTGCGAACACACGGACCGAGCCCGCTGCACCGCCGCAGCTTTGCGCCGGTATCGCAAATGGAGATGTTCGCGTGACCTTTGCCTATTCCGATATTCCCGACCAGAGCGGCAAGACCGCGATCGTCACCGGCTCCAATACCGGCATCGGGCTGGAAATCGCCCGCGGCCTGTCGCGCAAGGGCGCGCGTGTGATCCTAGCTTGCCGCGATGGGGACAAGGCCAAAGCGGCGATGGACGATATCGCGAGCGGGCCGGAGGAGGCGGATCTCGATTACCTGCACCTCGATCTCGGCAATCTCGCTTCGATCCGCGAGGCCGCCGAAAAGGTGAAGGGGGAGAAGAAGATCGACATCCTGGTGAACAATGCCGGGATCATGGTGCCGCCGCTATCGCACTCGATCGGCGGCACGGAATCTCAATTCGCGGTGAACCATCTCGGACATTTCGCATTCACCGGCCTGTTGCTCGACAAGCTGGCGCAGGACGGCGGTGCGCGGGTCGTGTCGCAGTCGTCCATCGCGCATAAGGGCGCCAAGATCGATTTCGACAATCTCGACGCGAGGCACGGCTATTCGCGCACGAAGTTCTACGGCCAGAGCAAGCTGGCCAACCTTCTCTTTGCGCTCGAACTGGACCGCAGGCTGCGCGCCGCGAACTCGCCGGTCGTATCGATTGCCTGCCACCCGGGCGTCGCGCAGACGGAACTGACACGTCACCTCGGCCTGCTCGGCAGCGTTTTTGGCCCCGTCATCGGGCTCGCCCTAAATTCTGCCGAGGACGGTGCCATCCCGGCCTTGCAGGCCGCCACAGATCCGCAAGCCGAGGGCGGCGACTATTTCGGCAGCTGGGGCTTCCGCGAAATGAGCGGCAAGGCATCGGGCAAGGCCTATGCCACACGCACGGCCCGCGACCCGCTGCTGGCTGCCCGCTTGTGGGAGAAGTCGATCGACCTGACCGGCGTCGATCCGGGTCTTGCGCCCGCCGAGAGCTAATCCAGCCGAAAACACCGACGAAAAGAGTCTTCCGGGTCACACCGCATCATGTTGAGTCCGCCGAATTCGTGCGGACTCAACATCTTGTGGGGGACTCCTTTCGTTCTCCCTCAGGAGTTGTGTGTCGAAGCGATATGCAACCCAGAAGCTGCTTGACGTGGAATCGGTTTGGACTCACCCTGTGGATAACTAAGCCAAAGGGGACGGTCACATGGGGGTCATCGAGACCACGAAATCGCGCGTTCAGCGCACAGAAAGAGCGGTCGAACTCCCGCTCGAATTGCCCGTGGGCAAGATCCTCGAAGGCGATTGCGTGGAAGCCATGCGCTCCATCCCGACAGCCAGCGTCGACCTTGTTTTCGCGGATCCGCCATACAATCTCCAGCTTGGCGGCGATCTCAACCGGCCCGACGGCAGCCATGTCGATGCAGTGACCGACGATTGGGACAAGTTCGACACCTTCAAGGCCTATGACGATTTTACCCGCGCCTGGCTGGTCGAGGCGAAGCGCATCCTAAAGCCCGATGGCGCGCTGTGGGTCATCGGCAGCTATCACAACATCTACCGCGTCGGCGCGATCCTGCAGGACCTGGGCTTCTGGATCCTGAACGATATCGTCTGGCGCAAGTCGAACCCGATGCCTAATTTCCGCGGCACTCGCTTCACCAATGCGCACGAGACGCTGCTGTGGTGCAGCCAGGGCGAGAAGGCGAAGTATCACTTCAACTACCGCGCGATGAAGACGCTCAACGACGAGCTCCAGATGCGCAGCGATTGGGTCCTGCCGATCTGCAACGGCGCAGAACGCCTGAAGGAAGGCGGCACCAAGGTTCACCCGACGCAGAAACCCGAAAGCCTGCTTTACCGTGTGCTGCTATCGACCACGGAGAAGGGCGACGTCGTGCTCGACCCCTTCTTCGGCACCGGTACGACCGGTGCGGTGGCCAAGCGTCTCGGCCGCCAGTGGATCGGCTGCGAGCGCGAAGGCGTCTATCGCAACGCTGCGATCAAGCGGATCGAGAAGGAACTCCCGCTCGACGAAAGCGCGCTCACCACGATGCAGGCGGGCCGCAGCGCACCCAAGGTGGCTTTCGGCGCGCTGGTCGAAAACGGTTATCTGAAGCCCGGCACCGAACTGTTCGACAAGAAGCGGCGCTGGAAAGCCATCGTCCGCGCCGACGGGTCGCTCGCGTGCGGCAAGCAGACCGGCAGCATTCACGGCCTCGGCAAGGAATTGCAGGGCGCGCCCAGCTGCAACGGCTGGACCTTCTGGCATTACGAAGTCGATGGGGACGTGAAACCGATCGACGCTGCGCGCCAGCTCTACCTGCTGGCCGTCGAGGACTGAGGACACGCCGTAAGGGGCGGTTTGCGATCCTATTCTGCTTCGCGGACCAGCCGGTCCTCAGAAACACCCCGGGCCTTGAGCGCGCTCGACACGTCGTCCTCCATCGGAGGGGGTCCGCACAAATAGAACATGTTGCCGAAATCGAGGCCTGCCTCGTCGAGGAAATCGCCGTCGACCTGGCCATGGTGGATCCCGTCGACGTCTTCGTCGCTCAGGACGAGGTCCAATCGGAGCCCCGGCATCTTCTCGAGCTCCTCACGAAGAATGATGTCCTTCTCTTTGCTATTCGAGAAGATCAGCCGGTAGCCGTCCAGCGACCCATGGCTCTTTTGCCGCGCACGAAGAATGGCGAGCAAGGGCGTCAAACCGGCACCGCCGGCGATGATCACACCGGGACCCTTGTCCTCGATCGCGCCCCACGGGCCCTCGATCAGGACACCGTCACCTGCTTCCATCATGCCGATCTGTTCTGTGACGCCGTCATGCGAAGGATATGATTTGATCGTAAACTGAAGATGGTCCGCGCCGGGCAGGGAGGTAAAGGTGAAGGGGCGTTTCTCGTCCCTCCATCCATCGCGGTCCAGCGCGAGATCGGTGGCCTGCCCCGGGCGGAACTCGAAGCCCTCCGGCCGCTCGAAAGTCAATTCGTGGACGTCGTGGGTGACCGGGCGGATGCTGTGGAGCGTCAGTTCATGGGGCATCGGAATCTCGTGTTGCGTCCGGAACGGACCCGGGCTGTTTGCAACCCGAGCAATGGGCGAGAGCCAAGGGGAGTTCCCAGAAGACTGTCGCTCGCAGCCCCGAAAATGGCGGATAAACGCCCTTTTTGCACCAGTCATCGTGAGAGTGCAGAATTGCCACAAGTTCCCGAATTTTGGCCGGAACCTGCCTTGCGCAGCCTCGTTGGGCGAACCGATGCGCAACGAGCGCAGGCCAAATTACGGAGAAGACTCTTGAACAAGATCCTTATCACGACCGCGGCCGCCGCCGGCCTGGTAGCTATCCCCAGCGCAGCCGCTGCGCAGGGCACTTACGTAAGCGTAACTGGTGGTTACGTTCTGCCCTCGGATTCCGACAACAGCGGTGAAACCACCGCCGATATCGCCGCAACCGACGATTTCGGTGCCATTCCGGCTGGTACCAGCGTGGGCTGGAATACCGAATTCGACAACGGCTTCGAAGCCAGCGGCGCCATCGGTTATGCCACGGCATCTGGCCTGCGTTTCGAAGGCCAGCTGTTCTACAATTCGTATGACGTTGAGACGCACAGCGGCCTCACCGTCGGTGGTGGCAATATCGACACCGTCGACGTCGCCGTGCTGACCCGCGGTGCCGCCGACGATGCCAACCCGACCGTCGGTGCGGTGATTGCCGACGGGCAGGGCGATGTCTCGAACTTCGGCCTGTTCGGTAACGTCTATTACGACATCGGCGGACCGGACGCGACCTTCAAGCCGTTCGTCGGCGCAGGCCTCGGCTATCAGTGGACCGATGTGAACTACCAGCCTTCGGGCGTGGATGTGGCTGACGATAGCGACGGCAGCTTCGGTTACCAGTTGATGGCAGGTGCCGGTTTCGAAGTGAGCGAAGGCCTCGATATCTTCGCCCAGTACACCTATCGCGACAGTTTCAACGATCCGGAAGTCGAACTGAACCTGCTTCCGGCTACGCTTGAAGTGGAAACGCAGCAGTCGATCGTGTCGCTCGGCGTGCGCTTCAACTTCGGCGGTTGATCTCGGACAAGAATTTGGAACGGGCGCTCCTGTGAAGGGGCGCCCGATTTTCGTTCGCGAGGTGCCTGGACCACACCGCCCGATTTCGCGTGACAGCCTCTCCACATATGATAACTTTGACGACCAGATGCCCGACCTCAAGCCATTCGAAGAGCTTAGCGCCGACCACCTGCGGCTGATCCTTCAGACCGGCCATATCGGCATCTGGGAATTGGACGTGAGCAGCGGTCTCGCACTGCGCAACGCGCATCACGACGCGATTTTCGGATATGAGGAACGGCTGGACGAATGGACTTATGACAAGTTCATCGAACACGTCGTCCCCGAGCAACGTCAGTTGGTCCACGACCTGCAACAGGCTGCTATCGAGAAGGGCGAAGTCTGGTCCTTCGACTGTGCCATTCGGAAGAATGACGGGGAGTTACGCTGGATCAGCGCCTCGGGCCGACCGCTGATGGGACCGGATGGCAAGGTGGCCAAGCTGATCGGTCACGTGATCGACATCACCGATACCAAGCAGCGCGAAAACCGGCTCACGCTCCTGACCGAAGAGCTCAATCATCGGGTTCGCAACATGCTGGCGGTGATCAAGTCGATCGTGCGATTGTCGTCGCGCAAGGCGGACGACATCGCAGGATTTGCAAAATCGCTGGAGGGGCGCGTCGAAGCTCTCGCTCGAAGTCATCGCCTGATGGTCAGCGATGCTTCCGAAACCCTCACATCGCGCGCGATACTGGAAGCGGAGCTGGCAGCGTTTCCGAGCCTTGAGAAGAGGGTTGAAATCGAGGTGGGTGGCGACAAGGAGCTTTCCGGCGCCGCCGGTCAGGGACTCGCTCTAGTCTTCCACGAGCTTGTCACGAATGCGCTGAAATATGGCGCACTTTCGAATTCGGATGGTAGGGTTTTTGTCAGCATTTCCGCAAATGGAGACGCGCTCGACATTGCCTGGCGCGAGGAAGGCGGCCCCAGGGTCGAGGCTGTCCACGAGGATGGTTTCGGCTCCCGCCTGATTGCAGATGCGATCGGATCGGCCGGCAGAGTCGACCTGCGGTTTCCTGCAGCTGGCGTCGAATGCGATATCTGCCTGCACACGCTCGTCTGAAGATTGTCATACTGCCGTGGCCCACATTACTCGGGGCACATGAGCTGACGATCGACGAATTTACGGGGTTGCAGATTTCTCTCCCAAGGCCGTGTTCCATGTGTTCCATCCTTTAGCTTCGCTGCTAGAAGGCTGAACGATGAGTGATCGCGTCTATATCCGCCCTGTCGGTTTCGCCCCGGGTCCACAATCGGAACATGGCAATGCCATCCGGCTTGCCGGGACGATGGTTTACGCCAGCCGCTTCGCCGTGATCCTGCGGCGTGACGGGGAGGTCGTCGAAAGGCTTCTCGCCTCGGTCGACACCATCGACGAAGTCATGGGCGCCTTGCCCGACGAATTGGGCGCAGAGGCCGAGGCCCAGTGGGCCAACCTCACGCTGGCGCATCCGCCCTTGCAGTTGGGAAGCCGAGCGGTCGCGTTGGACCAACCGCAGGTCATGGGCATCCTCAACGTCACGCCCGACAGCTTCAGCGACGGCGGCGAGTTCATGGACAAGCCCGACGTCCAGCGCGAAGTCGCGGCCGCCATGCTCGAGGCCGGCGCGGCCATCATCGACATTGGCGGCGAAAGCACGCGGCCGGGTGCGCAGCCACTGTGGGAAGGCGATGAGATCGCTCGCGTGGTACCGGCGGTCGAGGCGTGTTCAGCGATGGGGGCCGCGATTAGCATCGATACGCGCAAGGCCGCCGTCATGGAGGCTGCACTGGGGGCCGGTGCGCATCTGGTCAACGACGTGTCGGGTCTCAAGCACGATCCGCGCAGCGTCGAAGTGGTTGCTGCTGCCGGGTGTCCGGTGGTGCTGATGCATGCGCCGGGTGCCGGGGGCGAGGACCTTCACGCTGGTGGCGACTATGACGCGGTGGTGTTCGACGTATTCGATGCCCTTCGAGCACGCCGTGACGCCGCACTGGAGGCGGGGATCGAGGCGAAGCACATCATGCTCGATGTCGGGATCGGCTTCGGCAAATCGCTGGCAGACAATCTCGCCCTGATCAACGCCCTGCCGATGTTCCATGCGCTCGGGCACCCGCTCCTGTTCGGTGCCAGCCGCAAGCGCATGATCGGTGCGCTGAGCAAGGAGGCGCCTGTTGAACAGCGCCTAGGTGGCAGCGTTGCCCTTGCGCTCGAGGCAATGCGGAGCGGGGCCCAGGTGGTGCGGGTGCACGACGTCCCTGAAACCGTGCAGGCGCGCAACGTCTGGCGCGGCCTCAGGGACGCAGCACTGACCGACTTCAGCGACCTGCCGGGTTAGCTACCCGGAGAAGCTGCCGAGCCTGCCAGTAATCCGCCGTCGAGCGTGAGTTCGCTGCCGGTCATGTAGCCGCTCTCGTCGCTGGCGAGGTAGACGCACAGAGCGGCGACCTCCTCGACCGTGCCGAAGCGCTTCAGGGGCGTATCGGCAACGAGGGCCGCCATGCGCGCATCGCGATCGGGACCGTCGCCCAGCATCGGCTCCCAGATGTCGGTAAGGATGGCGGCAGGATGGATCGAATTGCAGCGGATCGCGCAGCCGTTCTGTGCGGCATAGAGCGCCACCGACTTCGAGTGGTTGCGCATCGCCGCCTTGCTCGCCGCGTAGGCTGCCGCGCCCGGAATGCCGACAAGGCCGGAGCGCGAGGACATGTTGATGATCGAGCCCGCACCCTTCTCCTTCATCGCGCGAAGGGCATAACGACAGCCTAGGAAGCAACCGTCGGTGTTGACCGCATGGACGCGTCGCCATTCGGAAAGAGTGGCGTTTTCCGGATCGTGCGCGGCAGGGCCGTCCTCGAAACCAGTGATGCCGGCATTATTCACCAGCACGTCGATGGCCGGGAAAGCGTGCGCAAAGGCGTCCCAATCCGCCTCGCTCGCGACATCTAGCCGGGCGAACTCGCAGCCTAGCGCATCGGCGGCTTTTCGCCCTTCTGCGTCGTCGATATCGGTCAGCACGACGCGCGCGCCTTCGGCCTTGAAAGCTGCACAGACGGCCTTGCCGATACCGCGTGCGCCGCCGGTGACGACGCACAGTTTCTCATTCAGTTTTTGCATGGTGTTACCTCGGGAAATTCAGATGCAATTCGGGCCGCGTTTGCAGCCGCGTGGACAGTCGTTCCGCCTCAGCGGTGTCCCTTGTTCACCTGAATTACTCCCGTTCGGTTCGACCCGCTTTCTAGCAGATCACGCAGCGTTGTCGATGCCGAGGTCGGAAAGCTTGCGATAGAGGGTCGAGCGGCCGATGCCGAGGCGGCGCGCGACTTCGGTCATGCGCCCGCGATAGTGCCCGATTGCCAGGCGGATGATGTCGGCCTCGATCTCTTCCAGAGGTCGCAGGTTGCCATCGTCCTGATAAAGCAGCACGCCGAGCCCGCGAGCGCGGCTTTCACCGCGGTGTCCATCGCCGAGCAGTTCGGCAAGCTGCGGGAAGCTTTCGGCAGTGAGGGCCTCGCCATCGCAGAAAACGGAGGCGCGGAAGAGCACAGCCTGGAGCTGGCGAACGTTGCCCGGCCAGTCGTAGGCTTCCAGCAGCGACAGGCCGCTATCGGCAATCGAGTGGTGTTTGAGCCCGGGTTGTTCGGCAATCCGCGAGAGGAAATAGCGGGTGAGGGCGGGAATGTCCCCCAATCGGTCGCGCAGCGGCGGGAGATAGATGCTGGTCGCGGACAGCTTGTCGCGTAAGGCTTCGGAGAACTCGCCGTTCTCGATCAGTATGTCGAGCGGAACGTCGCTTGCACCGAAAACGCGAACGTCGACCTTGAAACCGTGCGACGCGCCAGTGGGACGCACGATGCCGGTCTCCAGCGTTTCGGCCAGCCGCTCCTGGATCGCTGGATCGATCCGGTCGATCTCGTCGAGCATCAAGGTGCCACCGTCGCAATGCTGGATCAGCCCGATCTGCTTGTCGAAAGCGCCCGGGAAGGCGCCTTTCTCGTGGCCGAACAGAAGCGATTCCAGCGAATTGGCAGGCATGCCTGCGCAATTGACCAGACGCACGGCCGCCTTCGAACGGGTCGACGCCTGATGCATGGCGCGAAGCAGCATTTCCTTGCCGGTGCCTGTCTCGCCCTCGACGAGCACGTGCCCATGACCACGCGCTGCGGTTGCCGCCTTGGCAAGCGCGGTGCGGAACGGGGCTGCGGTGCCGACCATGGCATCGAAGTCCAGCACCTCGGAGAGCTTCTCCGTCATGGGCTGCAATTCGTCCTTTGGCGCTTCGCGACGCGTTGCGCTGCGCAAGGCCGAGAGAAAGCGTTCAGGGGCGATCGGCTTGATCAGGTAATCGTTGGCGCCTGCGCGCATGGCCTCGACCGCCAGCAAAGGCGAAGTACTCGCCGTGAGCATCATGACGGGAATATTCGGATTGTCAGCCTTCAAGGAGCGGATGAAATTGCAGGCGTTGTCGCCCGGCACCCATTGGTCGACCAGGACGGCACCAATCTGGGCACCCTCTTTCGAGGACAGGGTTTTTTGCGCTTCTTCGCAGCTTTCGACCACCAAAGTGCGCCACCCTTCGCGCGCGGCGAGGGCGGTGACGAGACGGCTTTGCGCCGGTTCGTCGTCGATCAGCATGAGAAGACGGCCTTCCTGACTCGCCATTGTCCCGCATACTCCTTCAGGCGCGCTCGCATGATCGCGGGCTCGCTGCCGAAGGGTCTATCGCAAATGGGTAAAGGGGCGATTAAGCCTGTAATTCGGCGGTGGATCGGGGAATTCAGGCACTTGTCGAAGATTAATCAGCGCTCTAGGGGTTCGTGGAATGAGTTAACATTTGAGGGACTGAGTATGGAACCGGGCAACGACATGAAAGCGCATAGCAAGACCTATGGCTCTTTCATCGGAATGCTTAAGTGGGCAATTCCCGTAATTGCGATCATAGCTGCGATCGTCGTCATCCTGATCTCCGGTTGAGCGCGCACTAGATGCGGATCGCTGTTCTGGCTGAGAGAGACGCCGGCGAAAGCCGCGTCGCATTGACGCCGGAAACGGCAAAAAAATTCATCGCACTTGGGGCCGATGTCGCGGTCGAAGAAGGCGCAGGGGTAAGCGCCTCCATCACCGACCAAGCCTATCGTGACGCCGGGGCCGAAGTGGCCCCAGCGGCAAAAGTCGTGGATGGCGCCGACATCGTGCTCGGGGTGCAGGCTCCCGATGTGGCGCTACTTGCGGGTGCGAAGCCGGGTGCGTGGGTCGCCGCGACATTCGATCCTTTTCGCGAGAAAGCGCGCGTCGAAGCCTATGCCAAGGCGGGACTGGAAGCGCTGTCGATGGAATTCATGCCGCGCATCACGCGCGCGCAGAGCATGGACGTCCTTTCCAGCCAGTCGAACCTGGCTGGCTACAAGGCCGTGCTGACTGCGGCGAATGTCTACGGCCGCGCCTTCCCGATGATGATGACCGCGGCCGGTACGGTGCAGGCGGCCAGGGTGTTCGTGATGGGTGTGGGCGTTGCCGGACTTCAGGCGATTGCGACTGCCAAGCGCCTCGGCGCGCAGGTCTCGGCCACCGATGTGCGCAGCGCCACGAAAGAGCAGATCATGTCGCTTGGCGCGAAGCCGGTTTTCGTTGAGGATGTGGCTGGCATCGAGGGCGAAGGTTCGGGCGGTTACGCCACCGAAATGAGCGAGGAATATCAGAAGGCGCAGGCCGAGCTGGTATCCAGCCATATCGCAAAGCAGGACATCGTCATCACCACAGCGCTGATCCCGGGTCGGGATGCGCCGCGCCTGATCTCGGACGCGCAGATCGCCAGCATGAAGCCGGGTAGTGTGATCTTCGACCTCGCGGTGGCGCAGGGCGGGAATGTGGTAGGCTCTCAGCCCGACCAGACTGTCGAGAAGCACGGCGTGAAGATCATCGGCTATTCGAACACGGCCGGGCATCTGGCAGCCGACGCTTCGGCGCTGTTCGCGCGCAATCTCTACAATTTCCTGTCTGCCTTCTGGGATGAGGAGGCCGGAAAGCCTGTCCTCGACGAGGAAATCGGCGACGCCGTTCGCCTGACGCAGGGCGGCAAGGTCGTGAACGAGAGGTTGGCGGCGCAGTAATCACCCGACCCGGGGAGGGGTCACGATAATGGACTTCATTTCAATCCTCTCGATCTTCGTGCTGGCGTGTTTCGTCGGCTACTACGTGGTCTGGTCGGTCACGCCCGCGCTGCACACGCCCTTGATGGCGGTGACCAATGCGATTTCCTCGGTGATCATCGTCGGTGCGCTGATCGCGGCGGCGGCGGCGGATGTGCCGGGGGCGAAGTGGCTGGGGCTGCTCGGCATCGTGCTCGCATCCGTGAACATCTTCGGCGGCTTCGCGGTGACGGCGCGAATGCTCGCGATGTACAAGAAGAAGGAGAAGAAGTGATGCGTCGCCTTCTCCTCGCCGCGCCTTTTGCGCTGCTCGCGACCCCCGCTGCCGCCTCGACTGGCGTGCCCGTGAACCCGTGGGTGGCGCTCGCCTACCTCGTTTCGGGTGTGTTCTTCATCCTCGCGCTGCGCGGCCTGTCCTCGCCAGCGACCAGCCGAGCGGGCAATCGCTTCGGCATGATCGGGATGCTGATCGCGGTAGTCACGACATTGCTGACGCACATTCCTGAGAAGATGTGCGGCGAATTCGGTTTGTGTGATGCCGGACCCGACTGGGCGTCGATGAGCGAGATCCTCGTTGCCATCGCAATAGGCGCGGTGATCGGCCTCATAACCGCCCGCCGCATCGCTATGACCGCAATGCCCGAACTGGTCGCAGCCTTCCACTCACTGGTCGGTCTTGCCGCAGTGCTGGTGGGCTGGGCGGCTTACCTCAATCCGGGGGCCTTTGGCCTGCTCTTGCCGGGCAGCGACATAAGTGCGGTTTCCAAGATCGAGATGGGCCTCGGCATCGCGATCGGAGCGATCACCTTCTCCGGCTCGGTCATTGCCTTTGCCAAGTTGTCGGGACGGATGAGCGGTTCGCCAATCCTGCTGCCCGCACGCCATATCATCAATCTCGGCGTGTTGGCGGCAATCATCGTGCTGACGGCGCTCTTCGCCATGGCCGGACCTTCCGAGACCATGCCGCTGATCGTCGCGCTGACGGTTCTGGCCTTCCTCATCGGCTTCCTGCTGATCATACCCATCGGCGGGGCGGACATGCCGGTCGTGGTCTCGATGCTCAACAGCTATTCGGGCTGGGCGGCGGCCGCGATGGGCTTCACGCTCGGCAATACGGCGATGATCATCACCGGCGCGCTGGTGGGCTCTTCGGGCGCGATCCTGAGCTACATCATGTGCCGCGCGATGAATCGCAGTTTCATCTCCGTGATCGCGGGCGGTTTCGGTGCGGATGCCAGCGCGGGCGGAGGCGAGGCGAAGGAGCAGCGCCCCTACAAGCAGGGCAGCGCGGCCGATGCCGCCTTCATGCTCGAACAGGCGGAAAAGGTCATCATCATTCCGGGCTACGGCATGGCGGTGGCGCAGGCGCAGCACGCGCTGCGCGAAATGGCCGACATCTTGGAGGAAAAGGGCGTCGAGGTGAAATACGCCATCCACCCCGTTGCCGGGCGCATGCCGGGCCACATGAACGTGCTGCTCGCCGAAGCGCAGGTGCCTTACGAGAACGTCTTCGAGCTGGAGGACATCAACAGCGAATTCGCGCAGGCCGACGTCGCCTTCATCATCGGCGCGAACGATGTGGTGAACCCCGCGGCCAAGACCGAAAAATCTTCCCCAATCTACGGGATGCCCGTGTTCGACGTGGACAAGGCCAAGCAGGTCTTCTTCATCAAGCGTTCGATGGGGGGCGTGGGCTATGCCGGTGTCGACAACGACGTCTTCTACATGGACCAGACTATGATGCTGCTGTCCGATGCCAAGAAGATGGTCGAGGAAATCGTGAAGGCGCTCGACTAACCTATGCGTAAAGCAATCATCGGCATCGCCCTTGTCGCTATCCTCGGCCTGTTCGCCTGGGGCTATTTTGGCGGGATCGAGCGCGTGACGGCGGGGCGCATCGAGAGCGTGCTGGTGAACAAGGGTATCTCGCAGCCCGTGGCAGCCTGCATGGGCACCCGCATGGCGGAGCGCCTGTCGCTCAACCAATTGCGCAAGCTGGAGAACCTCCAGGCGCGCGACGGCGAAAGCGCGGTGCCGCTCAATATGGCCGAATTTCTTGAGCGCCTGCGCCGTGTGGATGATCCCGAAGCGATCGAGGTCGTCGGCACCTCGGCGGCAATCTGCTCGTTCACGACGCGTTAGAGACGCTTGCAATAGCTCCCGATAGCGGCACTATGTGGGCCGAGAGGGAGACACACATGATCCGCACCGCATTTGTCGCCACGCTGCTCGCCAGCGCCACTCCGCTGCTTGCGGAAACCCACACGATATCGCCCGGAGAAAACGCCCAGGAGCGCTTGCAGGAAGCGCTGATCCTTGCCCAGCCCGGCGACGAGATCGTGCTGGAAGCCGGCCGCTATGCGATGAGCGACGGGCTCAGTCTCGATGTCGACGGCGTGACCCTGCGCGGTGCAGGGATGGACGGGACGGTTCTGGACTTCACCGGTCAACAGGGCGCGGGCGAGGGGCTTCTCGTCACTTCGGACAACGTCACCATGCGTGATTTCGCCTTGGAAAACCCAAAGGGCGACGGCGTGAAGTCGAAGGGCGCCGACAATATCGTTTATCACCGCATCCGCGTTACCTGGACGCGGGGGCCTCATCCGGAAAACGGCGCCTACGGCATCTATCCGGTCGAAAGCACGGGCGTGCTGATCGATGGTGTCAAAGTGACCGGGGCGAGCGATGCCGGTATCTATGTCGGCCAATCCAACCGGATCACTGTGCGCAATTCGATCGCCGAGGCGAATGTGGCGGGGATTGAAATCGAAAACAGCCGCAACGCGCTGGTCGAACACAATATCGCCACGCGCAATACGGGTGGCATCCTCGTCTTCGATCTTCCCAACCTGCCGGTAATGGGCGGCGGAAATGTTGTCGTTGCGAACAACCTCGTGGTGGCCAACGACACGCCCAATTTCGCGCCTCCTGGCAATATCGTTGCCGGGGTGCGCCGCGGCACCGGCATCATGGTGATGGCCAACGAAAACGTCCTGATCGAGGACAATATCCTCTCGGGCAACCCGACCGCTCCGGTCATGGTGATCGCCTATACTCAGCCCTATGATGACGATCGCTACAATCCGTTGCCGCGCGAGGTCGTGGTCGGGCCGAACCAGTTCGATGGCGGCGGTTACGATCCGCAGCTCGACGGTGCAGAGATGCTGCTTGCGGCATTCGGCGGCGAATTGCCTCCCGTGCTGTGGGATGGCCTTGGTTCGCTCGTGGCCGCAGAGGGCACCATGGGCTGGAGCCTCAACCTGACAGAAGCGGGTAAGGGGCTGGGCGGTGCGCAGCCCGGCCTGATGACGGTCGATGCGCCTGCGGATAGCTTCGACCGCAGCGGCATCGGTGCGCCGGCGGAACTGGACACTCGCCTGTAATCATGAAGCACCTCAGCGTCTTTCTCTGCGCAGTGCTCGCCTTCGCCTCTGCCGCGGCAGTCGAAGCGCGCAGGATGGCGCCAGAAGTCTCCGATGCGGCAATCCAGGGCAAGGCATTGCCGCGAACCTTGGAGGAGTTCGGCTTTTTCATTCATGCAGATGCCCAGATCCCGACGCTCGGCGTGATCCCCTATCGCCTCAATACACCGCTCTATTCGGACGGAGCGGAAAAGCTTCGTTTCGTCTACGTGCCGCAGGGCACGAAGATGCAGCCGGACGGGGAAGGCCTGATCGATTTTCCGGTCGGCACCGCCCTGATCAAGACCTTTGCATTTGGCGAAGGTGACGAGCGCCGACTGATCGAAACCCGCGTCCTGTTGCACCGCGCGGAAGGATGGCTTGCACTTCCCTATGTGTGGAACGAAAAACAGACGGAGGCCCGCCTGGCTATCGCCGGTGCTCGCGTCCCGGTCACGACGCCCCAGGGCGAAGAAATCAGTTACCGCGTGCCCAACAAGAACCAATGCAAGGAATGCCACGGCCTAAACGATGCAGTTGTTCCGATCGGACCCAAGGCGCGTAATCTTTCTCAGGAATGGCTGTCGGCCAATCTCGGCGTGCTTCCGGAGGGCGCGGATACGCTGCCGGTTTGGGAAAATCGTGCGCAGTCGAGCACGGCGGCCGTTGCGCGAGCTTTTCTGGATGTGAACTGCGCGCATTGCCACCGCCCTGGCGCGACCGCCTCGAATAGCGGATTGGATCTGCGTTGGGAGCAAGACGACCCCCATGCGAACGGCATCATGAAGCGACCGGTAGCTGCCGGCCGCGGCGCCGGAGGATTGCTCTTCGACGTGGTGCCCGGAAAGCCGCAGGAATCAATCCTTCTTCATCGCATGCTCAGCAATGAACCCGGGATAGCCATGCCGGAACTTGGCAAGGCGACGATTGACGAAGAAGGCGCCGATGCTGTGCGTCGCTGGATCGAGGAGATGCCGCAGTGAAATGGGTTTTTCGGATCTTCGCCGCAGTCCTCGTCATCGGGGTGATCGCATTCCTCTTCTTGCGCACACCTGACACTGACCGCGACGAGATGTGGGCCAAATATGGCTCTGCTCCATCGCAAGCAGTGACGCTTGCCGACGGACGTGAAATCCACGTTCGCGACGAAGGACCGCGCGACGCGCCCGTTATCGTGCTGTTGCACGGCTCGAACGCCGATCTGCATACGTGGCAACCCTGGGCTGAAATCCTCAGGGAAGACTACCGCGTCGTGCGTTACGACCAGCGCGGTCACGGCCTAACCGGTGCGGCGCCGGATGCGGAGTTCACGCGGGCCGCATTCGTAGCGGACGTCGACGCGGTAGCCGATGCGCTTGCGCTCGACACATTTACCCTTGCCGGCAATTCGATGGGTGGCTGGATCGCAATGGCCTATGCACTCGAAGACCCGGAGCGCCTCGATGGTCTGGTGCTGGTCGACGCGTCGGGTGCACCCATCGAGCGCGAGGGTTCGGGTAACCTCGCTTTCAAGCTCGCAACCATGCCGGTGGTCGGAACCGGGCTAAGCCAGGTGCTCCCGCGCTCGCTGGTAGCGAAGAGCCTGTCGCAAAGTGTTTCCAATCAGGCTGTCGTCACCGATGCGGCCATCGATCGCTATTGGGAAATGGCTCGCTATCCGGGAAATCGGGCTGCGACACGCAAGCGGTTCGGGACTCCGCGCGAAGGCTTCACCGCCGAGCAGGCCGCAACGATGTCGGTGCCTACACTCGTGATGTGGGGGAAAGAGGATGCGCTCGTGCCCTTCGCTGGCGGCCAGTGGTATGCCGAGAATATCCCGAACGCCACGCTCGTCGCTTATGACGGGATCGGCCACATCCCGATGGAAGAAACACCGGAGCGCAGCGCTGCCGATCTGTCGGAATGGCTGGCCGAAAATCTCTCCACCCGAAACACCGAAACCGAGGAACCGCAATAGCGCACGTCCGTTCTAGGGCGTTGAAACACAAGTCGCATCATGCGGTGGTAACAGGGTAACGGGAAGGAGCGCTTACTTGCGCAAATTGGGTCTCATCGGGGGCATGAGCTGGGTTTCGACCCGCGCCTATTACGAACGTATCAACAAGGAAATCCAGCGCCGCTCCAACTTCATGTCGAGCGCGCCGCTACTGATCGAAAGCCTGGACTATTCGCTGATCGCCAAGGCCAAGCAAGCCGATGACTGGGATGCGGTCGCTTCCTTGCTCGTCGAAAGCGGCCGCCGCCTGGAGAGTGCCGGTGCCCAAGGCATGATCATCGCCGCCAACACCATGCACAAGGTCTACGACCGCGTGGCCGAAGGGTTATCCATTCCCGTCCTGCACATTGCAGACAGTGTCGGCGAAGCAATGAAGAAGGCCAATTGCAACAATGCGGCCTTGCTCGGGACGCGTTTCGTGATGACAGAAAGCTTCTATCGCCAGCGCCTCGTCGCACATGACGTCGACCTGCTGCCGCCCGATCCGGGCGATGTGGAACTGGTCGATGGCATCATCTACAAGGAATTGATGCTCGGCAGGGTCACGCGGTCTGCCGAACGAGCGCTAAAGACAATCATCACCAACAAGGACAAAGAAGGCGCGAAAGCCATCGTCCTTGCCTGCACCGAATTGGAGATGGTGGTCGACACGGATGCGAATGTGCTGCCCGTCTTCGATTCCACCGATATCCACTGCCGCGCCGCTGCGGAATGGATGCTCGCCGACAATTGACCGGCATCGGCCGTTTTTTGGCACGCAGCGTCGCTTTTCGCCGATAAGCGGGCAAGTTCCCATTTCGTTCACGTTGTCGCGCGGATTCGGCTGACCTAAGCCTTGGCGCTCCATGAACAGAGCTCCTTACGCTGCCGATCCCGCTGCTTCGCGCGGGCGCGAATTTTCCGAAGACCGTGACGGCACGCGTGGTCCGCGCAGCGAATTCCAGCGCGACCGCGACCGCATAATTCACTCGATCGCTTTTCGCCGCCTGCGATCCAAGACGCAGGTCTTCGTGGCGCCCGACGGCGATCACTATCGAACGCGCCTCACGCACAGCATCGAAGTCGCCCAGATCGGACGCGTTATTGCGCGTGAACTGGGGCTGGACGAGGATCTTACAGAGGCTTTGTGTCTCGGCCACGATATCGGCCATCCCCCGTTCGGTCACGCAGGCGAAACAGCGCTCGAGGAGGCGATGGTCCACGCTGGCGGCTATGACCACAATGCGCAGGGCATCAGGATGCTGGCGCGGCTGGAGAGTAATTACCCCGACCATCCCGGGCTTAATCTGACCTGGGAAACGCTCGAGGGCCTCGCCAAGCACAATGGTCCCGTCTCGGCAGCCAACTGGGCCTTGAGCGACATCGATGCCGCTTACCCGCTGGAACTCGGTCAATGGCCCTCCCTCGAAGCGCAGGTGGCGGCAGTCGCGGACGACATCGCCTACGACAATCACGACATCGATGATGGGCTGCGAGCCGGTTTCCTTTCGCTCGACGATCTGATGGAGATCGATTTCCTCGCGGATCAGTTTCGGGCAGTGGAGAAGCGATTTCCGCACATCTCGCGCGACAAGCAGCTTCGCGAACTGGTCCGCAGCCAGATCGGCCTTATGGTGAACGATGTTCTGGAGCACACACGCAAGAACATCGTGGGCCTCGACAGCGTCCAGCAGGTTCGCGAGGCGGGCAAGCAACTCGCCGGATTCTCGCCCGATATGGCGGACCGGGAACGCATGCTGAAAAAGTTCATGTACCAGCGGCTCTATTACCATCCGGAGCAGTTGCAGACTGCGGAACGCGCGCGCGACGTAATCGCGCGCCTGTTCGTGGCCTATCAGCAAGATCCAACCACGATGCCCGATGACTGGCTTGAACGCCTTCCCGGCACCGATCCGGAGAAAAGCCGGCACATTGCCGATTTCATCGCAGGCATGACCGATCGTTTCGCGATCGACCAGTGCACGCGGATATACGGACGCGCTCCGCAGGGGTTGTCCAATGTCTGACGAAGTGCTGCGTCTGTGCCTGATCGGTGCAACCGGCCTGATCGGCGGCAAGGTCATGGAAGAATGTATCGGCCGCGAGGACGTACGCCTTTCGGCGATCGCCCGGCGCGAAGCACAGCTGCCGCGCGGTATACGCATGGAGCTGTTCGTCGCAGAACCGGCCAAATGGGGTGAAGTGCTGGAAGCGCTCCGACCTAAGGCAGTTATCTGTGCGCTGGGCACAACCTGGAAGAAGGCCGGAGAAAACGAAGAGGCCTTTCGCGCCGTCGACCAGCACCTCGTGCTGGACACTGCGCGCGCGGCAAAGGAGCAGGGCGTCGACCGCTTCGTCGCCGTGAGTTCCGTCGGCGCGGATATGGCGTCCAAGAATTTCTACCTTCGCGTCAAAGGTGAAACCGAGCGCGAGTTGACGAAGCTGCGCTTCAACCGCCTCGATATCCTTCGCCCCGGGCTGCTCCGCGGCAAGCGGGAGAATGATCGCAGGCTTGGTGAGAGAATCGGAATAGCCGCAGCGCCGGTCGCAAACCTCCTCCTTCACGGCAAGTACCGCCAGTATCGCGCGATCGACGCAGAGACCGTAGCGCAGGCTGCGATAGCGCTTGCAAAGAGCGCGGCGAGGGGACGTTTCGTCCACGACAACGACGGCATAGTTCGGGCCGCAAAGCGCTTGCCGCAACTGATTGCAGACTAGGAGAGCGACCATGTGGGACACTGCCTTTGGAATCGCGAACGCATTGGCGTTGTTGATGTGGGTGGCACTTGTGTTCCTGCCGCGATCGCCGGCACTGCTTTCGGCAATCCTCTATCTCGGCGTCGGGTTGTTGAGCGCGGCCTACGCAGTCTTCTTGATTGCGGTGGTGACGGGTGTTTTTCCGGGTGTTGAGGGCGGTAATTTTTCCTCCATCGAGGGAGTGCGCCAGATTTTCGCGAGCGATGCCGGCGTGACAATCGGTTGGATCCACTATCTCGCCTTCGACCTCTTCGTTGGCCTGTGGATCGCGCGCGATGCCGATGCGAAGAATTTCTCGCGTTTCATCCAGGCGCCGATCCTTTTCGCGACCTTGATGGCAGGGCCCCTCGGTCTCGTCCTCTGGCTCGCCATAAGAGAACGACGAGCTCGTGCCGGGGGTCGCTGGAAATAGCACGCTTGCCCTCGGCCGCATGCATGGCATGATGGCCCGCAAGGGAGATACAGGCGATGACCGGTACCGGCGAACAGAAGCTGAGCTTCGACGAATTCATTACGCATTGGGCCAGCGAACGGCCCGACACCGTCGTTCTGGAAGAAGGTGACGATGCGATCACCTACGCCGAATTCGAGAGGCGCAGTCGCAAGATCGTGGCTATGTTGACCGCACACGGCCTGACCAAGGGCGACCGGGTCGCTTGGCTCGGCAAGAATGCGCGCCATTATTTCGAACTGTTCTATTCCGCCGCCCGTATGGGCGTGGTCATGGTGCCGATCGGCTGGCGCCTGGCCGCTCCGGAAGTCGCTTATATCCTCAAGGATACAGGGGCGAAGATCCTGTTCCTTGGCGAGGGGTTCGAGGACATGGCCTCCAAGGCTGTCGCCGAACTGTCCGAAAAGCCCGAAGTTATCGGCCAGCAAGCGGCCATCGCCGTCATCGATCAGGCGGAGGAAGCAAGCTTTGAGCCGGCAGGCCCCGATGACGCGGTACTCCAGCTTTATACCTCGGGCACGACCGGCAATCCCAAAGGCGCGGTTCTCACCAATCGCAACCTGTTCTCGCTTCGCATTCCGAGCCAGGAAGAAGGCCAGCCGTGGTCCCTGTTCGACGAGGATGAAGCGATCCTCGTTTGCATGCCGTGCGCCCACATCGGCGGGACGGGGCTGGGCGTCATGGCGATGGGGGCTGGTATCCGCTCTATCGTGCAGGCCGAATTCACGCCGGACGGGGTTCTCGACGGGTTCGAGCAGGGCATTACGCGCCTGTTCATCGTTCCGGCTGCCTTGCAGATGGTCGTCCAACATCCTCGGGCAAAGACGACCGACATGTCTGCGGTCAAATATGTGCTCTATGGAGCGGCACCGATCCCGCTCGACCTTTTGCGCGAAGCGGTGCGCACCATACCCGAGGCGGGATTCCTGCAATGCTATGGCATGACCGAAACTACCGGGACCATCGCAGCGCTTCCGCCTGAAGATCATTCGCTCGAGGGGAACGAGCGCATGAAATCATGCGGCAAGGCCGTGGCCGGCGTAGAACTCAAGGTCATCGGGGAGAACGGCCAGGAACTCCCCCGCGGTGAGGTCGGCGAACTGATTTGCAAGAGCCCCTCAAACATGGCGTGTTACTGGAACCTGCCGGACGCGACGGAGAGCTCGCTCAAGGACGGCTGGATGCATACCGGTGACGCCGCCTACATGGATGCGGACGGCTACGTTTTCATCCAGGACCGCATCAAGGACATGATCATTTCGGGCGGCGAAAACGTGTACCCGGCACAGGTCGAAAGCGCCATCTACGGCCATCCGAGCGTCGGCGAAGTCGCAGTGATCGGCGTCCCCGACGACACCTGGGGCGAGGCGGTGAAAGCCTGCGTCGTACCCAAACCGGGGACCCAGATAGACGAAGCCGACATTATTGCCTGGACGAGTGAGCGTCTCGCAAAATTCAAGGTTCCCAAGAGCATCGACGTCATCGACGTGATGCCGCGCAATGCCAGCGGCAAGATCCTGCGAAAGGACTTGCGCGCCCCTTACTGGGAAGGGCGAGACCGGCTGGTGAATTGAGCTTGCTGCGATGAAACGCCACGCGCCTGCAACTGCACGCAATTCAGGCCCGCTCGCCGACGTCCTGGCCGGAGAACTTCCGGATCGGGGTAAGGTTCTCGAAATCGCGAGCGGGTCGGGGGAGCACGCCGTCTTCTTTGCCCGTCGCTTCCCACGCTTGCGCTGGCAGCCGAGCGATCTCGACCCGGACGCGCTCGCATCGATTGATGCGTGGGCAGCCGAAGCGGGGCTGGGCAATCTGGAACAGGCGATTGCGCTTGATGCGGCGGATCCCGATTGGGACGTCGGTGCAGTTGCAGCGATCTTATGCGTGAATATGGTCCATATCAGCCCCGCTTCCGCGAGTGAGGGCCTCCTCCGAGGTGCGGGCATGGCGCTGAGCGGCGAAGCGCCGCTGATTTTATATGGACCGTTTTTTGAAGGGGGTTTCGAGCCGGCCCGTTCGAACATCGATTTCGATCGCAGCCTGCGCGCCCGTAATGCCGATTGGGGAATTCGTCATGTCGAATGGCTTGACGGATTAGCCACGAAACATGGACTGGTTCGTAAAGCGCGCCATGAAATGCCGGCCAACAACCTCGTCCTGGTTTATCGCAAGAACTGAAACGAAAACGCCCGCCGTTTGACGGGCGGGCGCTTACTGATCGCGGTCTGCAAAAACAGCGTCAGTCGATTGCGCGTTCCCCGGCCTTACCGACGGATTTCACGTCTTCGCCAAGGCCTTTCACCGTGTTGCAGGCACCAAGCGCAGCAGTCATGGAGAGGGCAGATGCAATCAAAATCAGGCGTTTCAGCATGGGAGCGATCCTTTGGTTGTCAATCGATCGCGTCTTCACCAGCTTCGCCGACCGATTGGATATCTTCACCCAGGCCCTTTACGGTGTTGCAGGCAGTGGCGGCAAGACACATCGTGGTGAGACCCACGGCGAGCATCAGTTTCTTCATCATGGTATTCTCCTTCGCCCGAGGACCTCTCGGACTGGCTCCAATACCACAAAAAACCGCCCTGTAGAGACGCCGTTCCTGCAACCTACCCCTTGGAGCAGGGCAATTCGCCGCCCATATGCCGGCGATGAAGGGGTTCCTTACGTTTGCGAGCGAGGCGGAAATCGTCGCCCTTTGGGGTGCCGCGTGCATCGCTGTGGCGCTGGTCGCCCTGATAATGGAGCGCCGGCGTTCGAAGCGCACCAGCATCGATAATGTCGGCTGGGTACCCTGGACGGGACTTTTCCTGACGTTCGCCGTCCTGGGCGGCGCACTGCTGGTTGTTTCGATCCCCGCTGTAATCAGGGGATAGGGCTGCCCGTTAGAGGCAGGCTTCCAGATACGCCTGGTCGAAGCCGAACTGCCGAGCTTTCTCGAGCGTGTAGGGGCGCAGGCCGCTGGAACGGAACTCGCCCATGATCTTGCCGTCCTCGCCCTCGTCGAGATATTCAAACTTGAACAGTTCCTGCGTCACGATCACGTCGCCTTCCATACCGATGACTTCGGTAATGTTGGTGGTACGGCGCGAACCGTCGCGAAGACGCTTCACCTGCACGATCAGGTCGACGGATTCGGCGATCTGACGCGAGATTGCTTCTTTAGGGATCTTGATGTCGCCCATCAGGATCATGTTTTCCATACGGCCGAGGCACTCACGCGGACTGTTGGCGTGAAGCGTACACATCGAACCGTCGTGGCCGGTGTTCATGGCGGCGAGAAGGTCGAAACATTCCGCGCCACGGATTTCGCCCAGGATGATGCGGTCAGGACGCATACGCAGGGCGTTCTTCACGAGGTCGCCGATGGTGATGGCACCCTGGCCTTCAAGGTTCGGCGGACGCGTTTCCAGCGGCAGCCAGTGGGGCTGCTGCAGGCGGAGTTCGGCGGCGTCCTCGATGGTGAGCACGCGCTCGCCCGGGTCGATCATCTTCGACAGGGCGTTGAGCATCGTCGTCTTACCCGAACCCGTACCGCCCGAAATCACGATGTTCATGCGGCAAGCGCCGGCAATCTTGAGCGCGGTGCACATCTTCTCGCTCATCGAACCGAAGCCCTGGAGCATGTCCAATGTGATCGGTTTCTCGGAGAACTTACGAATGGAGATCGCGGTGCCGCGCAGCGAAAGCGGCGGCACAATGACGTTCACACGGCTACCGTCCTTCAAGCGGGCGTCGGCAAGCGGGGTGGTCTGGTCGACGCGGCGGCCGACCTGGTTCACGATGCGCTGGGCAATCTGGAAGAGATGTCCCTCGTCACGGAAGCGGATCGGCGCAAGGATCAGCTTGCCGCCTTTTTCAATGTAGGTCTGGTCCGGACCGTTGACCATGATGTCGGATACGTCGGGATCGTTGAGCAGCTCCTCGAGCGGACCGAAGCCGAGCAGTTCGTCGACCAGGACTTTCTCGAGTGCGAACTGTTCGCGGCGATTAAGCGTGACCTTTAGTTCGGCCAGCACTTCCATGATGATCGGGCGGAATTCTTCCGACAGTTCATCCTTGGTGAGCGTAGCAGCCGCTTCGGGGTCGACGCGTTCGAGCAGGCGCGGAAGGACCTGTTCCTTGATCTTGTGAACGCTGGCTTCAAAGCCGCCGACTTCGCTGTCGCCGGAGTGAGTTGCGTTCATTCGCTCGGACAGACGGGCCATGGCCTCGCTGTTGCGATCCGTGGGTGCGCCGTCGGCGGCAGGTGCGCCTTCTTCGGGAAGGGGAGGAAACTGTTCGCCGCCTTCGGCTGCATCGTCGCCAGCGGACTTGGAACCGCCAGCGCCGCCGCGCATGGGCTTTGCCACGCCAAACTGCGGACGAGCGCCGGATCCCATACCGCCAGCACCGTTCTTGCGTCCGAATGCACTCATGCCAAACCCCCGAGGCTCACTATCCATATGACGCGCTGGTTTTGCCGAAAGGATGGCAAATCACGTCTTTGCGGTTGTGGTGAATAATTCGGAAACCTTGATTTTTTCCTAATGTTGGGGGGTGGGAGAGGACCACGAGATGCTTGACGACCCACCCGACTTACCGCAGCCAAGGCGAGCCGATAATTTTCAATTTCCTGCGCAAGTTAACCTTCTACGAGCAATTTCCTCATGCCCAAGAGAATTGGTCTGAAAACTTTAAGTAACATACGAAGCGGCGTGGCCCTAAGGGTCATTTCTGGCGGGCTTTCATTATTATCGATAATATTTATTGCGATCATAATAACGGAAAAAGCTGATGACATAAAGAATGTGGATGTAAAAAATTGGGAGTATATTTTATATGGCTCTTTATTGTACGCTCTATCTCTTTTTGTGTCTTCTCTGTGTTTTCCGCATATACTGCGGGCACTTCAAAGAGGTGTCAGAACGGCGCCGATGGTAATTATCGGACTGGTTAGCCAAATTGGTAAGTATGTTCCGGGTAACGTTGCGCAATACCTCGGCCGAGGAGCGATGTCTAAAGCTCTAGGAGTTCCATTGCGCGAAACAGGATTCGCAAGTTTAATTGAACTGGCATTCGCGTTAGTCAGCGGGATTGCGATCGCCTTTCTTACGCTCTCATACGATGTGCGTGTCACCCAATTGTTGGATGACTATGAGAACGTATCTGCCCTTGGAGTTATTTTATCTGTATTACCGATAATGTTACTGGCCATATGGCTATCGCATGCGAAAATATCAATTGCGAATATTTTACAAATATTTGGGTTGGTATTTGTCTCTCAAATTATCGTTGGTTTGTCTTTTTATGTCGTTTTACGTAGTTTAGGGGGCGAAATTCCGCCGATGGCTGCGATCGGTATATTTGTCGCCGCTTGGATTATAGGTTTCTCTGCGCCGGGAGCCCCTGCTGGTATCGGACTCCGCGAGTTGGCGATGGTAGCGCTGCTTTCTTTGTTTGCCGACGCCGCCTTTGCAATCACGGTATCTCTGATTCATCGAACCATGACCATCGTTGTCGATGCAATTGTTGCGGCGGCTGGAGTCACCTATTTGTCGACACGAAACCAGCACTCATCATCAGTGGGCAGTCCTGATCGGGATAAGGTGATCGACGATGAGTCTTGAAGGCCTAAGGTTGGGTTCTTTTTCTCCTCGTCGAAGAGTTGGCCAAATTTTCAAGAATTCTTGAAAAGCAGTCGTATCGAAGTTGGCTAACCTCACATTGGTAGCCAAGCCTTCGTCTCGTTCGGTTTCCGAGCGAAGGACCAAGCAAGGCTTGTCTAGGAAATAAGCTTCTTCCTGGATACTCCCACCGTCGGTCATCACGAAATCGCAATTATCTAGTAGTCGTACAAAGCCCGGGTGATCGGTAAGCTTTTGCAACGTAATGTTGTTGTTTGTTAGAAGCTCTTCCATCCAACCGTATTTTAAGAGTCTACGTTCTGTAGGATCATGCAGGACGAAGACCACATGCTTTGTGGTGGCCACCTCCTGCGCCGCATCGATAACAAATCGTAGATTTTGCTTGTTGAGAATCGTCTCGACTCGATGGGTGGTCACTAAAGCAAATGGTTCGTCCGGGATCGGCTGCGCACTCTCTTGTGTAAGGGCGTACTCCAGCGCTTCGACGTTGGTGTTCTGCGGCAGCAAAACTGATTTCTCTTCAAGCCCCATCTTTCTCGCATTTTGTAGGGCGAAAGTGCTTGGTACAAACAGGAGATCCGAAAAGTGCATGCAAAAAATGCGGACCAGTTCTTCCGGGAAAGGGCGGAAAATTCGGAAAGAGCGAAGTCCCGCTTCAAGGTGCACGACCTTCTTGCCTGCACGCTTTGCGAGCAGCAGAGAAAGGAAGGTGGTGGGTGTATCACCGTGAATAATGCACCATTGCGATTGCGGGTCGAAAATTTCGCGCTGAACTCTTCGCTTTTGGAAAAGAGCGACGAGAAGCAGTTTCAATGACCAGATCACCGCGTGGCCAATTGAGGTAACGTTGCCGTCATTTGCGAGAATCACCTCAGGATCGTCCACATCAAGAGCGGCACGAATGGCAGGCGACAGCGCTGCGTGCTGTCCCGTGTCGATAAGCCGATAAGGTATATTCTGGAGGCGCAATTCACGAAGAACCGGCGCCGTTTTTATGTACTGGGCCTTGGTTCCAATAACGACTTCAATAGGGGCAATATTTCGCATGATCTTTTCAGGTCAGTGTTTGATCGAGAAGCTGGTTTGTCATCATCGGACGAGAAGCAGTTCTGATAGCTATCAGAACCCGGTCCAATAGGGGCGAGGTGGCGGAGCATGTGTCGGTTTAGCAATGTTGTCGCCCCAGGTCAGCGCTGCCGGGGCACCGTGTGTCTCGGCTAGTACTATCTGGCCGCGCTGCAATTCAATCACGTCGCCCGTTTCCATATCCATGCCCTCGACAAGCACATGGCCACTTACGGTATAGGGCCCGGGCACCCGGACGTTCCATGTCGCCTGCTCGCCGGGTTCCAGTTCCTTTCCCGCGAGATGAACTGGTCCCCAAAATGGAATGTAGCTTTCCCGAAGTGCGTCTCGATCCGCCGCAAAGAAGGCCGTGGTTTCGGCTTCGTGATCCAATGCGCCTTCAAAAGCGGGATCGGTGGCCAGCACGAGCGGTACTGCCTTTGCGGCCATTACGTCTGCATACCTTGGTACTTCATTGTGCCAGTATCGGTCTTGTCCCACCAAGGTGGTGAAGTGGTTCTCCTTTTTCAGCCAACCGGCCATACCATTGGCATCAAAGTAGCCGTAGCGATTGGGCGCTATGCTCTGCACTCCTTTGAGCAGCGCCATCTGGTTCTTCAGAGTTTGTCTTTCCTCCAGAGACCAGACAGCCCCCGCGTTGAGAAGGATAAGAACTCCTAGGAAAGCGGGCGAATATCGCTTGCAGAACCACTCGAATACAGGTGCGCAGGCAACCGCAAGGGGGGCTAGGAGGTAGGCATAAAAATACGGCGCTGTGTTGTGATAAAACGCAAGGGAAAGCACCGGTAACCAAAATCCCCAGATCGCGTATTTATCGTGCCGCATTTCTTTGTTCTTGATCAGCAAAACGATGGGAGTGATCAATATGGCTATGGCTAGGGGGAGGCTTAAAATAGCGGCGATAGGGATAACTGAGTAATATGGCAGATCGCCAAAGCCGAACATCACCCTCAACGACAAGCTCACAACTTCGGTGGGATCAGCTTCTTTAACGGACTGGGAATGGAAATATATGCCAGCCATCCAAATCACTACGGTCAAACCAACGAATAGAACGAGGCTCTTAAGAGTCCCGATCTTTCCATTGGATTTCGACAAGCGATATAATGCCACTCCTGCGAAAATCGGTGCGAACAAAACCACCTTTATTGTTAGCATAGAAGCCAGCGCTGTGATGGTGGCTCCTATGGCCAACCATGCAAATCGAAGATCGGTTCGCAACAGCACCGATGCGCCTAGTAGGAGCCCTCCCGCTGCAAGAGTGTCAGCTCTGTAGGAGGCTCCATGTTGCAGCACATACCCTGCGCCCAAGTAAGACAAGCTGCAAACAAGTGATGTGGATCGCGACGCGAAGGCGCGTGTGCAGAGAAAAATTGAAATTGCTGCAATCAGCAGAGTTGCAAGCCCACCGATCCGCAATATCAAGAATTGCGACTTTATATCTGACGTTAAGCCTGGCACCCACGAATAAATGCGAGCCATAAAAGTCTGGAAAGTTTGGGATAATTCTCCTGAGAGAAGGTCGTATATCAAAGAATGATGATAAAACTCGTCCCAGTTTATTGCGCGATTAAATGCGATATCACCGTGCATAAATAGCAATAGTACTATGCAAGGCAATAGTGTCCCGGTCGCTAAAGCCGCATCCGGTCGAGACCTAGATAGGTCGCCTGTGGGCGACATTCGCTGTCGATGCAGAGGCTTCATACTCACAACGTATTTTCACCTTCGCGGCTGTTTAGCTCGAGTAGTTCACTTTCTTCCTTTTGAGAGATCTGATCACGCAAATCCCGCACTTCGAGCAGTGTCGTTTCGATCATCTTACGATTTGCGGCCGTGAGATCGGCTAACACCCCGAGCATGCAGAACAAGGCACCAACTATCATGATGGCACTTCCGATGACGAGGGATTGAAGGTGACCATTTCCGTCGCCTTGAAGGTAGAACCAGAGGAAGCGCGTGATTGGAAGGATGCCGACCAAACTCAAAAAGAGTCCTGTGGTCACGAAAACGCGCAAGGGATTGTATGTTGTGTAGGCTCGGCCAATCGTGATCATCTGGTTGACGATGAAGCGTGGAATCGACTTAAAGAGGCGCGATGGTCGTTTGGTCTCGTGGGTTCGGACGGGGACGCTGGCAATCGCCATCCGCTTACGCCCCGCCTGAATCAGCATGTCTGTGGTATAGCTAAACTCTGTCGTAATGGTTAGCCGCTTCGCAGCATCTCTGCTAAAGGCACGGAAACCACTTACAGCGTCATTGATTTCGGCCTTGGATAAGCTTTTGACTAAGAGACTGCCGAGACGCTGCAACTGGCGTTTGAAAACGCCGAAGTGCACATTGTCGGAAACACCCCGGTCGCCCACAGCAATATCGGCAGTGCCATTAATAATCGGTCTGACGAGCAGGTCGATGTCCGCTCCTTCGTACTGGCCATCAGCATCGGTGTTTACAATGACATCGGCACCCTCGCTGAGCGCCTTGCTCACACCGCTTTGGAAAGCTGCAGCCAAGCCACGATTTCGGCGATGCCGAACGATATGATTTATTCCTGCCGCACGTGCTTTCTCAACGGTGTCATCGGTGCTGCCGTCATCAATGATCAGGATTTCGATCGCATCGATCCCGTCGATTTTGGAGGGCAACTTACTGATTGTGTCGCCTATCGTGTCCGCCTCGTTCAGACACGGGATCTGAATGATCAATTTGGTCATCGCACGAAAAGCCCCCCCAAGCACCCTATAAACATATTCCCGCTTGCCTTGAAGAAGTTTGGTAAATGGCTGGTAAAGATCCGTCGCGATGGCAATGACGGTCCCCCCAGTCTAGTGAGCCCATTCATCCCGAATTTCCAAGGCTTTCCTCCCATGCAACATTCCGAACGTAGCGGCATCCTGCTCGCCCTGTGCGGGTTTGCGTTGCTCAGCGTAGGGGATGCGGTGATCAAGACGATGGCCGGGGAATGGTCGCCGCTTGCGGTTGCGTGTGTGCGCTTCGCTATCGGGGCTACGGGGCTTTCGGCTTTGTTGGCCATGACCGAGGGGCCACAAGCATTCAGGCCGGCCAATCCGAAGCTCCAGTTTGCTCGCGGGGTGTGCCTCGCCGCCGCGTCGTTGATGTTCTTCTCGGCAATCTTCGTGATGCCGCTTGCGACAGCCATGGCGCTGGCATTCGTGTCGCCAGTGATCGTTGCGGTCCTCTCGGGCCCACTGCTCGGCGAAAAGGTGCGCCCTGCCGTCTGGCTGGCATCGCTCGTTGCGCTGATCGGGGTGGCGCTGGTCCTGCGGCCGAACCTGACCGCCCTCGGGCTGGTCGCGCTGTTGCCGCTGGCGTCCGCTTTCTTTTTCGCGCTCATGGTCATCGCCAATCGTGCCAGTGCAGGGCAGGGGAGTGCCCTGTCGATGCAGGTTTTCATGCAGGTAGGCGCCATGCCGGTCCTCCTGGTCGCAGCCCTGGGAGGGCATTTTTCCGGCGTGGAAGCGCTAAGGGTTACGATGCCGGACTGGTCGGTCATTGCCCGCTGCGCGGTGGTTGCAGTGACTGCGAGCAGCGCTCATTGGCTTGCCTACATGGGCACCCAACGCGCAGGGGCATCGACAATCGCGCCCACGACCTATGTGCAGATGCTGGTGGCGACGAGCCTGGGCTGGTGGTGGTTCGGCGATGTGCCGGATCTGATGACATTGCTGGGAGCGACGATAATCATCGGCGCAGGATTGATACTCTGGTGGAGCACGCCGCGCGCCTCCCGACCCGAGAGCCGTTGATCGCTCGGCAAAATCAACTAAGTCACGACCGCGTCATTGTTTTGGAGCAGTCTGTATGTGCGGAATTATCGGGATTGTCGGCAAGGAACCGGTTGCTGAGCGGTTGGTCGACGGCCTGAAACGCATGGAATACCGCGGTTATGACAGCGCGGGTATCTGCACCATCCACGATTCTAGCCTGATCCGCCGCCGGGCGGAAGGAAAATTGTCCAATCTCGTCAGTGTTTTGGCGGACAGTCCCGCCGCGGGCGATGTAGGTATCGCGCATACGCGATGGGCGACGCACGGCGCTCCGACGGCAAAGAACGCTCACCCGCACGCGACCGAGCGCGTCGCGCTCGTTCACAACGGCATCATAGAGAACTTCAAGGAACTGAAGGCCGAACTGATCGCGGATGGCCGGACGCTGGAGAGCGAAACCGACAGCGAGGTGGTGGCTCACCTTGTCTCGCGTCGGGTAGAAAATGGTGAAACGCCAAGCGAGGCGGTTGCCAACGTCCTGCCGCGCCTGCGGGGTGCTTTCGCGCTTGCCATCGCGTTTCGCGACCATCCCGACATGCTCATCGGAGCGCGTCGCGGTTCGCCGCTCGTCGTTGGGTACGGGGACGGAGAAACCTACATCGGATCCGACGCCCTGGCGCTGGCGCCTCTCACGCAGCAGATTACCTATCTCGAAGAAGGAGACTGGGTTGTCGTCACTCGTGACGGGGCCGAGATCCATGATGACGAAGGCAAGGTAGTCGAACGCGAGATCAGGACCTCCGGGGCTTCTGCGGCTGCGGTGGAGAAGGGCAATTACCGCCACTTCATGCAGAAGGAGATCTTCGAGCAGCCGACGGTGGTTGCGCAGACGCTCAGTTCCTATCTGCGCCAGTCGGACAATTCCGTCGCCTTGCCGCAATTCGATTTCGACATCTCGTCGATCCGCCGGGTAACCATCGTCGCCTGCGGAACTTCCTATTATGCCGGAATGGTCGCGAAATACTGGTTCGAACAGTTCGCCCGCGTCCCTGTCGATATCGATGTCGCCAGCGAATTCCGTTACCGGGAGCCAGTGCTGGAGGAGAACGGGCTTTCCCTGTTCATCTCGCAAAGCGGTGAGACCGCGGACACGCTTGCTGCCTTGCGTCACTGCAAGGAGCAGGGGCAGACCATTGCCGCTGTCGTCAATGTCCCGACCAGTTCCATGGCCCGGGAGGCGGATCTCCTGCTGCCCACCCATGCCGGTCCCGAAATCGGCGTTGCTTCGACCAAGGCTTTTACCTGCCAGTTGGCAGTCCTGGCTGCGCTTGCAGCGCACATGGCCGTCACCAAAGGCCTGATGAACCGGGAAGAAGAGCAGCGGGTCGTAGAACACCTCCTGGAAGCGCCTGCATGCCTCAACGCTGCCCTCGATCACGACGATGACATCGCATCGATGGCCCACCTGATCGCACCGGCGCGCGATGTGCTGTATCTCGGTCGAGGCCCTGATTTTCCCATGGCCCTCGAAGGTGCGCTGAAACTCAAGGAAATCAGCTACATCCACGCCGAGGGCTATGCCAGCGGCGAGATGAAGCACGGCCCGATCGCGCTGATCGACGACGAGGTTCCGGTTATCGTTCTCGCGCCGTCCGGCCCCCTGTTCGAAAAGACAGTGTCGAATATGGAAGAGGTACGCGCACGCGGAGGGCAGATCGTGCTCATTTCCGATGCGGAAGGCCTGGAACAAGCGGGTGAAGGCTGCATGGCAACCATCGAAATGCCGAAGGTCCATCCCCTGATTGCGCCCCTGGTTTACGCGGTTCCTGTGCAGTTGCTGGCCTATCACGTAGCCTGCGTGAAAGGCACTGATGTCGACCAGCCCCGCAATCTCGCGAAATCCGTTACTGTCGAATAGCTCCCAGGACCGAGGTTTCTCTTTTCCGTCTTAGGTTTACGTGCGGCTAACCTTTCGAGGTTAATCGTGCGAGTGTGAGCCAGACGATAGAAAACCAACCGATTAATGCAGAGGAGCTGACTGCACGTCAGGTCCTTGGCATGTCGAACGTCCAGGGTTCGGACTGGTCCCGCATTCACGGTCATCAATATTCGCTGGTGGCGCGTCGTGCGTTTGTCCGTGCGTTGTTCCACATGATCGCCTTCGCCCTGGTTGCCTACGCCACCTATTCCAAGGTGCCTGCCGTCATACTGGTGACCTGGGGCTGCGCGCTTTCACTCAGCATCGCCCATGCCTTCATCCTCGATCGCAAACTCAGGATCGCGGAAGCAGGTCGCTTCGATCCCGAAAACGTGCGGGCACACGCCATGTCTTCGGCAAACAAGGGTGCTGTCTGGTCACTGGGGATCGTGGCCCTGTGCGCATTGGGCGCCGCGAGCGACCTCATTACGATCTGGATAATCCTGTGCTTCCTCGTCGTCTCGACAGTGACGAGCCGGTACAGTGTTCCGCTCAGCACGATAACATTCCTCCTTGCCGCATCGGTCGGTCCGCTTCTGGTCTCACTGATGAACGGTGATGGCCTGCTTGCCGCTATGATCGGAATGACCATGATGATCGGCACTTTGGGCACCTTCGAGATGGCGCGCATGCGGGTCGGCGCACGCCTGTCCGAACTGGTGATGCAGGAAAAGAGCGAAGTCGTGTCGATGCTGCTGCGCGAATTCGAAGAGGGCGAAGCCGACTGGCTTTGGCATATCGATACCGCCCGCAAATTGCGAAATGTCAGCCCGAGGCTGGCATTCGCACTCGGGAGCACTCCTGCGGCAGTCGAAGGCCAATACTTCCTGAAACTGATTTCGGGCGACAATTGGGAAGCGGGGAATTTTCCAGCCAGCCTGCGCGAATTCTCCGAGAAACTGAAACAACGCGAAAGCTTCTCCAACCTCACTGTCAGCGTCGTCATCAATGGCGAACGGCGGTATTGGGAAATCTCCGGTACGCCGGTCCTGGATGAGAAGGGCGTCTGGCGCGGTTTCCGCGGCGTCGGTTCCGATGTTACGGTCAAGCATGAGAGCAGCGAGAAGATCGCGTATCTTGCGCGCTACGACACGCTGACCCAGCTTCCGAACCGGCTGATGCTCAACGAAACGCTGCGCGACGCCCTGGCATATGCGGACAAGTGGCGTTCGCGCTGCGCTTTCCTGATGATCGATCTGGACCGCTTCAAGGCAGTGAACGATTCGCTTGGTCATCTCATCGGCGACAAGATGCTGGCCGAAGTGGCCGGCAGGCTCGCGCCGCTGATGGATGAAGGAGAGACGTGCGGCAGGCTGGGCGGGGACGAATTTGCGATCGTCGTTCGCGATGCGTCGGACAGGCGGCGCATCGACACTCTCGCCAAGACGGTCATCGCGGCGCTCTCCGCGCCGTACCATGTCGAAAACCATGTCCTTTACGTTGGCGCGAGCGTCGGTTCGGCCTTGGGACCTCGTGATGGCAAGAGCGTGGAAGAACTGCTGCGCAATGCGGACCTCGCGCTCTACCGCGCGAAGGACGAAGGCGGCGGCATCCATTGCGAATACCAGCCCGAACTCCACGCTATCGCCGAAGAGAAGCGTCAGCTGGAGTTCTCGCTTCGCAGCGCGCTCGAGAACGACGAGATGGAAGTCCACTACCAGCCCGTGGTCGATGCCACGAGCGAGGATGTGGTCAGCTTCGAGGCCTTGTTACGCTGGAACAGCAAGGTGCACGGGTTCGTCAGCCCGGTGAAATTCATCCCCCTGGCAGAAGACACGCGACTGATCGTGCCAATCGGCACTTGGGTACTCAACGAGGCCTGCCGCGAAGCCGCCAGCCATTGGCCGGCGCACGTGAAGGTAAACGTCAACGTCTCGCCCGAGCAATTGCTGGAGCCCGATTTCGTCGGAACGGTGGTCAGGGCCTTGTCGCACAGCGGCTTGCCTGCCGAACGGCTCGAGCTCGAGGTGACGGAGAGCATATTCCTGCGTGACGCAGGCGTCGTGCGAAAGGCGCTGGAACAGTGCCTGGCGCTCGGTTGCTCGGTTGCGCTGGATGACTTCGGTACCGGCTACTCTTCGCTCGGCTACATTCGCAAGATGCAGTTCACGACCATCAAGGTCGACCGGATGTTCGTCCAGGGCGCGGCGCAGAACAGCCCCGAAAGCCTTGCGATCATTCGTGCCGTTGTCGCCATGGCCGATAGTTTGGACATGACCACCACGGCAGAGGGTGTGGAGACCGAGGAAGAGGCGGAACTGATCCGCCGTTTGGGATGCACGAAGATACAGGGCTATCACTTCGGACGCCCGATGCCGGTTTCGGAAGTTCGGAAGATCTTCGCCAGAGACGAAGCGCGATCGGCGTGATCAGGCGTCCGCGAGAGACCGGATAGCCGCCTCGAACAATGCCAGACCGTCTGTCCCGCCATGGGCCGCATCGACTGCGCGCTCGGGGTGGGGCATCATGCCGAGGACGTTGCCCGCCGCATTGAGCACGCCCGCGATATCACGCTGCGACCCGTTGCAATTTTCCATGTAGCGAAACGCAACACGGCCATCGCCTTCGATCCGGTCGAGGGTTTCGTTGTCGGCGAAGAAATTTCCGTCGTGATGCGCGACCGGGATGCTGATTTCCTGTCCTGCGTCATAGCCGGATGTGAAAATCGACTGCGTGTTTTCCACCCTCAGGCCGACATTGCGGCAGATGAAGGTCTGGCCCGCATTGCGCATCAACGCTCCGGGCAGGAGGCGCGCTTCGGTAAGGACCTGGAAGCCGTTGCAAACGCCCAGAACCGGGACGCCGCGCTCTGCTGCGCGCACGATCTCGCGCATGATAGGGCTGTTCGCCGCCATCGCGCCTGAACGCAGGTAGTCGCCGTAGGAAAAGCCGCCCGGCAGGGCGATGAAGTCCAGCCCCTCTGGAAGCTGCGCATCACCATGCCAGACGCGGACCGGTGCCGAGCCGGAAACCTGTTCGATCGCAACCGCCATGTCGCGGTCGCAATTGGACCCGGGAAAGGTAACGACAGCTGCGCGAAAAGCCATCAGTCGAGCTTCTCGATGCGGTAGTTCTCGATCACCGTATTGGCGAGGAGCTTCTCGCACATTTCGGTGAGGGCCTCGTCGCTCGTGTCGTCGGCCACGTCGAGGTCGATCGTGCGGCCGATCCGGGCGCTTTCTACGCCGGAGAAGCCAAGGCCTTCGAGCGCGTGGTGCACCGCACGGCCTTGCGGGTCGAGGACGCCGGGCTTGAGGCTGACAAGGACGCGGACTTTCATGAGCAATGCCTTTGATCGCAAGGATTGGATTTCTTGCGCGCGCCTATGCCGTGCCCCGGCCAGCGAAGCAAGTCGCCGACCGGGGTTTCGGGCAGATTATCGGGACGAGGGAAGGGCCATCTCCCCTCTTATTGTCCGGGCTTGGGTACGATGGCGATCTCCAGCGCTTCGCTGGCAACGAGATACTTCTCGGCGAACGCTTTCACGTCGGCGGTGGTGACCGACCGCAGGATCGATTCGTAATTGCGCACCCGATCAAGGCGATCGCTTTGGAGTTGGGCCGCTTCCAGCGATCCCAGCCAGTACCCGTTTTCACGCCGGTCCTTGGCAAGCTTTTCCAGCAGCGGGTTGCGTGCCCGGGACAGCAGATCGTCGTCGATGCCATTCGAACCCAGGTCCGCCGCGATCTGCGCGATGGTTTCGAAGACAAGGTCCTGGTTCTCGGGAGCGACAATGGCTGCCGCGATCAGATAGCCGAAGTTGTCGAAGGTGTCGGACATCTCCAACCCGGCCATCGGAGTATAGGTTGCGCCGAGTTCCTCCCGCAACGTTTCCAGCAGGCGAAGACGCAGCGTTTCTGCAGCTAGGCCTCCGACCACCTCCTCGCGGAAGTCATCATCGTCAGTGGTCGGCCAGTAGACCTGCACCATACCCTGATCGGCAGCGCCGGAATGGTAGAGAGTGCGCTTGCTCCTGTCTGCTGCAAAGCTGACCTGGCGTGCTTCGGCGAAGCTCTGACTTTCGAGCGGTCGCTCCGGCAGGGCGCCGAAAGTCTTGGCCACGGCATCGATGATTGCCTGTTCGTCGATATCTCCGACCACCACGATCTCGATAGGCGAATTGCCGAGGTTCGGCGAAACGGCATTGCGAAGATCGGCCAAGGTCGTGTCGAGCAGCACGTCCTCGCTCTGCGCCCCGAAGCGCGCATCGCCATTCGCCACGATACGGGGAACCTGCGATCCTGCCACGGCCTGGGGATTGGCATCGAGGCGCGCGATATACGGCGGGATCAGCGCCTGCCACTGCGCTTCGGCTTCCTGGCGGTATCCGGGCGAAGTCAGGAATGCGGCAGCAATCTGCATCTGGGAAAGGAAGTCATCCGCCTTGGTCGAGCCGGGGATGTGGAAGTGATCATTGGCGGCGAAAATGCCGTACCTCACATTGCGCCCGGCGAAAATGCGCTGCAACTCGTCGAGGTCGTGCGCTTCGAGCCCGGCCGTTGCCGAGACAGCATTGAGCATCGTCGACGCCGCAGGTTCGGCGTCGCCGATCGCCAGTTCGCCCGCTCCGATCCGGACATGGAAGAGTATCTCCTTGTCCTTGAAATCGGTCTTCTTGAGGTTGAGCATGACATTGTTGCCAAACCGCACTTCACGGTAGTCGAGATCATCGACTTTTCGGTCCGACACGACAGTCCCTTCCGCGCCGAAATCTTCGTAAGCGAAGGCAGCGGTCACTTTCTCCTCCGGCGCTGCCACGGCGACTTTGGTAGAAGCGTTATAGGCAGCCAGGATCGTGTCTTCCCCACCTTCTATTTCCTGCTTGGTCGCTATGTGGACCAGCGGCGCCGAACCTACGAAGGTGCCGCGGAAGGTTTCGTGGATCTTCTCCGGGGTCAGTTCGCCGCGGACGCTTTCGAACACGGCGAGGCGGGTGGCTGGCGTCGCGAAAATCTGTTCGTCGCGCACGGTGGCGAGAATTCCGTCTGCGAGTGCCTGGCTAGGGCGCGTAGCCTGCCGTTCCGCACCATTGCGCAGCGCGGTTTCCAGGTTCGTCAGGGCTTCATCGATTTCACTCTGGGTGAAACCATGCAGGGTGGCGCGGCGCACCTCCTGTTCCGCAGTCGCCAGTGCTTCGCGCCATTGCCCGTCCTTGGCCACGAGCTGGATGTTCGACTGCACTGCCCGGTCGAAGAAATCCGAAGTTGCGAGACGTCCGCCCAGGATCGACCCTTCCGGATCGCGCGCCAGGTTCTGCAGGCGGCGATTTACGACCATGGAGGCCAGTTGAAGCTGCAGCGATTTGCGTCCCTGCTCGACCGTGCTCAGCTTACGCTCGTATGGAGCGAGGCGGTCGATCTGGACGATGTAGTTCACTGCCGGATCGACGAAGTAACCAGCCTGCGCCGGTCGATCGAAATCGATCTCGCCGCGCTCGCTCTCGATTATCGCGCTGGCGGGCTTTTCCCAATCGCCGAAGCGTTCGCGAACCATGCCTTCGATTTCGTCAGGCTCGACATCTCCGACCACGATCAGGGTTGCGTTGTCGGGCCGGTAGAAGCGCTCGTAGATACCGCGGAGTTCGTCTGCGGTGATCGATGCAGTTACAGCAGTCTCGGTGGGATGGCTGATGTTCTCGGCGAAGGGCGTGCCCGGAGCGATGAAGCTCTGGTACGCTCTACCGAGACGTCTGTTGTAGGTGTTTCGCGTCTGGATTTCGGACTGGAGGATACCGCGCTCGCGATCAACCGCCTCGGGGTCGAACGTCAGTTCGGAGCCGACTTCGCGCATCAGCATCAGCCCGGTGCCGATCAGCTCGGCGTCATTACGCGGCAGGCTCAGCTTGTAGGTGGTGTCTTCGAAAAAGGTGCTGGCGTTCGTGTCTGCCCCGAACTTGAGACCCTCTCGTTCGAGCAGCTTGATCATCTCCCCTTCGGGAATGTTGGTCGAACCGTTGAATGCCATGTGCTCGATGAAGTGCGCAGCGTTGAATTCGCCCTCCTTCTCGTCGATCCAGCCGATGTCGAAATTCATGCGCAGCACGACTTCGTCTTGCGGCGTTTCATTGCGCAGGATTGCGTATTTCATTCCATTGTCGAGAATGCCGTAACGCACGGCCGGATCGGCCGGCACATCGTACACCGGGAAGTTCCAGCCCGTCAGACCGGTCCGCGCGGGAAGGCCCAATTCCACGCCGGAAGTGGCTGCCGTGGTCGAAGCGACAGGAGCCGTGGTGTCGGAGTACGTGGTGCATCCAGCCAGCGTCAGCGCGATCAGCGGTGTGGCGACGAGAATCCTGCGGATGGAAGAATTTTTCATAGTGCGTCCCTGTTCTTACGCCGCACCAAGCGGCAGTCCCGACGCCAACTGTAACTCGTCGATTTCAAAGAAGAAGTCCCGGTTCGTCTCAATTCTACTGATTTTCCTAGAAACGCGACAAACGACCGAATGCTATCTACGAACTGCTGGACTACAATAGTAATTGTCCGACGAGATGCTGTGTTGTATTTATAGTGCACGCCGCGGCGCGTGACGTTTCGCAGCCGCCGCATCTGTCACTGCAATGCAACATAGCGCCAAATCCCGCAGGCTTCTGCCGGTTTGCGACTCCAATTATGGTGTGGTTGGGCTAATGGCGCCCGGTCAATTCCCCTTCTCCATCCCACCAACCCGCGCAGGCAAGCGCTGGGCCAAAAGGATCATCCCATGATTGACCGCTCCCTTACTCTCCGCCTTCTCTCCGCCAGCACGCTGGCACTCGCGTTCGCGCAGCCGGCTCTGGCGCAAGACGTCGATAGCTCCGACACCGAAGCAACCGGTGCCGAAGAGGCCAATAACGGCCAGCTCGACACGATTGTCGTAACCGCCAACCGCCGCGAAGAAAACCTGCAGCAGGTTCCGGTTTCCGCCGCTACCCTGTCGGCCGACGCGACCCGCAGCATCTTCGACGCCGGTGCCGACATTACGGCCCTCTCGGCCCACGTGCCGGGCCTGTTCGTTGAAAGCTCAAACGGCCGTGCAGCGCCCCGTTTCTATATTCGCGGTCTCGGCAACACCGATTTCGACCTTGCGGCATCGCAGCCGGTCTCGGTGGTCATGGATGATGTCGTCCACGAAAACGTAACGCTGAAGAGCTTCCCCATCTTCGACGTCGAGCGCGTCGAAGTGCTTCGCGGACCGCAGGGCACGCTGTTCGGCCGCAACACGCCGGCAGGCATCGTCAAGATCGACACCGTGAAGCCGGGCGACGAATTCGCCGTGACCGGCTCGGCCAGCTATGGCAGCTTCGGTTCGGTTGCCATCGATGGCGGCATGACTATCCCGGTCGCCCCCGGCCTTGCCTCGGTCCGCTTGTCGGGCATGTGGCAGCAGCGCGACAACTGGGTCGACAACGGCTTCACCGGTGAGGAGGACGCATACGGCGCCTACACCGACATCGCCGGCCGCGCGCAGATCCTGCTGACGCCTACCGATCGCCTGTCGATCCTGGGCAGCTACTCGATCCGCGACCTCGATGGCACATCGACGCTGTTCCGCGCCAACATCCTTGGCCCGGGCAACAACGATCTCAACGAGAACTACGACCGCGACACCGTGTTCTACGATGCCGGTGCCGGTAACCAGGCGCAGTACAAGGCCGAGATCATCACCGGTACGGTCGATTACGAAGCAGACTTCGCCACCTTCACCTCGATCACCAGCTGGGCCGACAGCGAAGGCTCCAGCCGCGGCGACATCGACGGTGGTTTTGGCGCAAGCTTCCTGCCCATTATGGGTCCGGGCTTCATCCCGTTCCCGTCCGATACGCAGGATTCGATCGAGCTCGACCAGTTCACGCAGGAAGTCCGTCTCGCCAGCAATGGCGGCGGTGCTTTCGACTGGCAGGTCGGCGGCTTCTACTTCGACAGCGACTTCGACGTGACGACGGTCGGTTTCGACTTCCCGCCTTCCGTGACTGTGAACCACACCAACGAAAGCTGGGCGTTGTTCGGCCAGCTCTCCACACAGGTCACCGACACGATCAAGCTGACCGGCGGCCTGCGTTACACCGAAGACGACAAGGCATTCTTCGTGCGTGATGCAGCCGACCCGCAGTCCCGCGAAGTTTCCGACGAGCGTCTGAGCTGGGACCTGGCGGCGTTCGTGGACGTCACTGCCGATGCGAGCGTCTATGCCCGCGTCGCTAGCGGTTTCCGCGCACCGACGATCCAGGGCCGCGACGTAGCTTTCTTCGCCCCGCCGTCGATCGCGACGAGCGAGAAGATCATGAGCTACGAAGTCGGCTTCAAGTCGGAACTGGCCGATCGCCGGGTCCGTCTGAACGGTGCAGCCTACTTCTACAACATCGAAGACCCGCAGTTCTCCGCGGTCGGCGGTGCCGGAAACCTGGTGCAGCTGGTCAATGCGGCAGACGGTCGCGGCTGGGGCTTCGAACTGGACAGCGCGTTCCAGATCACGCCGAACTTCCTCGTCACTGCCGGTGCCAGTTACAACAACACCGAAATCCGTGACGAGAACCTGGCAGTCGGCATCTGTGCGCAATGCACCGTGCTCGATCCGATCGTGAACCTGTCGGGCACCGACCGTGCGCTGGTGGACGGCAACCCGTTCCCCAACGCTCCGGAATGGATTGCCGACCTGACCGCGCGTTACGCAATCCCGCTGGGCACCGTGGGTGAACTCTTCGCCTACACCGACTGGACGTATCAGGGAGAAACCAGCTTCTTCCTCTATGACAGCGCGGAATATGTCGTCGACAACCAGATCGAAGGCGGTCTGCGCGTCGGTTACGCCAAGCAGGACGGCACGTTCGAAGTGGCTCTCTTCGCCCGCAACATCACCGATGCGGACAATGTGAAGGGCGGTATCGACTTCAACAACAACACCGCGTTCGTAAACGATCCGCGCGTGATCGGCCTGTCGGTCCGTTTCGACTACTGAGCGATACGTTAATGTGATCCAAGAGGGGCCGGGAGGGATGACCTTCCGGCCCTTTTTCGTGGCGCAGGATCGCGCAGGTCACTAAAAGCGATCCGATGGCCTCGCTCGACCTCGTCTACAACCCGGTTTCGGGCAGCTTCAGCCAGTCGCATCTCGACGCTCTCGTTATCGCGCTGGAGGGTCAGGGGTTCGTCGTGACGCCGATGCCAACGACCGCAGAAGGCGCACAGCTATCCGGTTCTGCCGATCTGGTATGCGTCCACGGTGGCGACGGAACGCTGCGCGATACCGTCCAGGCATTGGGTCCGGCTGCGGGGAAGGTGCCCTTGTGCGTAGCCCCCTCGGGCACGATCAATCTCGTTGCCCGAGAATTGGGCTATGCGCGCAAACCGTCGCAATTTGCCGCCGATCTGCGTGCTGCGTGGGAGCGCGGCCCGGAAACGTGGGTTCAATCGCCCCTCTATCGGCTGGGCGACATGCCGATTGTCTCATGTCTTTCGATCGGTCCCGACAGCCATGCAGTGGCACGTGTCGACGGCAGGCTGAAGAAACGCATCGGCCGCTATGCCTACGTCGTAGCATTGGCACAGCAAATGCGCGACTGGCCGCGCGACACGATGACGATCCGCGGCGAACTGGCGAGTGGCGATCCGTTCGAATACGAAGCGGAAGCCGCCATCGTCAGCCACGCAGCGCTCTATGCCGGTCCGTTCAAGGTTAGCCCGGAGGCCGCACTGGCCGCTGATTCGGTCGAACTGATCACGCTCAAGCGCTCCACGCGGATGGGTACGATCGCTCTCAGCCTGGCAGTGATGCTGCGCTTGCCGGTCGCCAGAATGGGCATTGCCGAAATCCGTTCGTGCCGCAGGGTCGAATTCGACCGCTGCGTGACGCCGGTACAGGTCGACGGCGACCATATGCCCGACTGCGGATTTGCAATCGGGCCAAGCGGCCTGACGCTGAGCTACGTGGTCTGAGCGATTATTTCTTGGTCGGTTTTGCCGGCGTGCGCAGACGGCCGCGATGGGCGTTCATGTCGAGCACTTCGCCGGGGCCATTGTCTTCATTCTGCAGCAAGCCGAGACGGCGCGCGACTTCCTGATAGGCTTCGCTTTCGCCGCCAAGGTCGCGGCGGAACCGGTCCTTGTCGAGCTTTTCGCCGGTGTTGATATCCCACAGGCGGCACCCGTCGGGGCTGATTTCGTCGGCCAGGATCACACGGGCATAATCGCCGTCCCAGATACGTCCGAATTCCAGCTTGAAGTCGACGAGCCGGATGTCGATCGCGCTGAACATGCCCGAAAGGAAGTCGTTGATGCGGATCGCCATGCTGGACATATCCTGCATTTCTTCGTGGTTGCACCAGTTGAAGCAGGCGATTTCTTCTTCGGAAACCTTGGGATCGCCAAGGCTGTCGTCCTTGTAGCAATATTCGATCAGCGTGTGCGGCAGGACTTCGCCTTCCTCGATGCCGAGGCGCTTGGACAGCGTACCGGCGGCCACGTTGCGCACCACGACTTCGAGAGGAATGATCTCGACCTGGCGCACCAGCTGTTCCCGCATATTCAGGCGGCGAATGAAGTGCGTCGGAATACCGATGTGCGAAAGGCGTGTGAACACATACTCGCTGATGCGGTTGTTTATCACGCCCTTGCCGTTGATCGTACCCTTTTTCTGGGCGTTGAAGGCGGTCGCGTCATCCTTGAAATACTGGATGATCGTGCCCGGTTCGGGGCCCTCATAGAGGATCTTGGCCTTGCCTTCGTAGATCTGGCGGCGACGTGACATGGGCGGATTTTCCTTCGCGCTCAAAAAACTGCCGCCCCGGCAGTACGATCGGCCTGTGTCCGATCGCCCCGGGGCGTCGAGCCTGCGCCTTTACAGCGAATGAAAGGGGGACGCAATCGCGCCCCGCGACCCTTGCAACAATGCTTGCAGCCTGGCTGCGTGAAGGGCAGCAGGAAAGCACATGTCTGCGCCTTTACACTACTTTCACTCGGGCCTCTCGATCGCGTCCGACCTGGCGTTGCCTGAATGGCAGGATTTCGCCTGCGGTGAGGGAGGCGACGTCGCGATCGTCGTTTCCGACGCAGAGGCGCCAGCTTGCAGCGAAGCGGACGGTACGATCGTCGAAGGCGACCTGATCCGATTCGCGATCGATGATGTCGGGGTCTGGGAAATTCAGGGCGGGCAGACAATCCGCGTCTATCCGCACGCAGGTGCGCAGGATCGTGATCTGCGCCTCTTTACACTAGGCAGCGCGTGGGGCGCCTTGGGATACCAGCGCGGCCTCGCCATGTGGCATGGCAGCGTGGTCGAACACCATGGCCAAGCGATACTGTTCTGCGGCGATGCGGGCATGGGCAAAAGCACGATGGCGGCTGCAATGCTGGTGAAGGGGTGGTCGCTCGTATCTGACGACCTCAGTCGCATCGATGCATCCCCTGAAGTTTCGTGCGTTTATCCCGCGAGCACACGGATCAAGCTTTGGCGCAACGCGATCGAGGCGCTGGGCTGGGAAGATCGCGTAATCCAGCGCGACCATTTCCGCGACGACAAGTTTCATCTCCGCGCGCCTAAGAATAATGCCGGGGAGGGAATATTGCCGCTAGGGGCGATCTTCGTGCTGGCCGACGGTGAGAAAGTCGAAATCGAGAGGCTGGAGGGGCATCGCGCGGTGACGGCGGTCCTCGCTGCGACGGTCTATCGACCCGAAATGCTCGAAGCGATGGATGGCTGGGTCAGGCAGGCCCATGTCGCGGCTCAGGTGGTTGCCGGCACGCCGGTTTGCATCCTGCGCAGGCCGCGCGATCTCGCAAGCTTGGGCGACGTCGCCCACGCCGTGGAGCATTTCCTGTCTGAATAGGAAGGTGGTGCCCAGGGGCGGAGTCGAACCACCGACACGACGATTTTCAGTCGTCTGCTCTACCACTGAGCTACCCGGGCACACTGCTTCGGCAAAGGAGGCTTAAATGAGCCCCGCGAGCAATGAGAGCGCGCCTATGGCGAAGCTGGCGCGCCTTTGCAAGGGGGGAATTTTACTCTTCCTTGCCGCCGACCACTTCTCCAGCGATTTCTTCGGGCAAGGCAGGGCGTCCGGGCACCGAATAACCATCGCCGAACCATTTCGCCAGGTCGCGGTCGCGGCAGCGCGAGGAACAGAAAGGCGCGTGCTCTTGGCTGCGCGGCTTCTTGCAGATCGGGCAGGGGCGATTCTTGCTAGTCATGAGGCACGATTTGGGCAGCGGCCGTTTCGATGGCAAGTCCCGGATCGGTCTCTATCCTCATCGGACGACCTGTCCGGCGCTCCAGCTCGGTGATCCATTCCTGCTTGATTTTCGACTTGAGGGCCGGGTGAACGGTCAGAAGGGTGGTGCCGGCCCCTTCCACTCGCTCTGCCCGGCGTAGCGCCATGCGGGCAGCCATACCCGTGCGAGAAGTCGCGAACCGGTGGAGGAGAGAGGGCCCCTCGAGCCGGGCGACCAGCTGCACGAAGCCGAACCCGTTCATGGCGGTCCTTTCGTGAGGCCAGTCGTCCAGCGCATCGTCGAGGGCGGCGTCGATGGCCCTGCGGTCCGCTTTGGTTTCCAAGGTTGGGAAGTCGATCCCGATCGAGCCTGCCAGATCGAATTGGCGCAATGCATGGGCGATCGAGGGGACCGCCCTTGAGGCAAGCTCGCGCGGAGGCAAGTCGCCGTCGATGTCGATGAGGGTCATTGCCGGAGTAACGGCAAGAAGCAGCGAGCCTCCGTCGAATGCGACATGACCGCTGGACGCCTCTTCCCAGACGCCCTCCCAGGCCCCCGCGGGAAAGCGGTGAACGATCCTGGCGCTGGCGAAGGTGTCGGGTCCGGCGTTCTGTACCGCTTCGATCGGGCGCGCCGAAGGCAGCTTGTATCGTCCTCGTTCGGTGATGGCGGCGCGGGTGATTGCGCACGCAATCGTCGTTCCCTCGCTCGCATCGCGCGGCAGCTTGTCGAGCAGGAGCTCGAGCCCATCCTCCAGAAGTCCGGTTCCGCGCGTTCCGCGTTTCGTAGTGAGTTTGGCCGAAACGTGCTGGCCTGCATGAAGTTCGCCATGCCAGCGGCATTTCGCAGCAATCACCGTGTCGCCGTCGAGCAGGATCGCGCGTGTCTCGCCGATCCCTTCCTCGACCAGCCAATCAGGCAATTGCGAAGCCCGCCGCCTTCAGCAGCGCTCTTGTCTCGTAAAGCGGCAGGCCGACGACACCCGAATGGCTGCCCTGGATGCGCGAGATCAGCCCTTCCGCAAAACCCTGGATAGCATAGCCCCCGGCCTTGCCGTCCCATTCGCCACTGGCGATATAGGCGTCGATCTCTTCTGGAGAGAGGCGCTTGAACATCACGATCGTCTCGCTGAGCCGTTCGCGCATCGTGCCGTCGGGCGCGCGCAGGGCTATGGCTGACAGGACGCGGTGGCGACGGCCCGACAATAGCGCCAGGCATTCCCGCGCCGTCGCCTCGTCTTCCGCCTTGGGCAGGATCCGCCGACCGGCTGCAACCACAGTGTCTCCAGCCAGAACGTACCCCTCGTCCGAAGCGGCAGCTTCGGCCTTCTCGCGGGCCATGCGCTTGGCATAGTCGCGCGGCAGTTCGCCCTTGGCGGGCGTTTCGTCGATATCGGCAGGTGCGATGGCATCCGGCGTCAGGCCGAGCCGCGCGATCAGTTCGCGGCGGCGCGGGCTGGCGGATGCTAATATGAGAGTGGGCTTGCCCACGACGGCTTATTGGGGGCCGGGGCCGCCGCGTCCGGGCATGAAGCGGTAGGTGATGCGCGCCTTGGTCAGATCGTAAGGCGTCAGTTCGCACAGCACCTCGTCGCCCACCAGGACGCGAATGCGGTTCTTGCGCATCTTGCCTGCCGTGTGGCCGAGCACCTCATGGCCGTTCTCGAGCTCGACGCGGAACATAGCATTGGGCAGCAGCTCCACAACGCGCCCGCGCATTTCGAGAAGTTCTTCCTTGGCCATTCGTATCCTTAGTCAAAAATGCTGTTCATCGGTTCGTATCGCGCGCCCATAGCGGCAGGCGGGATAAAAGGGAAGCTTTAGGCATTGAGGCTGCGAGGCGTAGTCACGCGACAAACCGATACATAGTGGCTGTTTGATCGAAATTAAGAGCGGCCTATGCCCGACAGGGGCTGTGGGCGGAATGACAAGGCAGGATTAGTCTTTGATAAATTTACGTTCTCGCCAATCCGCAAGCATGCTTGCGCTGGTACTGGCCGGTATGCCGCTGATCGCCTTGGCAGAGGAGCAGGAACCGCAATCGCTGCCCGATCCCGACGAGATCGAAGCAAGCGTGCCTCCGGCCGCGAACGATACCATCGTCGTCGAAGGAACCCGCATCCGGGGGCAGCTTTTCGTCGAGGAGAAACCGATCGCCGAATTCGATGAGGCGGACATCGCCTCGTTCGGCGCGAGTTCGATCGCAGACGTGATCGCTGCCATCGAACCTGCGACGGGCAGCGGCGCTCGCGGCGGGCGTGGTGGTGGCCGCCCGGTATTCCTCATTAACGGCATACGCGTATCCAGCTGGCGCGAATTCCGCAGCTATCCGCCCGAGGCGATCCGCAAGGTCGAGGTCTTCCCCGAAGAAACCGCCCAGCGGTTCGGCTTCTCTCCCGACCAGCGCGTCGTCAATATCCTCCTCAAGCCCGATTTCCGCAGCGTAACGGCCGAAGTCGAGTATGAAGGCCCGGAGAGCGGAGGCTTCACGCGCAACGAACAGGAGCTGACTTTCCTGCGTATCGGCGAGAAGGGACGTTTCAACATCAACCTCGACATCGAGGATTCCAGCCTGCTTACCGAGGCCGAGCGGGGCCTGACCGTCGCAAACGGCGAACCAGGCGAAGCTGCGTTCCGCAGCCTGCGTCCGGACACGATGAGCGCCGAGGGCACGATCAACTACGCTCGCGCTTTCCAAGAAACCGGCTTGTCGCTCAGCCTGAACGGTACGGTCAACCACTCGGAAAGCCGCAGCCTGTCGGGGTTGTCGAATGACGGCCTCGTGCCGCTCGAGCGGCGGAGCGATATCGATACCGTGTCGGTGGGCGCAACCGTTTCCCGACCGCTGGGGGACTGGAATGCGGTCTTCACGAACAACTCGGTCTTCACGGACACGCGCACCGAGATCGACGCTTTCGACGGCAGCGGCTTCGATATCGCCAAGAATCGGACCTGGCGGCTGGATAACGCGCTGACCCTGACCGGCTATCCGATCAGCCTGCCGGCAGGCGATGTCAGTGTTACGGTCGACTACGGACTGGACTGGGTGCGCCTCGCCAGCGACGACACCAGGACCGATTTCGAGACCGAGCTCACGCGGCGGCGGCTGAACGGAGGGACGAATATCTCCGTCCCGATCTCCGAGCGAGGCGGGCATTGGGGCGCAATCGGCGGCGTCAGCCTCAACTTCAGTTCGGGTTTCGAAGATCTTTCGGACTTCGGGACGCTCGGTAACTGGAGCGCCGGTATCAACTGGGGGCCGACGGACACCCTCGGCTTCAGCGCCACGCGCATCTGGCGCGAGGTCGCGCCCGGTCTCGCCAGCCTCGGCAACCCGCGCATCGATGAATTTAACGTCCCCGTTTTCGATTATTCGAGCGGCGAAACCGTGCTCGCGACCATCGTCACCGGTGGCAATCCCGACCTGGCAGCCGAAACGCAGGCGGACTGGAAGTTCAGTGGAAACTGGGAATTGCCGTTCTGGGAAAACGCCCGCTTCCAGGTCGATTACGGCATCAACCGTTCACGTGAAGTAACGGCAACGCCGGGCTTCGGCGCGGCCTTCGAGCAAGCATTCCCGGATCGCGTAACCCGCGATCTGACGGGCGACCTGCTCTCCATCGATCGTCGTCCACTGACTCTCTACGAGACCCGCAGCAGGGTAGTCTCGTTCGGCCTTAATGCTCGCGGCCAGATCGGCAAGGCGCCCGAACGGCCCGAACGCGGTGAACGCGGTCGGGGTGGACCGCCGCCCGGTGCGGGACGTGGGAGTCAGGGCGGGGGCGGCTTCGATCCGGGACGTATGGAAGCACTGCGCGAGACCTTCTGCCAAACGCCCGAAGGCGAGATGCCGGACCTTTCAGGGGTGCCGGAGATGTTCCGTGCACGCCTGCTCGACGAAAACGGCAACCCCGATCCCGAAAAGATCGCCGCTGCCCGCGAAAGGTTCTGCGGCGAGGACGCCGAACGGCGCAGCGAAGAATTTACCGCCATGCGCACAGCGATCTGTGCCGATCCTCCGCAGCTCGACGGCCTGCCCGAACAGGTACTTGCCCGCCTTCGCGGAGAAAACGGCGAGATCGATCCGGAAAAGGTGAAAACCATGCGCGAGCGGATCTGTTCGTCCCCGCCAGCGGGTGAAAGCCAGCAATCGGGCGAGCGTCGCGGCGGTGGCGGTTTCGGCCGAATGTTCGGCGGCGATTCCAATGACACGCGGCCGCGCTATTTTCTCAGCGTCAATCACAATATCGCGCTGGAGAACGAAGTCTTGCTTGCGCAGGGCGGACCCCTGTTCGACCAGCTCTCTGGCGATGTCCTGCAGGGCGGTGCGATCTCCGAGCATACCTCACGCCTCGAAGCCGGCCTCTTCTGGCAGGGCTACGGCCTGCGCTTGTCCGGCCGTTATACCGGCGAGGCCACGCTGCTGGGGGGCGATACCCCGGGATCCAGCGACCTCTTCTTCGGCGATCTGGCCACGTTCGACATGCGGCTGTTCGCCGACCTCGGTGAAATCTTCAAGAAGGACGAGGGCTGGATGAAAGGCCTGCGTCTGGCTTTCGTGGTCGACAACGTGTTCGATGCGCAACGCGAAGTGCTGGACGAAAACGGCGAAGTGCCGGACGCCTTTGCGCCCGAACGGATAGACCCGGTCGGGCGCTATCTCGGCATCGACATTCGCAAGGCCTTCTGAGGCGCGGCGAGACTGCTCTTAGTGAAGCGAGCGCTGGGGAAAGACGATCCGTGCCCATAGGGGCGCGTTGAACGGTTTCCACCCGCCTTCGCCCTGGGCGAGACGGTCGGCGATTGCGTAGACCGCCGCCGGATTGACGCCGAGGCCGCAATGGCTGGCGAGCACTTCGATGTTTTCGCAGTCCTCGCGGTCGCCTTCCTGCACCGAACCGCGCCAGTGGACGACACCGTCCGTGCGCGTGAGGATCGACGTGGTCGGGACCGGCGGCGCTTCGGCGAGCTTCTTGAAGTTGTCGCCCTGCATCACCTCCGGCTCCTTGCCGTTGAGGTATTCGAACAGGCGGCGGGCATTGGTATGGTTGCGATCGTCGGAGATCGGGCTGCCGAGGCTGATGACCTGACGGACCTTCTCTGGAGCCAGCTTGGCCAGTTCGCGCGCGAACACGCCCCCAAGGCTCCAGCCGACGATGCTGATCGGGCGGCCGGTGCGCTCGTGGAGTTCGTCGACGCAGCCCATCATCGCTTCGATACGGGCCTGGTCCACCTTGATGTTGCGGCCGAGATTCCAGCCGGCGCAGTCATAACCCAGGTCGCACAGCAAGCGGCGCAATGGACCGGTGGAGTAGTCCGACGCCATGAAGCCGGGCAGCACCAACACGCCGTGCCCGTCGCCGCGCGGGAGCAGGCTCATGAAGGGACGCAGTGCGTAGAAGCTCGCCAGCTCTCCCATGGCGCGGCCGGGTTCGGCCAGCGCGAGGATGCGGCTGGGGGGACGCGCGTCGACCCTTGCGGCGGTTGCTTGTGTCACGATTTGGTTGTTCCTTTCCCTTTCGGGGCAGCCTTTGAACGGCTGGCGACCCTTTTGGTGCCCTTCTTGGCGGGCGCCTTCTTCGTTGTCGTTGCGGCCTTCTTGGCCGGTGCCCGCTTCTTGGTGGCGGGCTTTTTGGGTGTGGTTTCCTTCGCTGCAGGCTTGCCCCCGGCTTTCGCGGCTTCGCGCAGTTCTTCGTAGGATTCGCGGATGCACTCCACGTAGAATTCCGGATCGGGCATCATCTCGCGATCGGCCGTAAATGCGATGGTCGCCTCGTCCGTATAGGACTGCACGACATGGCCGAGCCCCAATCCGTCGGTGAGGCAAAGCAGCCCCATCATGCTCTGCATCTTCGCGCCGGCAGAATAAATCGGAATGGGAGGGCCGGGCACATTGGTCACGACTGTCGTGAAGATCGGCCCCACACCGCGATTGGCGAGGCTGAGACGGCTGTAGAGCTGTGCGCCAAGGGCCATGAAAAGGGCAGGGCTAGCCTTGCTCATTTCGGTCATGTTCCGCGCGCCCAGCGCATCGGTCATGGCCTTGGAATTCTTCGTGCGGTCGTGCACCCACTCGAGCCGTTCGATCGGGTCGGCGATATGGGTGCCGAGCGGGGCGATCATCGCCGCGACCTGGTTACCCATCGTGTCCTTTTCGTTCGACGAGCGGACCGAGATAGGCGCCATGGCGGTGAGCGTTTTCTTCGGCAGTTCGCCCTTGTTCTCAAGGTAGCGCCGCATCGCTCCGCCGATAATGGCGAGGAACACGTCGTTGACCTTGGCGCCTTCGGCGGCGGTCCGGATCGCCTTGATCTCTGCCAGCGGAACGCTGACCCCTTCGACCACGCGGTGGGGAGAGATCTTCTTGTTGAAGCGCGTCTTGGGGGCGATCATCTCGCTCGAGACGTCGAATTCCTTCGCGGCGAGGCCCTTTAGCGCCTTGGCGAGGCCGGGTGCGGCCTTGGCGGCCACTTCCAGCTGCTTGAGCGGATTGGTGATCGCGTTGAAATAGCTCTTGCCCAGCAATTCGACCGGGTTGGGCACCTTTTCCGGCTTCCATTTGTCGGGCGTTTCGGGCGGCGGCTGGTCGGGGCGCAGAGTGTGGGTCGCCTCCATCAGGTCGATCCCGCTCATCCCGTCGATCGCCGCGTGGTGGACCTTGGTGATGTAGGCATAGCTGCCCTTCTTCACGCCTTCGACGCCGTCGAGCCCCTCGACGACCGTGATTTCCCACGGCGGGCGGCTGAGGTCGAGCGGCCGGGCAAAGACGCGGGCCGCCTGGATGCACAGCTGTCGCCAATCGCCCGGTGCAGGGAGGGCGACGTGCCGGACATGGTATTCGAGATCGAAATCGGGATCTTCTATCCAGTAGGGATAATCGAGATCGAAGGGCACGCGAACGAGGCGTTGCCGCATGGTAGTCGAGAGTTGCAGTCGGCTCTCGATGAAACCGAGGATGTCCTTGAAGCGGACGAACCCGCCGGGCGCGGTACTGGGATCGTAGATAAGGATGGAGCCGATATGCATCGGCGAATTGCGCGTCTCGAGCGCGACGAAACTCGCGTCCATGCCCTGCAGTTGCTGCATATGTTCCTTTCCAGCCGCCGCACACCCGCGAAGGCACCCGGCAACTCTCCCCTGCACGGCCGGCTTTTGCCGGTCCGAAGAAAGGAAGCTAGCATCATTGTGCAGCGCGTCAAATCGCGCGTTACAGCGCTTCCCCCGCGGCAACGCCGCTGGCCCAGGCCCATTGGAAATTATACCCGCCGAGCCAACCGGTTACGTCGACAGCTTCCCCGATGGCGTAAAGTCCGGGGACTTGCTTCGCCTCCAGAGTTTTCGACGATAATTCGGTGGTCGAGATGCCGCCGACGGTGACTTCGGCCTTGGCGAAGCCTTCCGTGCCATTTGGCCGGAATTCCCACCGCTTGAGCCGTTCGCTAGCAATGCGCAGCGCCTTGTCGGACGCATTGCCGAGCTCGCTCTCCACGCTCAGTTTTTCTGCGAGGATGTCTGCCAGCCTGTCGGGCAGCTCTTCGCGAAGGGCGCTGCGGACTGTGGCCCGGGGCGTTTCCTGCTTGCGCTCGAGCAGCCATTCCGCACCTCTTTCTGGCAGGAAGTCTATCAGGATCGGATCACCCGGCTTCCAGTAGGAGGAGGCCTGCAGGATCGCAGGCCCGGACAGGCCGCGATGCGTGAACAGCGCGGCTTCCGGAAAGCGTCCCTTTCCTGCGCTCGCCACGACCGGGGCCGAAACGCCCGAGATCTCGCGAAACAGAACTTCTTCGCCGCCCAATGTCAGCGGGACCAGGGCAGGGCGCGGCTCGACGATTTTCAGGCCGAATTTACGGGCCAGGTCATAGGCGAAGCCGGTCGCGCCCATCTTCGGTATCGATGGTCCGCCCGTCGCGATGACCAGCGATGCGCCTTGATAGGTTCCCCTGTCGGTGGTGACGGTAAAGCCGTTATCACGCTCGACCGTTCGCACGTCCTCATTGCACCGGACGACCACTTCCCCGCCGAACACGCTTGCCTTGTCGCATTCGGCGAGCAGCATGGCCACGATCTGCTTGGCCGAGCCGTCGCAAAACAGCTGGCCGAGCGTCTTCTCGTGCCATGCGATATCGTAGCTTTCGACCAGTTCGAGGAAATCGCGCGCCGTGTAACGGGCCAGTGCGCTCTTGGCGAAATGCGGATTGGCTGAGAGGTAATTTGCCGGACCAGCGCCGATGTTGGTGAAGTTGCACCGGCCCCCGCCGGAGATGAGGATCTTCTTGCCGGGGCTGTCCGCCTTTTCGAGCACCAGCATCCGCTTGCCGCGCTGGCCGGCTCTCGCCGCGCACATAAGGCCCGCGGCACCTGCGCCGAGGATTATGGCATCGAAGTTGTCCGGCATGGCGGCCTCAGGCTTGTTCTGTCGGCTTCTGGCGCGCGGCAACGAAATACAGGACCGTGCCGACGACTACGAGCACACCGAACATGGTCCACGCCTGCTGGTTCGCATGACTGGCAATCCAGACCGAGGCAGCGAAAGCCAGGACGGCGACAATCAGGTGCAGCGGATTTATCCGCCCTTCGCGATGTTCGATCATCGGCAGTGCCGCGGCCGTTATGACATAGGTCAGCAAGCGCGACAGCGTGCTGGCCGCAGCGAGCGCCAGAAAGCCTCCCCACACGGCGAACAGGGCCGATGCAAAACCGTAGAACAGGATGGAGTTTGCAGGCGTCAGGAAACGCGGGCTGACACGCTCGAACCACTGGGGCAGCATTCCCTGTTCGGCCATGCCGTATGCCATGCGCGGTACGATGATCAGTCCGCCCAAGCTATTGGCGGCGATCGAGAAACCTGCGCCCACGACGATGACAAGTGCGCCCCATTGGCCCATGGCTACCTCCGCCGCTCCTGCGAGCGCGTTCTCATTGGCGCCTTCTTCGGGGCCAATGGTGAGATAGGCCCAGATCACCAGCGCATAGAGAATGGTGACACCCGCCAACACGGTGACCAGGACGCGCGGAATATCCTTCTTCGGATCCCGCACCTCGCCTGCCGGGACGGTCACGCCCTCGAACCCGATGAACGCGTAGAACAGCAGCAAGACGACGGACTCGACCTGGCTGAACTCTGGCAGGACTACCGCCTTGTGCGCGAAGGCTCCGAACATGGCCACCCCGATGATGAGGCCCAGCGGCATGAGCTTCAATGCGGTCAGCAGGCCCAGCGTGTTGACCGAACTGCGCATGCTCAACAGCGTCACGCCCGTCAGTGCAAGGATCGTGACGACTACGGTGGCGGTCGCCGCCGTGCCGTTCTCCAACCATGGGAAGACCGCCGCGAAATAGGCGATCATGACGTGGGTGTTCGCGGCCATCGCGACTGCGCCCGATGCATAGCGACCCCACCCGGCCTGGAAGCCGGCAAAGCTGCCGAAAGCTGCCTTGCCGTAGAGCACCGGTCCGCCGCTACCGTCGAAACGTGCGGCAAGCCACGCGAAGGTGAGCGCCAGCGGCAGGAACATGATCCCGCCGATAACCATCAGCCACGGCGCAAAGCTGCCCACGGCGGCTACCAGCACGGCGGGTAGGGCAAATATTCCCGACCCGATCATTCCGTTGATCTGGAACAGCGAGGTGCCCCAGAAGCCGACCGTACGCGGCGGCGCTATCTTGTTCCCGTCCATACCGACAATCCGTGCCCTCAATGACCTTTGTGCGCAAGCGATTGAGTATGGCGCGTCCACCGCCTATCTCCCTTGTCATGTCGCGTTCGAAGGCCGGTTCCCCCAACGATCCCAGAGGTAAGGAGCGTTTCCACGAGGAACGCGCCACCAAGACCGTGGCCAGCGCGCAGCCGGACCTAGAAGCGGGGATCGCCGCCATTCGCGAGACGGTAAAGACGCTAAAGCCGCGGCCCGGCGTATACCGGATGCTCGATACGCGCGGAGATGTGCTCTATGTCGGGAAAGCCCGCAGCCTGAAGGCGCGCGTTGCCAACTACACCCAGATCAACGGCCTTTCGAACCGCATCGTGCGCATGATCAGCCAGTGCCGTGCGATGGAAATCGTGGTCACCAACTCGGAGGCCGAGGCGCTTCTGCTCGAAGCGCAATTGATCAAGCGTTATCGCCCGCCGTTCAACGTGCTGCTGCGCGACGACAAGAGCTTTCCCTTCATCCTCCTGCGTGCCGACCATGCCTTCCCGCGCATCCAGAAGCATCGCGGCGCGCGGCGGGCCAAGGGCAATTACTACGGTCCCTTCGCCAGCGCAGGTTCGGTCAACAAGACGCTGAACGCGCTTCAGAAACTCTTCCTGTTGCGGAGCTGTACGGACAGCTTCTTCAACAATCGCGACCGGCCCTGCCTGCTCTACCAGATCAAGCGATGCAGCGCGCCGTGTGTCGGCCGCATCGACGAGGAAGGCTACGCGAGCCTTGTGTACGAGGCGAAGGATTTCCTGTCCGGCAAATCCTCCGCCGTGCAGGCCAATATCGAAAAGCAGATGGCGAAGGCTGCCGAAGATCTCGACTTCGAGACCGCGGCGATCCTGCGCGACCGGCTGCGCGCCGCGACATTCATCCAGGGTTCGCAGGCCATCAATGCCAGCGGCGTGGGTGATGCCGATGTTTTCGCGCTGGCGAAGAAGGGCGGCCAGATCGGCGTGCAGGCGTTTTTCATTCGCGGCGGACAGAACTGGGGGCATCGCGCGTTCTTCCCGCGCAATACGGGCGATCTGGAGGAGGCGCAGGTTCTGGCCGATGTGCTGCTCCAGTTCTACGAGGAAGTTCCTCCGCCAAAGACCATCCTGACCGATCGCGAACTGGCGGAGCAGGAGCTTATCGCAGAGGCACTGGCGGAAAAGGCGGGCCATGCCGTCGCCATCTCGATCCCGCAGCGCGGCGATCGCCGCAAGCTGATGCAACAGGCCCAGCGCAACGCGACCGAGGCGCTCGAACGGCGGCTGGCCGAAAGCGGGACCAAGGCTCGCATCCTGCGCGAACTGGCCGAATTCCTCGAGCTGGAAGAAGTGCCGCAGCGTATCGAGATATACGACAACAGCCATATCCAGGGCGACAAGGCGCTGGGTGCGATGGTGGTCGCCGGGCCCGAAGGCTTCGAAAAGGGCCAGTATCGCAAGTTCAACATCAAGACCGCCAAGACCAATGACGATTTCGGCATGATGCGCGAGGTCATGCAGCGCCGCTTCCGCAAGCTGGCCGAAACGGAGCGTGACAACGAGGCTTCTCCGACGGGCAAGGGGCACGAGGCGATCTGGCCCGATCTGCTGCTGATCGATGGCGGCAAGGGACAGGTGTCGAGCGTGATGGCGGTGCTGGAGGATCTGGGAATCGCGGACGATGTTCCGGTCATCGGTATCGCCAAGGGGCCGCATCACGGTCGCGAAGGGCGTGAGGTGTTCCATTTCCCCGACGGGCGCGAAAAGACGCTGCCGGTCAATTCGCAGGTATTGTTCCACGCCCAGAACCTGCGCGACGAAGTGCACCGCTATGCCATCGGCGCCCACCGCGCCAAGCGGAGCCGCGCGATCACCGCTTCGCCATTGGACGAGATCCCGGGCATCGGTCCCGCGCGCAAACGCGCGCTGCTGCTCCACTTCGGCACCGCGGGCAAGGTCAGGGCTGCGGCCCTGGAGGACCTCATGCGTGCGCCGGGCATTAGCGAAGGCGTCGCGCAACAGATCTACGATTTCTACCACGCGGGCGGGTAGGGCTTCCGACTGGACGCGAATTTCGCGAGTTGGTGTCATTCGAGGCGGCGGCCCAAATTTGAGCCAGATCAATGAACGCCGCCGTGCAAGCGCTATCCTGACTGCATCAAATCCGGAAAGCCTCGGTTGCCGGATCAACGCCAAGTGGGAGATTCGCCATGAAGTCCATTCTGTTCAACGCTTTCGCCGACAAGGGCCATGCGCAGCGCCTAGATCTCGCACTCGACCTGGCGCGGGCCTTCGACGGTCATCTCTCGGTACTGAACGCGGTGCCCTATGAGGCCGCTGGCACGATCGATCCCTATGGCGCAGCCTTCGCCGCCATGGTGCCGATCTGGCGCGAAGAAGCGGCCAAGTTGAAGGCAGATACCGAAAACGACCTCGCCAACGAAGGCGTGGCGTGGGACTGGATCGATTGCGCAGGGCCGGTATCGCTCTCGCTCATTCGCCATTCGACCTTGGCCGACCTAATCGTGATCGGCGAGAAGGAGCCGCGTAGCGGCGGCAAATCACCGTCGTTCACGGCCGGTGAGGTGGCGCTGGGCGCGGATTGCCCCGTGCTGGTCCTGCCGGACGAGTGCAAGCGGCTCGACTTCGACAAGACGGCGATTGTCGCCTGGGATGGATCGTCGGAAGCCTCCCACGCCCTGCGCGCTGCGGTTCCCCTTCTGGCGAAGATGAAGGCGGTCTTTCTCGTGACTGTCGGCGAAGGGAAAAAGAGCGACAAGGATTTCGACCTGCCCGCTATTCGCGGCGCCGATTACCTCGCCCGTCACGGTATCGGCTGCGAGATCGTGCAGGTCGCGGCAGACGACAAGGGTATCGCCCACGCGATACAGTCGGCCGCCGATTCGCGTGATGCGGGCCTGATCGTGATGGGCTGCTATGGGCGCCTGCGCCTTGCCGAACGGTTGTTCGGAGGCGTGACGCGCGCCATGCTCACGGATGTGAAGGTGCCACTCCTCCTCAAGCACTGAGTTGGGGAGGAGAGAGCGCAACGGGTCAGCCCTTTGCGGGCTGGCCCGGCTTGCGCTTTCCAGCGAACTTCTTGCCTGCACCCGGACCCTTCTTGAAGGGCTTGCCGGGCTTCTTTCCGCCGGGACCCTTGCCGAAGGGCTTGGGGCGAACGCGCGGGCCACCGCCGCCACCACCGCCGTGTTCACGGCGGTTCTGGCGTGCCTCGATACGGGGTCCGTCGGGCGCCGCTTCGATCAGGATCGCGTCCTGCTCGTCTTCCGGGCTCGCGGTGCGCGCAACGGCATCGGCGAACTTGCCGGCGACGTTATTCGGAATCTGGAACCAGGTTTCGTGCTGGCCCACGCGGATTGCACCGATCTCGTTGCGCGTGATGTGACCACGGCGGCACAGCAGCGGCAGGATCCAGCGCGGTTCCGCATTCTGGCGGCGCCCGACGCCGATCTTGAACCAGGCCACGTCCTCGAAACCGGGGCGGTGGCGTTCGGTCTTGGCCTTTTCGCGCCCCTCGGGCGTGTTGGCGACCAGTTCTTCGGGTTCGGGCAGACGAGCGCGGTGGGTGTTCACCAGCGCGGCAGCGATGTCTTCCGGGGGCATACGCGACAGCAGGTCGGCCGCCATCTCGCGATCTTCATTGCTGAACTCGCGCGGCTCGGTGAGGCGTTCCATCAGGCGGGTGCGATCCTTCTTGCGGATCTGTTCCGGCGAGGGCGCTTCCATCCATTCCGCAGCGATCTGTGCACCGCGCAACATGCCTTCGACCCGGCGACGACGGTTGTAGGGCACGATGATCGCAGCCGTACCCTTCTTGCCCGCACGGCCGGTACGACCGGAGCGGTGCTGCAGGGTTTCCGCATCGCGCGGAATCTCGACATGTATGACGAGGCTCAACGTCGGCAAGTCGATGCCGCGGGCTGCCACGTCCGTGGCAACGCACACGCGCACACGCTTGTCGCGCAGGGCCTGGAGAGCCTGGTTGCGTTCCGATTGCGAATGCTCGCCAGAAAGTGCAACGGCTGCGAACCCGCGCTCTTGGAGCGTTGCGTGGAATCGCCGCACATTGTCGCGTGTCGCGCAGAACAGGATTGCCGTTTCCGCCTCGTGGAAGCGAAGCAGGTTGACGACGGCATTCTCGATCTCGGCAGGGGAGACGGTGATCGCCTGGTAGCTGATGTCCCCGTGACCACGGTCTTCGCCGCGCAGCGAGAGGCGCAGCGCGTCCTGCTGATAGCGTTCGGCGAGGCGCACGATCGGGCCCGGCATGGTAGCCGAAAACAGCAGCGTGCGGCGCGTTTCGGGCGAGGCGTCGAGAATTTCTTCAAGATCGTCGCGGAAGCCCATGTCGAGCATCTCGTCCGCTTCGTCCAGCACGACGCCGATTAGGCCAGAGAGGTCCAACGCGCCGCGTTCGAGGTGGTCGCGCAGACGACCCGGCGTGCCGACGACGATCGCTGGTCCGGCCCGCAGGGCGCGGCGTTCCTTGCTGGCGTCCATTCCGCCGACGCAGGTCGCGATGCGCAGACCTGCCTTGGCATAGAGCCAGCCGAGTTCGCGGCTCACCTGCAGGGCAAGCTCGCGCGTCGGTGCGATAACCAGTGCGAGCGGCTTTTCCACCAGCGACAGATTGCGGGTTTCTTCCAGCAGGGCGTCGGCCAGCGCCAGCCCGAAAGCGACGGTCTTGCCGGAGCCCGTCTGGGCGGAAACGATGAGATCGCGGCCTTTCGCGTCGTCCGCGATCGTGGCGGACTGGACGGGGGTAAGGTCGGTATAGCCGCGCTCGGTCAGCGCTTCGCCGATCATCGGCGGGAGAGTTTCGAAGGACATAAGGCTCACGGGCTTTGGCACATCGATATCTGCGACGTGCGGGGAAACAGGAATCCGGCTGCTCGCGGTCCGTTAAGGCACGTGCGCGAGAGGGAGAGCGCGGCGGAAATTAGAAGCCGTCGGCGCGTTCAGGCGGCCCTATAGCGGGATTCGACCCGTTTGGCTCGTTTTATTTTGCACCTGCGAAATGAAGGGCGCGCTCAGCCTTCGTCCTTGCCCTTTGCGCGCCGGATCACGCCTTCCTGCGCCACGCTGGCGACCAGCTGCCCGTCCCGATTGAAAATCCGGCCACGGTTGAAACCGCGACCGCCACCGGACCACGGGCTGTCCGTTGCGTAGAGTAGCCATTCGTCGGCGCGGGCGGGGCGATGGAACCAGATCGTATGGTCGAGGCTGGCGCCTTTCAGTTCGCCGCGCGCCCACGACAGGCCATGGGGCAGGGCACTTGTGCCGAGCAGCGTGAAATCGCTGGCATAGGCGATCACGGCCCTGTGCAGGGCTGGGTTTTCCTCGATCGGAGGAAGCGGGGCGACTGTGCGGAACCAGCTATGCGCGGCAGGCGGCTTGGGTTCTGCGTTCATCCAGTGCAGCTTGTCGGACGTGCGCATCTCGATGGGGCGCGGGCGCAGCATCAGGGCGCGCTGAACGTCAGAAACCTTGTCCATCGCATCCAGGAAACGTTTCCTCAACTCGCCGTCGGACAACAGGTCTTCGGGCGGGGCGACGTCCGGCATCGGGCTTTCCGCGTGTTCCAGCCCGTCTTCGGGGCGCTGGAAACTGGCGGTGAGGTTCAGGATCGCGCTCGGCGCGTCGTCACCGATCTGCTGGCGCGCGACGACCCTGCGATTGGCGAAGGACCGGCCGTCGAAATCGGCAGCGACCGAATAGTCGATGTCGATGCCCTCGCGTCCGCCGCGCAGGAAATAGGCGTGAAGCGAATGCGCCTCCATCCCCTCCGGCGCGCTGGCCTGCGCTGCCTGGAGGGCCTGCGCGACGACCTGTCCGCCGAATACGCGCCCGATGCCTCCGGGCTGCTGGCGACCTGCGAAATGTCCGTCGCCCTTGTCGGTTACGGTCAACAGGCGGATTAATCCGGCGACGAGGTCTTCTGGGGTCTTGGTATCGGTCACGCAGCGGCTTTGCGTCGGAGCGCGCGCAGGGTCAAGCGCCCCCGGCTCCAAGTCGTCTCAGCACCCGCCAGGCGAGCGACTTGGCACGGTTGCGATGGGGCCACCTGCCCGGCGCTCTCGGAGCCATGCCCCGTCGGCGCAGGACGCCGTTGAAGCAGCGCGCCGCAGCCTCGGCATAGCTCCACTCGCTTCGCCAGGTGATGGAAAGAGAAATCGAACTTGCAGGGCCGTTGCGCACGAAATGGGGCGCCATGACCGGCACATATACCGCCTCCTTGGGCCCCAGTTCGAATTGCCTGCCCGCGTCTATGAGCGCGTCGTTCCAAGGCAATTCGCGCGGGCCGCCCAGGTGATAGCTTTCATGCACAGTGTCCGGCGCGAAACCGGGATCGCCTGCGGGGAACTGCGTCATGACCTTGGTGCCGCTAAGCTGGAGCAGGATATTATGCTCCGGATCGAAATGGTAAGGCGTGACTGCATCCGGGCTGGAAATGAAGATATAGCCCTGCGGGGTCAGCATCCGTCCGGTCCGCGCTTCGATAAATGGCTTCATTTCGTCGAGCAGCCCTTCGAGCAGGTCGCGATATACGGGCACCTGTTCGATATTCTTGAGGACAGCCCAACTGTTGCTGTCGGCAATCCGGCGGATCGTGTCCTGGATAGAGAGGCCGTTGGACGCGGGCTTGCCGTCCACGCCGATCGGCACATCGCCGCGGTTATATTCCACGCTCCCGGCGGGAAGCTGCGACGCCAGTTCGGCCAGGCGGTCGAGGGTCAGTCGCTGCTCGTCTTCCAGATGATGGGTGAGCGTGTGCGGCACCTCGGGGTAGGATCTGGCGAAGACATCCCTGCTTTCATGGTCGAATACCGGAGGCTTCCTGCTGCTCATTGCCTGCCCTCCTGACGCCGTTCCTCGATCCATGCGAGTGCCTCTCCTGCCATTCGGCGCCAACCCGTGCCTACGGGGATCGAATAACAGGCTATCCGCCTGCGTTCGGACCAGATGCGCTCGATCATCGAATGCCCCGGGACGGCGCAGCTGTCGCACCATTCTATACGCTCGTCCTCCAGCAGGGCGAGGTTTTCGAGCTGGAGCTGCAAGCCGGGCGAAAACCTCGCGAAGTCTTCGTCGAAGGTCGTCTTGAACGCGAATGAACCGGGCGGCGTGAGGAAAGTGGCCAGCATGGCGACGGGACGACCGTCGCAGGAGAGGGTCAGCCGTTCCAGCCGGCCAAGAGCTGCCGCATTGGCGAGCGACCTGCCAAACACTTCGCGCGTGCGCGGATCGGCGGCGATGGCGGAACCCGCTTCGCCTTTCCACCCTCGTTCTTCGAGGGCGAGAAACGCCTCCACCCAGCCGTCGATATCCGTGTCCGACCGCTCCCTTGAAAATTCGAGCGTCCCGGTTTCGGCCAGCCGCTTGCGCTGCCGCCGCAATTCCTTGCGCGCCTTCGTGGTCATTGAGTTCGCGAGGTAGGCCTCGGGCGGCAGGCTGCTTTGGAGCAGGGCACGCTGTGCGGAAAAGACCTTTCGCATGGTTCTGCGGGTCCGCTGGCAGGCCTCCTGCAAAGATCCGATCACCGGATCGTCGGGCGAAACCTGTCGCAGGTGAAAGAACAGCGCTCCGTCCGCGTTGCGGTCGATGTGGTCCAGTAGATCCGTCCAGAACTGCGTCTCGTACCCGTCTGCGATCAAAGGTGCGCCGCAGAACATATTGGGGTGCAACCATGCGGCAGCGTGACGTAACGAGCGCCCGTGATAGTCGCCGGATTGCCCGAACGGCATGAGCGCGCGCAGATGACCGGCCTCTACCAGAATGGCGAGCGCGACCTGGCCACTTGGATCGAAAGCCTTGAGGGAGGGCAGAAGAAACCAGCGCTCGAAAAACGGATTCGGCGATACGGCGCTTCCGGCAAGAGAATGCCACGCGTCCTCGGGCAAGCGGGCGTTTGCGTCCTTCCACGAGATGCAATGGAAGCCGTCGGGCAGTGGGCATGGGAAAAGGGCAGCGGACGAGCAGTCCGAGCGTTTGCCAAGCTCCTGCATATTTCCGGCCCCGTCGCAGTGCGCAGTTCCGACCCTGATGTAAGGTCTAGCGCCATCGTGCGGCGATGCAAACCACGATGCCCACACGGAAAAGGGCGGCGACACCCTGAGATGCCGCCGCCCTTTGTAGCGTCAATGATCTTACGGATCAGCCAGCTGCGAGTGCTGCGAGGAGCAGCAGTGCAACGATATTGGTGATCTTGATCATCGGGTTCACGGCCGGGCCCGCGGTATCCTTGTAGGGATCGCCCACGGTGTCGCCGGTCACGGCAGCCTTGTGGGCTTCGGAGCCCTTGCCGCCGTGATTGCCGTCTTCGATGTACTTCTTGGCGTTATCCCACGCACCGCCGCCGGCGGTCATGGAAAGCGCCACGAAGATACCGCCGATGATCACGCCGAGGAGCAATGCACCCACCGCAGCAAAGGCGTTCTCCTGGCCTGCAAGGAACAGGATGGAGAAGTAGACCACGATCGGTGCCAGAAGCGGAAGCATCGAAGGCAGGATCATTTCCTTGATCGCGGCCTTGGTCACGAGGTCGACCGTACGCGCGTAGTTTGGCTTGCTGGTGCCGGCCATGATGCCTGCATCGGCTGCGAACTGCTCGCGCACGTCCTTCACCACGTCGCCGGCCGCGCGGCCCACGGCGGTCATGCCCATCGCACCGAAGAGGTACGGGAGCAGTGCGCCGAGAAGCAGGCCGACGATGACATACGGGTTCTCGAGGCTGAAATCGACGTCAGCATCCGGGAACAGCTTCGCAAGGTCGGTCGTGTAGGCGGCGAACAGCACCAGCGCGCCGAGGCCCGCCGAACCGATTGCATAGCCCTTGGTCACGGCCTTGGTGGTGTTGCCCACTGCATCGAGCATGTCGGTCTTTTCGCGAACGCTTTCGTCGAGACCGGCCATTTCCGCGATGCCGCCTGCGTTGTCCGTCACCGGGCCATAGGCGTCGAGTGCCACGACCATACCCGCCAAAGCCAGCATTGCGGTGGCGGCATAGGCGATGCCCATGAGCCCGGCGAGCTGGAAGGTGGCGATGATGCCGGCGACGATCACCAGCGTCGGAAGTGCGGTCGATTCAAGGCTGATGGCGAGGCCCTGGATCACATTGGTGCCGTGACCCGTTTCCGAGCTCTTGGCGATCGAGCGGACCGGACGATAGTTCGTGCCGGTGTAATACTCGGTGATCCAGATGATGAGGCCGGTGATCGCGAGGCCGATCAGCGAGCACCAGAACAGGTCCATGCCGGTAAATCCGACGACCTGAGCTGCCGTGCCTTCTTCAGCCAGCGGAGCGCCCGGGTCGATGCCTGCGACAGCGCCGCCGATTTCCGTTCCCATACCGCCAAGCGCATAGCTGATGACGACATAGATGAGCGGAATGGCGAGGACTGCCGAGACGATGAAGCCCTTGTACATCGCGCCCATCACGTTCGTGCTGCCCTTGCCGAGCTTCACGAAATAGGTGCCGATGATGCTGGTCACGATGCACGCGCCGCCGATCAGCAGGGGCAGTGCCATCATGGGCAGCAGCAGGTCGCCCAGAACCTCGCTAAAGAGCAGCGCGGTCAGGACCATTGTGACACCGACCGTTACGACATAGGTTTCGAACAAGTCGGCAGCCATGCCGGCGCAGTCGCCCACGTTGTCGCCCACGTTGTCGGCAATCACGGCCGGGTTGCGTGGATCGTCTTCGGGGATGCCTGCTTCGACTTTGCCGACGAGATCGGCGCCGACGTCTGCGGCCTTGGTGAAGATACCGCCGCCCAGACGCGCGAAGATCGAGATCAGCGAAGCGCCGAAGGCGAGACCGACGAGGCCGTAGACCACTTCGTCGCTATCGGCAGCGAAACCGCCCGGACCGACGAGGTACCAGAAGAACACCGCGATCGAAAGCAGGGCGAGGCCTGCCACGAGCATGCCGGTGATGGCGCCAGCGCGGAATGCGAGGGTAAGGCCCTGCTGCAGTCCGCTCTGCGCGGCAGCGGCCGTGCGAACGTTGGCCCGCACCGAGATGTTCATGCCGATGAAGCCTGCAACGCCCGACAGGACGGCGCCGATCAGGAAGCCGACGGCCGGCCACAGGCCGAGGAACACGAACACCAGCACGGCGACGACGACGCCGACCATGGCGATGGTGGTGTACTGACGCTTCAGATAGGCTTGCGCACCCTCCTGGATGGCGCCTGCGATTTCCTGCATTCTTTCATTGCCGGCACCCGAATTGAGCACCTGGCGGCTGGTGACGAAGCCGTACACGACGGCCAGCAGTCCCAGCGCAATTGCTATGAGAACTAAGTCCACGAAAATTTCCCCTCCCGTTTTATGTTTATGCTTCTCGACCTTGGGAGACGTCGGAGCACGTGGGCGAGAGGTATAAGGGTCATGTCTTGCGTGACAAGGCCCGAAATGGCGGCAAACGGCGGGTTGTGCCCCGCTATCCGGCAATATCAGTGCGTGTAGCCGAGATCGCCCGTTGGCGGCTCATTGTCGAGCAGGACATCATGGTCCGCCCGCGCCCTGACTTCGCCGACGCAAGTGACGGCTAGCGTCTCGTCGAGACCGGCCGGTCCGGTGCACAGCAGAACGTAGTCGTCGCCCCACCGGATTGCCTCATCCAGGCGGCCTTCCGGGGCCAGACCCGAGAGCGGAACACTGTCGAATGATAGCGTCACACCGCTTGCCCGGGCGATCCGCGATGCGTCCAGCAGCAGGCCGTCGGAGACATCCATCATCGCTGAGACGTGCGGTGCGAGATCTTGCCCGAGTTCGAGCTGGGGCTGGGGGCGACGATAGGCGCTATCGTCCTGATCGGTGTCGTCGCGCAGGGCTTCGAGACCGAGCATGGCGTATCCGATCCTGCCGGACAGGTAGACCTTGTCCCCGGGTCTCGCCCCGCCACGCGACGGGACGGGTCGATGGGTCGCCCGCCCGATCGCGGTACAGCCCCAAACGCGCTGGCCATCTCCGCGAACGGTGTCTCCACCCAGGAGCGGCACGTCGTATCTCGCCAGGATTTCGCCAAGGCCGGTTACGAAGCGATGATCGTCCGTTCCCAGCATGTGCGAGATCAGGACGCCGACGGGCTTTGCGCCTTTCGCGGCGAGGTCCGACAAGTTCACCGCAACCAGCTTCCACGCGACATCGGCAGGGTCCTGCCCCGCCAACGTGTGGACGCCCTCGATCATTGTGTCGTGGGTGAGGACGAGGGTTTCGTCCCCGAATTCCAGAATTGCGGCATCGTCTTCAAGGCCGCGTGCGGCCGGCGATGTCGCCAGCGCCTTCAACGCGTCGATGAAGCCCGCTTCGTTCAGCGTCCCGTCTCTTTCGCAACCGCGTCGAGGATGCCGTTGACGAACTTGGCCTCGCGATCGTCGAAGAATGCCTTGGCGACATCGACGTATTCGCTGATCGAAGCGGCCTTGGGCACGTCGACACGGGCCAGCAGTTCGTATGTGCCGGCACGCAGGATCTGGAGCATGGTCTTGTCGAGGCGTGCGAGCGTCCAGCCGGAGGCAAGGCGCGCGGTCAGGAGGTCGTCGATCTCTTCGCGGCGGGCGTCGACTCCCTTCACGACATCGTCGAAGAACGCGACATCGGCGTCGGCGTATTCCTCGTCCTCGATCACCTTGCCGAGACGGTGCTGGTGGAATTCGTCGAGCAGGCGGATGGTGGAGGTGCCCTCCATCTGCTGCTGGTAGAGTGCCTGCACGGCGCCGAGACGGGCGGCGCTACGGGCCTGGGAGCGGGGGGCTGTGTTCACTTGAGCCTCTTGGAAATGGAAAGAGCGTGGGCGGGAAGCCCTTCGGCCTCGGCCAGGCGAACGGCGGCAGGACCGATCGCGGCGAGGGCATCGGGCGTAGCGCCGATGAAGCTGGTGCGTTTCATGAAATCGAGCACGGAGAGGCCGCTCGCGAAACGGGCGCGGCGTCCGGTCGGAAGGACGTGGTTGGGACCGGCGATATAGTCGCCGACCGCCTCGGGCGTGTTGCGCCCAAGGAAAACGCTGCCGGCATGGCGGAGCTTCGCGAACAGGGGTTCGGGATCGTCGACCGCGATTTCGACATGCTCGGCAGCCAGCCGGTCCGCAAGCGGGATCGCATCGTCGAGCGTGTCGACGATGACGACGAGCCCGTGATCGTCCCAACTCTGCCTGGCGGTCTTGGCCGTCGGCAATTTCATGAAGGCGAGGTCGATCGCATCGCTCACCTGCGCGGCGAAAGCGGCATCGTCGGTGATGAGGATCGACTGGCTGGTCGGATCGTGCTCCGCCTGGCTCAACAGGTCTGCGGCGATCCAGTCGGGATCGTTCTTGCCGTCCGCAATGACGAGGATTTCGCTGGGTCCGGCAACCATGTCGATGCCGACCACGCCATAAAGCTGGCGTTTGGCCTCGGCGACCCAGGCGTTGCCCGGGCCGGTGATGACGTCGACCCGCTCGATCCGCTCGGTGCCGTAAGCAAGAGCGGCGACAGCCTGTGCGCCGCCAACACGCCAGATTTCATCGATGCCTGCCACATGGGCTGCGGCGAGGACCAGTTCGTTCACTTCGCCCTTCGGCGTGGGGGTGGTCACGACCAGCCGGTCGACACCCGCAACCTTGGCGGGGATCGCATTCATCAGCAGCGATGAGGGATAGGCTGCGCGTCCGCCGGGGACGTACAGCCCCGCCGCCTCGACAGCCGACCAGCGCGCACCAAGGCGCATGCCGATGCTATCGGTATAGTCGCGATCTTCGGGAAGCTGGCCCTCATGATAGGCGCGAATGCGTGTCGCCGCCGTTTCCAGCGCGTCGCGAAGTTCGGCATCAATGGCGTGATAGGCTTTTTCGCATGCTTGCTTGGAAATCGACCAGTCGCCATCGCTCGACAGGTTATGGCCGTCGAAGCGCTTGGTGTATTCCACCAGCGCCTTGTCGCCGCTTTCGCGTACTTCGCTGAGAATGCCAGCAACGTCGCGGCCGACCTGCGCATCGCTTTCGCGCCGGTCGCGCACGACGCGGGCGAACTTCGCCTCGAAATCGGCATCGGTGGTACGCAGCAACAACATCAGGCCGCGTCCCGCTGTTCGCTGTCGGCGCGGAAGGCCTCGACCAGTTCGGCAACGCGCGGATCGGTCTTGAGCGCGGCACGGTTGACGATCAGCCGCGCGGAAATGTCCATGATGTGGCTGGATTCCACGAGTCCGTTTTCACGCAGGGTAGTGCCCGTCGAAACGAGGTCGACGATCCGTCCGGCAAGGCCAAGCTCGGGCGCGATTTCCATTGCGCCGTTCAGCTTCACGCATTCCGCCTGAATTCCCATCCGCTCGAAATGGCGGCGGGTGATATTGGGATATTTGGTCGCAACGCGCAGGTGGCTGGCGCCGTTCGTCGCGCTCGCACCTTTGGGTTCGGCGACAGCGAGATGGCAATGGCCGATATCGAGATCGACGGGTGCGTAGAGCTCTGCATAATCGAACTCTTCTATTACATCAGAGCCTACAATGCCCATCTGAGCAGCGCCGTGGGCTACAAAGGTAGCCACATCGAACGCGCGTACACGGATCAGTCGCATGTCCTCGCGCGTGGTGGCGAAGGTGAGCGAGCGGTTGCTCTTGTCGTGAAAGCCATCCTCGGGCACCACTCCGGCGCGCGCCATCACGGGCAACGCCTCGTCGAGAATGCGCCCCTTGGGCACGGCGAAGGTCAGTCCACTATTCATTGCGTGGCGCAAATAGGGGCGCAGGCAGGAAAGGGCAACGCATATGACCGCTGGCGGTGTAATGGATATCGTTTCGGTCCCCGAAGCTATCGAGTGGCAGGCGACGCATGCCGAACAGGCGGGCGCTCCCGGGACGGCGCAAGTTGTCCGCGCGCTCCTGGCGCTGGAAGATAGCGAGGCGGCAACCGCGCGCAGGATTTTCGCGTGGCAGGGATTGAGCCTGCGCGATGCGATGCCGCTCAGGATTACCGGAGGCATTCACAACCTCCTCCTCACCGGTGACGAACCGCGACTGGAGGCGCTTTACGCCGGGCGCATGCCGTCGCAATCCGATGCCGACGCCCTCATTCGCGAGCTGGTAGAGACCCACGATACGCGGCTACTCCCATGGCTCGACGGGCCGCCGCAAACCAATGAGGCGGGGCGCTCTTCAAGCTTCGCCGCAGCTCTGCTCTGGCTGGCGGACGGGCGGACTTCGGCGCAGTTCGAATGGCTTGAGATCGGCGCGAGCGCGGGGATCAACACGATGATGGGTCGCTATAGATATGAGTTGGGCGATGTGCATGTCGGCCCCCAAGGCAGCCCCATGATCATCACTCCGGAGTGGCGCGGCAAAGCCCCTCCGAATACTGGTTACACCCTCGTAACGGCGCGCGGAAGCGACATCGCCCCCGTCGATCTGACGGATAGAGCCGAGGCCTTGCGGCTCAAGAGCTTCGTCTGGCCCGAGGCGACGGGACGCATGGCACGCATCGATGCAGCGATCATGCTCGCCGAGGACGAGCCGCCGCATATCGACCGGATGGATGCCGGCCAGTGGGTGAAAGCGGAATTGGCGAAGCCTCAGGACAAAGGCGTGACGCGCGTTCTCGCCCATTCCATCATGTGGCAATACCTGCCCGACGCTACGCAGGACCTGATCGAAGAGGCCATGCAGGAGGCGGGGGCGCGAGCGAGCGCAAACAAGCCTTTTGCCCACATTTCGCTTGAAACCAATCGCGAGACTTTCGCCCACGAATTGCATGTTCGCTACTGGCCCGGTGGAGGCGAGGCGGTGCACCTCGCGAATGCCCATCCGCACGGTGCTTGGGTGGATTGGCTGGGCGGCTAATCCGTCTGTGCCAGGAAAGCGTCCATTGCCGCATTTACCGCATCGGGCGCTTCCCACGGCACGAAATGACCGCAATCGGGCACTTCGACGAGAGTCAACTTCTCGACATACTTGCCTAATTCTGCCGTGTTTTCAGGCGGAAGGGCGAGATCGTCCTGCGCCCAGATAACCAAGGTCGGTATCGTAAGCTTGGGTAGCTCGGGCGGCGACCAGCCTTCGGGCGTTTCGTAAGGCGCATCGAGCGGCGGGATGTCGATCGGACTTGCGCGATACCATTTCAGCATCGCAAAAGCCGTCTCGCGGTCCTGCCAGTCTTTCAGCAGGATAGCGCGTTCTTCGGGCTCCATCTTGTCGGGTGCATCCCAGTTGATCTGGTCCTGCAGGATGCCGAACAGGCCGTGCTCTCTTACCAGCTCGTCCTTGGCCGGATCGCGGAAGCCGCGCATATACTGGCTTGCTTCTCGCTGGACGGGCGATGTGTAGAGCAGTTTCTGGAAGACGGCGTGATGCGGGGCATTGGCGATGACCGCGCGGGGGACGCGGCCCATCTGTTCGCCAGCCATGGCGACACCCCATGCAATCGCACCGCCCCAGTCGTGACCGACAATTGTGAACTCGCCGATCCCGAGTGCGTCGGCGAGCAGGAACACATCGCCGACCAGCTTGTCCGGCGTATAGTCCTCTACCTTTTCGGGGGTGCTCGATCCGCGGTAGCCGCGCTGGTCGGGCGCCACGCAGCGGAAGCGATCCTCGAAATGCGCGATCTGGTTGCGCCAGGTACGGTGGTTCTCCGGAAAGCCATGCAGGAAGATCAGAGCAGGGGCATCGGTTGGCCCGGTATCGACGACGTCGAGTTCGATGCCATTCGCCAGCGCGACGCGCTTTTGTGGCCAGTTCATCACTCTTCCGCCTGCATTTTTTCCATGTAGCCGGACGCGACCATCGCCGCGACCTGGTCGAACAGCGCGTCGGGCGTGCGGCGCATCTCGCCCATCGCTTCTTCCATCCCATCAGCGACAATTATCTCGCGCTGTCCCTCGGCCACCGCATCGACGATCCGCCGGGCGGCATCTTCGGGACGGATTCCATTGTCGATCACCTTGTCGCTGCGGCCGCGCTTGCTGCCATCGGAGGTCAGGGCGTTGCGGCTGACATCGGTAGCAACCGATCCGGGACACACGACATGGACGCCGATATCGCTGCGGGACAATTCACCGCGCAAAGCATCGGCATAGCCGATCAGCCCGTGTTTCGCTGCGCAATAGGCGGTGCGCATGGGCACGCCGACCTTGCCGGCGATCGAGGAGATGAACAGGAGATGCCCGTCGCCGCGTTCGGCGAAATGCGGTAGCAGTGCCTGTGTCGCGGCGATCTGCGCGGTCAGGTCGATTTCGATAATGTCGCGGTAGACCTGCATCGAAGTCTGGACCGCGGGGCTGCGCTGCGAAATGCCCGCATTGGCAACGAAGATATCGACACTGCCCTTCCAGCCGATTGCCTGCTCTGTCGCGGCTTGCATCGCCGCTTCGTCGCGGACGTCGAACGGGAGGATGAGCGTGTCGGTGTCGAGTCCGGAGGCGACCTCTGCCAGGCGCCCCTCGTCCCGCCCGGAAAGTACCACGTTTGCGCCGCGACCTGACCAGTCGCGTGCGAGTGCAGCACCGATGCCGCTACTGGCGCCGGTAATCCAGGCAGTTTTTCCCTCGAAACTCATCTGTGTCCCTCCTCAAGGATAGGTGACGGTCTTGGGTGCACCGTCGGGCAATTCGATCCGCTCTTCGCTGTCTCCGGGTACGACCGGAAAGCGGCCCTCGCGCCAATCTTCCTTGGCCTGCTGGATCCTCTCGCGGCTGGAACTGACGAAATTCCACCAGGCATGGCGATTGCTGCTGAAAGCTTCACCGCCCATCAGCATCACGCGCGCACCCGATTTGCTTTCGAGCGTCATGTCACGGCCGGGCTGGAGGACGTTGAGCGTATATTTTTCCAGCGGGTGTCCATCTACGCTCGCCTCTCCGCCGACCAACATGAGGGCCCGTTCGTCGGCGTCTTCTTCGATCGGTATCGCCCCGCCGGCCTCCAGTACGATCTCGGCATAGATCGTTTCCGCATAGGTCGTTGTTGGCGCGCGTTCGCCCCACAATTCGCCCATGATGACGATGGCCTTGGCGCGGCCGTCTTCGACGATCGGCAAGTCCTTGCGTTCTTCGAAAGCGGGATCGATCTCCTCGCGGCCATCCGGCAGAGCAAGCCAGGTTTGCATCCCGTAGAGCTTGGGTCCGGCTTTGCGCTCTTCTTCCGGAGAGCGTTCGGAGTGAACGATGCCCTTGCCTGCAGTCATCAGGTTCACCTGCCCCGGACGGATAGTCGAGAAGCTACCCAGGCTGTCGCGATGGTCGATCGCGCCTTCGAACAGCCAGGTGACCGTCGCAAGGTTGATGTGCGGGTGCGGGCGCACGTCCATGCCGCTGCCGAGATCGAGCTGGGAGGGGCCGAACTGGTCGACGAAAATAAAGGGGCCGACCATGCTGCGTTTCTTGGCGGGGAGAACCCGTCGGACCTCGAACTGGCCGAGATCGTGGGTCGTCGGCTGAAGCGTAAGGTCGATCTGGCTCATGGCGGCTCCCCTTAGCTGGTCGGTGCAGATGCCTGGATGGATAGGGCGTGGACGCGCTCGCCCGGGATATCGCCCAGCGCCTTATTCACCATGCGCTGGCGTTCGACGCGGCTCTTTTCGGAAAAGGCGGGAGCCTCGATCACCACGGTGAAGTGGGATTCGCCGCTACCGTCGTCGCCCGCGTGGCCGTGGTGCTTGGCACTGTCGTTGATCACTTCGAGGCGCGTCGGCGCGAATGCGTCCGTCAAAAGCCGTTCCATCTCCTGTTGAACCGGGCCTGCCATCGGATCGTTTCTCCTTTTCGCCTCTTTCCATACAGGGATTCGCTCCCCATCCTAGAACGAATGCGCCAGACAAAGTTTCACGGAAGATATGAAGACACCGGAAGAGTGTGCGAACACCCGACTTGCAGGGAGGCAGGAGAGTTTCGTGCTCCGGGCGGGGCAGGGCATGGCTTCGACGGGCCGGGCAGGTGGCGCTGGATGTGCCTGGATCACGTGCGTGAATTCAACGCCGGGTACGATTGGTTCGAAGGCATGACGGCGGAGGAAATCCTCGACGCGCAGGGCCCTGCCAGCGGCTGGCGAACCGAAAGTCCCAGCTTCAGGCCGACTGCGGGCGTGGACGGCATGCCGCGCTGGGCGGATTACGACGACCCGCTCGAAGCGATCTCGGCGCGGGCCAACGGATTCAAGAGCAAGGCCCGGCGCCAGGCGGAAATGGCGATGGACGGCCGGTTCAGCCGGGAGGAGGCAGAGGCGCTCGACACCATGGGTCTTGGCCTCGACGTGGATCGAAAGGTCCTGCGGCGGCGGTATTCGGAGCTCGTCCGACGCTACCATCCAGACCGGAACGGCGGTGATCGCGGATACGAGACGCGGCTCAACAGGGTCGTCGAAGCCTACCAGACGCTGCGTAAGAGCAGGGCGATCGCCTAACCCTGCTGCTGCGACACCAGTTGCATGTCGATCGCCTTGGCTTCCTTGTAGGCAGGCCTTTCGCGTAGTCGCTGCGCATAGGCCTCGAATACAGGCCGCTCGGGAATTGTGCCGAATTGCAATCCCCAGTCGACCTGGCTGCCGACATAGACATCAGCCATGGTGAAGCGATCTCCGCATACATAGTCGCGGTCCGCCATGAGCGTGTCGAAGGTGTCCATCGCCCGCTCGTAGCTGCCGAACCCGAGCATGCCCTGCTTCTGCGGATCGTCGACGCTCCAGCCCATGCTGTTGGCGATCACCGCCTGCTCGACCGGACCTGCGGCAAAGAACAGACGGCGGAAATAGGCGGCTTTCTCATGCGGCTCGGGCAAAAGCCCCGCTTCGGGATGCATCTCGGCGAGGTAATGACAGATCGCTGCCGCCTCGGTGACGGTATGGATGTGGTCGCCGTGATGGTGGACGAGCGTGGGAACCTTGCCGAGCGGATTGGCCTTAAGGAAAGCTTCCGACTTGGCGGCCCATTCGACCAGTTCCGTGTCGTAATCCGCACCAACCTCGTGCAGTGCCCAGCGCGCAATCTGACCGCGGCTCATCGGATTGGTGAAGAAGGTGTATTCGGCCATGTCTCGTCTCCTCGGCCCGAACTGTAGCAAGCCCCCACGGCAAATGCGCGTCAATTTTGGCGGAAGGCCCATCGTAGTGTCTTGCCTACGCCCCAAGTGGCCGCTCGGGCTGGGAGTGCCCCGATGCCAGGTCTTTCGAGGCCGAGCATCGAGCGAGCAAAGGGAGGAAGCAGCGCCACCGCTTCTGCACCGAGCATTGACTGGACGGCAGGCGGTGCCCCTTCCGGTCGCTGCGTGAGAACCAGATCGGCGATCTCGCGTGCCTTAGGCGATGTTGCGAGATCGCTGCGCAGTTCGCGGAATATCTGCTCGGCCTCGCGCCGGTCGATCGGGATCGGATCCGCGCCGAGTGCGCGGGCGATGACGGCGAACTGGCGATAGTATTCGTCCTGCTCGCTGCCCGGCATGTCTGGACGGACATGACGCAAATAGGCCGCCAGGAAGCTAGTGGCTTCGGCAACGTGGACCCAGGCGAGAGTGCGCGGATCGCTGGCGGAATAGGGCGAACCGTCGGGCAGGGTGCCGCCAACCGCTGCATGGATCCGGTTGACCCGCTCTATCGCCACCTGCGCATCGTCGCGGTGACCGAAGGTCGTGACCGCGATGAAGCGCGCAGTGCGCCTCAGCCGGCCATGCATGTCGGAGCGGAAATTGGAATGATCGAGGACACCCTGCAGCGCGTGCGGATGGAGCATCTGCAACAGCAAACCGCGGATCCCGCCGACCATCATGCCCACGATGTCCGCGTGCACCATGCGTATGGGCGTATCTTTATCGAACAGGGCATCATCCGAAACCGGGACCGGCTGTTCCCCGCCTTCGACATCGTTGAACACGCCGCGCACGCGCTCGACGAGCTTCATGCGGATGCGTTCTGAAAGCGGGTCTTGGGGCATTGCTGGCCAATATAGGCTTGGCTCGGCCAAGATAAATCCCTACCTCGCCCCTGCGATGAACGAGATGACCGACAAGACCTTCGACGCGGCTGCCAAAACCGTCCTTCCCGCACCCGATATCGAGGTGGATGTCCGCGAGACATTCGGCATCGACATCGACTGGAAAGTACCGGCGTTTTCCAAGCCTGACGAACGCACGCCTGACCTGGACGAAAGCTATGTGTTCGATCCGGACACGACGCTCGCCATCCTCGCGGGCTTCGCGCACGATCGCCGCGTGATGGTACAGGGCTATCACGGCACGGGTAAGTCCACCCACATCGAACAGGTCGCAGCCCGCCTCAACTGGCCTTGCATCCGCATCAACCTCGATGCGCATATCAGCCGTATCGACCTCGTCGGCCGCGATGCCATCGTGCTGCGCGACGGATTGCAGGTGACCGAATTTCGCGAAGGCCTGCTTCCCTGGGCGCTGCAGCACCCCGTCGCGCTGGTGTTCGACGAATATGACGCTGGCCGCCCGGACGTGATGTTCGTGATCCAGCGCGTGCTCGAACAGCAGGGCAAGCTCACGTTGCTCGACCAGAACCGCGTGATCCGCCCGGACCCGAACTTCCGCCTGTTCGCCACGGCCAACACGGTCGGCCTCGGCGATACGAGTGGCCTCTATCACGGCACGCAGGCGATCAACCAGGGCCAGATGGACCGCTGGAACATCGTGGTGGGCCTCAACTACCTGCCCGCCGAAACCGAGCAGAAGATCGTCGAGGCGAAGAACCCCGACATCGATCCCAAGATCCTCGCCGACATGATCAAGGTCGCCGACCTGTCGCGCCAGGGTTTCATCAATGGCGATATCTCGACCGTGATGAGCCCGCGTACGGTGATCACCTGGGCGCAGAATTACGCCATCTTCAAGGATGTCGGCTTTGCCTTCCGCCTCTCGTTCCTCAACAAATGCGACGAGGAAGAGCGCATGCTGGTGGCCGAATACTACCAGCGCGTGTTCGGCGAAGACCTGCCCGAAAGCGTGGTCGGGAAGAGTTAAGGTTGAGCCCCCTATGAATGACTGTGTTATTTGTGTAGCACAGTAGGTCATGGGCGTACTCGATTCCATCTTTCGCAGACGGCGCGGCGAACCGGCGATGACTTCGCATCGCGGCTTCTATTCGCTGCACGACGGGTTCGACGACGATGCCTGGGATTCGCGCTGGGACGATCTCGACGATGCGCTCGCCCGCGAAGAGAAGAAGCGCCTTCGCCCCTGGCAACGGGAGTATTGGCGCGGTCGCCGCAAGCGCTGGTGGGTCGTACGCGCAATCGCCGCGATCCTGGCACTTTTCATAATCCTTGTCGGCTGGCTGGCGATAACTGCGCCGCTGGGCAAATCGCTAGAGCCGATCGCACCGCCACAGATTACCCTGCTTGCTGCCGACGGGACGCCGATTGCCCGCAATGGCGCAATTACCGACGAGCCGGTCGATGTCGACCGCCTGCCGGCCCACGTCGTTCAGGCATTCCTCGCGATCGAGGATCGCCGGTTCTACAGCCATTGGGGTGTCGATCCGCGAGGCATCGCGCGTGCTGCCGTAACCGGCACCGGCGGGGGCAGCACGATCACCCAGCAGCTCGCCAAGTTCACTTTCCTCACTCCCGAGCGCACGCTGACTCGTAAGGCCCGCGAGGCGATGATCGCCTTCTGGTTGGAAAGCTGGCTGACGAAGGACGAGATTCTCGAACGCTACCTGTCCAACGCCTATTTCGGCGACAATGTTTACGGTCTGCGCGCAGCAAGCCTGCATTATTTCTATCGCCAGCCGGAAAACCTGCGGCCGAACCAGGCGGCAATGCTCGCGGGGCTATTGCAGGCGCCCAGCGCCTATGCACCGACCCGCCATTACGATCGCGCCGAAAAGCGCATGCGCCTGGTCATCCAGTCGATGGTTGCGGCGGGGTACATCACCGAGGCGCAGGCGCGGGCAATGAAGTCTCCCGCGCTCGACGTGCGCATGAAGAGCGACCTTCCGACCGGCACCTATTTCGCCGACTGGGCCCTTCCCGAAGCACGCCGTTTGACCGAAACCGGTTATTCCCGCCTGACGTTGACCACCACGCTGGACAGCCGGCTCCAGAACATTGCGCGTAATGTGACCAGCCGTGTGCCCCTGGGCGGAGCGCAGGTGGCACTCGTCGCCATGCGTACTAATGGTGAAGTCGTGGCGATGATCGGCGGCAAGGACTACGCGACTTCTCCGTTCAACCGGGCAACGCAGGCCGAGCGCCAGTCGGGATCGACGATCAAGACCTTCGTTTACCTCGCCGCGCTGCGCGACGGGTGGAGCCCGGACGACACGATCGACAACACCGAGATTACCGAGGGCAGCTATCGCCCGCGCAATGCCAATGGTCGCTACTCTCCTACGATCACCCTGCGCGATGCTCTGGCCCAGTCCAGCAATGTCGCGACCCTGCGCCTATTCAACGAGGTGGGGTCGGAAAAGGTCATCGAGACGGTCCGCGATTTCGGGATCACCGGTGACTTCACTCCCGGCGATCCCAGCATCGCGCTCGGCTCCACCAGCATGAACCTGCTCGAGCTGACCGCGGCCTATGCGGGGATTGCGGCGAATTCATTCCCGGTGAAACCGCACGCCTTTGCCCAGGAAGAGCGGAACTGGTTCCAGCGCATGTGGGACGGCAACGACAGCCTGAGCAGTTCGACGCATGGCGAAATCGAGGACATGTTGCGAGCCGTCATCAACAAGGGGACCGGGCGCCGGGCCATGCTGTCCGGACCGAATTTCGGCAAGACCGGCACCAGCCAGGACAACCGCGACGCCCTCTTCGTGGGCTATGCGGGCGACCTGGTCGTCGGTGTGTGGATCGGCAATGACGACAACTCTTCGCTCAATGGAATTTCTGGCGGCGGATTGCCCGCGCAAATCTGGCGGAATTTCATGACGCAGGCGCTGGGTGCATCGGCTGCACCGGATCGTGCGGGACCGCGCTCCAACGAGGATCCGGGCGGACCAGTCGAACCGCTCGACGTGCCCGACCTGGAGGATATTCCCTTGGGCGATGGCAATTCGCGCTTGCGGATTCGCGACGGCGAGGCGGTTTTCTCGACCGAGATCGAGGGCATTCCGGTCGATATTCGGATTGGAGACGAAGGCGTTTCCATTTCCGAAGAGGCGATCGAAGAAGCGCGGCGCAGGGCCGAAGAGCAACGTAACCAGGCGGTTCGCGAGGAGCTCGAACGGCGAGGCGCTCTCGATCCCAATTAGTCCTGCGCCGGCTCCGCCATCAGGACATTCATGACTGCGGTTGCGATGGGGCGCTTGGGATCGTCCTGCCACGCCTCGACCGTGATGTTCGCGCTGCGGCGACCAAGCTTGGTGACGCGACCTCTGGCGTAACTCTCGCGGCTCTTGCCCGCCGACAGATATTGCACGGTGATGTTGATCGGCTTGAGCACCGCCTCCCGGTCCTTCTGCGCCAATAGGGCCCGCAGGGCCGCATAGCCTGCAGTCTCCAGCAGCCCACCGGTTGCCCCGCCATGGTAATGCTCGGGCCGTCCTTCGACTGCCTCGACGAAGTCCACGCGCATGATCGGCGTGCCGCCGTCCCATTCCGCCAGTTTTATGCCGAGCGAGCGGGCATAAGGGGTAAGGACGCTGATGTCGGGATGCTCAGCCACCGGGCACCTCCCGCGTGTCGGCTCCGCCGATCTTCATGAAGACGCCCTGGATATGGGCGACGGGGTCATCGACGTCGCCGTCATGGGCAAGCCCCCTGACGAAGGCGGCGCTGCGAGTCAGGCGATAACATTGTGAACGACCGAAAACCGATGCGCCTTCGCGTGCAGGGCGAACGTAATCGACCCTGAGATCGAGCGTAGCGATCGGTTCGAACCGGTTCATCGTTTTCCAGATCGCCAGGCCGCTTGCCATGTCCATGAGGCTCATGATCGGGCCCGAAGCGAGAACTTGCTGTCCTTCCTCGCCGAGCAGGTCCGTGCGCCATGGGAGGGTGAGTTCAACCCAATCTTCGCCGTGGTCGGAATAGGCCAGTCCCAGCCAGCCGGAATGCCCCCTGCTGGTGAGGAATGGCGTGGCCGCGCGTGGATCGAAAGTCTCTGTCTTGGTCATGGTTCGGGGCGGCGATAGCGCCGGGTTCCCGCAAGTTACAGCCTTTTAATTCGATCCCCGCCCCGCAACGCGCCAGCCAGTGCCGGCGCGGCGAAAGCACGGCACCGACGCCATGCTCCGCGCAACAGGGAGCACACAATGGATCTTCCCAAGATCGATATTTCCAGCCTGCCGGGCCTCGACACGGTTACCGGTCTCTTCGGCAGCCTTTCCGCCAATGGCGGTCCGACCGTGGACGATCGCGTGGTCGTGATCATGGTCTACGTCTACGAGACCGTAGAGCCGGAAACTTTCTTCTAAGGTCGGGCAGACGCAGTGAGGATCGATCCGAAATTGCGCGCGCTGCGAGGTGATTCCGCTTCGCAGCGCAACGCGCAGTTAGCTCTCGAACAGGTTCGCGACGAATGGCGCAGCGGTGAGGCATTCAATGCGCTCGGCGAGCTTGAAGCCTACGGGGACGGCGCGTCGCTGGATGATTGCCCGACCCTGGAGGCACTCTTCGGCGATGGCTCAAAAGCGCATGATCTGGTGACGGCACTGATGCAGCCGATGCTGGCCTGTCTGGCCAAGAACCCGACGGGCCAGGTCCCAATCCGTCATCAGCATTCGGATGGTCTAAGCGTGCTTCAACTCGCCCAGTCCGGCCGTGCGGCGCTGACGTTGTTGCTGTACACCGAGCTGGGCGGTGCCGAGGCGAAGTCCGCCTGTTTTGCAGGTGGTGAGCGGCACGAGGCCGTGCTGGCGGGCAGTGCCGACATTCGTTTTCTCGAATTACTCGAAGAGCGGCGGGACAGAGCGGCGATCGATTGCGACACCCGCCGGATTACCGCTGGCGAGGTGATGCATTTCGCCGGGCGTAACAACACGAAATCCATTTTGAGGGTGCATGGCCGGTTGGCGGTCCTGCGCCTGTCGAGGACGGACGAGGTGCCCGGCGACGCCTGCGAATATGCGCTGGACGATGGCCGCCTGCTGCACCGGGCGAGCGGTTCGCGTCATGAAAGCGGTCTTGAAATGAAAGCGGCCTTGCTGGGGCGCATGGGGCGGCGCGATGCGGCTCCGGTCCTTGCCCGGCTCAGCCGCGAGGGCAGCGATCATGCCCGCTGGCAGGCGCTGCGCGAATGCCTCGCGCTCGACAGTGGACTTGGGTTCGCCGCGCTCACCCGGATGGCCAGCGACCCTGGCGATCCCCTCGCTACGACGGCAGGGACACTGCGCGCGCAGCTGCTCGAAACTTATCCCCAGTTAGCCTCACAGGAGCTTGCCGAATGCCCCGCGTAATCGATGTAGTCGACACTCAATCGCACGCTCTTGGAGAGTGCATCGAAATGCTGTCGGGAGGCTTCGATCCCGAAGACGAGTGCAGCCTTTCGAATGCTTCGCTTGCTTTGCGGCGGCTCGCCAATGACCGCAATTTTCTCGGCGACCTTCTGATCGAACAGCTCAAGCAGAACCATCGCGAAGGCGGCCACGAAAGCGGTTATGGACCACAGGCGATTGTCCTGTCGCCGAACATGGGCAGTTTCTTCCTGCGCGCGAATATCTGGCCCAGTGAAGACGAGGCCTGCTTCAAGGCCAACGGAGCGAAGGCTTTCGTCTACGGAATTCCGCACGACCACAATTTCAGCTTTCTGACGGCAGGCTATTTCGGACCCGGCTATCTGAGCGATTACTACGAATACGACTACGAAAGCGTGGCGGGATATAAGGGCGAAAAGGCAGGGCTGAGGTTTGTCGAGCGGTCCGCCCTGACCGAAGGCAAGCTGATGCTCTACCGCGCCCACCGCGACGTGCACGCCCAACTGCCGCCGAAAAGCCTTTCGGTCTCGCTTAACGTGATGCACGTCGATCCTGCGAAGGGCTGGTGTGACCAGTACGGCTTCGATCTCGAGAACGAGACCGTTACGGGCATTCTCAACCCCACGTCGACCGAGTGCTTCCTGCGCTGCGCCATCGGAATCGGAACCGAAGAAGCGCTGGATTTCGCGGAATGGGTAGGCAGGTCGCACCCAAGCGACAGGATGAGTCTCGCCAGCTATGAAGCGCGTAGCGGCTTGCTGGACAAGGCTGACCAGGATTTCCTGTGGCGGCGGGCAGAGCAGAGCGGTAGCATAATGCTTGCGGCCGAAGCAGCTTCGCGAAGAGCTGCGCTCTAGGAGCTTTCTACCAAAGGGTTCGGATTGTCAGGACGAAGAGCACGGCGATGACGGCGAAGGCAAGCAGGCGTAAAATTCTGCGACGTCGGCTCGCCCTGATTTTCGTATTACCTTCGTAGACGTCGAACACGTCGAACAATCCCAGCATTTGCGACCCTCTCCCTAAAAACCCCCTCCCGCCAGCGCGTCTATGGCGCCTTGCAGGATGACCGCTGCCGCGTGGGCATCGATACGTTCGGCGCGCTTTGCCCGGCTCATGTCCTGTCCGATCATCGCGGCCTCCGCACTCGCGGTCGACCAGCGTTCGTCCCACAGCAGCACGGGTAAGTCCAGCGCGGTCGCAATGTTCCGTGCATAAGCCCGGCTGGCCTGGGCGCGCGGCCCTTCCTTGCCGTCCATATTGCGAGGCAATCCGATGACCACGCCCCGGACCGCGCGGTCCTTCACGATTTCGCGCAGTTTTCCGCAGTCCTGGGTGAACTTGCCCCGAGGCAGGGTCTTGCCGGCGGTGGCAAAGCGCCATCCGGCATCGCACGTCGCAACGCCAATTGTCTTCGTCCCGAGGTCGAGCGCGAGGAGAACCCCGCCGTCAGGCAGCAGGTCGCCGAATTCGAGCCGGTTGTCGGTTACGATTGCCGCGTTGCCCATGTGCGAACCCGGTTGAGGACATCTTCCTGCAAGTTCTTCCAGAACAAGGGGATGTCGTAGACGTGATAATTGCCGCCCGGCAACACGCCTGGGCCGAGATCGGGCGCGTCGCCGATACGCAAGATGCCCGCTTCATCGCAGCGCGCGGGCACCGCTCCCGGGACCAGTTCGGCGGAACTCATGTCCGCGCTTGGCTTGAGCGTTCCGAGATTATCGGCAGCAGGTGCCGAGCCGCCCGTCATTCCAGTCAGCGGATTGACGCACAGTACCATGTCGTCCTGGCCACGCGGCTTACCGTCAAGGCCGGGAAGCGCGCTGTATCTCTGGAGCAATTGCCCCGGATCGCCATCGTCAGTGAAGCTGATGTAGGATACGACGCAGCTCGCCTGTTCGCCCGTTGCGCAGGCCGGATAGGGGAGCGACGGCAGGTCGTGTTCGACCGAAATCGGCCAGCCCGGAACGTAGACTGCGGCGATCCTGTCGCGCAGGGACGTGTCGGCAACCTCGTCGCGCAGAAGGCGCAGGATATGGACGGAGCCCTGGCTGTGGCCCGCCAGTACGATCGGCTTGTCGGCATCCACGCTATCGAGGAAATAGGCGAACGCCTGAGCGATGTCGGCATAGGCGGCATCGATTGCGCGGCTCGCCTCGTCCTTTTCGGTCAGGAACGCGCCCACGGCAGCCTGCCTGTATTTTGGCGCCCAAATCTCCTCAGCGCGGTTGAAGGGACTTGCGAGGCCCCTGAGGAATACGCGCGCGAGCCGGTCGGTCTCGGCATCGTCCAGCGGCGCATTCCATTCGCCCAGCGCGCCCTTGGTGTAGCTGGTGGGCGGTACGAAGAAGACGGCGAAGGACGGCGTCTCGCTGGCGTCGGCAGCTTCACCGCGCGCCGAACCCACGGTGGCGAAAGGCGCGGGTCCGTCTATGCTCCGTTCGGCGGCGGGAGCTTCGGGCGACGGCGCGCGGGTTGCGGGATCGGCTGCTATCTGCGCAATGGCGGGTTGGTAGCGCGCCGGATCGTCGGTCCCGATACCGGGCCTCGAATACCACATGGCTGGATCTTCATAGGCGTTGGCGGCGAGCGCTTCCTGCTCGACGAATTCGCCCCGCGGGACGAAAGCGATCTCTGTCGCCTCGCGCCCATAGATCGCTAGCGCGATTGCGCCGACGATGATTATCGCGATGATGATAGCCACGAAATAGAGGAATTTGCGTGCCATTTCAGGCCTCTGCCTCCGTCATCTCTTCGTTTTCGTCAAGCTTTGCCAAACGCTCCGAACGGCGTTCCAGCGCGACTTTCATCATCGCCAGCATCGGGTCGGCCAACGCCAGACCAAGAATACCGAAGAGCACCCCGAAAATCAGCTGGGCCGACAGGACGAGGCCCGGCGCAAGATCGACCGTCTTCTTGGCGATCATGGGGACCAGGATATAGCCGTCGAAGTTCTGTACGAGGAAATAGACGAAGATCGTATAGAGCCCCATGTCCACGCCGCCGGAGAACCCGACCAGCACCATCAGGACGCCCGAGATGATCGCGCCGATATTCGGAATGAAGGCCAGCAGTCCGGTCAGCAGGCCGAGCAGGGCGGCCATCGGCACCCCGTAGAGCGCGAGCAAGGCCCAGGTGAAGATACCCTCTGCGACCATGCCGACCAGCCGTCCGGCGAGCAGCCTGCGCATCGTATAGGCCTGGTAGCTGAGCGTATCGTAGAACGCCTCGCGCTTGTTCGCCGGGACCATCCAGGCGACGCCGCGCTCGTAGATGCGCGGGTCGATGGCGAAATAGATGCCGATGATGATGATCAGCAGGAGGGTGGTCACGCCCCCGAAGAGGCCGCCGATGGCGCGAGTGACCGTGCCGACCCCGCTGACGAGGTTGCCGATCATCGACTGGATGTCCTCGGTCCGCACGGCAAAGCCCTTGCCGCGCAGATATTCCAGGAAACGCTCCAGCTGCATTTCGATTATCGAAGGGAACTCGGCCGCCTGCTGCGAGATCTGCGAGCCTGCAAAATAGACCAGCCAGACCAGGAAGGCGGTCGCCAGCACGAGGACAATGGCCACGCGCCAGTTGCGGCCGATGGGAAGGGCGCGACCCAGGAGACGCGAGCCGCCGTCGATCAGGGCTGCAAAAACCATCGCGCCGAAAATGACCAGCAGCGATTGGGAAAGGTGGACTGCAAGTGCGATCAGGCCGATGACGAGGCCCCAGGTCAATGCCCGGGCCGCTTCGAACCTCAGGCGCGGATCGCCGATACGCGTGGGGCTGGCGCCGGGCTTGTCGTCCTCTACCGCCAGGTCGGATTGCGCGGCTTTGTTTTCAGGCATTTATCCTTCGGGCTCCTGCGCTATGGCAGGGCGCAGAGTGGTCCAGGAACGCCCTTCGCGCAAGCTGGTAAACCAGGTCACGGGGTTGAGTGAAGTCGTGCCGTCGAGCGAGAAGGTGATGAATTCCGCGCGTCCGCCGATATTTTCGAGCGGTACGGGGCCGAGGAGTCCGCGCGAGGAGTTGAGTTCGCGGCTGTCGGAGGAATGGTCGCGATTGTCGCCCATTACGAAAACTTCGCCTGCCGGAATGGTCATTGGTCCGAAATTGTCGAGCTGTGTGCGCGTGTGGTCGATGACGAGATAATTCGCCCCGTTCGGCAGCGTCTCGCGTAGGACCGGGACGCGGCAAACGGGCGTGCCGTCGTCGTCGGTCACCAGGAAGCTCGGATCGCCGAAGCCCCAGCAGGTGGAATTGGCATCGACCGGCAGGTCGCGCGCAGGCTCCACCTCCTGCGGCACGGGCGTACCGTTCAATTCGATGCGCCCGTTGACGACCGCGATCGTATCGCCGGGCAGGCCGACGACGCGCTTGATGTAATCCTCGTCACGCTCCGGGTGCACTGGAATGACGATATCCCCGTATTCGGGCGTCGATCCTGCAACCCGCCAGTCGCCCCGCGGCGCAAGGTGGAAGCTGACCGAAGACCAGTTCCAGCCATAAGGGTACTTGCTCACCACTAGTCGGTCCCCGACCAGCAGGTTGGGCAGCATCGATTCGGACGGGATGTAGAACGGCTTCGCAATGAAGCTGTGGAAGGCGAAGACGGCGAGCAGCATCAGCGCCAGGCCGCGGATTTCCGCGAACCAGTTTACCTTCTCGTCTTTTTCTTTTGATCTGGTCACGGCCGGTGTGTCGATACTCAAGCGGGATAGGCCTCGATGATGACGAAGGCCTGTGCCCATGGATGGTCGTCGGTGAGGGTGAGATGAATGCGCGGCTCATGGCCGTGCGGGACCATTTCGGCAAGCCTTTGTGCCGCGCCGCCCTCCAGCGCCAGGGTAGGGGCGCCCGAAGGGGCGTTCACAACGCCGATATGCTTCATGAAGACACCGCGCCGAAAGCCGGTCCCGACCGCTTTGGAGAAAGCTTCCTTTGCGGCAAAGCGCTTCGCGTAAGTGCCGGCGATGGTGAAGGGGCGCCGTCTGGCCTTCGCACGCTCGATCTCGGTGAAGACGCGCAGTTCGAACCGTTCGCCATAGCGGTCGAGCGAATTCTGGATACGCTCGATATTGCACAGGTCGGAGCCCATTCCGATGATCATGCTGCCCTCGAAATCATGACGATAAGGATGATCAGCATCATCCAGTGAATGAAGACCTGGCTCTTGACCAGGGGGTGGTCGATCTCGCCCTTTGAGCGTTTGAACGCGCCAGCATAGCCGATCACTTGGATGATCGGCCAGCCGATCGCAAATGCGAGCGCAGTCTCTTGCGAGACCGCGAAAGCCAGCAGTCCGATGCTCAAGAGGAATGGGATGACGCCTGCGAGCGCCCAAAGCTGTTCCTTGCCGGACAGCGCGGCCTTGCTCACCGAGCTTCGTCCATCAATTCACGCATATGGCGTACCGCGCTTTCCAGACCGACGAAGACCGCTTCGCCCACCAAATAGTGCCCGATGTTGAGTTCGGCGATCTGGGGAATGGCGGCGATTGGCTGGACGTTCTCGTAAGTGAGGCCGTGCCCCGCATGGGGCTCGATCCCGTTCTTGGCAGCCAGCGCGGCCATATCGGCAATGCGCTTAAATTCGCGGGCCATCTTCTCGCTGTCGCCATCGAGATGGGCGTGCGCATATTCGCCGGTGTGGAATTCCACCACCTCGACGCCAAGCTTTAGTGCGGCATCCAGCTGGCGCTCGTCAGCCTCGATGAACAACGACACGCGGATGCCGTTGTCCTTCAGCTTCCAGACGATCGGCGCCAGCGTATTGTGCTGGCCGGCAGCGTCGAGACCGCCTTCGGTCGTCCGCTCCTCGCGCTTTTCCGGGACAATACAGGCGGCATGCGGTTTGTGGGCCAGCGCGATCTCGAGCATTTCCTCGGTCGCTGCCATTTCAAGGTTGAGGGGGAGGTCGGTGGCCTCCTGGATGCGCCTGAGGTCGTCATCGCGGATGTGACGCCGGTCTTCGCGAAGGTGGGCGGTGATCCCGTCGCCGCCGACGCTCGCCACGATCTTGGCAGCGCGCACCGGATCGGGATGGTCGCCGCCGCGCGCATTGCGGATGGTGGCGACGTGGTCGATGTTTACGCCGAGGCGTAGGGGACGGGTCATATTGAACACACCGCTGCAGAAAGAAGTTCGTAGCTGAGTCCCTCGCGGCTCCACGGTTCGCCGAAGGAATAATCGTCTTCGCTTTGCCCGATGAAGGTGACGATGGCTATATCGCGTTCCGGAATGATGAAGTTGCGGGCCTGGTAACCGCCGATCGCGCCGCGCCGTTCGATGATCCGGACTGGCTCGGCGCAACCATCAAGAGGGAGGGTGCTTTCCCATTGGCCGAGAGCGACGTAGCCAAGCTCTGGCACTCCGTCCCACATTTCTTCGCGCGCGGATCGCGAGAGCAGGTGCCCGGCCATCAACGCCCTGTCGAATGCAATCAGGTCGCGAGTGGTGCCAGCCAATGCGCCTGACGCTCCGTAATTGGCGATCTCGCTTGCCGGGGTGCCTTTCGCGCTGGGAGCCAGCTGTGTTTCGGCGGTGACGAACCCGGCTTCCATCATGCCGGAGGGCTCTGCAATTCGCTCGGCAAAAAGGCTCGCCAGATCCAGCCCGGTAACCCGTTCGAGCACTTTGCCGACGATCAGCGTGTCGCAGTTCGTATAGTTGAAATCTCCGCCCGCCGCCTGCGTTCGACGATCAACGCATACCATTGGGTCGAGCGGGGTCGACGGGTCGATTACGAAGCCTGCATCGTCTTCGGGATCGTAGAGGCCGGACTGGTGACGCAGCAGTTGTCGAAGACTCGGAGCGGCTGGGCCGCTATCAGGCCACTCGGAAAGGTACCTGCTGACAGGAACGTCGAGCGAAATCCTGCCATGCTCGACTTCCTGCATCACAAGCGTGGCAACCATTTGCTTGGTCACCGACGCCCACGGCCAGAGATTTCCCCTGCCCATTGCCGCTCCGTCCAGGGGGCCGCCGGAAATGCGCAGTTCGCCATCGAATGCATAGGTATCGACGATCGGCTGCAGGCGGTCCTTGGTCAGCAGCGATGCAGAGGGTGAGGATGTGCTATATACCAACCCGTCTGGCGGCGGGCAGCCGGTCAGCATGACCGCAGCCAGTGCCGCCAATACTGCTCTCACTTGCGACTGCCTGGCTTGGTGATCTCGATTGCGGCCAAATCTTCCGGAACCTCGCTCTCGTCATAGGTCGGGAAGTTGATATCGATGAGCGGGAAGAACGGCACGCCCAGATCGGCAGAGCCATTGCTGCGGTCGACCAGCGATACCTCGGCGATCACTTCTCCGCCCTCGCGTCCCACGGCGGCAATAGCTTCCCGGCTCGAAAGACCTGTAGTTACCACATCTTCGACCATCAGCACCTTTGCACCCGGTTCGATGCGGAACCCGCGGCGCAGGTGGAATTCGCCTTCGGGCCGTTCGAGGAACATCGCGTCCTTGCCCAGCGCGCGTCCCATTTCCTGGCCGATGATGATGCCGCCCATTGCGGGGCTGACGACCACGTCGATTTCGTTGCGCATCTCGCGCGGGATTTTTTGGGCCAGGGCTCGTGCCAGCCTGCCGGCCCGATCGGGGTTCATCAGCACCCGCGCGCATTGCAGGTAATGCCCGCTGTGCTTGCCGCTCGATAGCTTGAAATGGCCTTCGAGCAGGGCTTCGCTGGCGCGGAATTCGGAGAGGATTTCATCTTCTGTCATGTCGCCTTGGCTCAAAGCGCGTCCGGCTCGATTGCGCAAGAGGCAATGCAGGATGCACATTTTTCTGCCCCCAGCGCTTGAGGCATTCGCGATGTCTATCTATAGGGCGGCCCAACCGGGCCCTCGTTGCAGGGTCGCTAGCCCGTGCGCCGAAGGTACTTTTTCGGCCTACACAGCGAGGTTCAGGCCCGGACGATGACATGACACGAAAGAGTGCCAAGACGATGAAATTCCTCGGTTTCCACCGGATTGTCGCCAGCCTGGTAATGGCCTTCGCCCTGGTCTTCGGATCGCACGCCGCCATTGCGCAGGATGCAGCCGAAGCTACCGCCACCGAACAGCTCGAATCTGTCGATCCGGCAGAGGCAGCGGACGTTGCCGATCCGGGTGCCGTTACGGAAGGTAGCGGGGCCTACACGCCGATGAAACCGACCGAAGGTATCGGTATGCCGGTTGATGCCGGTGTCGACATCCAGCAGCAGTTCTCGGAAACCGGCGAATTCGCATATGGCCTGCACGTCGGCCTGATCTGGGTAATGGTCGCGATCAGCCTCTTCGTCCTGGTGCTGATGCTTTACACCATGTTCCGTTTCCGCCGCTCGGCAAATCCGACGCCGTCGAAGACCAGCCACAACACGCTGATCGAAGTCGTCTGGACAGTCGTTCCGGCACTCATCCTGCTTGCCATCGCGATCCCCTCGATCACGCTGATCGCCAAGCAGTACGAGCCGATCCCCAAGGATGCCATCACCATCAAGGCGACCGGCTACCAGTGGTATTGGGGCTACACATACCCCGACAATGGCGAATTCGAGATCATCTCGAACATGCTTGACGATGCCGAGGCGGAAGCCCGCGGTGAACCGACGCAGCTTGCCGTCGACAATCGCATGGTCGTACCGGTCGGCGTTCCGATCCGTATGCAGATCACTGCTGCCGACGTGATCCACTCGTTCGCCGTGCCGAGCCTGTGGTTCAAGCTCGACGCCGTCCCGGGTCGTCTCAACGAGAAGATCCTGATGGTCGAAAAGCCGGGCGTTTATTACGGCCAGTGTTCCGAGCTGTGCGGCGCCCGTCACGCTTATATGCCGATCACCGTTGAAGCGCTCCCGCTCGAGCAGTATAACCAGTGGGTCCTCGCACAGGGCGGCACGATTGCCGGCGCCGAAGAAACCGGCGATCTGGATGCAGAGCTCGCTCCGCTCCAGGAACCTGAAAGCACTGTAGAAGGTGCTGTCGGTGCCGGTGAATTCCCGGTCGAAAATCCGACCACCTGATTACGCCTCAGATTTCAGTCCGCTGACGAAAACGCATTCGAGAGTATAGCAAGATGGCCACTACCGCCGACAGCTTCCAGGCCCACGACGACCACCACGCACACGATGCCGACCACAAGCCCGGCTTCTTCGCGCGCTGGTTCATGTCCACGAACCACAAGGACATCGGTACGCTCTACCTGATCTTCGCGATCTTCGCGGGTATCGTTGGTGGCGCGATTTCGGGCATCATGCGTGCCGAGCTCGCCGAACCCGGCATCCAGTACCTCCAGTATTGGGCGCAATTGATGGGCGGCGCAGCCGATATCGACAGCGCGCTTCACATGTGGAACGTGTTCATCACTGCTCACGGCCTGATCATGGTCTTCTTCATGGTCATGCCCGCGATGATCGGTGGCTTCGGCAACTGGTTCGTCCCGCTGATGATCGGTGCGCCCGACATGGCGTTCCCGCGCATGAACAACATCTCGTTCTGGCTGACGGTGGCAGGCTTCCTGTCGCTGATGTTCTCGCTCTTCGTGCCCGGCGGTATCGGGCCGGGCGCTGGCGTGGGCTGGACGGTATACGCACCGCTTTCGACCTCGGGCTCGACCGGTCCGGCAGTCGATTTCGCAATCTTCTCGCTGCACCTTGCGGGCGCAGGCTCGATCCTGGGTGCCACGAACTTCATTACCACCATTTTCAACATGCGTGCGCCGGGCATGACCCTGCACAAGATGCCGCTGTTCGTATGGTCGGTGCTGGTCACCGCATTCCTGCTGCTGCTGGCCCTGCCGGTTCTCGCGGCGGCAATCACGATGCTGATTACCGATCGTAACTTCGGCACGACCTTCTTCGACCCCGCAGGTGGTGGCGACCCGATCCTTTACCAGCACCTGTTCTGGTTCTTCGGTCACCCCGAAGTGTACATCATGATCCTGCCTGGCTTCGGCATGATTTCGCAGATCGTGGCGACCTTCAGCCGCAAGCCGGTCTTCGGCTATCTCGGCATGGCCTACGCCATGGTCGCGATTGGTGTCGTCGGCTTCGTCGTGTGGGCCCACCACATGTACACCGTCGGCCTCGACGTGAACACGAAGATGTACTTCACCGCAGCGACCATGGTCATCGCGGTCCCGACCGGCGTGAAGATCTTCAGCTGGATCGCCACGATGTGGGGCGGCTCGATCGAGTTCAAGTCGCCGATGGTCTGGGCGCTGGGCTTCATCTTCCTGTTCACCGTGGGCGGCGTCACCGGCGTCTACCTCGCCAATGGCGGCGTGGACGATGTCGTGCACGACACCTACTTCGTGGTTGCCCACTTCCACTACGTGCTGTCGATGGGCGCCGTGTTCTCGATGTTCGCCGGTTTCTACTACTGGTTCCCGAAGATGAGCGGCCGGATGCACTCCGAACTGCTCTCGCACCTGCACTTCTGGGGCTTCTTCATCGGCGTGAACGTGATCTTCTTCCCGCAGCACTTCCTGGGCTGGCAGGGCATGCCGCGCCGTTATCCGGACTACGCGGACGCCTACACCTACTGGAACGAGATCAGCACCCTCGGGTACACGATCATGGCTGCATCGATGGTCCTGTTCTTCGTGAACATCATCTATGCCTTCGTCGCCGGCAAGAAGGCCGAAGACAACTATTGGGGCGAGGGTGCAACCACGCTCGAGTGGACGCTGTCGAGCCCGCCGCCGTTCCACCAGTTCAGCGAACTGCCGGTGATCGAAGAGCACCACGATCACCACGACCACATGCCGCGCGGCGCGAAGCCCGCCTGAACGGCCCAGTCCCGACCAAACGGTTAGTCCACTGGACAATGACAAGCGGCCGGTCCCATGAGGGATCGGCCGTTTTGTTTTGCGCGAAGGAAAGCCCGAATGCCTGAAATGCGGATGATCGATGTCGGAGAGCTGAGCCTGCGTTGTGCGCTCGAGGGCGACGGTCCGCTCGTCATCATGGTGCATGGCTTTCCGGAAAGCTGGTACAGCTGGCGGCACCAGATCGCTCCGATCGCCGAGGCGGGATTCACAGCCTGTGCCATCGACGTTCGCGGTTATGGTGGCTCGGACAAGCCGCACCCGGTCGAAGCTTATGCGCTCGAACGGATTGTCGGGGACCTCGTCGGCCTGAAGATGGCCCTGCGACCGGACCAGCCGGCGATCCTGATCGGGCATGACTGGGGCGCGCCCATCGTCTGGAATACCGCGCTTACCCATCCCGAACATTTCCGCGCAGTCGCGGGCCTCTCTGTCCCGTTTGCGGGAGTGCCCCAGCGCCCCTTTACCGAGGTGTTTCACGAGCACTTCACATCCCAGGGAAAGTACTTCTACCAAGAGTATTTCCAGGCCGAGGGTGTGGCCGAAGCCGAGGCCGAGAAGGACCCGCGCGACTGGGTGCACCGGATGATGTACTCGATCAGCGGCGATGTCCCGGCGGGCAGCTATTGGGACAAGCCCTATGGCGCGACCTTCCTCGAGGGGCTTCCCGACCCGCTACCTGTGCCCTGGCTCACCGACGAGGACCTCGACTTCTACGAGGCGGAATTCAAGGCGTCGGGCTTTCGCGGCCCGCTCAACCGGTATCGCAATCACGAACGGGATTTCGAATGGTTGCAGGGCTGGAACGGCAAGCGGATCGAGCAGCCATCGCTGTTCATCGGCGGCACCCGTGATCCGGCAACCTTCCTCTTCGGCGCGGTCACCGACCCGGTCGGCATGATGAAGTTCTTCGCGCCGAAGATCGAAGGGCACATACTCGAAAACGTTGGCCATTGGACGCAGCAGGAACGCCCTGAAGAGGTGAACCGATTGCTGCTCGAATGGCTTTCGAAGCTGTGACCGAGCAGGCCGGCGCATGTCTTCCCGAGACGGCTTGGACAGGGCCTCGTAACAAGGTATAGGCGGCGCCAGCGAATCCCATGACTGAAGCAGCCCCCACAACCCAGCTCCCGGCGGACTGGCGCGATTTTTACGCGCTGACCAAGCCACGCGTGATGAGCCTCGTGATCTTCACGGGCCTGTGCGGCCTGCTGGCTGCGCCTGGAAGCATCAATCCGGTGATCGGTTTTACCGCCATCCTGTGTATCGCACTCGGCGCGGGCGGTGCGGCCGCTCTCAACCAGTGGTGGGAAGCGGACATCGACGCGGAAATGAAGCGCACTTCGCAGCGTCCTTTGCCGACTGGCAAGATGCAGCGCACCGACGCCCGGGACTTCGGCATCCTGATATCCGCCGCCTCCGTGGTCATCATGGGCCTTGCGGTAAATTGGCTGTCGGCGGCGATACTGGCGCTGTCCATCGTCTATTATGCGGTGATCTACACTATCTGGCTGAAGCCGCGCACGCCGCAGAATATCGTTATCGGAGGCGGGGCAGGGGCCTTTCCGCCGCTGATCGGCTGGGTTGCCGTAACTGGCGATATTACCCTGATGCCGGTCCTGCTTTTCGCGATTATCTTCACCTGGACGCCGCCGCATTTCTGGGCGCTCGCCCTGTTCGTGCAGAGCGATTACGCAAAGGTCGGAATTCCGATGATGCCGGTGGTCAAAGGCGCCAAATCGACGCGTCGCCAGATCCTGGCTTATTCGGTCTTTCTCCTCCCGGTTGCCATCGCGCCGTGGCTCATCGGCGGGACAGGCGCGATCTACGGGATTTCGGCCAGCATTCTGTCGGTGGGCTTTCTGGCGCTCTCCTTCCCCGTCGCATTCCGCGAGCCGGATGAAGGGGACAAGATGCTCCCGGAAAAGCGCCTTTTCGGCTATAGCATCTTATACCTCTTCGCCCTTTTCGCGGTGCTGGTCGTGGATCGCATCGCCGCCCAATACGGAGCCGCCCTATGACCCCCGAAGAAGAAGCCGAATTCAAGCGCCGCCAGAAGAGCCGGAATCTCGTCCTCGGCGGGATCCTTCTGTTTCTCGCAGTGCTTTTCTACATGATCACGATCGTGAGGATGTGAGGATAAGGTGACTGCTGCAACGCTCGAAACACGCAAGACCCGCACAGCGCTGCTGGCCCTGCTGGGCGCCGCCGCCATGCTCGGCCTCGGTTACGCTGCGGTGCCGCTTTACGAATTGTTCTGCCAGGTCACCGGCTTCGGCGGAACGACGCAGCGCGCCACGGAAAGTGAAGCCAGCCTAGCCGAGCGGATGGGCCAGGCTGCCGGTGGCAAGCAGATTTCGATCCGGTTCGACGGTTCCGTCGCACCGGGCCTCGGCTGGGACTTCAAGCCGGAACAGCCGACGGACACGGTAACCATCGGTCAGCGCGACATGGCGATATACGTTGCAAGGAACAATTCCGACAAGCCGGTCACCGGCACGGCGACATTCAACGTCATGCCGGTCCAGGCGGGCGCATATTTCAACAAGATCCAGTGCTTCTGCTTTACCGAGCAGACGCTCCAGCCAGGACAGGAAGTCCGCATGCCGGTGCTGTATTTCGTCGATCCCAAGGCGCTGGACGATCCCAACATGGAAGGTGTCGAACAGATCACGCTTTCCTATACTTTCCACCGCGCGATAGATTCTGCAGAGTAGACCCTAGACCCGCGCGCCATGGCGCTTTAAGGGCAGCGCGATAACGCGAATACAGGACGCGAGTATAATGGCTGGCAACGTCAATCACGAATATCATATCCTCGAACCCGATATCTGGCCGCTGATCGGCTCGCTGTCGGCGCTTACTTTCACCAGCGGCATGGTTCTCTTCATGCACGAAATGGCCAGCGCGCACCTTGTGCTCGGTCTCGGCATCGCTGGCCTGATCGCCACGTTCTTCGCGTGGTTCAGCAACATCGTGAAGGAAGCAGAGCGCGGCGATCACACGCCGGTCGTCCAGCTGCACATGCGTTACGGCATGATCTTGTTCATCGCTTCGGAAGTGATGTTCTTCGTCGGCTGGTTCTGGAGCTGGTTCGATTTCGCACTGTTCCCCTCGGAAATCTCCGAAGTGGTGGGCGGCGTCTGGCCCCCGGCGGCGATCGAAGAAGTCATTAATCCCTTCAGCCTCCCGCTGCTGAACACCATGATCCTGCTCTGCTCGGGCACCACGGTTACCTGGGCGCACCACTCGCTGATCCACGGTGACCGCGAAGGCCTGAAGAAGGGCCTGTGGCTCACTGTCATCCTCGGTACTGTCTTTACCCTGATCCAGGCTTACGAGTATGGCGTCGCGCCGTTCGCCTTCGGCGGCAACACGTACAGCTCGGCCTTCTACATGGCGACCGGCTTCCACGGCTTCCACGTGCTCGTCGGCACGATCTTCCTGATCGTCTGCCTCGTGCGCACCTACAAGGGCCACTTCACGCCCCGCCAGCACTTCGGTTTCGAAGCGGCTGCATGGTACTGGCACTTCGTCGACGTCGTGTGGCTCTTCCTCTTCGCTGTAGTCTACGTCTGGGGCGGCTGGGGAGCCGAATTCCACTAATGCCTTCCGGCTTGCCGGATATTGAAAGGGGCAGCCCGGCATTGCCGCGGCTGCCCCTTTCGCTTTCGATCGAGACAATGACACCATGACCACCCGCATTCCCATCATTCCTACGATAATCGTGGCAGGAGCCATTGCCGTGATGATCGCGCTCGGCTTCTGGCAGTTGGGCCGGATGGACGAGAAGGAGGCGCTCATTGTGCAGGCGGAGCAATCGCTGCGCATGTCGTCGGAGGTCGGATACCCGGACGATGCAGCAGGCATCGAGGATGTGCTCTACCGCAGGACCACGGTTACCTGCCAGGATGTGACGAACACCACGACCGTGGCTGGTACCGATAGCCGCGGAGCAAAGGGCATGGCGCACAGGGCGAGTTGCGTCCTGGCAGATGGCCGGACCATAATTGTCGATCTCGGTTTTTCGCGCAGCCCGCAACCGGTCGAATGGGAAGGCGGCGAAGTACGCGGTACGATTGCGCCCGGCGGACGTGTGGTGTCTGCAGAAGGTCTGGCAGGCCTCGAACCGCTGGCCAGCCCCGATCCGCGAAACCTCCCCAACAACCACCTCGCTTATGCCGGACAGTGGTTCTTCTTCGCGCTCACTGCGCTGGTGATCTACATCCTTGCCCTGCGTCGGCGTGGCACACGCGCTAAAGACGAATAAAGACCCGCTTGCTTGCCCGGTGGGCGGCACCTCGCTAACCGCCTTCTCACGATGAAATACGTCTCCACCCGCGGCAGCGCTCCGACGCTCGATTTTGCAGGCGTCACCCTGGCAGGCCTTGCCAGCGATGGCGGCCTTTACGTGCCCGAAGAGTGGCCCCGGTTCACCCAGGACCAGATCGCCGATATGCGCGGTCTTCCGTATGCCGAAGTGGCCGCCCGCGTGATGGAGCCCTTTGTCGGCGATTGCCTGACGCCTGAGCGCCTGCGTGAACTCACGGCGAAGGCATACGGCCGCTTCGCTCACAAGGCAGTCACACCTCTGGTACAACTGGACGAGCAGCATTGGGTGCTCGAGCTGTTCCACGGTCCGACGCTGGCCTTCAAGGACGTGGCGTTGCAGATGCTTGGCCTGCTGTTCGAAGAATTCCTGGCACGGGAAGAGGGCAGCCTTACCATCGTCGGCGCGACGAGCGGCGATACCGGCAGCGCCGCGATCGATGCGGTTGCAGGGCTCGACAATGTCGAGATCTTCATGCTGCACCCCAAGGGCAGGGTCAGCGACGTCCAGCGCCGCCAGATGACCACGGTGCGCGCGCCCAACGTCCACAACATCGCCATCGATGGCAGTTTCGACGATGCGCAGGCAATGGTGAAGCGCATCTTTGCCGATGCCGACGTCACGGCCAAGCACCGGATCGGTGCGGTCAACTCGATCAACTGGGCCAGGCTGATGGCGCAGGTGGTTTATTACTTCACCTCCGCGCTTCAGCTGGGCGGGCCGGAGCGCAAGGTCGCTTTCAGCGTGCCGACCGGGAATTTTGGCGATGTCTTCGCAGGCCACGTGGCGGCGCAGATGGGGCTGCCGATCGAAAAGCTTCTGGTCGCCACCAATGTGAACGACATCCTGCATCGCGCGCTGGCGGACGGCGATTATTCGACCGGCACCGTGACCGCCACCGCTGCGCCCAGCATGGACATCCAGGTCAGCTCCAATTTCGAACGCCTCCTGTTTGACGTCGGCGGGCGCGATGGCCTTGCGATGGCCGACCAGATGGCGGCCTTCGATGCGCAAAAGGCGATGCGGCTTACCAATGCGCAGCGCGAAGGCGCGGCTTCCCTGTTCACGAGCGCTCGCGCCGATGCGGACGACATGGCGCAGGCCATGCGTTGGGCTTTCGAGCAGTGCGATGAAATGCTCGATCCGCATACCGCTATCGGCCTTCACGCGGCTCGCACCGCACGGATCGATCCAACGGTGCCAGTCGTGACGCTCGCGACGGCTCATCCGGCCAAGTTCCCCGATGCCGTCGAACGGGCGACCGGGCTGCGTCCGCCCCTGCCGTCTCGCGTAGGCGACCTGTTCGCGCGCGAGGAAAGCTATGTGGAATTGCCCGGCACCTACGAGGCCGTGCGTGCCCACATCCTGGAGCACGCGGCCTGATGGCCGACCTTGTGCGCGATCCGATGCTTATGGTCGGGGAGGGCTGGGATGCCTATCGCCTGCTCGACAGCGGGCATGGCCGCAAACTGGAAAGCTTCGGCGATTACAGTTTCATCCGCCCCGAACCGCAGGCCATGTGGTCGCCGCGTAGCGACGACTGGCGGGCCGACGGGGAATTCATTCCCGGCGCCGACGAGGATGGCGGCGGTCGCTGGCACTTGAACGACAGCCTGCCCGAAGCGGGCTGGACCCTCGGCTATGACGAGGTGCGTTTTACCGCCCAGCCGACGCCGTTTCGCCACCTGCAATTCTTCCCCGACATGGCGCCGGTGTGGGACTGGATGCGTAAGCAGCTCGACGGGCGCACCGATGCGGAGACCATGAACCTGTTCGGCTACACCGGCGTCGGTTCGCTCGCGCTCAGCCGCCACGGCCGGGTGACGCATGTCGATGCTAGCAAGAAATCGGTTGCGCAGGCCCGCGAGAACGCGGCGCTTTCCGGCATGGAAGATCGCCCGATCCGCTGGCTGGTCGACGATGCGATGAAGTTCGCCGCACGCGAGGTTCGCCGGAAAAATCGCTACGACGGCATCATTCTCGATCCGCCGAAATTCGGCCGCGGCCCGAAGAACGAAACCTGGCGACTTGAAGACGGCCTTCCCGAACTGGTTTCCGACTGCCGCAAACTGCTGGACGAAAACAGCCGCTTCCTGTTCCTGACGGTCTATGCCGTCCGAATGAGCAGCCTCGCGCTTGGCGGACTTCTGGAAGAGGTGTTCGCCGACCTGCCCGGCAAGATAGAACATGGCGACCTTGCGGTACGCGAAACCGGCGAGAACGGACGGCATTTGCCCACCGCGATCTTCGCACGCTGGTCCAATCCGGGTTAGGGGGACCCATGAACGATTCGCTGATCCTCGAAGTTGCGGACTTCGAACATGACGTCCTCACCGGCATCTATTCGGAAGAGACGGGCAAGCCGCAGCCGCTGCGCTTCACGATCCAGGTCCGGATGAAGCCGCTTGCGCATTACGATGCGGACACGCCGCTCGACGATTCCAAGAACTACATGGATCTCAAGTTCGCCGCTTCGGAAGCCCTGCCGGAGGGAGTACATTTCAAGCTGATCGAGGCGGTCGCAGACCATGTTTGCGAAACGCTGTTCCTGCAGGACAAGCGCGTCGAGGCCGTGACGGTGAAGATCGTCAAGCTGGCGATTGCAGAAGCGGGCGAGAAAATCGGGATCACGCTCCATCGCGAGCGCCGCTGATGAAGCGGATCGAGGTCGAGGGACTGCCGGAAGAACCGCTCGCCGCGGCGGGACTGTTTCACCAGAATTGGCTCGACCCGATAGAGCGCGCGCTGTCGAACGGGCAGGACGTTGTCATAACCATGCCGCCCGCCGATCACACGCACGGCGAATGGCGCAGTGCTGCAGCAGCCATGTTGGCGCGCAAACACACGCCGCAGCGCGCAAATGTCGTCGCAGGTGAGGGCGCTGCACTCGACGGCATCGTCGCGTATCTCGAACGAGCCCCGGGCGTGACCGGACATTATCTAGAGGCGTCGCAGTGAGCGTACGGATCCTCTTCCTCGGGCCTCTGCGGGATCTGGCAGGTCAGGATGAGATGCAGGTCGAGGCGCCACTCGACTGGAATGGTCTTCTCGAGGCAGTTGGGACTCCAGTCTCTGCGCAATTGCGGGAAGAGCGGGTCAATGTTGCCTGCAAGGGCCTTGTGCTCGCCGACAAGACTACTCTGCTGGCGGAGGATGGCGACGAAGTCGCGCTGCTCCCCCCGGTGAGCGGTGGCTAGGCTCGCGCTTTCTTCCCCCCATGACATCCGCCTACTCGATCGGGGGCTGTCTGTTGGCGAGGCGCTTGCGGCTTTCAACGCCCTTTATCCCGATGCTGGAGGCACGGCATCGTTTCTCGGCAAGGTGCGCACGGATAGCGATGTAAAGGCGCTGGAACTCAGCCATTACGAGCCGCTCACCCTGCCGGGCATGGAAGAACTTGCTCGAACCGCCTTGCAGCGCTTCGATCTTGCAGGAGTGCTTGCCTGGCACCGGGTAGGGGTGATGACGCCGGGCCAGCCGATCGTGCTGGTGGCGGCAGCAGCGTCTCATCGCCGCGCGGCATTCGATGCGGTCGATTTTCTTATGGACCACCTGAAATCCGCATCCTGGTTCTGGAAACGCGAGCGAAGGGGAGATGGCTGGCACTGGATCGAACCGCGTGAGCAAGACCACAGCGATCTCGATCGCTGGAAATAATCTCGCTGAATTGATCTCGATCAAGGAATCGGGACCGCGCGTTCGGCATCAAGTCTCCAACACAGGAGACGCACAATGGTTAAGCACTTCAGCCGCGAACTGGTAGCCGAACAGGCCCGCATCGTCGAAACCCCGGTCAAGCACCACGAGGTCGACCGGACCTTCGAATTGCCGAAGGGTCTCTATGTTGCGACCGTCGGACTGTATCTCGGTTTCCTTGCGGTAATGGCAACCGGCCTGCCGACTGCCGGCCTTGCAATCCCGATGGCGATATTCGCCTTCTTTATCGTAGCCGGGTTCGGCGTACCTACGATCTGGACGCGCTTGGCGCCGGAGACGAAGTCGAAGCCAATGAGCTGGAGCCAGCTCCGCTCGCAAGGCATTTCCACCCACACCGGACGCCTCCCGATGCGCGATGCGGCCGTCCAGGTCCTGATCCTGCCGGCAATCGTATTCAGCTGGGGCATCATCGCAGTCACCATCGCATCGATCGTGCGATAGGAGAGGGGAACGCGGGAGGCGCTGGCCTAGTTCGCTTCCCGCGTTTTCAGCTTGAACTATTAGTCCGCACGTTCGCGTAATTGCGCGAGCGTGCGGTCTTCTTCGCTTATGAGGGCTACGATCCGTTCGCGGGCCTGCTCGATCGCGGTCACGTCTTCGGCGGCCACACGCTTTGCGGTATAGAGGGTGTCGATATCGCCGAGCGGCACCGCCGCCACGCTACGTGCCGAATCGAGCTCGGCAAGTGCGACCTGCGCGCTGGCCCAGGCGGGCGAACCCTCCGCCGTATTGGACGCCGACGCGACGAGGCGCTGTGCCCTTGGGGCAAGACGCACAAACTCTGCGTGGGCTTCTTCGGTGCGGGAGACGAGGGCGGGAAGCACGACGTCCAGCGTTCCGTCCAGATCGATCTCGACTTCGGGTACTTGGATCGCCTTGCGCTCCGGAGAGGCAAAACTGCCGTCCACCCGCTCCACATCCCGCACGGCGAGCGATGGGTAATCTCCACTCGAAGCGGCGCACCCACCGAGGGTGAGGACAAGAGCGGTAGAGAAACTTGCAATTCGCAGCATCGCGCTCACATAGCATGCAGCAGGAAGCGCGCCAGCGAGAATGGCAAAAAATGCCAGCCGCCAGCGTTGACTTGATTGCGGGATTCGCCTAACGGCACGCTTCTTTCCGGGCCCGCCCTAGGTGGGTCGACGGGTGCGCCGTAGATTCGCAAGGATGCGGCACAGCAATTTGAACGAGAGATAACGACCATGTTCGCAGTAGTGCGCACGGGCGGCAAGCAATACCGGGTTGCCGCCGGAGACAAGATCGCGGTTGAGAAGCTGGCTGGCGAAGCCGGTGATACCATCACGCTGGGTGACGTCCTGCTTGCAGGCGAAGGCGACAAGATCGCCGATGCTGCCAAGACCACCGTCTCGGCTGAAATCATCGCCCAGGCGAAGAGCGAGAAGGTCACGGTCTTCAAGAAGCGCCGCCGCCACAACTATCGCCGCAAGAACGGCCACCGCCAGCAGATGACCCTGCTGCGCATCACTGCTGTCGGCGACTCGAAGGCCGAGAAGAAGGCTGCTCCCAAGAAGGAAGCGGCGCCCAAGGCCGAAGAAAAGAAGGCCGCTCCGAAGAAGGACACTTCCGAAGAGAAGGCTGCGCCCAAGGCCAAGAAGGCAGCGCCGAAGAAGGCTGCTGCTACGAAGGCGGCCCCCGCCAAGAAGGCTCCTGCCAAGAAGGCAGCAGCCAAGAAGACCGAATCCAAGAAGTAAGGAACCCGGACCATGGCACATAAAAAAGCAGGCGGTTCATCGCGTAACGGTCGCGACTCAGCCGGTCGTCGTCTTGGTGTGAAGAAGTTCGGCAGCGAAAACGTCGTCGCCGGCAACATTATCGTGCGTCAGCGCGGCACGAAGTTCTACCCGGCCGTCAACGTCGGCATGGGCAAGGACCACACGCTGTTCGCGCTTACCGACGGCGTCGTCCGATTCCACTCGGGCAAGCTCGGCCGCAAATACGTATCGGTCGACCAAATGGCGGAAGCCGCCGAATAACCGGACAATCCGATAACGGGATCGTCCAAACGGGACGGTCCCAGCCGGGCTAACGATCCGGCAGACGAAGAGGGAGATGGGGCCGACCCGTCTCCCTCTTGTCGTTTCTCCCTCTTCAAAACCGCATAGGCGAAAATTGCCTTTCGCCATCACGCAATTGTCACGCGTCCGGCCTAGGAGCCCGGAGCGTGGACCTGACGGGGAGTAAACGCATGTTCCATATCACCGAGAGGCTGCTGCTGCGGCCTGCATGGCCCGAAGATGCCGAGGCACTGTTTGGCGGGATCGCCGACGAAGGTGTCGTCCGCAATCTTGCCCGCGCGCCGTGGCCGTATCTCCCCGAACATGCGCGAGAATTCGTCAAGCGCGAGCAGGACCAACGCGTCCCCAATTTCCTCATGACGCTACCCGGCGAGCATGGCTCGCGAATCATCGGCTCGATCGGGCTGGGTGAGACCGAAACTGGCGTCGAGCTCGGCTACTGGATCGCGCGGCCCTATTGGGGTCAGGGCTATGCGACCGAGGCCGGACTGGGCGTGCTCGAAGTGGCGAAGCTGCTCGGCTATCGTCAGATCGAGGCCGGGCACTTCCTCGACAATCCCGCGTCGGGCCGGGTCTTGCGCAAGCTTGGCTTCCGGCCCACGGGACGGGTCGCGAAGCGGTACAGCTGTGCGCGCGGCGCGGATGTCGATTGCGCCCTTTTCGAACTGAACCTCGACCAAACCAAGGTTGCGCCGCCGATGGCGGCTTGAACAAGATAAAAGGCCCCGCGTTCGCTCGCGGGGCCTTCCTTGCGACCCGATGGCTCGGGTTATTCGGCGGGGAGAAGGGCGTCTTCGAACTCGCCCTCGTACAGTCCGATCAATTCGCGATCGTCGTGATCCCATGGGTGGAAGCCGGGCTTGAAATAGCTCAGCCACGCCGGGAAGATGCGGCGCACGACACCAGGCGAAACGGTGAGGTACTTGAACAGGCCCCACTTCGCCTTGAAGCCGGTGATGCCATCCTGCTCCAGCAGGTTGAGCGAATCGATCCAGCGGTTCTTGAAGAAGCGGGCCGTGACTGTCAGCATCACGAGGCTGCGCACTTTCCAGCGACGGAACGGCGTCCAGTCCTTGGTTGCGTGGTTCCAGGTGTCGTAGGCGACGCCCTTGTGTTCGATTTCCTCGGCCGCATGCCAGCGCCACATTTTGCGCACTTCTGGATCCGCGTCCCTGAAGTGCTGCGGGTTGGCGAGAAATTCCGCTGCCATCATGGCAGTGTAGTGCTCCAGCGCCATGGTGACGGCGAGGTTTGCAATGGCAGGGCGACCCTTGGTGAGCGCCAGCATTTCAGCGACGCGCGTGTCGATTGCCTTGATGTCGTACCTGGCGTTCTCGGCCAGCTTGTTGAAGGCGATGTGTTCGCGGGTGTGATTGATTTCCTGCCGCACGAACGCGCGGATTTCCGCCTCCAGCTTGGGATCGGCACCTTCGCGGTGTGCCTTCACGGCTTCGATGAAGAATGCCTCTCCGCGCGGGAAGGTGGCAGAAAGCGCATTGTGCCATGCCGTGCCGAAGGGTTCTCCGGCCCACCAGCGGCGCGGGTTGGTTCCGCGATTGAAACGCTCGTCGCGCACGGTGATGGTGAGATCGGCCGGGGTCGGCGCAGTCTTGGCGGTTGCGGTATCGATGGGGAGGGGGGCGTTCATGTCCTGCTCCGTGATTAACTTACATCAGTGTAAGTAGCGGCTACTGACATAAGTGTCAATAAGGTTCGCGGGCGGCTTCCCCTGTCCGCCGCAATGGTTTACCGCTCTGCCGCAATGGCAACCCGCAAACGACTTTCACCCGAAGAATCGCGCCTCGCAGCCCTGGAGGCCGCCCGCGGTCTTTTGATCGAAACAGGGCCTCAGTCGGTGACGCTGAAAGCGGTCGCCGCGCGGATCGGGCGCACGCATGCGAACCTGCTCCACCATTTCGGCTCCGCTGCCGGCCTGCAGAAAGCGCTTGCCGGGCATCTGGCCGAAGCCGTCTGCGCGACAATCGCCGACGCGGTTCGCGCCAGCCGCGCCGGCCTGGGCCACCCGCGCGAAGTGGTCGACCTCGCTTTCGATGCCTTCGACAAGGAAGGCGCGGGCGCGCTTGCCAGCTGGATGATCCTGACCGGCAATGAGGATGCGCTCACCCCGATCGTGGAAACGATCCACGAACTGGTGGACGAGATCGCGCCCGAGGAGGCCGCCCATAGCGGATCGGCCACGCAGGTTCACGAAGAAACGCTGGCGCTGGTCCTGATGGCCATGGGCGATGCGCTGATCGGCAGCGCGCTGGCGCGCTCGCTCGGCCTGCCGGAAACGGCGGCTCGCGACCGCGCCGAGCGGATGCTGGTACGCTCGCTCGAAGCGGTCGCCGACAAGTCCTAGCGCCCCTCGCTGGGGTCCTTCCAGCCGGGCAGGTCGAGCTTGCCTTCGGCGAGCCTAGCCTCGACGCCCGCGATGTCCTCTGCCCGATCCGGGTTCGCTTCCCTGATCGCGGCCAGCGCCCGGCCAATGGCGGTAGTCATCGCCTGGTCGGCGTCGACGGCGATATCCGGCTTCACCCCGACATGCTCCCAATTGGTGCCGGTAACCGGATTGATGGCGCGCCCGGTAGGGATGAAGGCGGCAAAGCCGTGGCCGAGCGGGACCATCATGCCCGGGTTCGCGCCGCCGCCGGTGGTCTCGCCGACCAGCGTGCCGCGCTCCTGCGTCTGGATGTCGTAGGCGAATTCCTCGCCGCCTGAGAACGTATAGCTCGAGGTCAGGACGAACAGCGGCCCGATGTAGCGCGTGGCGACGCTCTGGTTGGTCCAGAACTCGCGCGTGCGGTCCTGGGTGCGCTCGTAAATGCTATTGATGTGGCGCACGTCGCCCTTGGCGAAGAGATGGCTGACGAGCTGGGCCACCGATGCCGGGTCGCCGCCGCCATTGGCGCGCAGGTCGATGATAAGCGCATCGCTGCCGTCGAGCAGTTGCATGGCGGCCTCATAGGCCGGCGCGACGCCTTCGGGCGGGCCGAAGAAGCGGACGTCGAGATAGCCGACATTGCCGGGAAGGCGCATGGTGCGAAAGATGCCGAAGCCATTGGCTGCCATCTCGCGCTGCATCTCCTCGACTTCCTCGGGCGTATGCTTGTTGGGATCGGCCCCTTCGGGCGGAGGCGCGAAGCCGGGGATGAAGCGGACCTGCAAATGGCGGTCGTTGCCCGCTTCGCGCAGGTCGGTGCGCAGCGCATCGGCGAAGGCGCGGGCGGTGGCATGGCTGCGGTATGTTCCGGTCGCTGCCTTTTCGCGCAGGGCGGCAGCGGTTTCTTCCCCCTTGTCCGGGAAGACATATTTGTCGATCATCGCTTCGGCGAGTGCGCCGACCACCTCACTGCGGACGGCCTCGTCGACCTGTGGGTCAGGCGCATCCTGCGCGATGGCGGTCTGGGACGTCACGGCCAGGGCGGCCGCAAACAGCATCGATCTTTTCATCGGTCATAACCCTCATACCAACTCTTTCGTCCCCGCGGGATGGATTAGCGAGAGCGGCACGAGCGGCTATCAGTCCTCGACGAATGCGCGTTCCAGCCAGACCGGCACTGTCGCCGGGTGGATGTCGGCAACGCGCAGATGGTCTACCGCCAGTCCGAGGTCGTCGTAGGTAGCCTTGCGTCGCTTTTCGTCGGATTTCTCGAGCGGGACCACCATCAGTCGGCGGTTGACCTTGCTGCGCCAATTCATCCGGGCGGTGTTTTCCTGGCCGATGTAGCATCCCTTGTCGAAAGCCACGCCATGCAGTTCCACGGCATTGGTTTCCAGCCAGAGGATGTCGCCCATCTCGCCATATCCTTCGGGCACACCCAGACCGAGCCGGTGCGCGAGATACGCGTCGTCGGCGGGCTCGTCCTCTTCCGATACGGGTGCCAGCCAGCGTTGCCCCAACGACGCCAGGCGCGGGTCGGCTGCGCCGCCGTCTCCCGGCTCTTTCTGCCAATGGACGCCAAGGCTTTCATCGACAGCGATGTCGATCTTGCGGCGCAAGCGGTACAGGGAAAGGCGCTTGGCGAGGCTTTCCGCCTGGTCCTTCTCGCAATCGAGCAGGATTTCGCCGTCGGCGGCTGGCCAGACGAATATGTCGAACAGCATCTTGCCCTGAGGCGTCAGGAGCGCTGCGTAAACCGGCAAGGCTCCGCGCACATCGTTGGTAAGCAGCCCCTGGAGGAAGGCGGCGACGTCCTCTTCCCCGTCGGAAGGGGAAAGGCGGATCACGGCGCGGTCGAACAGGCGGCTTGCAGTCATGGGTGACAGATAGGCGGATGCTGGCCATAGGCAATGTTGTGAATTTCGATTTCGAACAATTGGTCTTTTCCGGCGGAGGGATTCGCTGCTTCTGGCATGGCGGCTTCCTGGCCCAAGCGGGCGATGCGCTGGCGCTGGACCCGGTCAGGATCAGCGGAGTTTCCGGCGGCGCCCTGAGCGCGGCCACCTGGATCGGAGACCGTGAACGCGATCTCCTTATTCTCATGACCGAAGCCTTCGAGATCAACGAAGCTAACTATGCCCGCAATCGATCGAATTATACGCCGCACCAGGAAATCTACCGCGCCGTTGTCGAAACGACGCTGGATGCCGAAGCGATCGAGCGGATAGCTGGAGGTCCGCAGTTCCAGGTCTATCTGTCGTGTCCGCCCCGCGGCATGCCACCCATGGCAGCCGCGCTTTTTTACGGCGTGCTCTACAAGCTGGATCAGGCGGTCCGCTCTACCCCGCACCTGACATGGCCGCGCGGTGCAGGCCTGACGACGTTGTGCGTGGATGCGAGGCAGGCGGCCCGCGATGGTGCCTTGGTCGACCTGATCTGCGCGGCTGCGACCATTCCCCCGGTGTTCGACGTGCCCCGGTGGGAGGGTGATCGCGTTCTCGACGGTGGGATGCTCGACAAGGCGCCGCCGCCCCAGCCGGATAACGGCCGCACGCTAACCCTGCTTTCGAGCCGCTATGCCCGTTTCCCGGATGAGGCCCGCAAAACCTACGTCCAGCCGAGCCGTGAAGTCGCTGCCGACAAGATCGACTTCGCAGACGCCTCGAAGGTGACGCGAACTTGGGAACAGGGTGAGGAGGATGCGCGGGCATGGCTGGCAGATCGGCAAAAGCAGGGCTAAGGGAACCGCGATCATGACCCAGACACTCACCATCCGCCGCCCCGACGACTGGCACCTGCATTTCCGCGACGGAGCGACCATGGAAGCCGTCGTGCCACACACGGCGCGCCAGTTCGCGCGAGCGATCGTGATGCCGAACCTGTCGCCGCCGGTTACGACCAGCGCCCTAGCGAGAGAATACCGCGACCGGATCAGTGCAGCGGTGCCCGCAGGTGTCGACTTCACGCCGCTAATGACCGCCTATCTCACCGACGAGACCGATCCGTCGGACCTTGCCACCGGCTATGTAGAAGGCGCCCTGACCGCTGCCAAGCTCTATCCCGCAGGGGCTACGACCAATTCCGCCCACGGCGTGACCGACGTGGCCAATATCGAGGGCGTCCTCGAGAAGATGGCGGAAATCGGAATGCCGCTGTGCGTGCATGGCGAAGTCACCCATGCCGATATCGACATATTCGACCGTGAAGCCGTTTTCATCGATCGCGTTCTTGCGCCGCTGGTCAAGCGCCTGCCAGAATTGAAGGTGATCTTCGAACACATCACGACGCGGCAGGCGGTCGAGTTCGTGGATGCGTCCGGCCAGAATATCGCGGCGACGATTACGCCGCAGCACCTCCACATCAACCGGAACGCCATTCTCGTCGGCGGGATCAGGCCGCATATGTTCTGCCTGCCGGTAGCCAAGCGGGAAGAGCATCGTCTTGCACTTCGCCAGGCGGCCACCGGCGGTTCGGCCAAGTATTTCCTCGGCACCGACAGCGCCCCGCACTATCGCCATGACAAGGAATCGGCCTGCGGCTGTGCGGGCATCTTCAATGCGCCGTTCGCGCTCGAAAGCTATGTCACGGTGTTCGACGAGGAAGATGCGCTCGACCGGTTCGAGGCCTTTGCCAGCCTGAACGGCCCGGCCTTCTATTCGCTGCCCGTGAATGAAGAGACGGTCACGCTGGAAAAGAACGCGGTCAAGGTTCCGGATGAAGTCGACGGCGGGGAAGCCCGGATCGTCCCCTTCCACGCCGGCGAAACGCTCAGCTGGCGGCTGGCGTCCTAGACCGGTTCCACAAATCCCATACGAAGATCACTGCCGCCATCCAGATGCAGGCGAAGCAGGCCGCCTGCGCCCATTTCAGCTGTTCTCCGAACACGGTCAGGCCGAGCACGAAGACGATGCTTGGCGCGAGGAACTGGATGAAGCCCAGCGTCGAATAGGGCAGTTTGCGCGCCGCGATTGCGACCAGCAGCAGCGGAAATGCGGTCAACGCTCCACCCAGCATGATCGCCGCACCGAGCCCGAACGACTGCGTGAACGATGACCCTTCCGGCAATCCGGCATAATAAATTGCGACGCCTGCCGCCGGAACGCTAAGTAGAAGGGATTCGATGGTGAGACCGGGCAGGGCGCCCACGTCCACCTGCTTGCGGATAAGGCCGTAGGTGCCAAAACTCAGCGCCAGGGTCAGGCTGATCCAGAGCGTCGTGAGAGCGCCTGCCAGAAGCATGGAGACACCGACACCGGCCAGCGCCACCGCTGCCCACTGAGCGCGGCTCAATCGCTCTCCCAATAACAGTGTGCCCAAGAGGACGTTGACCAGTGGGTTGATGTAATAGCCAAGGCTGGCCGCGTAGACATTGCCCTGCTGGATAGCCCAGACGTAGACGACCCAGTTGACCGCGATCAGGGTGGCGCTGGTCAGCAGGAGCAGCATCACCTTCGGCGTCGCAAAGGCGGCTCTCAGCTGGGGCAGTTGCTTCCTGGCGGCCACGATCACGAGGCAAAGGGGAAGCGTCCACAGGATACGCCAGCCGACGAATTCGAACGCCGGAACTTCCCTCACGAGGAGCAGGTACAGCGGCAGGAATCCCCATATTACATAGGCACCCAGCGCGGAGGTAAGGCCCGAACGGCGCTGGTCGGATTCTGTCGTGTCCATGAACCGCTGCCGCCTAGGCCTGCTTCTACCGGGCCGCAAGCCTCAATTCGTCGTGCGTTAATGCTCAACTCGTCGAAACTGAACCAATCTGACTGCGGCGTTGCAAATCGTTCAGGAAGCGGAGCGTAATTCTGAACGCCATCGACGCACCCCGAGTCGAATACGACCAAGGATTTGAATTATGGCAACGCTTCTCAAGACCGCTTCGCTGGCCCTCGCGGCCACCGGCCTCACTCTCGCCGCTCCGGCATCTGCCGCAGTACCGGCCCATGCTGCACCGCAGGCACACAGTGTCGCGGCCTCCATCGCCGGTGACATGACTTACGAGCATGGCAAGAAGCAAAAGCGCAAGCACTGGAAGCGTCATCACCGCGGTCATTACGACGATCATCGCGAATATCGCGGCTATCGCGAAGCGCGCCCCTATTACATGGGTTACGACCGCGATTACGGACAGCCGGTTTATCGCGATACGCGCATCTGGCGCGGCCGTGACGGTCGCTACTATTGCGAGCGTGAGAACGGCACGACCGGTCTCCTGATCGGCGCAGGCGTCGGAGCCCTTGTGGGTCACGAAGTAGCCGGTCGCGGCGGGGACCGTACGCTCGGCGCCATCATCGGCGGCGCTGCCGGTGCCCTTCTCGGACGCTCCATCGACCGCTCGAGCACCCGCTGCGGCTAATCAGACAACAGCTTGAGGCCGTGCCCACCCGCGGCCGATAGCGCGACCTTCGGGTTGTGATGGGCGTCGTCCGCACCCTCCACAAGAGGGGCGGGCGGCGCCCTTTATGCGTTCGCACGGGATTGTCCCGCATTGAGCCATGCTTGCGCAGCGTATGGTCAATTTCGCGCGGGGAAGGCATATCGGCACGGAAATGTGCCGGAGATGCCCGAAATGAAACTGCGCCTGATTGCCTTTGCTGCCCCCATCGCGATGCTTGCCGCCTGTTCGGGCGGGAACGGAGATGCCGAGGACGGCGATGACATGAACGCGGCCAGCGAGGGCGCGCTCAACGAAAATCTCGCGACCGATCCCGATCTGGCTAACAGCAGCGAAGAGGGTGCTGCGCTGTCGGGTACCGGAAACCAGAACATTCCCAAGATCGACACCTCGGAACGGGCGATCGAGGATGCACGCAATCGTGCGGTCCAGATGGTGGGCGGCAGCGCCAACATGGATGCACTACCGACCGCGAAACGGCTGGGAGAGGGTGCGGCAGACACACCTGCCATGGTCCAGGCTGCACGCGCGCTCCAGGGCCCAGGCAACACAAACTGCTTCGAAAAAGTGAGCTATTCGGCCTCGTGGTCGGCCAAACTTCCGGCCGAATTCCCGATCTATCCTCGCGGAAACACGATCGAGGCGGCTGGCAGCGACGATGGAGGCTGCACTGTCCGTGCAGTTACCTTCCGCACCGGCGTGCCGAAAAGCGACGTGCTGGCATTCTACGCAACCCGCGCAGCCGATGCCGGATACACGGTGGAACATGCGCTCAAGGCAGGCGAAAACGTGCTGTCCGCCATCGATGGTAAGAGCGCGATGGTCATCTACGCCCGCGACCTGCCGGGCAAGGTGACCGAAGTCGACCTCGTTACCAGCAAGCGCTGAGGCCGAACCGGATCAGCCTTCCTTGAGGCCGATCCCGATGCTGGCGCGTGGCTGGTCCATTTCCGTGCTGGCGACCGGATAGGCGCAGTAATCCGCCGCGTAGAAGGCGGCCGGGCGGTGATTGCCCGACAGGCCGACACCGCCGAACGGAGCGGCCGAGGACGCACCATTGGTGGGTCGGTTCCAGTTGATGATACCCGCGCGCGCTTCGAACCAGAACTTCTCGAAATCTTCCGGCTTGCCGCCCATCAGCGAGGCGGAGAGGCCGTAACGCGTGTTGTTGGCCTCTGCGATTGCGGCATCGAAGTCGGGCACGCGGATCACCTGCAACAGCGGGCCGAAGAGCTCGATGTCGGGCCGGTCGCTCATCTCGGTCGCGTCGATGATCGAGGGCGACAGGAAAGGCAGCTGCTCGTCGGGACGCTTCATGTGCATCACCGGCTTGCCACCACGGCTGATCAGCGCGACGAAGCTTTCGGACAGCAGATCCGCCGTCTGGTTGTCGATGACACAGCCCATGAAGGGCTGGGGATCGGCAAACGGCTCGGCCACGATCAGCTTTTCCGCCAGCTTCTTCACTGCCGGCACGATCTGGTCGTAGATGCTGTCGACCACGATCAGGCGCCGCGCCGCCGTGCAACGCTGGCCCGCAGTAGTGAAGGCCGACTGGATGATGGTTGCCGCAGCATCGTCGATCTTGGGCGTGTCGAGCATCACGATCGGATTGTTTCCGCCCATTTCCAGCGCGACGATCTTGGCCGGATTGCTGGCCAGCTTGCGGTTGATCGCAATGCCGGCACGCGCCGATCCGGTGAACAGGACGCCGTCGATCATGGCGTGTTCGACAAGCGCCTTGCCTTCCTCGGCACCGCCGTGGAGGCATTGGACCACGCCTTCCGGAATGCCCGAGGCGTTGAAGCATTTCACCAGGAATTCGCCGACGGCCGGGGTCTTCTCGCTCGGCTTGAAGATCACGACGTTGCCCGCGATCAATGCCGGCACAATGTGTCCGTTGGGAAGGTGGGCGGGGAAATTGTACGGGCCGAGGACAGCCATCACGCCGTGAGGCTTGTGGCGCAGGGCCGCCGTGCCCTGCAGCGCGCTGTCGAGCTTCTTCTGGCCAGTGCGCTCGGCATAGGCCGTGACCGAGATTTCGACCTTGCCGATGACGGCCTGGACTTCGGTCTTGGCTTCCCACAGGGGCTTGCCCGTCTCGCGTGCGATGAGTTCGGCGAAGGGGTCCGCCTGTTTGCGCACTTCGTTGGCGAAGCGACGGACCAGTTCGATGCGCTGGCCGACCGGCTGGCGGGCCCAGTCCGTCTTGGCTTTTACCGCGATATCGATCGCTTGCTCGACACTCCCGACTTCGCCCTTCCAGAGCAGCTTGCCGGTGGCCGGTTCGGTGGAAATCATTTCGGCTTGCGACACGTAGGGTCCCTTCCTCTCGCTCGTGCGAGCTTCTCGCGCCGCCTATGTGACAGCCGCGCCTGCGCGTCAAATCAAGTGTGCGGGGTCCAGCGCCGATCGGGCAGGACCGGTGCCGGACCATGGGCGTTGCCCATGCGGCGGAGCGCGTCGATCTTTGCATGGAGCGGCGCCCAGTCATCGTCTCGGTCTATCGCGGCCCAGATGGCTTCGACCTCCTCGATCAACATAGATTGCGGAGCCTCGTCCAACCAATACCCGTGGTTATCCGCGACAGGCTCGTATCCCGCAAGCGCAGCGGCGAGGTCGCCTTGTGCGTCCCGGCCTCCACGGTGCCGGAAGAAGAATTCGTCAGGCTGAGCCTCGTTTTCGGCCATCAGCGCTTCGCAGGTGCCGACCAGCCGCGCGTCGTCGTCATTGTCCTTGGGAACGACGCCAAGACGCCAGCACCAGCGCCGTGCAACCGCATCCATGTAGAGCGGGCCGAACCGCTCCATTGCCGCAACGAGGGGCGGGGCGTCGCAGATCAGCCTCAGCGCAATCGCGAACTGGCCGCAATTCCAGTGCAGCGCTTCCGGCTGGCGCCCGAAGGCGTACAGGCCGGAATGGTCGAAATAGGCGGCGGTGAAACCGGGCTTCCATTGCGGCAGGAACCGCCAAGGACCGTAATCGAAGCTCTCGCCCGAAATGTTCATGTTATCGGTGTTGAGAACGCCGTGGACGAAGCCAGCGACCATCCAGGCGGCGGCAAGATCGGCCAGCCGCTCGACCACCTGGTGCATCAGGCGCACCGCGGGCTCGTCGCGCCCCGGCGCATCCTCCGGAGAGGAAGGGCCGGGAAACTGCGTCAGGCAGTAATCGACCAGCGCTTCCATGTGCTCTTTTTCTTCGAGCGCCAGCAAGCGCTGGAACGTGCCGATGCGGATGTGCCCGTGGCTTAGCCGCGTCATCACCGCCGATCGCGTGGGCGATGGTTCGTCGCCGCGTTCCAGCTGTTCTCCGGTCTCGACGACGCTGAACGTCTTCGACGTATTCACGCCGAGCGCTTCGAGCATCTCGGTGGCGAGGATTTCGCGTACCGCACCCTTCAGGGTCAGGCGGCCATCGCCAGCGCGGCTCCACGGTGTCTGGCCCGATCCCTTGGTGCCGAGGTCGAGCAGGCGGTTCTGCCCGTCGCGCAGCTGCGCAAAGAGAAACCCGCGCCCGTCACCAAGCTCCGGATTGTACACGCGGAACTGGTGTCCGTGATAGCGCAGGGCGAGCGGGTGGGGCAAGTTATCGGGCAGCGGGGAAAACCGGCCGAAATGACGCGTCCATTCCTCGTCGCTCAAGTCCGCCAGACCGACCGCCGCTGCCCAGCGATCATTGCGGAAGCGCAATCTCGTCTCGGGAAAATCGGCCGCTTCTACCGGATCGCCGAGCCAATCGCCAAGGCCGAGGATCGGTGTATCGGGGCGGTAGGCGGCAGGTTCCGGGGCATTTGGCATCCCTTGAGAAATGAGGTCCTTGGACCTTGCGTGCAAGTCATGGCTCGAAATTTGCTGCGCGAGGCGCTACCGCGCTTCCTATGAGCACCGAATACAGCGAGCGTAGCTGGCAAAGCGCCGAGGGCCTGACCCTCTATTTTCGTGATTACGGGCAGGCGAACGATCGCCCTCCGGTGCTGTGTCTTCATGGCCTGACCCGCAACAGCAAGGATTTCGAAGACGTCGCGGCACATATCGCCGACCAAGGCTGGCGGGTGATCGTGCCCGACATGCGCGGTCGCGGGAAAAGCGACTACGCCGAAGACAGCGCGACCTACGCCGTGCCGCATTACATCGGCGACGTTCTGGCTCTCCTTGAGCAGGAGGGAATCGAAAAGTTTGTCTCCATCGGCACCTCGATGGGCGGGCTCATGACCATGCTGATCGCGCAGGCCATGCCGCAGCGCATTGCTGCCGCGCTGCTCAACGATATCGGCCCGGTGGTCGATCCGGCGGGCATCGACAAGATTCGCACGTACCTGGGCCAGGGCCGCAGCTTCCCGACCTGGATGCACGCGGCACGCGCGCTGGAAGAGGTGCATGGGGAATCGCATCCCTCCTTCGATACGGAGGACTGGATTGCGATGGCCAAGCGCGGGATGACCGTGTGCAGCAATGGCCGCATCGCATTCGATTACGACATGAAGATCGCGGACCCGTTCAACGACGCCGATGAAAATGCAGTCCCGCCCGACCTGTGGCCCGGTTTCGAAGCATTGGCGAGCAATCCGCTGCTGCTGGTGCGCGGCGGCCTGTCCGCCTTGCTGAGCGCCGATGCTTTCGCCGAAATGCAGAAGCGCGCCCCCAACGCGGATGTCGTCGTCGTCGCGGATGCCGGCCATGCGCCTACGCTGGACGAGCCGGAAGTGCGCACGGCGATCGATTCCCTGCTCGCCAGCGTCAAATGAACGCCAAGTCCGGCGGCGGCGTGCCGCGTGTCCTGCACCTGCAATCGACCTTTGCCGCTGGCGGCAAGGAACGTCGCACTGTCGAATTGATCAACGCCTTCGGGGGCAGGCTGGCCCACACAATCGTGTCGGCTGAACCGGACCGGCTCGATGCGGCAGAGGGCATTGCCAAGGGCATTCGCGTCACGCTGCAGCCTGATTTCCCGAGCCTCAAGGGCACACCGCTTCCCGGTCGGCTGATGAAAATCGCCAAGGCGATGAAGCAATACGACCTCGTGCTGACCTATAATTGGGGCGCGATGGATGCAGTCATGGCGCACACGATGTTTTCCGAGGCGCTCGACCTGCCACCGCTGATTCATCACGAAGATGGGTTCGACGAAAGCGAATTGAGGAAACGCAAGCGCAGCCGCACCTGGTATCGCCGGGTTGCGCTGGGCAAGGCATCCGGCCTGGTCGTGCCATCCGAGACGCTGGAAGAGATCGCACTCGTCGAATGGCAGCAACCGCTCGGCCGCGTGAAGCGGATCCCCAACGGCATCGACACCAAGGCTTTCGCCATGCGGCCCAAGCCCGACACCCTGCGGCTGATCAAGCGCAAGGGCGAGCATTGGGTCGGCACGCTGGCGGGCCTGAGAACCGTGAAGAACCTGCCCCGGCTGGTGCGCGCATTCGCTTCCATGGATGATCAATGGCACCTCGTGATCATCGGCGAGGGGGCAGAGCGCGATGCTATCCAGGCGGAAGTCGACCGGCTGGAGATCAACGACCGTGTCCACTTGCCCGGTGCGGTCAGGGATCCGGCGCGCGTGATAGGCCTGTTCGATATATTCGCCCTGTCGAGCGATTCCGAGCAATTCCCCCTCTCGGTAGTAGAGGCGATGGCCGCTGGCCTTCCTGTCGTTGCGCCGGACGTGGGCGACATCAAGGACATCGTGGCCGAGGAAAACCGTGAATTTATCACGCCGCCGGGCAACGAGGGTGCACTATCCGCATACCTACGCGACCTGGCGCGCGATTCCGGCCGCGCAGAGCGGATCGGAGCGGCAAACCAGTCGAAGGCCCGTGCGCAGTTCGACCGCGACAAGATGGTCGCGACCTATCGCCGCCTGTATTCCAGTGCCATGCGCAGGGAGTTCTGAAGCGCTGCGCGACGTTTCATCGCGCGTTCACCCGTCGGGGGACAGGCTCGCTCCCCGGACGGACAGGCATTGCCCTCTTACCGAGCTATGCCTAAAGACCCGCCCACAGATTTGCCCTTAATGGAGACCGAGCCGCAGTGGCCCGCAAACCCAAGACCGAACTCACCCGCGAAGAAAAGAAATCACGCGCCGAGGCCGCCGAACAGGAAGCCCTTCTGCGCGAGGTCGACGATGCCGTCCGCCAGGGCGACATGGAAAGCTTCATGGGGACTTATGGCAAACCGCTGATCGGCGTGCTGATCGTCGGCCTTGCGGCATTCGGCGGATACCTGTGGTGGGACAACCGCAACGAAGCGGCGATGGAAAACCAGTCCGAAGCCCTGGTCGTCGCGCTCGACCAGCTCGAAGCCGGCAATACCGCGGCAGCACTCGACCGTCTCGACGGCGTGGAGGGCGAAGGAACCCCCGCGATCAGCGCCAAGCTGCTGCGCGCAGGTCTGGCGGCGGAAGAAGGCAATGCCGAAGAAGCCGCCAAGCTGTTCGGCGAAGTAGCCGAAGATGGCAGCGCGCCGGAAACCTTCCGCGATATCGCCCTGATCCGCCAGGTTACCGTCCAGTACGATTCGATGAAGCCTGCGGACGTCATCGCCAAGCTCAAGCCGCTTGCGACCCCGGGCGAACCCTTCTTCGCCACGGCAGGCGAGCTCGTCGCCCATGCCTATCTGGCACAGGGCAAGCGCGCAGAGGCCGGAGCATTGTTCGGCCAGATCGCCCGCGACGCCGCGACACCGGAAGGTGCACGTGCACGCGTGCTCAATATGGCTGGCGTGCTAGGCGTCGATGCCGTGGACGATGTCGAGGAACTGCTCGACAGCCAGCGTGCCGACCCGCAATCCGGCACACCCAGCGAATAATCGATCATATACGGACCCATGATGAGCCAGACCAAAGCCAAATCGATCAAGCGCGGCACGATTGCCGCAACCCTGGCCTTGGGCCTCGCCGCCTGTAGCGGTGGCCTGTTCGGGGGCTCCGACGACAAGAAAACGACCCCGACCCTCGGCGACCGTGAGCCTATCCTTTCGCGTATCGAAACGGGCGCGAAGGTCGATCCGTCGCTCGCCGGCGTTTCGGTGGTCCTGCCCCCGGCGCAGGCCAATGCCGAATGGGGCCAGGCAGGCGGCTCCGCCAGCAAGAGCTACGGGCACCTTGCCCTCTCGCAAACCCCGACCCGTGCCTTCACCGCGGAAGTCGCCGGCGCCGACAATCGCCAGCGTCTCGGCGCTTCTCCCGTTGTTGGTGGTGGCAAGTTGTTTGCCGTTGGCACCGACGGCCGCGTGAACGCCTTCAATGCGCAGACCGGTGTGCGCCAGTGGGACTACCAATCGCAACTTACCGACGACACGCGCCCCTCGGCTTTCGGCGGCGGCGTCAGCTACAGCGCGGGCAAGGTCTACGGCACCGATGGGGCAGGCAATGTCTTCGCCCTCGATGCGCAGACCGGTGCCGAGCTGTGGAAGGTGAAGCCCGGCGGCCCGCTGCGCGGTTCGCCGACGCTGGCGTACGACAACGTCTTCGTGATGACTCAGGATAACCTCCTTTACGCCCTCAACGCGGCGGATGGCAGCCTGCAGTGGGACGAATCGGGTTCGACGACCATGGCAGGCGTGTTCGGCGTGGCTGCCCCTGCGGCAGGTCAGGGTACGGTCGTTGCCGGTTACACTTCGGGCGAACTCATCGCCTATCGCTATGAAAACGGCCGCAGCCTATGGGCAGACGCCCTGGCCCGCACCTCGATCTCCACGCAGGTCGGTGCACTGTCGGACATCGACGCCGATCCCATCATCGACAATGGCCGGGTCTATGCGCTTGGTCAGGGTGGACGCATGGCCGCATATGAGCTCGTCACGGGCCAGCGCCTGTGGGAACTCAACGTGGCAGGGATTTCGACCCCGGCCATCGCTGGCGAGTGGATTTTCGCGCTGACCGACGATGCGCGCCTGATCTCGATCCAGCGCAGCAGCGGCAAGGTCCGCTGGCTGACCCAGATGCCGCGTTACGAAAACGAGGAAAAGAAGAAGAACCCGATCTTCTGGCAGGGTCCGGTTCTCGCCGGCGGCCAGCTGTGGGCGGTCAATTCCAATGGCGAGATCTGGCGCATCAGCACCGGCGAAGGTTCGGCCACCCTGTTCACCGAACTGGGCGAATCTATCAGCTTGCCACCCGTTGTTGCCAACGAAACGCTCTTCGTTCTCGACGACAGCGGCACGATCACCGCTTTCCGCTAGGCGCGCGATAGTTTTCGTACCGTTTACCATTGCCGCGTTATAGGGTGCGGCCATGGTCCAACACGCATCCGTTCCGGACACGCGTCCACCCAGCGATGTCTCGCCAGCCGTCGGGCTGGTGGGGCTTGCTGCATTGCTCGCATGGGTGTGGATTGCGCGGGACTGGGCGGGAATAGCCGAATTCTGGGGGCTGCCGGGCCCGCGAGAGCCACTGGTCGGGCAAAACGCGGCAATTGCCGGCCTCGTCTTCATCACCGTGCCCATGGTTGCGTGGTCGATACTCGTCGACAAGGTGCACCTGCGCCCTTCGACCGGGATCGACTGGTCGCTCGGGAAAAGCCGCAAGCCCGATCTCGAGATGTCGCTGACCAAGATCGCGGGACTGTGGGCGACCTGGGCCATCCTTGTAGCGCTTTACTGCCTGTGTCGCTGGTACTGGGCCGGAAACTATATTTACGCGCTGAAGGTATTGGCGGTCATGGGGGCCGCGATGGTGGTGCTGTCGGTGCCCTATGTTCTGTGGCTGGACCGCGTGATGAAGAACCCGCGCGACCATGCCTGGCATTTCGGCGCCATGCTGTTCATGCGCGACGACTGGGACCGCGGGGAGGTGCTGAAGCACTGGCGCGCATGGATCATCAAGGCCTTTTTCGGCGCTTTCATGATCTCGATCGTACCGGTGAACTTCGCCAATGTAGTGAATGCCGACCTCTATGAATTCCTGTCCAACCCGGTGATTTTCGCCGTGGTGCTGATCAACCTGCTGTTCCTCGTCGATGTGATGGTGGGCGCGGTGGGATACATTGTGACGTTACGTCCGCTCGATGCGCACATCCGGTCCGGCAATCCCTTCCTCGGCGGCTGGCTGGCAGCGCTGGTGTGCTATCCGCCGTTCGTGTGGGGCATCCTCGGCAACGGGCAGGTCATGAGCTACGAACACCATGTCGAACAATGGCATTACTGGCTGGCCGGAAACGAGGTTGTCCTGTGGCTGTGGGCGGGATTGCTGGTCTGCCTGACCGCGATTTATGCGTGGGCGACGTTCGCCTTCGGTATCCGGTTTTCCAACCTCACCTACCGCGGTGTGCTGACCAACGGCCCGTATCGCTTCACCCGGCACCCTGCGTATCTGTCCAAGAACCTGTTCTGGTGGTGCAGCGTGATGCCGTTCCTCGTCGTGAACCAGAGCCCGGTGGATGCGATCCGCAACACCTTCTTCCTCCTCTGCGTGAACGGCATCTATTATTGGCGTGCGCGCACGGAAGAGGCGCACCTGCTGGCCGAGGACCAGAAATATCGCGATTATTACGCGTGGATGGGGCGCAACGGCCTGATTACCGCGCCGCTGACGAGGCTTTTCGCGAAGTTTACGCCGCGCCCGCGGGCACCGGCACAACCTGCCGAGTAGTCAGCCGAGCGGCTGGCCGTCGTCGGTTTCGTAGATCCGCAGGTCGCGCGAAACGGGCGGATTGTTCGCCATGACTTCCTGGAAAGCCGCCATGTGCGCCGATTTGCCATGCGCATCGAGCGCCGCCTTGTCGCGCCACCGCTCGAACAGGACAAGCGTGTTGGGATCGGCCAGATCGCGCGCGAAAGTATAATCGAGGCAGCCGTCTTCTGCGCGGCTTGCGCGGACCATGGTAATGATCGCGTCCAGCGTGTTGCTGTCGATACCTTCGGCCAGTCGGATCGTGCCGTTAATCTGGATCATCGCCGTGTCCTCTCTCAGAAGCTGTATTTGTAGACCCGCTTGATATCGCCGCCCCATTCGCCGTGATAGCGATCCAGCAGGACTTGCGCGGGCACCTTGCCGCTGGCGACGATCTCGTCGAGCGTTTCGAGGAAGCCCGTTTCGTTGTCGCCCGAGGTATTCAGCCTGCCGCGCGCAGCGAGACCCGAGCGGGCGATGGCCAGCACGTCCTTCGCCATATCGCGCAGCTTGCCACCACCAGGGATAGGCGCGTCGAGCGCCAGCTTGGGCACCGCGTTACGCAGGTTTTCGCGCTCTTCCATCGTCCAGTCCTTGACCAGGTTCCACGCCGCATCGAGCGCGCCCTGGTCGTAGAGCAGGCCGACCCAGAATGCGGGAAGGGCGCAGATGCGGCTCCACGGACCGCCGTCCGCGCCGCGCATTTCGAGGAAGCTCTTGAGGCGTACTTCGGGGAAGGCGGTGGAAAGGTGATCCCACCAGTCGCTTTGCGTCGGCTTTTCGCCGGGGAGAATCGACAGCTTGCCATCGAGGAATTCGCGGAAACTGAGGCCTGCCGCGTCGAGGTACTTGCCGTCGCGGAAGACGAAATACATCGGCACGTCGAGCATGTAGTCGACCCAGCGTTCATATCCGAAGCCGTCTTCGAACACGAAGGGCAGCATGCCGGTGCGATGCGGGTCGGTGTCGCTCCAGATATGGCTGCGATAGGAAAGGTATCCGTTGGGCTTCCCTTCGGTGAAGGGCGAATTGGCGAACAGGGCCGTTGCCAGCGGTTGCAGCGCGAGGCCGGTGCGGAACTTCTGCACCATGTCCGCTTCCGATGAATAGTCGAGGTTCACCTGGATGGTGCAGGTCCGCAGCATCATGTCGAGTCCGAGAGTGCCGACGCGCGGCATGTGCCGCATCATGATCTCGTAGCGGCCCTTGGGCATGATCGGCAGCTCTTCGCGGGTCTTGTCGGGCCACATGCCGAGGCCGAGGAAGCCGACGCCGCAGTCTTCGCCGACACGCTTCACCTGATCGAGGTGTCGTCCGGTTTCGGCGCAGGTCTGGTGCAGGTTTTCCAGCGGCGCGCCGGATAGCTCCAGCTGGCCGGCCGGTTCTAGGCTGACCGTGCCGTCGTCGCCGCGCATGGCGATGACCTTGCCGCCTTCCTCCACCGGCTCCCACCCGAACTGGCGCAGCGACATCAGGATATCGCGAATGCCGCCTGGTTCGTCATAGGAAGGCGCGCGGAAATCCTCGCGGCGGAACACCAGCTTTTCATGCTCGGTCCCGATGCGCCAGTCGGCCTTCGGTTTTTCGCCAGACTGCATCGGGGCGACCAACTGGTCGCGCGATTCGATGATCGGATCTTCCTTGGCGGAGGTGTCGCGCGTGCTCATTGGGTGGCGTTAGAAAACCCAATCCCGCTGCGCAAAGGAATTATTCCTCGTCGATCCAGTCGCCTGCCTCAGCCATCCACACGGCTATTCCCGCAATCGCTGCCGTTTCGCCGCGCAGGATGCGCGGGCCGAGACCGATCGGGCGGGCATTGGGGTGGGCGCGGATCGCCTCTCGTTCTGCATCGTCGAAGCCGCCTTCGGGCCCGGTGAGCAGTGCTGCCGGGCCGTCCGCATAGCAAAAGGCATCGGCGGCCGGTTCGCCGCCTTCCTCGTCGGCAAAGAACAGCAGGCGATCTTCGGGCCAATCGCGCAGCAGGGCGTCGAGCTTCACCGGCTCTGCTACCTGGGGGAGAGCAGTACGGGCACATTGCTCTGCCGCTTCGGTCACTATGGCAGAAGCACGGTCGAGGTTGAGTTTGTCCGCAACGCAGCGCCGCGTGACGACCGGCGCGATCCGGTCGACGCCGAGCTCGGTCGCCTTTTCCAGCACCATGTCGAAGCGGTCTTTTTTCAACAGCGCAGGACACAGCCAGAAATCCGGCACCGGCTCGCGCGGGCGCTGGTGATGGGTCGGTTGCAGCGTCACGTGACGCTTGCCGGCTTCGACCACTTCGGCGGCCCACTCGCCAGTCACGTTGTCGCACAGGATCACCGCGTCGCCGGGGGATACCCTCATGACCTTGGTCAGGTAGTGCGCCTGATTGCCCTCTATCTGAACGGTCGCATGGTTCGAAAGTTCGGTGTCGACGAACAGGCGGGGAGCGCTCTTGGGCGGCCAGGCGGCTGTTGCAGGCATGGCTAGCCTGTTGGCGTCTCGCGCATTAGGAAGCAAGCGATGAACGACACCTCCGCCCCTCCGCAGATCGTCCCCGACAGCGAACATCGCGGACTGGTCGAGCGCCTGCCGCAATTGCCGCGCGACCTTGCGATGCTGGCGCGGTTCGACCGGCCGATCGGCTGGTGGCTGCTGTTCTGGCCCTGCGCATGGGGCGTGTGGCTGGCAGGAGCAGGTTGGCAGTTCGCGCTGCTCGGCTGGCTATTGCTCGGCAGCATCGCCATGCGCGGCGCGGGCTGCGTCTATAACGACATCGTCGATGCCAAGCTCGACCGGCAGGTGGCGCGCACCGCCAGCCGCCCTGTGGCAAGCGGGCGCGTGTCGAAGAAACTCGCATGGGGCTGGCTGGTTACGCTGAGCCTCGTCGGCCTCGTCGTCCTGCTGCAACTCGAACCGCTGGCGCAAATGGTCGCGCTGGCCAGCCTTGCGCTGGTTGCGGCCTATCCGTTCATGAAGCGCATCACCTGGTGGCCGCAGGCGTGGCTCGGCATGGTCTTCACCTGGGGGCTGCTGGTCGGTTTCACCCATTTCCGCGCCGATAATCTCGATGCGCTGGCCGCCATGTATGCGGGCGCTGCGCTGTGGGTGATTGGTTACGACACGATCTACGCCATGCAGGACCGCGAGGATGACGCGCTGGTCGGCATACGCTCGTCCGCACTCCGCCTTGGGGGCAGGGTGCGCGGGGGCGTCGCGCTGTTCTATGGTGGAGCCGTGGCCCTTTGGGCGCTTGCCTTCTGGCTATACCGGGCGGATTGGATCGCCTTGCTGGCCCTGCTGCCCGCTGCCGCGCATCTGGTATGGCAGGTCGCCACGCTGGATGGCGAGGACCCCGACAATCCGCTCGAACGTTTCCGCGCCAACCGCTGGACCGGGGCGCTAGTCGCCGCGGCCTGTTTGGTGGTGGGCAATGCGTGAGCGTGCGACGGCCAAGCCTTGACTCATAGCCCGCAATCGCCTTGCAGCGGGTAACACCTTTTCTCGCCTTTTTGCGGAGCGCACACCCATGAAATTCTTCGTCGACACTGCCGATATCGCCGACATCAAGGAAATGGCCGACACCGGCCTGCTCGACGGGGTGACGACCAATCCCTCACTGATCGCCAAGTCGGGTCGCGATTTCATGGAAGTGACCAAGGAAATCTGCGGCCTTACCGATGGCCCGGTCAGCGCCGAGGTCGTCGCGCTCGACCATGAAACCATGATGAAGGAAGCGGAAACCCTGCGCCGGATCGCGGACAATGTCTGCATCAAGGTTCCGCTGACGATCGACGGGCTCAAGACCTGCAAGAAGCTGACCAGCGACGGCACGATGGTCAATGTGACGCTGTGCTTCTCGGCCAACCAGGCCCTGCTTGCGGCCAAGGCGGGCGCGACCTTCGTGTCGCCTTTCGTTGGCCGCCACGACGACAACGGCTTCGACGGCATGGAGCTGATCGCGGATATCGCGCAGATCTATTCCAACTACGGCTTCGAGACCGAAATCCTCGTCGCTTCGATCCGCAACCCCGTCCACGTGCTGCAAAGTGCGCGTATCGGTGCCGATGTCGCCACCATGCCGCCTGCCGTGATCAAGGGCCTCTTCAAGCACGTCCTGACCGACAAGGGCCTGGAAGGCTTCATCAAGGACTGGGAAAAGACTGGCCAAAGCATCCCGACGTCCTAACTAGGCCTACGTGACCGACCAGACACCCCTCGACCGCTTCAAGCAGGCACTGACCGGCACCGCCCGCGCCCTGGCGCAGGAGCCGGAGGTCGAGGTCGCGTGGAGCGCGGACAGCCCGAGCCAGTCGGGCAAGAACTTCCGCGTTCCGCTGCCCGGTCGCACCTTGCCCAAGGACCAGGCGACGGAAGCGCGCGGCTTTGCCGACAGCTTCGCGCTGCGCCTTCGCCACCACAACGAAGCGCTGCACAATCGCGGCGCGCCGCCCGAACCGATTGCCCGCGCCTGCTACGATGCGATCGAGCAGGTGCGTTACGAGGCGATCGGCAGCACGCGCTATTCCGGCATTCGCGACAACCTGGACGCGGCGGTCGAACTGCGCACGGCCAGCGACCCCATCGCGCGCGCCGATGCCGCGAACGAAGTCCCGCTGCCGACTGCGCTTTCCCTGATGCTGCGCGAGGCGCTGACGGGCGAAGCCATACCCGAGCGCGCGAAGGCGGGCGTCGACATGGTGCGCGAGGACATCCTGTCGAAGATCGGCAGCGATATGGACGATCTTGCAGGAGCGCTCGACGACCAGCGCGCCTTCCAGGACCTGACGATGGAGATGCTCCGTCATCTCGAGCTGACCTTGCCCGAAATGCCCGAGGACGAGGGCCGCGAGGACGGTGACGAGGACGAGGGCGATACGCCCGAAGAAGACCAGGACACCGACGAGGAAGACGAGGGCGAGGCCCAGCCGCAGGAAACCGATGCCCGCGGCGAAGTCAGCGACGGCGAAGCCGATGGCGATGCGGATCAGGACGTCGAGGGCGAGCAGGAAATGTCCGATGGCGATCCTTCGGACGAGGACGGCGAGGGCATGCAGCCCGTCCGCCCGAACCGACCGTGGACCGACCTGCCCGAAGATTTCAACTACCGCGCCTATACCGACAAGTTCGACGAGGTGGTCGAGGCGCCCGAGCTGTGCGATCACGAGGAACTGGACCGTCTGCGCGCCTATCTCGACAGCCAGCTTGCTGGCCTGCAGGGCATCGTCACGCGGCTGGCCAACCGGCTCCAGCGCCGCCTCATGGCGCAGCAGAACCGCAGCTGGGATTTCGACCAGGAAGAAGGCCTGCTCGATGCCGCACGCCTGACCCGCGTGGTCGTCAGCCCCGGCCATGCGCTGTCCTACAAGATGGAGCGAGACACCGAGTTCAAGGACACGGTCGTCACCCTGCTGATCGACAATTCCGGCTCGATGCGCGGGCGGCCGAGCTCCATCGCTGCGATCAGCGCCGACATCATGGCGCGTACGCTCGAACGCTGCGGCGTGAAGACCGAAATCCTCGGCTTCACCACCCGGGCGTGGAAGGGTGGGCAATCACGCGAGGCGTGGCTCGCCGACGGCCGTCCTGCCGACCCGGGCCGCCTCAACGATCTGCGCCACATCATCTACAAGAAGGCCGACGAACCCTGGCGCCGCGCGCGCCGCAATCTCGGCCTGATGATGCGCGAAGGGCTGCTGAAGGAAAACATCGACGGCGAGGCGCTGCTCTGGGCGCACACCCGCTTGCTCGCTCGCCCCGAAGACCGCCGCATCCTTCTGGTCATCAGCGACGGCGCGCCGGTCGACGACAGCACGCTGAGCGTGAACCAGGCGGGCTATCTCGAAGGGCACCTGCGCAAGGTGATCGAGTGGATCGAGAAGCAAAGCCCCGTCCAGCTCGCCGCCATCGGCATCGGCCATGACGTGACCCGCTATTACAAGCGCTCGGTGACGATCATGGACGTGGAACAGCTCGGGGGGACTATTATCGAGCAACTTGCGGGATTGTTCGAGGTGGAGTGAGCTAAGCGTTGGCGACCCAGAAACACAAAAGACCATTTGATTGGGACTTTGATCCGTCAGTTCTGAGTGGAATTGCGGGGTGTTCTGCCCTCACCGAATATTTGGGGGAACACCCTTCCTTCCACGATTCTGACCTCGTCGGACTTTATCTGCGCGATGGGCAGGCTATCGTGGAAATCGAAATGGATGGAGCCTGGCAAAGAGGGACATTCAATCCCGATAAGAAATGCCGGGTGAAAATAGCGATGGTCCAAGTGGTTGGCTTCCATCTTTTTTGCGCTGTACCCAGCACTGTTCATTCGCTCGGATTTCGTACGATTATAGAAGGCACGGAGTTTCCCCCTAGGTTGTTTGACGTACGAGCTGGTGACATCGAATTGGGCCTAGAGGATGTCTACGGCACAGGCGGAACAATTCTCGCCCGATCAGCACGGATTGATTTTGTTCCGACCAAGGATAGCAAATGAACGTTACCCAAGCCGTCCAGTCTCGCCGCTCCGTCCGCGCCTTTACCGACCAGCCGGTCGACCGAGAAACGCTCATCCGCGTGCTCGAGAAGGCGCAGCGTTCGCCTTCGGGCGGTAACGTTCAGCCGTGGAATGCCATTATGCTCACCGGCGAGCCGATGCAGGCGTTGTTCGACCGGGTGGCGCAGGAGTTTCCCAAAGGGCGCGCGGCGCTGAAGCCCGAATACGATATTTATCCCAAGGGTCTCGACGGCGTTTACGAGGAGCGCCGCTTCGGCGTGGGCGAGGACATGTATTCCTCGCTCGGCATCACCCGAGAGGACAAGGCCAAGCGCCTCATGTGGTTCGCGCAGAACTTTCGCGCCTTCGGGGCGCCGGTGCTGATGCTGGTCCACACGCCCAAATACATGGGCCCGCCGCAGTGGAGCGATATCGGCATGTGGCTGCAGACGATCATGCTGCTGCTGCGCGAGGAAGGGCTGGATAGCTGCGCGCAGGAAGCCTGGGCCGCCTACAGCCCGCAGGTGCGCGAGATGGTCGACATTCCAGACGACCACACCTTCTTCTGCGGCATGGCCATCGGTTACCGCGATCCGGATGCTCCGGTGAACCAGTTCGATGTGAAACGCGCCCCGCTGAAAGAATCCGTGCGCTGGGAGGGTTGGCAGTAAGCGCGCCGCGACCTAATGCGCACGCCATGACCGAAACGCCGTTCAAGCTGTTCAACTCGCTCACCCGCGAGATCGAGACTTTCACTCCCGTCCATCCGGGCGAGGCGCGCGTCTATTCCTGCGGGCCGACGGTCTACAACTACCAGCACATCGGTAATATGCGCGCCTACGTGTTCTCCGACACGCTCGGCCGTGTGCTGCGCTGGAAAGGCTACGACCTCACCCATGTGATCAACATCACCGATGTCGGCCACCTCACCTCCGATGCGGACGAGGGCGAAGACAAGATGGAGAAAATGGCGGCCAAGGCGGGCAAATCCGCCTGGGATATCGCCAAGTTCTATCAGGAAGATTTCGAGCGCGACCTTGCCCGGCTCAACATTACCGGCAAGCAGCACCCGCGCGCCACGGAATATGTCGAGCCGATGATCGAGTGGGGCAAGCGGATCGCCGACAAGCACTGCTACGAGCTCGAAAGCGGTCTCTATTTCGACGTCTCGACCATCGATGACTATGGCAAGTTGGCCCGCGCCGTGACCGAGGAAGGCGAAGGCCGGATCGGCCGGCTGGAAGGCAAGCGCAACGCCGCCGACTTTGCAATCTGGCGCAAGACGCCTGAGGGCGAGACGCGGCAGATGGAATGGGATTCACCATGGGGCAAGGGCGCGCCCGGCTGGCATCTCGAATGCTCGGTCATGGGTGAGGCGCTGCTCGGCTTCCCGTTCGACATCCACACCGGCGGCATCGACCATCGCGAAATCCACCACCCGAACGAGATCGCGCAGAACCAGGCCTATTGCTGCACCGGCGGGCTGGGCGATGCCGAGAACAGCGGCGCGCGCATCTGGATGCACAACAATTTCCTTGTCGAGCGCAGCGGCAAGATGTCGAAGAGCTCGGGCGAGTTCCTCCGGCTGCAACTGCTGATCGACAAGGGCTACCACCCGCTCGCATACCGCATGATGTGCCTCCAGGCGCATTACCGCAGCGAGCTGGAGTTCAGCTGGGAGGGGCTGGGGGCTGCGCTGACGCGGTTGAAGCGTATCGTGATGGGTGTCGAACGCCTGAAGGACGAAGTGGCAGGCGATCCATCGCACCAGAAGTTCGCACCGATGCGTGAAAAGTTCGAGGCCGCGATTTCTGACGATCTTAACACTTCTGTCGCCCTTGTGGCGCTGGACGAGGCGCTGGCGGTCAAGAAGGTCGATGGCGGTGTGAAGCGCGCCGTGATCGAGGACATGGACCGCGTTCTTGGCCTGAACCTGTTCGACCTGACCCGCGAACACCTCCGCATTCGCCCAGTCTCGGCAGAGATCACCGAAGCCGAGATCGAGGCCGAACTGATCCGCCGCAAGGAGGCGAAAATCGCCAAGGATTTCGCCACCAGCGATGCGATCCGCGCGACCCTCGCTGCCAAGGGTGTTGAAGTGATGGACGGCGATCCGCTCGGCTGGGAGTGGAAGCTGGGCTAAGTTGCGGTTAGGGACTGTTTCTTGAAGAGGAGAGTCCCCCGCATGACCAAAGCCGTGATGTCCGCCCTGATCCGCCCGCTGGTGGAGCCGCGCCTGCCCGATTGGGTGGAGCCCATGTGGTTCATGACCAAGGAGCAGGCGCTGGAACTCGCTCCGGAGGCTGAGATCGGGTGGTTCGACCTCAACGACAAAGAGCCGATGATCGAGATCGCGAAGGCCGCGACCAATCTAAAGTGGCTCAATTCCATCTATGCCGGCCTCGACTTTATGCCGCTGGAACTCCTTCAGGAGCGCGGGGTCACGGTCACGAACGGTGTCGGCATCAACGCCATCACCATCGCCGAATATGTCGTCATGCTGATGCTCGCCCATGCCAAGGGCTATCGCGAGGTCGTCCGCGCGCAGGAACGGCACGAGTGGCTGCTCGACAGCCCCGGCAAGCGCGAATTGTCGGGCGAGCGCGTGCTGCTCCTCGGCCTTGGTGCGATCGGCAGCCTGATCAAGACGCGTCTCGAGGCGTTCGACATGACGGTGGTGCCGGTGCGTCGTTCAGGTGGGGAAGGTAACCTGCGCCCCGGTGAATGGCGCGAGAAGCTGGGCGAGTTCGATTGGGTAATCCTGGCGGTACCGTCCACCGAAGAAACCAAGGGCATGATCGGTGCCGCCGAATTGGCCGCCATGCGCCCCAATGCCGTGCTCGTGAACATCGCGCGCGGCGATGTGGTGGAACAGGATGCGCTCGTCGAGGCCTTGCAGGCAAAGAAGATCGAAGCCGCCTTGCTCGACGTGACCGATCCGGAGCCGCTTCCGGAAGATCACCCGCTGTGGGATCTCGAAAATGCGCAGGTCACGATGCACCTGTCGGGCCGCGCGCAGACCAGGATGTTCCAGCGCAGCGCCGACAGGTTCGTCGAGAATCTCGAAAGGTGGCAGAAGGGCGAGCCGGTCAGCCCGCAGATGGACCTTGTCGCCGGTTACTGATCAGGCGTCTTCGAGCAGGAGCAGCTCGCACTGAACGACCAGTCGCGGGTCGGGCATGATCCGGTGATCGACCTCGCTCACGCCGGCGTCGGCAACCAGCTGTCCGGCGAGCATGAATTCGTGATCGGGCAGGGCGGCAATGAAACGCTCCCCCGCTTCCACCGCATCCTCGCCCGCGAACAGGATGGAAAGGCTGTGGCGCGTGCCTGCGAAGGTGATGCTGGCCCATGCCTTTTCCGTATGGGTGAGCACCTGTCCCTGGTGTTCGCCAAGGGTAATCAGGGCGTCACGCAACCGATCCCCAGCGGTCCGGCGGGGGCGAATGGGTCTCTTGCGGGGTGGTTTGCCTTCAACCGACATGCGCCACCTCCTTGGAGGGAGTTTCGCCGCGCGCTGCCTCGAACCCCATCATGAACCCGCGAATGCGTGCTTCGGTGCCGCTGCGGGGCTCGCGTCCCATCCTGAGGTCGAGAACGAAGCGGGGATCGTGAGCCGCGAGACGACCGAACTTGGTCGGCGGCATCTCGTGGGTGCGAAGGAACTTCTCGATGGATCGAATCAGCATATGCGGTGCTCCCCTTTGGCTGTTCGGACTGACGAATCGCTCGCCGTGTTCTCTATTCGTTCCAGCCCAAATCCTACTTGTCTAGGAAAAATCCTATGCTATAGGAATTTTCTCTGGCGAGTTCTTCGGGAAGCGCGGATTTGTGCCAATCACGAGAGTTGGCGAGGAGTTAAGGATGGCGGAAAATCTCAGCGCGGACCGGGCGCGACTGGTCGAATTGGCGGAATCGAACCGGACCAGCCTGTCGGCGCTTTCGTCGATGTTGGGGCGTAATCCCAGTTACTTGCAGCAATTCGTGCGCAAGGGTAGTCCGCGTCGGCTGGAGGAACAGGACCGGCGCAGGCTGGCGGAATTCTTCGGTGTGGACGAGGTCGAACTGGGCGCCGATCCGGAACTGGTCCGACCGCGCGAATCGGACGACTTTCTCGCTGTACCGAGGCTCGCTCTCGATGCTTCAGCGGGGCCTGGTGCGGTTTCAGCGGAGGAAATATCCTTCGACAGTTTCCGCTTCTCGCGCCGATGGTTGCGCGAGATGGGCCTTGAGGGTGCAGACCTGTCGGCGATCCGGGTAGAGGGCGACAGTATGGAGCCGACCCTTCGCAGCGGAGACGAGATTTTTGTCGACCGCAACAAGCGCGCAGGCGAGGGCATCCATGTCGTGCGCATCGCAGACGTGCTGCACGTCAAACAGATCCAGGCCAGCGCGCCGGGGCGTATCACACTCATCAGCGCGAACGACGCCTATGCGCCGATCGAACTCGCGCGGGACGAGGTGGAGGTGATCGGACGCGTGGTTTGGAAAGGAGGCAGGGTTTGATCGTCTGGCGGGCGCACTGACTTGCATTCAGGCGCCGCTACAGCCATCTCGGCCGCATGACCGAAACCCCTTCGCAGCCCCCGATGAAAGCCGGCATTGTACCGGTAACGCCGCTCCAGCAGAACTGCTCGCTGATCTGGTGCACCAAGACCAACAAGGGTGCCCTGATCGATCCGGGCGGCGATCTCGACAAGCTGAAGGCTGCGGTCGCCAAGACCGGGGTGGAACTTGAAAAGATCCTCATCACGCACGGCCACATGGACCATTGCGGCGAGGCGGGTGTCCTGGCCAAGGAACTTGGCTTGCCGATCGAGGGACCGCAGGAGGCCGACCGTTTCTGGATCAGCCGCCTTGAAGAGGACGGCGCGCGCTACGGTATGAACAGCCAGGTTTTCGAACCGGACCGCTGGCTGGAAGATGGCGATACTGTCACTGTTGGCGAGCTGGAGCTCGAAGTCATTCACTGCCCCGGCCACACCCCCGGGCACGTGGTCTTCTTCAACCGGCCGAGCAAATTTGCCATCGTGGGTGACGTCCTGTTCCAGGGCAGCATCGGGCGCACCGATTTCCCTATGGGCAACCACCAGGACCTGATCGACGCGATTACAAAGAAGCTCTGGCCGCTGGGCGATGACGTGACGTTCATTCCGGGCCACGGTCCGACCAGCACGTTCGGCCAGGAGCGCAAGACAAACGCCTTCGTCAGCGACGCGGCGCTTGCGTGAGAAGCGGGCCGGACACGCGCCCGGCCCGCCTTTTCCCTAGATAACCCGCATCGCAATCAGCGTGGCCATCACCGCGAGTCCCAGAAGGGTCAGCATGGTGATCAGAGTGCCGATCATGCGTGGCTTGGTGCCGGTTTCCGCATCCATGCCCATGCCGTGGGCGACGCGGCCCAGCATATAGATGCCGGCAACCCAGGCGAGCCACGGAGCGCCCTTGCCGCTAATTTCGATCGCAGCGATAAGGACGAGCACGAAGGGCGTGTTTTCCACGAAGTTGAGCTGTGCGCGCATCCGGCGGGTCAGCGGACCGCCTCCGTCGTCGCCGTGAATTGTCTTGGTTACACCGCGCATCTGGCCGACTCGCACCGACAGCCACAGGTTGATAAGTGCCGCCGCAGCCGCTGCTGTCAGTGTGACAGGTAGAAACAAACCCATACGATCCCTCCCTTGTGATTTCTCTCGCGAACCCCATCTCGGGCTATAGGCAAGGGCCGGACCATGCAATGTGCAGGTGATGACAACGCACAGCGCTTGCACTGAGGCGAAAAATCGCTATAGCGCGCGCCTTCACCGTCATGGTCGAGAAGTTTCGGGTTTAAGCGCACTTGTGCGTTGCCGGACCTTCCACTAGGGCGGCCACCGAAATTGATTGTAATTGTTTGAGGAACAGGTGCCGCCATGGCCGTCCCCAAGAGGAAAGTATCGCCCCACCGCCGCGGCAACCGTCGTGCGCACGATTCGCTCAAGGTCGAAGCTCATCACGAGTGCTCGAACTGCGGTGAACTCAAGCGTCCGCACAACCTTTGCCCGCACTGCGGTTTCTACAACGGGCGCGAAGTCATCGCCGTCGGTCTTTAAGACCGTCACCGTAAGCCGGAGATCGTCATGAGTTTGCCGCGTATCGCTATTGACGCGATGGGCGGCGACGAAGGCGTGCGCACCATGATCGACGGTGCCGCGATGGCGCGGCGCCGCCACGATCGATTCAAGTTCCTGCTGGTCGGCGATGAAACGCGCATCAAGAATGCGCTCGCCGATCATCCGGGAATGTCCGGCGCTTCGGAAATCCTGCATTGCGAAGATGTGGTCGGGGGCGACGAAAAGCCTTCCAAGGCCCTGCGCCGTGCGAAAACCACCAGCATGGGCCTGGCTGTCGACGCCGTTAAGCGCGGCGAAGCTGGCGCAGCCGTCTCTGCCGGAAACACCGGCGCGCTGATGGCGATGAGCAAGCTTGCCCTGCGCACAATGCCGGGCCTCGACCGGCCCGCCCTTGCAGCGCTCTTGCCGACGCTGGGCGATAACGACGTTATCATGCTCGACCTTGGCGCAAACCGCGAATGCGATGCGCGCAACCTGGTCCAGTTCGCCATCATGGGCGCGGCCTATTCGCGCATCGTGACCGGCCGCGAACGTCCGCGCACCCGCCTGCTGAATATCGGCACGGAAGAGACCAAGGGCACCGAAGACATCCAGAATGCCGCCGAAATCCTGCGCGGGGCCACCGGTCTCGACATGGAGTTCGAAGGCTATGTCGAAGCGGACAAGATCAACCGCGGCGAATGCGATGTGGTCGTGTGCGACGGGTTTTCCGGCAATATCGCGCTCAAGGCGATCGAAGGTACGGCGCGCTTCGTCACCGACCTGCTGCGCCGCGCCTTCACCAGCTCGATTCGCTCCAAGGTCGGCTTCCTCGTGTCGCGTCCGGCGACCGAATTGCTCAAGCACCATCTCGACCCGAACAACCATAACGGCGCCGTATTCCTCGGCCTCAACGGCGTGGTTGTGAAAAGCCATGGAAGCGCGGACGCCACCGGCGTCGCCAATGCCGTGGAAGTCGCCGCACGCCTGCTTGAGGACGATATCCTCAACCGCATCCGCAAGGATCTCGGCGCTGTCGGCACCGAAGGGTTCTCGGCGAAATGATCCGTTCGGTCATCACCGGCAGCGGCAGCGCACTTCCAGCGAAGTGTGTGACCAACGCCGAGATGGCCGAGCGTGTCGAAACCAGCGACGAATGGATCGTGGAACGCACCGGCATCCGCCAGCGCTACATCGCCGGCGAGGGTGAAACCACCTCGACCCTGGCAACCGAAGCGGCTCGCAATGCGCTCGAAGATGCGGGCGTCGAGGCGAGCGAAATCGGCCTGATCGTACTGGCGACGGCCACGCCCGACCACACCTTTCCCGCCACTGCTACCCAGGTCCAGCATGCGCTGGGCTGCGGCGGGGGTGTGGCTTTCGATGTGCAGGCAGTCTGCTCGGGTTTCCTGTACGCGCTGGCAACCGCCGACTCGATGCTGCGCACCGGCATGGCGCAGAAGGCGCTGGTGATCGGCGCAGAGACTTTCAGCCGCATTCTCGACTGGGAAGACCGCACGACCTGCGTCCTTTTCGGCGACGGCGCGGGGGCCGTGGTGCTCGAAGCGCAGGACGTTGCCGAGGACGGTCCCGGCATCCTTTCGACCAAGCTTCATGCCGACGGAGCGCATCGCGAATTGCTCTACGTCGATGGCGGTCCCTCGACGACCGGAGAAGTTGGCAAGCTGCGGATGAAGGGACGCGAAGTGTTCCGTCATGCCGTGGTGAATCTTGCCGATGTTCTGCGTGAAGTGATTGGAAATACAGGAATTTCTGCCGAAGAAATCGACTGGGTCGTGCCGCATCAGGCCAACGCGCGCATCCTCGATGCGACCGCGCGCAAGCTCAATCTGCCGGTAGAAAAGGTGATCGTCACGGTGGACAAGCACGCCAATACGTCGGCTGCTTCGGTCCCGCTGGCCTTCGATGTTGCGCGCCGGGACGGCCGGATAAAACAGGGCGATCTCGTCATGTTCGAAGCCATGGGCGGCGGATTTACCTGGGGTGCATCGCTCGCCCGCATGTAAGCTTATAAACAAATGACGCATTCGGTTGTAAAAGACTACCGAATACAGTATGTTGCCATTTCTAAATCGGACCCAGGGTCGCGTCTGGGGAGAGAGAAATGGACATGATGCGCTCGGTGGGAACCCTGACCCGCGCCGATCTGGCAGAAACTATCAATCGTAAGATGGGCCTCAGCAGGGCCGAATCGCTCGATCTGGTGGAGCAGGTGCTCGACAAGATGTCGCAGGCCCTGATCCAGGGTGAGAACGTGAAGATTTCCGGTTTCGGCAGCTTCGTTCTGCGCGACAAGAAAGAGCGTATTGGCCGTAATCCCAAAACGGGCGTAGAAGTTCCGATCACGCCGCGCCGCGTCATGACTTTCCGGGCAAGCCAGTTGCTTAAGGATCGCGTCGCCGACGGCTAACTGCTAAGGGGATCGCATGGCCGAATTCGACGATCACAAGGACGAAGGTGCGCTCCGCACCATCGGTGAGGTAGCGCGAGCGACGGGTATCAAGACCCATGTCCTGCGATATTGGGAACAGCAGTTCCCCAGCCTCAAGCCCCTGAAACGCAGTGGCGGACGGCGCTATTACCGCGCCGAAGACGTGGCCTTGGTCGAACGGATCAACCGGCTAGTAAACGAGGAAGGCTATACTCTGAAGGGCGCGAAAGCCGCGCTGCGCGGCGTTCCGGACCAGCAGACTGCGGCGCAGGATGCGACAATCTCCACACCTGCCGGGTCCCCCGCAGCTCTCCTCCCGCGCCTGAAGTCCGTGCGTGACGAACTGCGTGCCGCGCTAGAAGCCGCCGGTTAGGGCCAGGCTCAACTAGACTGGTCTTCCAATGATCAGGCGCAGCGGACCGTCAAAGAACGGCTGCGTGCGCAAGTGCCCGTATTTTCGATCCCAATTCCCGCTTTCCAGATCTTCGGCAAGCGTGGTGACGAAACGATCGACCGCTTCATCCGGAACCAGGCTCCAGCTTGAACAGGCCAGTCGTGCGGCAGGATTGAGGAAGCGTTCGGGCCTTCCGTAATAGGCTTCGTTGAAACCGTCGCTGCATTCCAGCGGGACGGGAACTGGCTCGACTTCGATCTTGCCTCCCAAGGCGTCCACAATCCTCGAAATCTGCGGGAAACGCGCGGCTTCGACTGCGCGCACTTCGGGAATGTAATCGCTCAGCCAATAGTCGTGCATAAGCTCCGGATCGCACACCAGCAGGACGATCGGGCCGATCGTGACCCGGCGCATTTCCGACAGGCCTTTTTCGAGATCGCTCCACTGGTGGACGGTAACGCTCGCCATCGAGGCATCGAAGGATTTGTCGGGAAAAGGCAGGTCTTCCGCCATGGCATCGACGGCTTCGACCAGATGTGCAGGACGCTGTGCCCGCATGGAACGCGATGGTTCGACCGCCGTGACCTCACGATCGGTCGGCTCGTAGGAACCGGCTCCTGCGCCGACGTTCAAGACGGTCTTTGCATCTCCCAACGCGCGGTGGATCTGAGCTTCGATTATCGGGTCGGGCTGGCGGAATTGGGCGTAGGTTCCCCCGATGTCGCCATAATCGACATCGCCCGCGCTGCCATCACCTATCCGTTGCGTCATCGTTGGTCCCCCGCCGCATCACGCAGCGGGAATATCCGACACGCTATTCTGCCGCCAGAAGTTCTTCCGCCCCGCCAAGGTCGACGCTGACGAGGCGGCTGATGCCTTTCTCGATCATGGTGACGCCGAAAAGGCGATGCATCCGGCTCATCGTCACGGCGTTGTGCGTGACGATCAGGTACCGCGTGTTGGTTTCGCGCACCATGGCGTCGAGCAGGTCGCAGAAGCGGTCGATGTTGGCATCGTCCAGCGGCGCGTCGACCTCGTCGAGCACGCAGATCGGGGCTGGGTTGGTCAGGAACAGCGCGAAAATGAGTGCCGTGGCCGTTAGCGCCTGTTCCCCGCCCGACAAGAGGGTGAGCGACTGGAGGCGCTTGCCCGGCGGCTGGGCGAAGATTTCGAGGCCCGCTTCGAGCGGGTCGTCGCTGTCGATCAGGGCAAGGTGCGCTTCGCCGCCTTCGAACAAACGCGTGAAGAGGTGCTTGAAGTGATCGTTGACCTGCTCGAACGCCTCGCGCAATCGCTCACGCCCTTCGCGGTTGAGGCTGCCGATCGAGCCGCGCAGGCGATTGACGGCTTCGCGCAGTTCTTCCTGCTCGGCCGCGTTCGAGCCATGCTCGCTCTCGATCCTTTCGAGCTCTTCGGCCGCGACGAGGTTCACCGGCCCGATACGCTCGCGGCTGGCGGTGAGGCGATCCATTTCCTCGCCTTCCTGGTCCGCCGACTTGACCTCGGTTTCCTCGAACTCGAATTTTGCGGGGAGCAGGGGCGGGGGCGACTGAAAGCGTTCGCCTGAAATCCGCGCCATTTCGATGCGGCGGCCGTCCTGGTTCTCTGCCCGTTCGGACAGGCCAGCGCGGTTTTCGCGGGCGGCCGCCAGCGCTTCGTTGGCAGTAGCGTAGACGCTGTCAGCTTCGGCCGCGCGCTCGTTTGCCTGTGCGACAGCCTGCTCCGCCTTCGCCAACTCGGTGCCCAACCGTTCGCGCACCTGGTCGCCCTGTTCGATTTCGCGCAGCAGCCCTTCCGGCTTGGCTGCGAAGACCGCGCGCTCTTCTTCGATTTCCTTGAATCGGCGGGCCATGTCGGAAAGGCGGCGCGTGGCTTCGCCCGAACGGGCCTGCCAGTTTGACATGTCGCTGCGCTGCGCGGCGGTGCGTTCGCGCGCGACGGCGAGTGACTGATCGTGCGCGGCAAGCTCTGCGGCGCGTGCCTGAAGGGTCGAGCGGGCGGCCTCGTTTTTCGCCCGCGCCGCATCGAGCGAGGCGCGGCCAGCCTCCGGGTCGGGCAGCGCGGCCTGCTTGGCCTGCGCTGCTGCCAGCTCCGATTTGGCAGCAGCACGCAATTCGCTGTGCTCGCCCTCGGCGCGTCCGAGCTCTTCCAGCCGGGCGGCGATACGTTCGCGAGCGGCCTCGGCCTGGTCGAGTGCGCGCAGCGCCTGCCTCTCTGCATCGGCGGTAGCGGCCAATTCGCGATCGGCGGCGATCAACTCGCGCTGAAGCGTGCCCAGTTCTTCGCTCGAACGGGCCTCATCGTGTTGAGCAGCCGATACTGCCGCTTGCAGGGCTGGCAGCCGTTCCGCCAGCTCTGCAAACCGATTGTCCGCTTCAAGCTTTGCAGCTTCCGCTGCGCCTTCGCCGCGAACGACAAGACCATCCCAACGACGCAGCTGACCACCAAGGGTGACCAGGCTTTCGCCGGGAGCGAGCGTGCGGCCATCGTCGCTGTCTGCCACATGGACGAGCGCGAGCCGGGCGCGCAGTTCGTCGGGACACTGGTCAAGGTGATCCGCGAGGTTGTCGACCACTGCCGGCGGGGCGTTCGCACCGGTCCAGTAGCGACCTTCCGCGCCTTCGTCCGGCAGTCCAAGCAAGGCTTTCCCGTCGCGGCCCAAGGCTGCGGCAGCCGCCCGTTCATAGCCCTTGGCGGCACGCACGCCGTCGATGGCCTGCTTGCGGCCCGAGCGCTTGGCGGCGGCGCGCTCGCGTGCTTCACGGTCGCGGAGGAGGGCATCGTGTTCGCGCTGGATGCCTGACAGCTCGGCTTTGGCGGCAGAGAGCGCACTCGACGCCTCATCGCGCGCGGCCTGCAATTCGCTCTTGCGTGCCTGCATGCTTTCGATAGCCGCACGCTTGCTTGCCAGCGACTTGGCCGCTTCCTCGGCAGCGATCCTGGCGATTTCGAGCGCTCCCTCGACGTCTTCGCCTGCCAGAGACTGCCGCTGTTCGGCCATCCGGCGACCGTCGGCCTCGATCCGTTCAAGGCGCATCCGGGCCTGCGCTATCTCCGCCTCTACGACGCGCCATTCAGCCTCGACCCCGGCATTATCGGCAGTGGCTTTTGCCAAGGCAAGTTCTGCCGTGCGGCTGGCGCGTTCTGCGTCCTCGCTTTGCGCGACGAGCGAGGGACGGCGTTCCTCGTTTGCGGCGAGGTCTTTCTCGCTGTTTGCGAGTTCCTTTTCGAGCCGTGCCAAAGCCTCTGCCGCGTCCTTGGTCATGCGGTCGGCATCGCCGCGATCTTCCTCCAGCCGGCGCTTCTGGCGGTCGAGATCGGCGAGGCGCTGTTCTGCCGCCTCCAGCTGGCTGGTCAGGGCAGCCATGCGGTGCCCATGTGCGCTCGCGTCGTCACGGCGGTCTGCCTGCTCCTCGCGCGCTTGTGCCAATGCTTCGGCGGCTGCTCGCTGCGCTTTCTGCGCTTCGTCGGCGGCCTTCTGCGCCTCGGTCACCCGCGCTTCGGCAGCAGCAGCGGCTTTCCTGGCTTCTTCGGCAGCCGCTGCGGCATCGCGCCAGCGTGCGAACACGAGCCGGGCCTCGGCAGTCTTTATCTCGTCCGAGAGTTTTTTGTAGCGTTCCGCCTGTTTCGCCTGCCGCCGCAGCGAAGCGATCTGGCTGTCGAGCCCGGCCATCAGATCTTCGAGCCGCGCCAGATTGGTTTCGGTCGAGCGCAGCTTGCTCTCGGCATCCTTGCGGCGGACATGGAGACCTGCGATCCCCGCCGCCTCTTCCAGCATCTGGCGGCGTTCGACCGGCTTTGCCGCGATGACCTGCGCGATCTTGCCCTGGCTGACGAGGGCAGGGGAGTGGGCACCTGTGGCGGCATCGGCGAAGGTGAGGGCGACATCCTTGGCGCGCACATCCTTGCCATTGACGCGGTACGCGCTGCCCGCGCCGCGCTCGATCCGGCGGATGACCTCAAGCTCGTCGCCTTCGTCGCTTTCGGCAGATAGCTGGACTTCGGCGAAGTCGCGCTGCGGACGCGTGGCGGTGCCGGCGAAGATGACGTCTTCCATCCCGCCCGAGCGCATGGACTTGGGCGAGTTTTCGCCCATGACCCAGCGGATCGCCTCCAGCAGGTTGGATTTACCGCACCCGTTGGGGCCGACCACGCCGGTCAGCCCGGGTTCGATGCGCAGGGTGGACGGCTCGACGAAGCTCTTGAAACCGCTCAGTCTGAGCTGTTTTATGAGCATCGTCGCCGTGTCCCCCCTTTAGCCCCGGCTTTACCTGGCGCCGGCGCGTTGCAGGATTGGTTCGATCTGCGCCCACTGGTTCCCGTCGAGCCGCTGGCCGTTGAGGAAGAAGGTGGGTGTGCCGGTGACGTTCAGTTCATCGGCCGCAGTGCGCGAGGTGGTCGCGATAGCCTCGATTCCCTGTGCGTCCGTCAGGCAGGTGCGCGCCTGATCGGCGGAGAGACCGCGAGCGGCGAAGAAATCGATCAGTCCTGCGGACTGGGCAAGCTGGAGGAAGCGCTGTTCGGGCGCTGCCTGCATCGCGGCTTCATACGCAGACGGGTTGGCCTGAAGCGTTTCGCCAAATGTGCCGAGGGAAGCCCATGCCTGGTCGGACAAGGCGTGGAAGCTTTCCGGAGCGCCGCACTGTGCCAGCGTCGAAATCGTCACGTCCAGCGGATCGCGCAGAAGCGGGCGGATTTCATAGCTGACCACGCCGGTATCGACGTAATCCTGCTGGAGGGGCGTCGAACCGTTCTCGGCGAAATAGGCGCAGGCTCCGCAGGTGTGGCTGGCAAATTCCACCAGCTTCAGCGGCGCGTCGGGATTGCCGATTACGAACCCGCCATTGCCGGTCTTGCTGGCGACTTCAAGCCAGCTCGTACCTTCCGGTGCGGCGATCGCGGCGATCGCATCCCCTTCGAGCGAACCGGCGTCCGCCTCTTCCGTGCTGTCGCCGCACGCCGCAAGCGTCAGGGCGAATGGTGCGAGAATGGCGAGGCGCAAGCTGGTTTTCATCGGTATCCTCTCGAGTGATTGGGTAGGCTAAGCCAGGGTTTGGGGCGGGTGAAGCGCTGGAGGCGCTGTGTCCACAGCCCTATCCCCGACAAATGCAACCATGAAGTTGCAGAGTTACTTCTTGTAGAGCGCGTCGAGATAGGGCTGGAGGCGCGGCCAATCATGCGCGTCGAGCATCTCTCCGCCCATGATGAAAGTCGGAGTGCCGGTCAGCCCGTATTTCGCAACATCGGCCTGGCTTTGTGCCGCAATGGCGCGCGCCTTGGTCTCGTCCTTCAGACAGTCGTCCAGCTGGATGCGCGAATAACCGCGGCTTTCCATGATCTCGTAAAAATCGAGATCGCTAGCAATCGCTTGAGAGCGAGCTGCGAAGCTGCCGAAATTCCACCGCGCCATCTGCGCCTGTGTCATGCTGCGCGCCTTGGCCATCCATTCGGGATATTTCATAAGCAGCGCGGTGTGATTGGCGAAGAACTTGGAGGGCGCACCGCATTGCGCGGCGAGGGCCGCCGTGAGGTCGACCGGATCGCGGATAAGGTGCCGGACCTCGTAGGAAACCTTGCCGCCGGGCACGTAGAGAAGCTTGATCGCGCTTTCGCCGGTCTTCGTGAACTCTGCGCAGTGCGAGCAGGTATAGCTCATGAATTCGACCAGCCGCGCATCGGCATCGGGATTGCCGAGGACATGGCCGCCGTCGACTTCGTTGACCACGGTATTCCAGTTACCGCGCGGCTTGTTCGTCGGAAGGTCCTGTCCAGCGGCGGGAATGGAAGCAAATGCAGCAGCGGCGAAAAGGGCGCTCGCGGCGAGTTTGGCAGAAATTTTCACGTCAGTCGGTTCCGTCTTCCTCTTGCGATCCGAGACCGCGTGCCAGCGATTCAAGCACGGCACGCAGTTCAGGATCCCCGATATCGCGCAAACTATCGCCAAGTTCCATCGGTATTGGCTTCAGCGACGGCGGGGCTTTCGCCTTCTGCTTTGCCTCGGGCGGCTTAACCGCACCTTGCCGAAGCTTGATTCGTGCCACTGCCTTGTAACCGAAGAACCGGTTCACGCGCTCGATGATCTCCGGCAAGACCTGCTGTATCAGCGGGGCGTGGGCGGGCTTGACCACCAGTTCCAGGATCCCTTCGGATTTTTCGCCCGGAGGGAAGCGGATCATTTCCGGCGTGCAGACCCGCGAATGGGTGTCACCGACGATTTCGGGCCATCGGCTCACGATCGATGACTGGACGAAACCGAAGCGGCGGAAAGCGGGTCGTCCGATCTGTGGCATCAGGTCCGAGATGGCTTTTGCCTGACCGCCCCTGGGCCGCTCGTACGGCTTTCCCGCCTTGCCTTTGCTGGCGGGCTTCTTCTGCCCGGAAGGCCTGTTCGGGGATTTCGGCTTGTCGCTTTCCATTAGGGCTGCGCTCATGCCATAGGCAGCGCGTGGCCGCCAGCATCTCCGACACACTTCTCGCATGGTACGACACGCACGCCCGCGACCTGCCGTGGCGTGCGCGGCCCGGTGCGCCGCCGACCGACCCCTACCGGGTCTGGCTTTCCGAGGTGATGCTGCAACAGACTACGGTCGCTGCGGTGAAACCCTATTTTGAAGCGTTCACCGATCGCTGGCCGAGCGTCGAGGATTTGGCGGCGGCGCCGGAAGAAGACGTCATGGCGGCATGGGCGGGGCTGGGGTATTATTCGCGGGCGAGAAATCTCGTGAAGGCTTCGCGCGCCGTTTCCGACATGGGCGGCTTCCCCCGGACCGAGAGCGAATTACGCGGCCTGCCCGGCCTCGGCGCCTATACTGCCGCTGCGGTTGCCTCGATCGCGTTCGGCGCACGCGCCGTTGTAGTCGACGCCAATGTCGAGCGGGTGGTTTCGCGGCTGTTCGCGATCGAGGAGCCGCTACCTTCTTCCCGCAAGCTCATTCGCGAGCACACGGACCAGATTACGCCCGAGCAGCGGGCGGGCGATTTCGCGCAAGCGATGATGGATCTCGGCGCGACGATCTGCACGTCGCGCGATCCGAAGTGCCTGCTTTGTCCGTTATCGGCCTCGTGCGAGGGCAGGACAAACGGCGATCCTTCGCGCTATCCGTTCAAGGCACCGAAGAAGGCAAAGCCGGTGCGCGAGGGGCAGGCTTACTGGATCACCAGAGAGGATCACGTCTGGCTCGTAAGGCGTGAGGGGACGGGAATGCTGGGCGGAATGCGCGCGCTTCCCGATGACGGATGGTCCGCGAAGGGCGACGGTCACAAAAATGCTCCGACCGGCGGGCCGTGGCGCGACCTGGGGCTTGTTCGGCACACATTCTCGCATTTCGCGCTGGAACTGGCGGTGTGCGAAACGCAAGCGACCTCCGACCCCCTTGAAGAGGGGGAATGGTGGCCGCTCGACAGGCTCGACGAAGCGGGATTACCGACGCTGTTCGCAAAGGCAGCGCGGCTGGCGCTTGCCTAGATGATGCCGCCGCCCAGCGTCAGGCGCAGTGCCGCGATCAGCAGCACGATGATGTTGAAATTGCGGCCCGAATTGCTCGACGACAGCTGGCCGACGATGATGCCGATTACGATAAGCGGCAGGGCCAGCCAGTTCGCCCACCCCAAGAGAGGTATCGTGGCCGGAATGACGATGACGAGCGAGACGATTCCGAACAGGAATGAGAGAAGGTTCAGCATGTGTCCTATATGGATAGGACACTGACGAAATTCAAGAGTTTCAATTCGCAATTGACCGTTCAGCATCGCTTCCGCACAAAAGGCGCGAAAAGAACTTCGAGAGGAATATAATGGCCTACCGCAATTTCGACGATGCCCAGCTTTCGCGCCGTTCGCTGCTCAGGGGCGGGGCGTGGCTGACCGCCGGTGCAGCCATGTCGGGCCTGCCGGGCGGCGGCCTGGCGCTGGCACACAGCAAGTCGGCGGACTGGCCGATGGTCTCCAAGCTGGTCGACAAGTATGTCTCCGAAGGCAAGGTCGCGAATATGGCGGCCGCGCTGGGCTGGGGTGACCGCGATCCCCTGCTCATCGCCAAGGGCACGCTGGCGATCGGCGGCGCGACGCCTGCCGGCATGGATAGCCTCTACCGCATATATTCGATGACCAAGCCGGTCACCGGCATGGCGACCATGATGCTCATCGACGAGGGCAAGCTGGGCCTCGACCAGCCTCTCGCCGAAATCCTGCCCGCATTCTCCAAGATGATGGTGCAGAAGACCTATGACGGTTCGGTCACCGATCTCGTCCCGGCAGAGCGCCCGATCACGATCCGTCACCTGCTGACGCACACGGCGGGCCTTGGCTATTCGATCATCCAGAAGGGGCCGATCCGCGAACAATATGTGAAGTACGGCGTGGTGCCCGGCCAGGTGACGCGCCTGCCGATCCCGGGCCTCGGCCGCGAGGAGGCAATCCGCGGCCTCGACAAGTTCGCCAACAATCTTGCCCAGCTTCCGCTGGTCCTCCAACCGGGCAGCAAGTGGAGCTATTCGGTCAGCCTCGACCTGCTCGGCCGCGTCATCGAAGTCGCGAGCGGCATGAGCTTCGACGAATATTTGCGCACCCAGATTTTCGAGCCGGCGGGCATGAACAGCACCTTCTTCCGCGTGCCGAAAAGCGAAGTGCCGCGCCTCACCACCAATTACGGCATCATGGGCGGCACCCCGCTGCCGCTCGATCCGGCCGGCGCTTCGATCTATCTCGACGATCCGGCATTCCCGTTCGGCGGGGCGGGTCTGGTTTCCAGCCCGCGCGATTACGACCGCTTCCTCAAGATGCTGCTTGGCTATGGTGAAATCGACGGCAAGCGCGTGATGAGCGAGGCTGCGGTCAAGCTCGGTACTTCGGACCTGCTGCCGGAAACCGCCGTCACCAAGGGCACCTGGGTCGAAGGACAGGGCTTCGGCGCCGGTGGCCGTGTATCTGACGGTTCGTTCGGCTGGGGCGGCGCTGCCGGTACGGTCGCTTTCGTCAACTACCCGGCGAAACTGCGGGCCAGCCTCTACACCCAGTACATGCCGTCCGAAGCCTATCCCATCCACGAAGGCTTCCCCAACGCCGTACAGGCCGACCTTGCAGCCATGATGGGCGCGTAAGCGCCGTGCTTTCCTTTACCGGCTCGCGCCTGGATCGCGCCGACCACGTCCGCGCCGATCCGGAGCGGCTGGCAGGCTACATGAACTGGAAGGCCCGGCTGCTTGCTCTCGATGGTCTGATGCCGTCGATGGACGATGCCGGGCGCCTTTCGTGGGGCACTCTGGCGGATGCGCCGGAGGACGCGGAACTGGTGTTCCTGGGCCTCGATGAAGGCAAGGCCTGCTTTGCAGCCGTCCCGCCGCGCGGCGATGCAAGTCCGCGCATGGCGAACCCGCAGCTCTGGTCGCTAATGGCCAATCTTCAGCCCGACGATCTTGCGCTCTACGGCGGCGCACGCAGCATCGTCGACTGGCACGCACGCCACCGGTTCTGCGCCCAGTGCGGCGGCGATACGAAAATCGCCAAGGGCGGTTGGCAGCGTGATTGCACGGCCTGCGGGGCAAGCCACTTCCCGCGCACGGACCCCGTCACGATCATGCTGGTCGAATATGACGGCAAGCTGATGCTCGGCCGTGGTCTTGGCTGGCCCGAGGGCAGTTTTTCCGCACTCGCAGGCTTTGTCGAACCCGGTGAAAGCATCGAGGAAGGCGTTGCGCGAGAGGTCTTCGAGGAAAGCGGCGTGCGCGTACGCGACGTGACCTATGTCGCCAGCCAGCCGTGGCCGTTCCCCAGCCAGCTGATGATCGGCTGCCACAGTCATGCCGATGACGACGCCCTGACCATCGACGAAACCGAGATGGCGGAAATCAACTGGTACACGCGCGACGAGGTGAAAGCCTCGCTGGCAGGCGACGGTCCGTTCCGCGCGCCGCCGCCCCATGCCATCGCCCATCACCTCATGCATTGGTGGATCCACACATGACCCAGCCCCGCAAGATGACGATCGATATCTGGTCCGACGTGATGTGCCCCTGGTGCCTCGTCGGATGGGGGAACCTGTCGCAGGCGCTCGAGCAGCTGGGAGGCGAGATCGAGGCGGACGTGCGCTGGCACGCTTTCGAACTCAATCCCGACATGCCGGAAGAAGGCGAGGAGCGCACCGCCCATATCGCACGCAAATACGGGCGCACGATCGAGCAGTCGAAGGAAGTCCAAGGCCAGATGCGGCAGGCTGCCGATGCGGCTGGCGTATCGCTCGATTACGAAGGGCCGGACCCTGCGCCCGATGCGATGATGTGGAACACGTTCGAGGCGCACAAGCTGCTGACCTGGACGGGCGAGGAGCACGGCGCGGAAAAGCAGACCGAACTCAAGCTCGCCCTGTTCAAGGCGCATTTCAATGCCCGCCAGCGGATCGGCGAGCGCGAAGTGCTGCTGGATGTGGCCGAGAGCGTCGGGCTCGACCGCGACGCCGCGTCAGCCGCGCTCGACGACGAGCAGGTCGCCCACAAGACCCGCGCCGAAGAACGCGCCGCATGGGACATGAACATCAGCGGCGTACCCGCGATGATCCTGGAGGGCCGGTTCATGGTGCCCGGCGCACAGCCACCGGAGTCTTACGTCAATGCGCTGAGGCGGGTGGCGGAGAAGACGGCAGCGGCTGGGTGAAGCCAACTCGTATTCCGGTCCAATTTCCCTTCTGAGTGGCGGGTTTTCCAGGCGCGGTAAGGTTTATATCAGTGATTTACCTTACTCCTGGACTTGGAAGCTAAAGTAACTTGGGAGTGTTTAGTGCAGCTTGCGGGATTACATCGAGCGATGCTGAATGTGAGTATCGCCCTGTTTGCGGTGGGTCCTGCCATGGCGAACGATAGGCCTGGAGGAGCAGAGATTGCGACTGCTGAGGGCGTGCAGTCCATGATGGACGCGCTTTTCCCACCTATCGACGAAGCGGAATTCCGCAGTCGCGAAGAGCGAGAACGTATTCGTGGCGCTCTAGCCACTATGATTTCGAATGGGATGGTGATCGATTTTAATGCACGGGTTCGCGATTGCGATGAACAGGCGCTTTTCACCTGTCGCATTGCTTATTCCGATGATCCGAAGCAACAAGCAATGGTAGAACGGTATGCGGTCAATTTCATGGAGAAATTGGGTCTCGCGGGATCGGAATTCGGTAATCTTCCTCTCCCGCAGGATGCTCGCAAAAAGGAAGGTGTCGATCATTGGATCAACTGGTCCCAATGCTACCAGCCTTCGAGCTTTCCGGAAAACGCAATCTCATGCGAGAAAGCGTATCACCCTTTGTCAAAGCCCTCGGCCGGCGTGAAAGCTGTTTTTGAGACGCGAGACGGCGCAGTCATTGCCGTTCACTTCTACATTAGCGATCCCCGCACGATTGGATACATACGCGCTGAAAGGCGCAGACTGGCAAGCTCTCGATAGAATCTCGATCGTTTTTACTAATCGCGAGACAGGTTCCGCTTCCTCGTAAGCGCAATAATCCAGGCCAATAGCGAGATAGAAGAACGCCCCACCGGTAAGAACCGGCGGGGCGTCTCTCGCTGTAAGCTGTGTAGCCAGCTTTAGCTGGAACGGCTGTCCTGCATGGCCTGAAGGGTCTTCTCACCCTTCTGTGCGTCCTGTGCCGGGTTGTCCGAGCCGACTTCCGGCTCGCGATTGTCGGGGTCGAAGGCGCGGTTCAGTTCGCCGCGTGTGCCGACCTGGCGGTTTACTTCGCCGCCGGAACGGCTCTGCTGCGACGGGGTGTCGTACTTAGTAATCTCGTCGATCAGGTCGTTGTCGGGGTGCATGGATTGGCGTTCGGGCATATGAAAGTCTCCTTTGCCCAACCAACGGGTAAGCCCTTGGCAATGTTCCGCATTTCACCGCAAAGAGCGCTCGCTTTCCCGAGGGCGCGAGCAGGCAGAAGCAATAGGCAAAGAAAGAGGCGCCGCCCGCGTGGGGTGGCGCCTCTTTCGTAAGCCGATCGGCTTGGTGCGGCTTAGCAGTTGCCTTCTACGCCGTCGGCACAGTCGGTTGCGGATTCGACATCTTCGCCGATGCCGTCGATCGTGTTGCAGGCCGAAAGCAGGATGGCCGAGCTGCCGAATGCGAGCATTGTCAGGAACTTCTTCATAGTCACTCTCCGATAGCGCAGACCGACGGCGCGCCATGTTTTATCAGTCGGTGACGTCACAACGGCGCGGAACGCAGCCGGTTCCGGCGACACCCAGCGTAAGTGATTGTGATACCGGGCTAGATCAGCCCCAGGCGCTCCAGCTTTCCGGCGAGCTTGCCGGGCAGGGCATCGCCGATGTCCTCGCCGTCTTCCAGATCGCGCGGCGGATCGCCCTTGAGATAGCGCCAGCCCTGGTGGGCGCGCTTGGGGCGAGGCATGACGCGCACCAGTTCGGGCTTCAGGTCGATGGACCAGCGCCCGTCCTTCGTCTCGCTGAAGCCGAGGATTTCGCTGCGCGCCACAATGCTATGCTGGTGGATCCAGTAGAGCGAGCCCCCGATGCACTGTTCCCACTTGGTCGGGCGATAACGGGTGGTCAGGTTCGGACTGCGCCGCTGCGCATACCAGCTTTCGATATCGCCATAGCTTTGCGCACCGAAAGCGATCTTGGTCAGGTTTAGCGGCATGGGACCGATGTAGTTTGCATGGGCCGATCCGCAATGCCGGGAACGGGCTTTCCTACAATGGCGCGGCTGGGGCAGGCATGCGTCATGGACGAAGACTCTCGCCGCCCATCAACGCAATTGCGCCGTTTCGGGGGTGTTTTGCAGGCCGAGGATTTTTTCTCCCAGGACCGTGTTCCACCCGTTCCACTCTGTAGGAGATCAGACGACCTGCAATGCCACGGCAAGGCCGAGGAAAGCGAAGAAACCCATCGAATCCGTAATCATGGTCACGAATACGCTGGATGCCACTGCAGGGTCCTGGTCCAGGCGGTCGAAAGCGACGGGGACCAGGACGCCTGCAAGCCCGGCTGTCACCACGTTGATGACCATGGCCAACGCAATCACCGCACCCAGCAGCGGGGTGAAGATGACCGCCGTCGCCGCTCCGATCAGCACGGCAATGGTCACACCGTTGAGCAGCGCGACGCGCAATTCGCGTGTCAGGATGCGCCGGGTGTTGCTGCGCGTCAGCTGGTTCATGGCGATGGCGCGAACGGTCACGGCCATGGTCTGCGTACCGGCATTGCCGCCGATACTGGCGACGATCGGCATGAGCACGGCAAGGGCGACCAGCTTCTCGATAGCGGCGCCGAATGCGGCGATGATGAGCGATGCGATGAGCGCGGTGCCGAGGTTGGCGACCAGCCAACGTACGCGGCTGGAGTATGCCTCCCGTATCGGCTCGTTGATGTCGCCTTCACCTGCACCGGACATGAGCAGGGCGTCCTCGCCCGCTTCTTCCGCGATGATGTGGACGATGTCGTCGACCGTCATCTGGCCCACCAGGCGCCCGTCCTCGTCCACCACGGCGGCGGAGATGAGGCCGTACTTCTGGAACATCAGCGCGACCTCTTCCTGGTCGAGCATGGCGGGGATCAGCGTCTGGTCGCGCTTCATCACATCGCCCAGCGCGATGTTGCGCGGCGTGCGCAGGATCCACGAGAGGTTGCAGGTGCCGACGGGGTGGTGGCGCTGGTCGACCACGAAGACCTCGAAGAAGTCCTCCGGCAATTCGCGTCCCTCACGCAGGAAGTCGATCAGGTCGCCGACCTTGATGTGCTCCGGCACCGCGACGAAATCGCGGTTCATCAGGCGGCCGGCGGTCTCTTCCGGATAGGAGAGGGCCGACTGGATGGCCAACCGGTCTTCCGGTTCCAGTTCGGCCAGGATGGCGCGCTGGTCGTCCTCGTCCAGATCCTCGATCAGCTGGACGGCATCGTCGGTATCGAGCTGTTCCGCGATCTGCGCCACCGCATCGGCAGGAAGCGCTTCCATCATCTCTTCGCGAACGTAGTCGTTGAGTTCGGCAACGACTTCGCTGGTCATCAGGTCGGTGATGGCCGCGGCGAGCTGGTGACGCTCGTCACGGTCGAACAGTTCGAGAAGGTCGGCGACGTCGGCGGGGTGGAGCGGTTCGACAAGGTCGTAGACCGCACCGGTCTCGCCCGCTTCCAGTGCATCTTCGACGGATCGGACGAATTCGCGCTTGAGCGTGTTCTCCTCGTCCATGCGCTCGTCGTCGATGCGGTCGTCCGGACGCGCGCCTTCGTCCTGCTCCTCGCCGGCCAGGATCACGTCGTCATCGTCAAGGGGGCGCTCGTGCTCCGCCATGGGGCGCAACCTCTAGGCAGTGGGCCTCATAAAGCAAGCAGAGGGTGACATGAGGCTGTGAACGCCTATGTAGGCGCCAACCGAATTACAGGAGACAATACCAATGGCCGACAAGCTGACCTTCACCCTCGACACCGGCGACGGCGACAACAAGGACGTCGTCATCAAGCTGCGCCCCGATCTCGCACCCGGACACGTAGAGCGTATCACGACGCTGGCAGGCGAAGGCTTTTACGACGGCGTGGTGTTCCACCGCGTGATCCCGGGCTTCATGGCGCAGGGCGGCGATCCGACCGGCACCGGCATGGGCGGCAGCGACAAGCCCGACCTCAAGGCCGAATTCAACAGCGAACCGCACACCCGCGGCACCTGCTCGATGGCCCGCACCCAGGTGCCCGACAGCGCCAACAGCCAGTTCTTCATCTGCTTCGACGACGCCGAATTCCTCGACGGCCAGTACACCGTCTGGGGCCAGGTCGAGAGCGGTATGGAACACATCGACGCCCTGCCCAAGGGCGAGCCGCCGGCAAACCCGGGCAAGATCGTGAAGGCTACTGTTGGGTGAACGAAACAGATCCACTCAATGAGAAAGGCGTCGCCTTCGAGGCTTGGAAAGAGATCGCAGCCGCTGTCGCTATCATTGGCGGGATTTTTTGGCTATTCTTCTTCGCTCCTGACAATTTCAACGGGCTTCGATGGATTGTCGCAATTCCGTTCACCTTCGGCGCTGGTATCATTGCGTATTCGGTCTTGAACGAAAAATTTGGCCTGAACGTTCTCGCGGTTGTCGGTGGCGTAGTTGCATTCTGCTTCGCAACTTTAGGACTTGCTGCTTTGCTTGGACCAGACGGCGCTCCAAGCGGTGGCGGCGGAGAATGTGTGGGGCCACCCACGGAAATTTGTTGAAATTCCTATGAAATCAACCACCCCCAAGACCTACAGGGTCAAGAGCTTCGGCTGCCAGATGAACGTCTACGACGGCGAGCGCATGGCCGAAATGCTGGGTGAGCAGGGTATCGTGCCCGCGCCCGAGGGCGAGGAGGCAGACCTCGTCGTGCTCAACACCTGCCACATTCGCGAGAAGGCGGCGGAGAAGGTCTATTCGGACATCGGTCGCCTGACCAAGGCGGGGCGCGAGGCGGGCAAGGAGCCGCTGATCGCCGTCGCGGGCTGTGTCGCGCAGGCCGAGGGCGAGGAGATCATGAAGCGCTCTCCGGCGGTCAGCATGGTCGTCGGCCCGCAGGCCTATCACCGCCTGCCGGAGATGCTGGACAAGGCAGTGAAGGGCGAGCGCGCGACCGACACCGACATGCCGGCCATCGCCAAGTTTGCCGCACTGCCCGAACGCCGCCGCACCAATCCGGCGAGCTTCCTCACCGTGCAGGAGGGCTGCGACAAATTCTGTACCTATTGCGTGGTGCCCTATACCCGCGGCGCGGAAATCAGCCGTCCTTACAGTGACCTGGTGATCGAAGCGAAGAAGCTGGTCGACGCTGGCGCGAAGGAGATTACGCTGCTTGGCCAGAATGTCTCGGCTTGGGGCGGCGAGGACGAGAAGGGCCACCAGGTCGGCCTCGCAGGCCTGATCCGCGACCTTGCCAACGTCGATGGCCTCTCGCGCATCCGTTACACCACCAGCCATCCGGCCGACATGGACGACGACCTGATCGCCGCGCATGGCGAGATCGACAAGCTGATGCCCTTCCTCCACCTGCCGGTGCAGGCGGGCAGCGACCGGGTCCTGAAGGCGATGAACCGCAGCCACACGGCGGAAAGCTACCTCAAGCTGCTGGACCGTTTCCGTGCTGCGCGGCCCGACCTCGCATTGTCGGGCGACTTCATCGTCGGCTTCCCGGGCGAGACCGATGCCGAATTCGAGGAAACCCTCGCGCTGGTGGACGAGGTCAAATACGCGCAGGCCTTCAGCTTCAAGTACAGCCCGCGTCCCGGTACGCCTGCTGCGACGATGGACGGGCAGGTCGCGAAAGAGGTCATGGACGAACGTCTCCAGCGCCTCCAGGCCGCGCTCAATCGTGACCAGATGGCCTTCAACGAAGCGAGCGTTGGCAAGACGTGCGAAGTCCTCGTCGAACGCAAGGGCAAGCATGAGGGCCAATGGCTTGGCAAGTCACCTTGGCTGCAAAGCGTCTGGTTCGCAGGCGACGCGCAAATCGGCGATCTCGTTCAGGCCGAACTGGTCGAGGCGGGGCCGAACTCGATCGCCGGAAAGCTGCGGGAAACCGTCTCCGCTTGATGACATCCGCGTGACTTTCCACCGGATCGTCGCGCCATGACTTGCGCAAGTCCGGACAGGGCCTAGATTCCGACTCGGAAACGAAAGGAGCGCATGGCTCGTAAACCCGCACCGAAGGCCCATCAGGCTTTCACACCGCCGCCCAGTCCGCAGCGTGAAGTTCGCCGCGCACAGATCGACATCAGCTTCGATAACCAGAGCCTCTTGGGCGCACTGTTCGGGCAATTCGATGCCAACCTCGTCCAGGTCGAGAACCGCCTCGGCGTTTTCATCGCGGCGCGTGGCAACGATCTCCATATCGAAGGCCCGGAAGACAGCGTGGCGCGCGCCCGCGACGTCCTCAATGAAATGTACGATCGCCTCTCGCAGGGGCAGGATCTTGACGCAGGCGCGATCGAGTCCCTGATTTCCATGTCGAACGAGCCGACGCTGGACGGGATCATGGACGCAGAGCCCAAGGGCCCGCCGATCATGATCCGCACACGGCGCAAGACGATCGTCCCGCGCAGCGCGATGCAGGCGACATATATGCGGTCGCTTACGCGCGACGACATCATCTTCGCGCTCGGTCCGGCGGGAACCGGCAAGACCTATCTTGCGGTGGCCCAGGCCGTTGCGCAGCTGATCAATGGCAGCGTGCAACGCCTGATCCTTTCCCGTCCTGCCGTCGAAGCGGGCGAAAAGCTCGGCTTCCTGCCGGGCGACATGAAGGACAAGGTCGATCCCTACCTGCGTCCGCTTTACGACGCGCTTTATGATTGCATGCCGCCCGAACAGGTCGAGCGGCGGCTGGCCTCGGGCGAGATCGAAATCGCGCCCATCGCCTTCATGCGCGGCCGCACGCTGGCTGACGCCTTCGTCATCCTCGACGAAGCGCAGAACACCACGCGCGAACAGATGAAGATGTTTCTCACCCGCTTCGGCCAGAACAGCCGGATGGTAATCTGCGGTGACCCGCGCCAGGTCGACATTCCCGGCGGCGACAGGATGAGCGGATTGGCTGACGCGGTCGGGAAGCTGGAGGGCGTCGACGGTTTCGGCACCATTCGCTTCACCGCCGCCGACGTCGTGCGGCACCCGATCGTGGGGCGGATTGTCGAGGCTTACGAGGGCCCGGCGGCCTAGGTGGACCTGGATATCGAAATCGACGGCTGGCCTGCGGACGAGGATTGGGAAGCCCTCTCGGCCAAGGCTTATGCCGCGATCGCAAGGATCGAACCTGCGCTCGGCCATGCGCGCCTCGTCACGAGCGTCCTTTTCACCGGTGACGAGCAGGTTCACGAGCTCAATCGGGAATGGCGGGGCAAGGACAAGCCGACCAATGTGCTTTCATTTCCGATGCTGGAGCGCGAAGACCTCATTGCGTTAGGTCCGGATGGACCGCCCGAGATGCTCGGCGATATCGCTCTGGCGTTCGAGACTTGCGCCCGTGAAGCGGAGGAGAAAGTGGTAAGTCTGGCGGACCACGCCGCCCATCTTCTGATCCACGGTTTCCTCCATCTAGCCGGTCACGATCATGTCGATTCCGACGCGCAGGCAGAGGCTATGGAAAAACTCGAGATCGAAGCGCTTGCAAAACTGGGTATAGCGGACCCATATGGGGACCGCGACAAATAGGAGTACGCACCCGGCCCATGGCCAATTCTTCCACCCCCGCCGGAGACGCGGAGAGTAGCAGCGGGCTTTGGCCCGCAATCCGTAAACTGTTCGACCCCGATAGCGGCGAGCGCTCCCTGCGCGCGCAGCTCGAAGAGGCTATCGACGAACACGAAGGCGAGAACGGCGATTCCTCGGCCGAAGATGATGCCAAGGGCGACCTGTCCGGCGTAGAGCGCCAGATGCTGCGTAACCTGCTGCATTTCAGCGAGCACGATGCCGACGACGTCGCGGTGCCGCGCGGCGAAATCGTGGCGATTTCCGCCGATGCCACCTGGGACGAACTGGTCGCGACTTTCTCCGAGCACGGCCATTCGCGCATGCCTGTCTACCGCGGCCAGCTCGACGATGTGATCGGGATGATCCACATCAAGGATGTATTTCCCTTTCTGGCAGAGAAGAAAGCGGCCCCGGTGGACTGGACCGTGCTGATGCGGCAACCGCTCTATGTTCCGCAGACCCGCAACGCCCTGGATGTGCTCGCGGATATGCGGGCTCAGCGCATGCATCTGGCAATTGTGATCGACGAGTTCTCCGGCACCGACGGGCTGATAACTATCGAAGACCTCGTCGAGGAAATCGTCGGGGAGATCGAAGACGAACACGACGAATTGCCCGAAGAATGGATCGTGTCGATCGGCGAGGGGATGTGGGATTGCGACGCCCGCGCCGAACTGGACGACGTGGCCCACAAGGTCGATCCGCGCCTTGCAGAGGTGGAGGAGGCGGTCGACACGCTCGGTGGCCTCGCATTCGTCCTCGCTGAGCAGGTTCCGCCCGTAGGCAAGGTGCTGGAACACGACAGCGGCTGGCGGATTGAAATCCTCGATGGTGACGAGACCCACGTTAAGCGCATGCGCCTGCACGAGCCGCCCGGTGGGGTTGCCAAGGATGACTGATCGCTCTGTTGCATTAATTCGCACATTGGTCCTCGACAGGGTCGCTGGGGCGCAATAGGCCGAGCGCACCATGGCTGTCCGCAGACTTCCCCCATTGCGCGCCCTCGAGGCATTCGTCCGCACGGTCCGATTGGGGTCGGCGCGTGCAGCGGCAGACGAGTTGGGCCTGAGCCCCTCCGCTTTGTCGAGGCGAATTGGCAATCTTGAGGAATTCGTCGGCAAGAAGCTGTTCACCCGTGCGCGTCAGGCCATGCAGCTAACCGACGACGGTCACGCCTTCTACGAAGCGGTGAACCCCCAGCTGGAAGCCTTGGCGAGGGCGGTGGAGAGCCAGTCCGACAATCTTTCCGTCCTGAGATTGCACTTGGGCGTGCTGCCGCTGTTCGGCAGCCAGAGGCTTTTCCCGCGCCTGGCAGAGCTGAGGGCACGCCACCCCCTGTTGCACATCGACATCGACACGGGACCGCATCTCGAAGACCGAGTTGGCGATACGCTCGATGCGGCAATTATCCTGTCGCGAGGGCCGGCCAGCGGCCTCCATGCCGTTCGCCTCGATTTCAACATGGTGCACGCGATCGCGAGCAAGGAACTGGCTGCTAAGCTTGGTGACAAGCCCGATCCGGAATTGCTCGGACGCCAGACTTTCCTGATCCACAACGGATTGCCCGAAAGCTTCGTGGCCTGGAAAGACGAGCTCGGCCTGAGGGATATCGAACCTGCGGCGATCGACCACTTCGATTCAGGTCAGTTGATGCTCGAAGCGGCTGCGCAGGGTCTCGGCATTGCGATTATGCATGATGATCACTTGCGCCGCGCGGCCGATGATCGCCTGACAGATCTGTACGGCGTCGAAGTCGAAAGCCCCTACAGTTACTGGTTCGTCTGCAAGCCCACGGCACTTGAAGAAAGGCCGGTGCGGCTGTTCCACGACTGGCTGGTGAAAGCGGAGCTTTAGCCTTCCGTTTCGGCTTGCGGCGGCTTGTAGCGGACCGCATCCACCACGTGCTGGTAATCGCGTAGCGGCCCTCCGAGGTTCGCGATTAGCCTCTCCTCGATTTCCTCCCGCGCCTTGGATGCGATCGCCTTGCGACCGCGATATTCCTCCGGGCTGAAGGGCTCGAGATAATGCAGGCGGAGCTTGAACGTACCGCGCCGAGCCATGATGCGCATTGCATTGTGCAGGCCGCTTTCTTCGCCAATCCAACCGATCTCTTCCGAATTTTGTCCGTAATCGACCACCACGGGCTGGACCATGACCCCGGGGGGAGGCGGTTCGAGAACTGAAATCATGCTCGACTTGAAGGGTAAGAGAGAATGCCCGTCGGTGACCGTTCCTTCCGGAAATACGGTCACGGACCAATTGTCGGCGAGAGCTTCCTTCAGAGCGTTGATCTGTTCTGCGACACCCATGCGGTGTTCGCGCTTGACGAATACCGTCCGGTTTAGGCTGCAAAGCCAGCCGATGACGGGCACCTGGCTCAATTCGTACTTGGCGACGAAAGCCGTACCGCTGGCTCCGGCCATGGCGAGGATGTCGATCCACGAAACGTGATTGGCGATGAAAAATACATCACGTCGCAGGGGAGTGCCGACCACCTCGACCCGCGCTCCTACGACCCGCGCTGTGTAGCGCAGGAACAGCATGGGGAAGGGTGAACCATACGCCACGATGCGGAAGGCATAATGGAGCGGGACGAAGAACAGCAGAAGCAAGACTATGCCGACAAGTCGCGCAATAAAGCGGACCCATCCGATCGGCGTCAGAGGAACCTTCTCGCCGCGTGCTGCAGCGAGCCGCTTCTTGGAATAACGCTCCAGGCGGCGCTCAGCCTTCGCGGTCGAGGCGGACGCCATAAAGCTCCATGCGGTGGTCGACGAGGCGGTATCCCAGCTTCTCTGCTATCTGCTTTTGCAAAGCTTCGAGTTCGGGGTCGACGAATTCGACGACCTTGCCACTTTCCACATCGATCAGGTGGTCGTGATGCGCCTCGGGTGCGGCTTCATAGCGAGCGCGTCCGTCCCCGAAGTCGTGGCGGTCGAGAATGCCGGCTTCTTCGAACAGGCGCACGGTACGATAGACCGTGGCAATCGAAATGCCGGGATCGATCTTATTGGCACGTTCGTGGAGCATTTCCACATCGGGATGATCGTCGCTTTCCGACAGCACTTTCGCAATAGTGCGACGCTGTTCGGTGATACGCAGTCCCTTGTCAGCACAAAGCTGCTCTAGATCGATCTTCTGGTGCAATGGGGATCCCCAATTGAAAACGCCCCGCACCCTTATCGGGCCGGGGCATTGTTCTCAAGCAGGCAGTGCCGATTAGGCGGCTTTACGACGACCGCGCTTCTGGCCAGGCTTGCGACCAAGACCGATCTTCTTCGCAAGATCGCGGCGCGTATCCGCATAATCGGGCGCAACCATCGGATAATCAGAAGAAAGATCCCAGCGCTGGCGATATTCGTCCGGCGTCATCCCATGTTCGGTCGAAAGGTGGCGCTTGAGCATCTTCATCTTCTTGCCGCAATCGAGGCAGACGATGTGATCTTTCTTGATCGAGGACCGGATCGATACGGCCGGATCGGGACGCACTTCTTCCGCCGCGCCTCCGCCTTCGAGCCCGGTGAGAGCGGCATAGACATTCGAAATCAACGTCGGAACGTCATCAACGGCGACACTGTTATTGCTGACGTGAGCGGCGACGATGTCCGACGTCAGCGTAATGAGCGTCTCGGTCATGTCGGTTTCGAATTGGTCCATAGTGCAATTTCTCCCTTTTCTTTCGACTATAGGGGAGTTTTGGCACTGTCTACTCGGAATTGTATAAAAACGCCACTTTTGTCGCGTGTATACAAGATTCGCGATCATTAATCCCGATCAGAGGGCTTTTCCGAAGGTCACAGCGTCTATTCTGGTCCCATCGACAGTACGATAGTAGTCTTTCCTTCGCCCAATCGGCGCAAAGCCTGCTGCTCGGTAGACCTTCTCGGCCTGATTGTTAGCGCGTACTTCGAGAAAGACGTTGGCCGCGCCGAGTTGGGCCGACTTGTGCAAGAACTCGTCGAGCAGCTTCCTGCCAAGTCCGCGTCCCCTCTTTTCAGGCAATACTCCGATCAAAAGCAATTCGACTTCGTCCAGCACCCTGCGGGCAAGGACGAAGCCTGCAGCAGGCTTGCCATCACAGGGATAGGAGCCCAATTCATCCATCAGGATCATGAAGCCGGATGAAAGCGCGAGCGAATCTTCGACCTGCCGGCGCGTCCATGCCTCGCGCCAGTGGGGATCGAATGCGGCATTCATAACCGCCATCACCTTGTCGATATCGGTCATCTCGAGGGCAGTTTGGCGTCCGGCGCGCGTCCGTACAAGGGGGACAGCTTTTCGCTCAGCAGGGCTTCGGGCAAATGCTGGAACTTCGCGGCTTCAGGGAGTGTCTTCACGACTCCCGAGGGTTGCCGATCAAGTAATGCAGCCAGCTCTTCTGCCCGCGATCCGGCGATGGTCGGATAGGTCGTGCGTTGAGCAGCAGCTTCGGGAGAGACTGACGAGAGTTCAGCCATCGGGAGACCCGCCGCGTCGAAATCCTGCATGAACCATTCGCCATGGCCGCCATTCATGCACACCGTGACTTCGCCTGCCTCTTCGCTTCGGGCCATTGCCGCAACGAGCGCGAGAGTGGGGTATCCACGAACCGGGACATTCCAGGCAACGCCCAGCGCGCGTGCCGTCGCAAGGCCGATCCTCACACCCGTGAAGCTGCCCGGGCCAAGGGAAACGCAGATCATGTCTGCCTTCCCCTTTTCATCGAGGCGGGAAATCATGGGGACGAGCCGCTCCACGTGGCCGCGGCCGATGGTCTCGTGAAACGATCCCAGTGAATGATCCCCGTCGAAGAGCGCTACCGAGCAGGCTTCCGTCGCGGTTTCTATAACAAGCAAACGCATGAAAAGCGCAGTGCCTCAGCCTTGCGCGCGCTTCAAGTCAGGCGATGGTGTTGAATTTGTCGAAATCGGGCCGCGGGCTACGGTCGAAGATCGTGGTCGGATCACCGTAACCGATCGAGCAGATGAAGTTGGTCCTGTGCTTCGGGTTGTCCCCGAAGAATGCCTTGTCGACTGCGTCCGCATCGAAGCCCGACATCGGGCCACAATCCAGGCCGACAGCGCGTGCTGCGATCATGAGGTATGCGCCCTGCAGCGAGGAATTGCGGAATGCGCCTTCCTTGCGTCCTTCCTCGTCGCCCTCGAACCAGCTCTTTGCGTCGGTATGGGGAAAGAGCCAAGGCAGCTCTTCATGGAAGTCGATGTCGTACCCGATGATAGCCGTAACCGGGGCAGTCAGGATCTTGTCGGTGTTTCCTTCCGACGCACAATCGGCGAGTTTTTTCTTCGCAGCTTCCGATTTCACCCAGACAATTCGCGAAGGCTGCATGTTCGCAGACGTCGGCGCCATCTTCAGCAATTCGTAGATTGCATGAATCTGTTCGTCCGACACTTCTTTTTCGAGCCAGCCATTGTAGCTGCGTGCCTCGCGGAAAACCTGGTCGAGGGCGTCGGCGGAAAGGGTGTTGTCGTGAAACTGCTTGGTCATCGAATACTCGCGTGTCGAAATGAAATTCAGGCTGCGCGAACCTCAACGACCTCCGGGACATAATGTTTCAGCAGACCCTCGATGCCATGCTTCAGTGTGGCCGTAGACGAAGGGCAGCCGGCGCAGGCGCCCTGGAGCTGCAGATAGACCACACCGTCGCGGAACCCGCGATACTGGATGTCGCCGCCATCGCCTGCCACCGCGGGCCGAACGCGCGTTTCGAGCAATTCATTGATCTGCGCGACGATGTCGGCGTCGGCCTCGTTCTCTTCGACCAGCAGCTCTTCATCTTCCGGAGGTACAGCGATGCCGGCCGCTGTCCCTGCTGCGAAAAGCGGAGCCTCGGATACGAAGTGGTCAAGCAGGATGGACAGGACCTGGGGTTTCAGATCGGTCCAGCTTGCGCCGGGAGCAGCGGTAACGGTTACGAATTCGCCGCCGAAGAAAACATTCACCACCTCACCGGTGTCGAAGATCGCCTGCGCCAGCGGACTTGCCTCCGCCGCTTCGGGGGATGCGAACTCGCGGGTCCCCTGGCCCATGACGGGACGTCCCGGCAGGAACTTGAGGCTGGACGGGTTGGGCGTAGTTTCGGTTTCGATGAACATGCGGCGCATGTAGGGATGCAGGCGCACAGCGGCAAGCGAAGCTATCATTTGTCCGTGTTCACTGGTCCTTCACCGGCACCGTACCTATACATGAGCCATGACTGATCTTTCGCGCGCCTTGCGGCGTCTCGCGCTTTGCCTTCCACTTTCCTTGCTCGCGGTGCAGCCGCTGGCGGCACAGGGCATCCCGGTGCCGTCCTCGCTGCAGGCGGAGGGGGAGGTTCCCTGGATTTACGAGGGCAGCGACGTTCCGCGCGACGAGGAATGGCTGTTCGGAGAGCTCGAAAACGGACTGCGTTACGGCGTTCGCGAGAACGGAGTGCCGCCGGGCCAGGTATCGATTCGGGTCAGGATCGATGCGGGTTCGCTTTACGAAGAAGACAATGAGCTCGGCTATGCGCACTTGCTGGAACACCTGCTGTTCCGTGAGAGCAAATATCTCGGCATATCCGAGGCAATTCCGACCTGGCAGCGACTTGGCGCGACCTTCGGCAGCGACACCAATGCCGAAACCAGCCCCACGCACACGGTCTACAAACTGGACCTCCCGAATGTAGACCCTGCGAAGCTGGAAGAGAGCATGAAGCTGCTGTCCGGCATGGTCCGCGCCCCTGTGCTGTCGGATACCAACGTCGCGACAGAAGTGCCTATCGTCCTAGCCGAAAAGCGTGAGCGCGGCGGTGTGAACGAGAGGGTTTCCGAGGCTTCCTTGCAAACGCTCTTCGCGGGCCAGCGCCTTGCAGAGCGGATCACCATCGGCACCGACGAGAGCCTGCGCGCCGCCACCGGCGCTTCGGTCCAGACCTTCTATGACCGCTGGTATCGCCCCGAAAACACTGTAATTTCCGTCGTCGGCGATCTCGACCCGGTGCTGTTTGCCAGCCTCATCGAGAAGTATTTTTCCGATTGGTCGGTCGCCGGCGAGCCGGCACCTGCACCGGCCTTTGGCGATCCCCTTCCGCCAGCGGGGGCGAATGTAGCCAACCCGGTAGGCGATGTTGCGGTGATTGTAGAGCCGTCTCTCCCGCGCGCCTTCACATACGGCTATTTCAGGCCCTGGCGACAGGTTCTCGACACCATCGTCTACAATGAAGGTCGCCTGCGAGAACAGCTTGCCCTCCAATTGATCAACCGCCGGTTGGAAGCGCGCGCTCGCTCGGGCGGCAGTTTCCTCTACGCCCAGGCGAACGAGGCCAAAATCAGCCGGTCGACACACGTCACGCTGGTCCAGTTCGCTCCGCTCACGGAAGATTGGAAGCAGGCGCTTGCCGATGTCCGCTCCGTTATTGCCGATGCACTCTCCAATCCGCCGACGCGCGAAGAGATGGAGCGCGAGCTTCAGGAGATGGAAGTCGGCTACGCCAATCTCGTCGAGCAGCGTTCGGTCCTTGCCGGATCGGGTTATGCCGACGATCTGGTCAACGCGGTCGACATCCGCGAGGCGATTGCTGCGCCCGAAACCTTCCTGATGGTGTTCAACTCCATGCGCGAGAAGGCAACGCCGCAGAACGTGATGGAGGAAACGCGCAAGCTGTTTAGCGGCAACGTCGTTCGCGCGACCTATATCACCCCGGCGGCCGACGAAGCGACCGAGGAGAGCCTGGCCGCCGCGCTTTCCGCACAAGTCGATGCCAGCGACGATGCTAGGCTGGCCGCACAAACCATCTCCTTCGACGAGCTTCCCCCCGTCGGGGAGCCGGGCGAAGTGGTCGCAAGGGTTCCCCATTCCATCGGCGACGTTGAGCGCGTCGAGTTTGCCAATGGCGTGAAGGCGCTGTTGCTGGCCAACAATCACGAACCCGGCCGCGTTGCCGTAAAGGTCCGCTTCGGTGGCGGCCTGCGCGCGTTCGACGAAGACGAGGCCGCGCTCATCCAGCTGGGCGAAGGCGCGCTCATCCAGTCCGGTCTGGGCGCGCTTGGTCAGGAAGAGCTCGACCGGTTGGCAACAGGCCGCAAGATGGGCTTCGATTTCGCGATCGGCGAAGGCGCGTTTTCGTTCAATGCGCAAACCCGCAGGCAGGACCTGGCCGACCAGCTTTACCTGTTCGCCGCGAAGCTGGGGATGCCGCGCTGGGACGCCGCCCCGCTGGAACGCGCCAAGGCCGCAGCGCGCCTCGCTTACCAGAGCTATGGCGCAAGCCCTGCCGGGATCATCAATCGCGATCTCGAATATTACCTTTACGGAGAGGACCGGCGCTTCCTTACGCCGACACCGGAAATGCTCGATGCGGTTTCGCTGGCGGAGTTCCGCGACACCTGGACGCCCGCCTTGCAGCAGGGACCGATTGAAGTCCTGATCTTCGGCGATTACGACAAGGAAGCGGCCATCGAGACACTGCGGCGCACATTTGGCGCCTTGCCAAAACGCGAGCCCTTGCCTGCCGAAGTCGCATCGGGCCAGTTCGGTTTCGCAACACCCGGCGAGACCCTCGTTCGCAACCATTCGGGCGAAGCCGACCAGGCCGCCGCGGTGATCGCGTGGCCGGTGGGCGCGGGACCTGAGGAAATCCGCAAGTCTCGCCAACTGGCCATCCTCACAGAGGTATTTAACAACCGCCTGCGCGATGCGATGCGCGAACGTGCAGGGGCAAGCTATGCGCCCGTCGTTCGCCTTGACTGGCCGACCGATGTGGAGACCGGCGGAACAGTGACGGCGCTGGCGCAGCTGCGCCCGTCGGATGTCCCGACCTTTTTCCGTGAGGCGGACCGCATTGCCAGCGAGTTGACCGTAACGCCGCCGAGCGAGGACGAGCTGGCCCGCGCGACCGAGCCGCTGCGCAATTATTACGAGCGGATTTCGAGCGGGAACTACTTCTTCCTCCTCGAGCTGGAGAACTCGACGATCGATCCGCGGCGCATGATGGCTCTCCGCGGTCTCCTGAACGACTATTCCAGCACCACGCCGGATGCGATGCTTGCCCTGGCGCGGGAATACTTCGCCGGAACGCCGGGTTGGCGCATGGCGGTGATCCCCGAAGGACAGGAACTGGCCACGGCCGCAACCGCTTCGAGCGCCGCTGCCGCCGGACGCTAGGAGGCGATCACGGCAATCGCGCTTTTGCGCTGGCCAAGTTTATGCTGCTTGCGCGAAAAGGGCGGATGCGGTTGCGTGGACGACCGCATTTAATGGAAGAATGGAAATATAATGGCACGCGAATGGGCACCCGATAGCTGGCAGGACTTCGAAGCTCGGCACTTGCCGCGCTATGAAGACGCCGCTGCGCTGGAGGAAGCGACGACTGCGTTGTCGAGCCACCCGCCACTCGTCTTCGCCGGCGAAGCACGCGCGCTGAAGGCTGATCTGGCCGAAGTGGCGCAAGGCAAGGCGTTCCTGCTGCAGGGCGGCGACTGCGCCGAAAGCTTTGCCGAATTCCATCCCAACAACATCCGCGACACTTTCCGCGTGCTGCTGCAGATGGCGGTCGTCATGACCTTCGCCAGCAAGAAGCCGGTCGTTAAGGTCGGACGGATGGCGGGGCAATTCGCCAAGCCGCGCAGCTCCGATACCGAAACGCAAGGTGATGTGACCCTGCCGAGCTACTTCGGCGACAACATCAACGGGATCGATTTCAATCCGGAGAGCCGATTCAACGACCCGCAGCGCATGGTCCGTGCCTATTTCCAGGCATCGTCCACACTCAACCTGCTGCGCGCTTTCGCAGGTGGCGGTTATGCGAACCTGCGCCAGGTGCATCAGTGGACGCTCGATTTCATGGGCCGCAGCCCCTGGGCAGACAAGTTCGGCAATCTTGCGGATCGCATCGGTGAAGCGCTCGATTTCATGGAAGCGTGCGGCATCGATCCGGCAACCGTCCCGCAATTGCAGGGCACCAGCTTCTACACCAGCCACGAAGCGTTGCTGCTGCCTTACGAGCAGGCGCTGACCCGGCAGGACAGCCTGACGGGCGACTGGTACGACACCAGCGCGCACATGGTCTGGATCGGGGACCGAACCCGTTTCGAAGGCAGTGCGCACGTCGAATTCGCGCGCGGCATCGGCAATCCGCTTGGCATGAAGTGTGGGCCGAGCCTTGAAACCGATGCGCTGCTCAAGTTGCTGGACACGCTGAACCCTGCGCGTGAGCCGGGTCGTATCACGCTGATCAGCCGCTTCGGCCACGACAAGGTCGAGGACGGCCTCCCGCGCCTCGTTCGCGCGGTGAAGGCAGAAGGGCATCCGGTGGTGTGGAGCTGCGATCCGATGCACGGCAATGTCGTCAAATCGGACAGCGGCTACAAGACGCGTCCGTTCGACCGCATCCTGACGGAAGTGAAGGGCTTCTTCGCCGTTCACCGTGCGGAAGGCACGCACCCCGGCGGCATCCACGTGGAGATGACCGGCCAGGACGTGACCGAATGCGTCGGCGGCGCGGTCGCTATTACAGATGAGGCGCTCAAGGACCGGTATCACACGCATTGCGACCCGCGCCTCAACGCCGCGCAGTCGCTGGAACTGGCCTTCCTGATTGCCGAAACGCTAAATGCCGAGCACGAGCAGATCAGGGCCGACGCGGCCTGAAGCCGGCTGGCTAGGTAACTTCACTTAGCGGGTTCCTGACCGGGATTTCGTATCCGCCTGTCATCGCTGTCGCAGTGGCAGGAGGACGGGCTTGGATACAGGCGCTCATATCGGCAGGTTTGACTTACCCTTGGCAATCGCGGCGACATTCGCGTTTTGCGCGGCAATTGCGGCTGCTCTCATCTCATCGGTGTTAGCGCTCGCCCTTGCAGGGCTGGGTCTGGCGACGTTGCTCTTTCGCAATTCGCGCAGGGCGAAGCGGCTGGCCTCGCGCAACCGCCAGCTGGCGCGCAACGTTGCACATCTGGAGGTTGCGCAAGGCCTCGCAGGTATCGGTCGCTGGTGCATCGAACTGCCAGAGGAACGCCACATCTGGTCCGAAGAGATGTGCCATATCGCCGGCTTGCCGAAAGGGACGGCGCCAACGCTAGAATTGCTTGCGCTCCTCATGCCCGATGGCTTGTCCCAGCTACGCACGACACTGGGTGCACATTCCGTCGATCCCATGCCCTATGTCGTCGAATTCGACGTCATCCTGCGCACCGGCGAGGAACGGGTCCTGAGAGCACGTGCGCGGAACGACTTCGGCCCCGACGGAGACCGGGAGCGGGTCTTCATGGTCGTGCGGGACGTTACCGATGAATACGCGGTCGTGCGGCGGGTCGAAGAGGAGAAGAAGCGCGCCCTCGAACTTGCCGCAGAAGCGCAGAGAGAGGCCAATACCGATGCGCTGACGGGGCTCGCCAGCAGGCGGGCGATCATGGCCTCGCTCGACCGCTCCATCCTTGAAGCGCAGCGTTCGGGAAGCGCATATTCGATTGTCATTTTCGACATCGATCACTTCAAGCGGATCAACGATTTGCATGGCCATGCAGTGGGCGACCGGGTGCTGACGCGTCTTTCGCAAATCGTCGTCCGGCAGGCGCGGGGCGCGGATACCGTCGGCAGGGTCGGCGGTGAGGAATTCCTCTGGCTACTGCCCGATTGCGATACGAAAGCCGCGTTCGAAGCGGCCGAAAGGCTGCGCTGGGCGATCGAGGCGGGGACGCACTCGGCACCCATTCCCGGCATCACGATCAGCGCGGGCCATGCGACCCTTTTGCCCGGGGAAGGGGCGCTGACACTTTTCGCCCGCGCGGATGCGGCGCTTTATGAGGCAAAGCGCAAAGGACGCAATCGCGTTGCCGATGCAGCGTGATGGTACCCAAAACATCAAAGGTTAGCGTGTTGAAAACAGGTCGTTTACCCCCCTTTCGTACCGAATGATTTTTCGTCATGATGGCAGCTATTGCCGGAACCGGCAGGGTTTTGAGCTATTGGGAAAACTGAACCATTTGGGGGAGCGCGCCGATCACCTCTCGCGCGGCAAGACAGAATATCAGCCCCGCGGGGCTGGCGAACGATTTCGCAGCGACCCGTTCGCTCAGTGAAGCGCTGGTCGAACCGCTTTCCGAAGCGGACGCGACGCTCCAGTCGATGGAGGACGCTTCGCCCGCCAAGTGGCACCTGGCACATACGACATGGTTCTGGGAGACTTTCCTCCTCAGGGACCATCTCGACGGATACCGGCTGTACGACGATAGCTGGCCGTTCGTTTTCAACTCCTATTACGAGGCCGAGGGCGAGCGTATCCAACGCTTCTCGCGCGGGATGCTGTCGCGCCCGACCTTGGCGGAAATCGTCGATTGGCGAACAAAGGTCGACGAGGCGATGCAGCCCCTATTCGAACGGGAGGAACTGCGCCCGCTCATCGAACTGGGTATCGCGCATGAACAGCAGCACCAGGAACTGCTGCTGACCGATATCAAACACGCCCTGTTCCAGAATCCGCTGGGCGTTGCGATGTGGCAGGATTCGTTCACGCCTCCTGTGAAGAAAGCTCCTGGAAACTGGCATTCCCACCCCGGCGGTATCGCGCGGATCGGGCATCAGGAACAGGGGTTCGCATTCGACAACGAGGGCCCGGATCACCGCGTCCTGCTGGAGCCGTTCGAACTTTCCGCCGGTCTGGTTACAAATGGTGAATGGGCCGAATTCGTTGACGACGGCGGCTACGAAACAGCATCGCTCTGGCTGTCGGACGGGTGGGCGTGGGTGAAGGAAAACGACATTGGTGCACCGCTGTACTGGCGCGGCGAGGAGGCGTTCACGCATTCCGGCTGGCAGGACAGGGCCAAGGACTCCCCTGTGACCCACATCTCCTATTTCGAGGCCGATGCCTTTGCCACCTGGGCTGGCAACCGGCTCCCGACGGAATTCGAGTGGGAAGCCATCGCAAGGGGGCAAGAGGGCGAGCTTGCCGCGCATGATCCGGCTGCCGGAAACCAGCTCGACGCGGCTGCCCCGCCTTTGCCGGTCGGCAGCGATGGGTTGTTCGGGGACTGCTGGCAATTCACCCGTTCGGCCTATCTGCCTTATCCGCGCTTCCAGCCCGTCGAAGGTGCGGTTGGCGAATACAACGGAAAATTCATGAGCGGGCAGTTCGTCCTCAAGGGCGCAAGCTGCGCGACGGCGCGCGGGCATTCGCGCGCCAGCTATCGCAATTTCTTCTACCCGCACCAGCGCTGGCAGTTCACCGGCCTGAGACTCGCGAGGGACGTATGACTGCACAACCCGGGATCGCGCTGGTTGATCGCGACGAAGACGGTATCGACAAGGCCTTTCGCAGCGACGTGCTGGCGGGCTTGAAGCAGGCGCATAAGGCGATCCCTGCGCGCTGGCTCTACGACGATGCCGGATCGCAATTGTTCGAGGACATCACGTCGCTCGAGGAATATTATCCGACCCGCTCGGAAACCCAGATACTTGAGGCGCGGGGGGATGAGTTTAGGCGACTGATCGGCAAGGATCGCGCAGTTGTCGAGTTCGGGTCCGGCAGCTCGGTCAAGACCCCGCTGCTGCTTAAGGCAATCGCTCCTGCGGCTTATGTTCCGCTTGATATCTCCGGCGATTTCCTGCGCCAGTCGTCCGCCGCCCTTGCACGGAAATTTCCCGGCTTGCCGGTGCTTCCCGTCGAAGCGGATTTCATGAAACAGGTCACCCTGCCTCCCGAAGTCGAAGAGATGCGGAAACTCGGCTTCTTCCCGGGATCGACGATCGGCAACATGGTCGCCCGGACCGCGGTCGACCTGCTGCGTTCGATGCGCGCGACACTGGGCGGGACCGAGGGTGAACGCCCTTTGCTCCTGATCGGGATGGATCTGGTGAAAGACGTCGCCGTGCTCGAAGCGGCATATGACGATGCAAGGGGCGTCACGGCCGAATTCAATCTTAACCTTGCGCGGCGCATCAATCGCGAACTGAATGGCACGATACCCGTCGACGACCTTGTCCATAAAGCCATCTGGAACGATGATTTCTCGCGGATCGAGATGCATCTCGAAGCGAAGTGCGACATGGATTTCGAAGTCTGCGAACAGCGATTCTCAATGATCGCGGGCGAGACGATCCACACCGAGAACAGCCACAAGTTCAGCCCCCGCAGTGCGAATCTCTTGCTGCTGGCTGGCGGCTGGACGCCGATGGCGCGCTGGACCGACGACGAGGACCGGTTCTCGGTAATCCTCGCGGAGGCGAGCGAGCACCGCAACGCTCCGTAATTACCTCGGTGCCGTTCATGGACGAGGGGGGATAGCGTCCCTATATCGATGTCATGGAAGGCCAAGCGATCCTGTCGGCAGTTGCGGAGCTGATCCGCGCAATCCCGCGTTCGGGGCTGCTCGTCGCCACCATCGCCGCGCTCGTTGCAGGCTGGATCAGTTCGATGATGCTGCGCCGCAAAATGGCGGGCGGCAGGTTGGTGCGATCCGTCAGCACGCTCGCGCTGGTCGGCATTCTCGTCACTGTTTTCCTGCAGGTGGCCCGGTTCGATCCGCGTCTGGACTCGATGACGCAGATCGGCCTGCCCGAGCAGACGATCGTGGGAGCGGAAACCGTCATCCCGATGGCCGCCGATGGCCATTACTGGTTGCGCGCCAATGTGAACGGAGTGCCGACGCGCCTTATGGTCGATACCGGCGCAACACTGACGGCGTTTTCGAGCCGCTCGGCAGATGCCGCAGGGCTCGAACCGAGGCCCGGCGGTCTGCCGGTCATGCTTGGCACTGCCAATGGCACCGTCACCGCCGATCTCACGACAGTGGATAGCCTTTCCTTTGGCAATATAAGAGCCGAAGGCCTGGACGCGGTCATCGCGCCCAATCTTGGTAACACCAACGTGCTGGGGATGAATTTCCTCTCGCGTCTCGAAGGGTGGCGAGTGGAGAACGGCGATCTCATCCTGACCCCTGGTTCCGCATTCCCCCAGCAGTGAGCGTTTGACGCGGCGGACTCAGCCGCTAAGCACGGGGGCGATGGCCAGCTCACCCTCGCTACCGCCTCCACCCAAGTTTCACGACCTGCTCGCGCGGGATCGCTTGGCCCTTTTCCTCGATTTCGACGGGACGCTGGTCGAACTCGCGCCAGAACCCGGCGCGATCGATGTGCCGCGGGACATGGTCGATCGCCTCCATCGGTTGCGCGACAGGCTCGATGGCAGGTTGGCGCTCGTGTCCGGACGCGCGCTCGACGATCTGGAAAACCATCTCGACGAGATCATGGTCTGCCGGGCCGGGTCCCACGGCGTTTCCCGGCTGTTTGCCGACGGTTCGCGGTTAGGGCGGGCGCCCGAGGGGCTGCCCGAACCGGTCGTCATGCAATTGCGCGAATTCGCGGCTGAACACGGCTTGCTCTATGAGGCGAAGAGCCATGGCGGGGCGATCCATTTTCGCAGCGCGCCGGAGATGGAGGAACAGGCCGTCGCGTTCGCTCGCTCTGTAGCCGAGGCGCACGACCTGCATCTCGCCACCGGCAAGTCCATCGCGGAAATCGTAAGGCCTGGCGCCGACAAGGGCGGGGCGGTGCGGGCTTTCCTATCCCGGAACCCCTTCGTTGGCTCGCTGCCTGTATTTGTCGGCGACGACACGACCGATGAAGACGGCATGGCGGCTGCAAACGAATGCGGAGGTTTTGGCATTGCCGTGGGCGAGCGCGACAGCGACAACGCCCGATATCACCTGAGCGGCGTGGGTGCCGTGCATCAATGGCTGGAACTGTGACACAAAGCTCTCTCGAACTTTCCCCAATCGGCAATTGCCAGGTCAGCGCCCTTGTGGATGAGCGTGCTGGATTTGTCTGGGGCTGCGTTCCGCGCGTCGATGGCGATCCGGTTTTCTGCTCGCTGCTGAATGGCGACAAGGTGGACCAGGGAGTGTGGCGCTTCGAGCTTGAAGGGCAGGTTTCGTCGAGCCAGCATTACGAACGTAACACGCCCATCCTCGTCACCCGCCTCGAAGCCGAGGACGGAAGCGCAGTAGAGATCACCGATTTTGCACCGCGTTACGAAGGATCGGGGAGAATGTATCGCCCGGTCGCATTCATTCGCATCGTACGACCCGTAACGGGTGCGCCGCGGCTGCGCGTGCGCCTTGTCCCTCTCCATGGATACGGCAGCGCAGAGGCCACCACGACCAACGGCACCAACCATATCCGTTACCAGCTCGGCGACCAGACGATGCGTCTGTCGACCGATGCGCCCGTCGGCTATGTCCTCGAAGGACGCAGCTATCGGGTGGAGGCGGACCAGCACTTCTTCCTCGGCCCGGACGAACCCTTCGTCGGCAATATCCGCAGTGAAATCCGCAGGATGGAAGCCAATACGCGCAAGTACTGGCAGCACTGGGTTCGCGGCCTGCACATCCCGCTGGAATGGCAGGAAGAGACCATTCGCGCCGCCATCACGCTCAAGCTGTGCCAGCACGAGGAAACGGGCGCCATCGTTGCCGCACTCACGACCTCTATCCCCGAAGCGGCGGGTAGCGAGCGCAACTGGGACTATCGCTACTGCTGGATCAGGGACAGCTACTACACCGTGCAGGCGCTCAACCGCCTCGGCGCGCTGGATGTGCTGGAGAAGTATCTCGCCTATCTGCGCAACATCATCGACAAAGCGCGCGGAGGGCAGATCCAGCCCCTTTATTCCGTAATGGGCGAAGCCGAATTGCACGAAAGCTTCGCCGAAAACCTCGCGGGCTATCGCGGGATGGGTCCGGTTCGCGTCGGCAATGCGGCTTATAAGCAGGTCCAGTACGATTGTTATGGCCAGATCGTCATGCCGACGGCGCAGGCCTTCTTCGATACCCGCCTCCTGCGCATGGCGGACGAGACCGACTTCGCCCATCTCGAGGAGGTGGGCGAGGCTGCCTGGGCCAAGCACGACAAGCCCGATGCTGGCCTTTGGGAATTCCGTACGCGGCAGGAGGTCCATACCTATTCCGCGGTGATGTGCTGGGCGGCGTGCGATCGTCTGGCCAATGTCGCCGCGCGCCTCGGCAAGGGCGACCGGGTGCGGTACTGGAAGGACCGCGCAGAAGCGATCCGCGCCAAAATCGAAGAGAATGCCTGGAGCGAGGAGGGCGGCCATTACGGCGCCAGCTTCGAAAGCGATTATCTCGACGCGAGCCTGCTCCAGATGGTGGAACTTCGTTATCTCGCGCCCGACGACGAGCGCTTTCTCAAGACCTTTGCAGCGGTGGAACGCGACCTACGGCGCGGCGACCATATGCTGCGCTATGCGGCCGAGGACGATTTCGGTGCGCCCGAGACGGCGTTCAACGTCTGCACTTTCTGGTTGATCGAGGCGCTCCACCTGACCGGCCGAAGCAGCGAAGCGCGCGACCTGTTCTGCGCCATGCTGAGCCATACGACGAATTCCGGCCTCCTGAGCGAAGATCTCGACTACGAGACGGGCGAACTTTGGGGGAACTTCCCCCAGACTTACTCGCTGGTTGGAATAATCAACTCGGTCGGATTGCTATCGAAACCATGGAGTGACGTCAGGTGAGCGAAGAAGCGCGTCTTGTGGTTGTCTCCAACCGGGTGGCAGTGCCCAAGGCGCGCGGAGCGGCAGGGGCTCAGGGCGGGCTCGCCGGGGCATTGAATGCTGCTCTCAAGGATCGAAGCGGGGTCTGGTTCGGCTGGTCCGGCGAAGAGGCGGAAGAGAATTCGGGCGAAATCTCTACGCAAACCACCGACGGTGTCACGACCGCTACGATCGATCTTTCGAAGCGTGACGTCGACGAATACTACAACGGCTATGCCAACTCGACCCTGTGGCCGCTATTCCACTACCGTCTCGACCTTGCCGAATACGAACGCGAGACCGGTAAGGGCTACGAGCGCGTCAACGAAAGGTTCGCGGAAACGCTGCATCCGCTGATCGAGGACGATGATATCGTCTGGGTCCACGACTACCACCTCATCCCACTGGGCGAACGGCTACGTTCGCGCGGGGTGGAGAACCGGATCGGCTTCTTCCTGCACATCCCATGGCCGCCGACACGCCTGTTCGTGTCGCTGCCCTATCACGAGCGGCTGGTGCGCACGATGCTGCACTACGACCTTCTCGGTTTCCAGACACAGGAATGGCTGGACAGCTTCCTGCATTATTGCCGGACCGAGCTGGGTGCCGAGGTCGACGATGCTACCGGCTCGATCACATTGGAGGGTCGGACCACCATTGCGCGTGCCTATCCGATCGGCATCGACTGGGACCATTTCAGCGGGCTCAAGGACACGGGCGATGCACGCCAGGCGGAACAACGGCTGCTCAGCTCGACCCGTCGCCGTACCGCGATGATCGGCGTCGACCGGCTCGACTATTCCAAGGGCCTGCCGGAGCGCCTCGACGGCATCAGCCGCTTTTTCGATCGTTTCCCCGAGCGGGTACGCGACCTCGTCTTCATCCAGATTGCGCCGCCCAGTCGGGAGGATGTCGAAAGTTACCAGCAGATCCGTGCCTTGCTCGAACAGAAGGCCGGCCAGATCAACGGCGCGCGCAGCGAGGTCGATGTGGTCCCGGTGCGCTATGTGAACCGCGGCTACAGCCACGCCCAACTCCATGGTTTCTTCCGCGCCGCGAAAATCGGTCTGGTTACGCCCCTGCGCGACGGAATGAACTTGGTGGCGAAAGAATACATCGCGGCGCAGGATCCCGAAGACCCGGGCGTCCTGATCCTGTCGAGATTTGCCGGTGCAGCGGCCCAGATGCAGGAAGCCCTGTTGGTGAACCCGCATAGCCCGGACGATCTGTCCCATGCGATAGCGACCGCGCTTGATATGCCGGTGGACGAGCGGCGCAGGCGCTACGAGGCGCTCATCTCCACGGTGCGCTACGACAATGTCCAGGATTGGACGAACAACTTCCTGCGCGATCTCGACGCGCCATAGCGTCGCCTTAGAGCATGACGCGCTTTTCGGGCGAATCGCGCCAGCGGCCCGCCTTTTGTTCGAGGTGTTCCATCAGGGTGCGATGCTGCGGCCTTTCGGCACGGGCTTTCAGGACCAGATTGACCTCGTGCAGCAGCATCCTTGCGTCGAACGGCTTGCGGATGAATGCCTGCGCGCCGTTGTAGTAGGCGTGGCTTTCATCCTCGGCACCCGAAAGTCCGGTGAACATGATGACTGGAAGGTCGTAATTTTCCGCAGAGCTGCGCAACGATCGCAGGACCTGCGCGCCCGTCAGCCCGGGCATGTCGTGGTCGAGCAAGAGCAGGTCGGGCCTGCGCCATCGCAACAGGTCAAGCGCCTTCTCGCCATCGGGGACCCATCCGCACACATGGCCCGCCTCGAACAGGATATTGCTCGCCATGTCCGCAATGATTTCGTCGTCGTCCACGATGATAATTTTCGCCATTCGCGCTGCCCTTCCTGCCGCTGCCCGGTCGCCCGGGAAATTAGGCTTGCAGTACGAATTGAGGGTAAGGTCGCCTATACGCGTTCACCCCTAGCGCGCATTGCGGGATAACCTTGTGCCTGCCACACCGCGAGCCATGATTCGCGAACCATTCATCGAAACCGACGGCATCCATAATTTCCGCGACTACGGAGGGTGGGAAACTGCCGATGGCGCGCGTGTAAGGACCGGGCTGCTGTGGCGTTCGGGCCAGCATGTCGATGCCAGCGACGAAGACCTGGAAGCGATCGGCAGGCTGCATATCCGGACCGTGATCGATTTGCGTGGTGCCAGCGAGCGGGAGCGCAATCCCTGCCGCCGTGTCGAAGGCTTCGATGGCGAAGTGTTATTTTACGAAGGCGAGACCAGCTCCAGCCCACCGCATATGGATGTGGATGCCGAAACCACCACGGCCGAGTTCGCGCGGAAGCGCATGATGGCAGTCTATACCCGTATGCCGCGCAATCCGGCCATGATCGAGATGTTCGGTCGCTATCTGAACATTCTAGCAGACCGGGAAGGGGCCAGCCTCGTCCATTGCTTCGCCGGGAAGGATCGCACCGGTGTTGCAGCCATGCTCTTGCTGCACATACTCGGGGTCGACCGCGATCGTCAGATGGCGGAATTCCTGCGCACCAACGATGCGCCGAACATGGACGTGCTGGCCGCGCAATCTGTGCCGGGGATCGAGGCACGGCTGGGCCGCAAGCTCGACGAAGATGCCGTCAAGGCATTGCTTGGTGTGCAGGAAGACTACCTCGCGACATTCTGGAGAGAGGTCGAGTCTGACCACGGATCGCTGGATCGCTACATCGAAGACGCCTTAGGTGTGGATGAACCCCTTCGCGAGAGGCTGCGGAGCGCCTATCTGGCGTGACTCTCGCCCGACCAATCCCCATATAGCGCCTTCGCTTAAATTCAGACGATCCAGAGACAGTTTCATGGCTACCCATCGCACCAAAATGCTCATCATCGGTTCCGGCCCGGCCGGCTATTCCGCCGCCATCTACGGCGCGCGCGCGATGATGGAGCCGATCGTGGTGCAGGGCCTCCAGCCCGGCGGCCAGCTGACGATCACCACCGATGTCGAGAATTATCCCGGCTTTCGCGACGTGGTGCAGGGCCCGTGGCTGATGGAAGAAATGAAGGCGCAGGCCGAACATGTCGGCACGCGCATAATGTGGGACACCATCGTCGAAGTTGATCTCGAGAACGGGTCTCCGTTCCGCGCAGTGGGCGATAGCGGCGACGAGTATATCGGCGACGTCCTCGTGATTGCGACCGGAGCCCAGGCCAAGTGGCTGGGCGCTCCTGGAGAGCAGGAACTGGGCGGCAAGGGCGTTTCGGCCTGCGCAACCTGCGACGGGTTTTTCTATCGCGGCAAGAAAGTCGCCGTCATCGGCGGCGGTAACACCGCTGTTGAAGAGGCGCTCTACCTCACCAACCACTCCGACGACGTGACTCTGATCCATCGCCGCGACGAATTGCGTGCGGAGAAGATCCTGCAGGACCGCCTGCTGAATCACCCCAAGATCTCGGTCTTGTGGAACAAGACGGTCGAAAGCTTCGAAGCGGGCGAGAACGGCGCGCTATCGCACTTGCGGCTGCGCGATACGCAGACGGGCGAGGATAGCGACTTCTCTTGCGATGGCGCTTTCGTCGCGATCGGCCATGCGCCGTCGACTGAACTGTTCAAGGGCAAGCTGCCGATGGACGACAGCGGCTATCTGCTGGTCGAAGCGGGCACACCGAAGACGTCGATACCCGGCGTGTTCGCGGCGGGCGACGTGATGGATCACACCTATCGCCAGGCGGTGACCGCGGCCGGCACAGGCTGCATGGCGGCGCTCGACGCCGAGCGCTTCCTCGCGACCCTCGAAGTGGCAGAGCGCGAAGCGGCGGAGTAACTCTACCCCGCCGCCTTCGCCGTTAAAGGTGAATGTCGAAGGTGACGATCGCCGCGTGGAAGATCATCGCCATCAGCACGAGGCTCGACAGGGCAAACAGCACGAACCGCACGAGCACGCGGTTGCTGGTCGACTGGACGAGCGAGTGCATGACCCTGAGACCGACGTAGATCCACGCCAGCAGCGCATTCATGCCGTCACCGTAGCCGGTAATCGCCAGCACCAGCGCGATGGCGTAGAACACGGTCGGCGCTTCGTGCAGGTGATTGTAGTTGTCGGCCTTCCAGCTGACTTTCTCCGGCAGTTCGGCGCGCAGGCTGGCACCCGTCGTACCGACGAGATTGGCGGCATCGATCTTCGGATTGCGGCTCATCGCGGGAATGCGGGTACCGTACATCCAGCACCACATGACCATGGTCCAGATCGCCAGCGCCACGACGGGCTGGAGGATGGGCGAGTGTGCAATATCCAACTTGCCTCTCCTTAAATGGCGAACATGGTGAGGGTGACAGCGCGGACTGCCAGGTAGCCGAGCGCGATCGTCGCCAGCACGAACAGCGGGAAGCGCACCGAGACGGTGTTTACCGTCGCCTGCCAGACCGAGTGAATGATGCGAAGGCCGACATAGACCCACGCCACCAGCGCATCGACGCCTGTTCCGCCCAGCAGGGCGATGATCACGACAGCCGGATAGAAGATCGTCGGCTGTTCCATGAGGTGCGCGTAGTTATGGGATTTCCACTGCACCTTGTCGGGCAATACACCTTCGAGGTCCTGTCCCCGACCGCCTGGCTTGGCGTTGCCGAGGTCCATTCCGCTCTTCTTCATTGCCGGAAAGCGGGTGAACGCCATCCACAGCAACATGATTAGCGACCACGCGATCAGCACCGCTGCCGGTGCCAGCATTTGAGCCTGCATTGAAAGAACTCCCTCCCTTTGTGCCCGCATGGGTGATGCGGGGCGCGCCGATTGTCAAACCCCGCGTATCGTTTCGGCGAAGCTGTCCGCGTCGGTGTTGCCACCGGTGATCATGATCACCGTGTCTTCGTCCAGCGCTACCTTGCCTGCAAGGGCCGCCGCCAGCGCAGCTGCCCCCCCCGGTTCTACGACAAGATTGAGTTTTGAGAATGCGAATCGTTGTGCCTCGCGCACTTCTTCGTCGGTCACGGTCAACCCGGGCTCGGCGCGGCCGTGCAGCACTTCGAGATTGATCGGCTTGGTCGCATCGGGCTGCAAGGCATCGCAAATGGTGGAGGGCGGATCGTCTGCGACGCGCACGATTGTGCCTGACGCCAGCGCTTGGCCGACCATGTCCCATCCCGAAGGCTCCACGACATGGATCGCGCTTTTCGGACAGGCGAGGGCAAGGCCTGCCGCAAGGCCGCCGCCGCCGCAGCACACGAACAGTCGCGACGGGGCCCGGCCGAGCTGCTGCTGGATCTCGATCCCTGCGCTGCCTTGCCCTTCGATCACCCACGGGTCGCCGAATGCGTGGACGAGAGTTCCGCCACGTTCTGCGATCAGCTTGGCGGCCACTTCGTCGCGGTCTTCGCCCGGACGTTCGTAGAGCACTATTTCCGCGCCAAGAGCACGGGTCGCCTCGAGCTTCACCCGCGGCGCGTTGCGCGGCATCACGATGGTCGCCCTGATCCCGAGCCGGCGAGCGGCCCAGGCGACGCCCTGCGCATGATTGCCGGAAGATACGGCGATTACGCCGCGTGCCTTCTCTTCCTCGGTCAAATTCGCCAGCCGCCACCAGCCACCGCGGATCTTGAAAGCGCCGACCGGCTGGAGGCTCTCGGCCTTCGCATGCACCCTGACCCCACCGATCTCGACAGAAAGGAGCGGGCTGGGCGGAAGGATTTCGGCGATCGACGCGGCCGCATCGATCACGCCCTGTCTCGTTGGTGTGCGGATTTCGTCTGGGATCATTTGGCTGCGATAGCGCATTTCGCTAGGGGGCAGGCAAGAATCGAATTCAGCTAAGAGGTTTTTCCATGTCGACAGTCCTGGTCATCGGCGCAGGCGGCGTTAGCAGCGTGTGCGTACACAAGATGGCGATGAACAAGGATATCTTCACCGATATCCATCTAGCCAGCCGCACAAAGAGCAAGTGCGACACCATCGCCGCCAGTGTGAAAGAGCGCACCGGCGTCGGTATCAGCACTTACGAGATCGACGCGGAAGAAGTCCCGGCGATGATCCGCCTGATCCAGCAGGTCCAGCCGAGCCTGGTCGTAAACCTCGCGCTTCCGTACCAGGACTTGCCAATCATGGACGCTTGCCTCGAAGCGGGCGTGGATTACCTCGATACCGCCAACTACGAACCCAAGGACGAGGCCAAGTTCGAGTACCACTGGCAGTGGGCTTATCACGACCGCTTCAAAGAGGCGGGGATTATGGCGCTGCTGGGATCGGGCTTCGATCCGGGCGTCACCAGCGTCTTCACCATGTGGCTGAAGAAGCACAAGCTGAAGACCATCCGCCAGCTCGACATCCTCGACTGTAACGGCGGCGATCACGGCCAGGCTTTCGCCACCAACTTCAACCCGGAAATCAACATCCGCGAAGTGACGGCGCCTGCGCGCCACTGGGAAAACGGCGAGTTCGTCGAGACCCCGGCGATGGGTAAGAAGGTCGAATTCGATTTCGAGGCCGTGGGCCCCAAGAACATGTACATGATGTACCACGAGGAACTGGAAAGCCTCGCCAAGTTCAATCCGGAGCTGGAGCGTGCGCGCTTCTGGATGACCTTCGGCGATGAATACATCAAGCACCTGACCGTATTGCAGAACGTCGGCATGACGCGGATCGATCCGGTTCGCTATCAGGGCAAGGACATCATCCCGCTCCAATTCCTCGCAGCCGTGCTGCCCAAGCCCGAAACGCTGGGCGAGACGACCAAGGGCAACACCAATATCGGCGTGATCGCAACCGGCGAAGCGCTCGACGGGTCGGGCGAGAAGACGTTCTACATCAATAACATCTGCAGCCACGAAGCCGCTTTTGAAGAAACCGGCAACCAGGCGGTCTCTTACACGACCGGCGTGCCTGCGATGATCGGTTCGGCCATGATGGTCACCGGCAAGTGGGCAGGCGACGGCGTCTTCAACATGGAAGAGATGGATCCCGATCCCTTCATGGAAATGCTCAACGAACACGGGCTTGCATGGCAAGTGAAGGAACTGGACGGACCGGTCGATTTCTGATGAATTTGAAGGCCGCGCTCGGTGCGATCGCCCTTTGCAGCGCCAGTATCGGCGCGGCCCTCCAAGCACAGCAACCGCAACAGGCAGAGGCAGAGAACGCCTTCGATGCTGCTCTAGCCTGGGAGGAGTTCGAAACCCTACTGCGCGGTAAATACGCTTATATCGAGCGGGACGATCTGGATGTCGACGCGCAGCTGGCGTTGTCGAAAGAAATTGCGCTGAAGTCCGCAACTCCGGGGCAATTTCGCAAGGTCATCCACCAGACCGCGCTGACTTTCATGGACCCGCACCTGATCGTAGGCCCGTTTTCGGATGACGATTACGCGATCGTGATGACGGCAGCGGATGTGGATCTCGCTTTCAGCGGGGGCCAGGCGAAGGTTGTCGATGTCAGACGCGGCTCACCCGCGTTTGACGCCGGGTTGCGGCCGGGGGACACGGTCCTTTCGATTGGCGGAGTGCCTGCAACAGAGGCAGCGGTTCTTCCTTTCGGCGAAGTCCTGCCGAACCCCAATGCGGCGCAGCTCGATTACGGCCTGACGCTTGCGGCGAACGGGAAACGCGCCGGTAGCCGGCACCTTGTGATCCGGAAGGCCGATGGAACTGTCTTGCCTGTCGAACTGGGATCGACGCGGGAGTGGGCCAACAGCCTGCGAGAACGTCCCACGGTGGACCTCCGCTTCGTCGGTCCGGGAGGCAGTGTCGCAGTGATCGCGCCCCTCAATTCGCTGGGCAATAACGATACCATCAAGGCCTTCGATGAAGCGATGGCGCAAGCAGCGGGTGCGGCGGCGATCATCCTCGACATGAGGGAGACGCCGAGCGGCGGAAATACCGAGGTCGCCCGCTCCATCATCGGACACTTCACGCGAGAGACAAAGCCTTACCAGATGCACCGCGTGCCAGTGTACGAGCGTGAGTTCACGGTTCCACGTCAGTTCGTGGAATATGTCCTGCCGCGCGAGCCGTATTTCGCCGGTCCCGTTTACGTCCTACAGGGGCGCTGGACCGGGAGCATGGGGGAAGGGATCGTGATCGGCATGGACGCGGCAAGCGACGCCGTGACCATCGGTTCAAACATGGGTGACTTGCTAGGCGGGCTCTGGAATTACGATCTCGAATACAGCGACGCCCGCGTCGACCTTGGCGGAGAAGCGCTGTACCATGTCGACGGTACGCCGCGGGAGGACTACGTGGCGCAAGTCCCCATCATGCCGGCAAGCACGGCGCCCGACGGAAGCGACCCGGCAATCGCGAGAGCGCTCGAGCTGCTCAAGAAAAGAGATGGGTTTTTTTCAGAATAAACATAGGTGATACTTGCCGTGGCGATGACGCAACAGGCGGGTACCAGTGTTGAAACGGCGATTGGACAGGCTTGACCGTCGATCCGTCGTATATATACCTCGGACCGTCTTTCAGGGACGCACCAGGACGGAATTATCCGACTGTGTGAAAGAGGGGTACGTAACCAATGAAAAAATCGATCGCAGCCCTCGGGCTGCTGAGCCTTGCCGCGTGCGCAAATCCGTATGTCGGCACGCCCTACACCGCGCCTGCCGTACCGGTGACATCCGTTGCAATCGTAGACGATACGCTCGGCGACGATGCGGTCGCATATGAAGCGGCCTCGACCATGGGCAATTTTGGCTTGCTCGGCGCACTTATCGACGCTGGCGTTCAGGGCTCGCGCAAAAGCCGCGTGAACGACGCGCTCGAAAGCGTGAACCACATGCCTGAAGCCAATTTCGAAAGCTACCTTATCGCAGCGCTGGCTGAGGCCGATATCGAAGCCGCCATGCTCGAAGGTCCGGACCGCGAGAAGCGTGAATTCCTTGAAAACTATCCGACCGCACCTGCGGGCGTTCAGGCGCTGATCGATTTCAACGTCACCGCTTACGGCTATGTCAATTCGGGCAACCAGCTGTGGCGTCCGACCGTGGCTGCGGACGTGCGGATGATCGACGCCGGCACCGGCGCAACGCTGATGGAAAACCGCATCATCTACAATCCGGTCGATGCCCAGGCCGGCATTGTCACAATCGCGCCGAGCCCCGACTATGCGTTTCAGAACCGCGAAGACATGATCTCCCAGCCTGAACGCCTGGCTGAGGGCATCGACGTCGCGCTCAAGGAAGTGGCGGAAACTACCGTCCGCCTGATGCAGTGACGGGTTTCGCGATGAAGAAAGCGACGCTTCTTCTCGCGGCGGCTTCGGCGGCTCTCTCCGGGTGTGCGACGACCACGCCCAGCTATCCCGCCACGCTGTCGTTCGATCGGACTGACTGCGCCGACGCGCCGGAAACTGTGACGGCAGTCAGCCTGACGCCGGATAAGGACAAGAAGATCTGGATGCTCGACAACGAGCTTTCGGCCAGCGGCCCGTGCCTCGTGCGCAATGGTTCGTCGGCGCCCTACATGGTCTTTGCCCTTCCGGATGCGAACCGGGCCAAGATGGTGGAACTGGGTGCCGCCCTGGACTTCGCTCGCGTGGTCTCGCCGCAAGTGGTGCTGCTCGATGCCGACGGTGTCGAAACGCGCGCTTTTTCGCGTGACCAGTACATGTTCCGTCCCGGTCTCCTGTCGGTGCAATTCGTGCCGCAGGAAAACGAACGGTTCGCGCTGGTGACTGTCGATCCCGAACCGATCGGGCAGAGCCACGACACGATCGTCGCAGGCACTGCGACCACCACCATCTACACCGGGTTTGGTGCGTCGAACTGGCGCAGCGGGCACGAGGCGATGATGTCGCGCGGGTTCTCCTACGAAGGGCCGATCCGCGCGCTGGTCTACCGTCCAGACAAGGAAAAGTAAGTCCGATCGTGAATGAAACAGGGGCGGGAGGGTGAGAGCCTTCCCGCCCCTTTTCATGTTTGTCTTTGACGCGAGCGACAGGCGGCATAGTATCGCTGGCATGACGAAGCGGACTGCCCTGATCACCATTTTCGCTGCTGGCGCACTCGCATCCTGCAATTCCAATCCGCGGGAACAGGCACCGCGCATCGCCATCGATGCCGACTGGCCAAGCATCCCGGAAGACGCGATTTTTGGGCAACCGAGCGCGGTCGATGTCGATAGCCACGGCCATGTTTTCGTTCTCCATCGCGCAGGCCGCGAATGGGTGGAGCCTTTCACCACCGAAACCATCGCGCAGCCGACGGTCTTCATGTTCTCGCCGGAAGGGGCATTGCTGGCGCGCTGGGCGGCGGACGAATTGGTGATGCCGCATGGCCTCTCCATCGACGAGGATGACGATGTCTGGATCACGGATGTCGCACGCGAACAGGTCCTGCGGTTTTCGCACGACGGGATCCTGCGGTCCGAATGGGGCATTCGCGGTGAAGCGGGGCAGGACGGCAAGCATTTCGGCCGCCCGGCCGACATCGCGTTCCTCGGCGACACGGTCCTCGTTGCCGATGGCTATACGAACAACCGCATTGCCCGCTTCGACCGGCAGGGCAACTTCCTCGGCCAATGGGGCGAAGAGGGGCGGGACGCCGGCGAATTCGACCTGCCCCACGGCATTTCGACCGATGGAGAGAAGGTGTTCATCGCCGACCGCGAGAACGCGCGCATATCCGTCCTCACCACCGGGGGCGAGCCTGCAGGAGAGTGGCGCGGCCTCGAACGTGGCCATACCTACAGTGTGAAACCGCTCGGCGGAGGCTGGACGCTGGCCGTCGAGGGGCGGGATATGCAGGGTCGCAACGGGGCGATTGTGCGGGTCTATCGGCCGGACGGAAGCGTCGAGAGATCTTTCGACCTCGGCCTCGAAGGCGACAACGCGAGCCTCGGGCACGATATTGCGCTCGACCGCGCGGGTCGGGCCTACATGATCGACGTTTACGGCAACCGGGTCATCCGCTTCGATCTGACCGAGGTCGAAGGCGACCAAAGCCAATAGGCCTCTTCCCACGGAGCGCACTGCATCCTAAGTCGCGGCGCATGGAAACAAAAGCCGGCGATCCCGGGGCATTTGCCCATTTCGACCTCAACCGCGTCAGCAGCCCCGCCTTCGTGGTGGACGCTGCCAAGCTGCGCGCGAATTGCCAGATCCTCGCGGAAATCCGCGACGAGGCCGATATCAAGGTGCTTTCTGCACTCAAGGCCTTTTCGATGTGGGCGACCGCGCCAATCATCGGCGAATATCTCGACGGCGTGTGCACCTCGGGCCTGTGGGAAGCGCGCCTCGCCAGCGAGTTTTACGACGGCGAAATCGCGACCTATTCTGCGGCCTACAAGCCGGAAGAACTGGAAGAGGTGTGTCGCCTGTCGGACCACGTGATCTTTAACTCTCCCGGCCAGATGGAGCGCGCAACCCTCATCCTCGACGCTGCACGTGCGGCTGGACAGGATTTCGACGTCGGCTTGCGCATCAATCCGATGCACCCGACCGGTGAAGTGCCACGCTATGATCCGTCCAGCCCCGGAAGCCGCCTCGGCTTTCCCATCGACCAGCTGACACCGGAAATCATGGAAGGCGTCGACGGAATCCACTTCCACAACCTGTGCGAACAGGATTTCGAGCCGCTGCACGCCACCTGGGACAAGGTCTTCGACGCGATCGAGCCGTGGTTCGGCCAGCTCAAGTGGATCAACATGGGCGGCGGTCACCACATCACCCGCGCCGATTACCAGCGCGCCGAGCTGATCGAGTTCCTGCGCGACGCAAAGGAAGACACCGGCGCGGAAATCTATCTGGAACCGGGCGAGGCCGTGGCGCTGGACGCAGGCATCTTAGTCGGCACCATTCTCGACACCGGGCATAACGAGCTTCCGGTCGCGGTCGCCGACATTTCCGCCACCTGCCATATGCCAGACGTGATCGAAGCTCCCTACCGGCCCGCCATGCTGGGCGAGGCGTCAGACCACGAGACGCCCGAGGTCCGCATCGGCGGCCCCTCCTGCCTCGCAGGCGACGTGATCGGCGACTATCGCATTCCCGGCGGTGCAGAGGTGGGCAAACGCTTCGCCTTTCTTGACCAGGCACATTATTCGATGGTGAAGACCAATACGTTCAACGGCGTCCAGCTACCCAGCATCTACCTCTGGGATAGCGAGATCGACCAGCTCGAGCTGGTGAAGGAGTTCGGCTACGATACGTTCAGGGACCGGTTGAGTTGATAGAACGGCATTGACGGCTGCTCTCGTGACACGACCCGAAGGGCGCGAGTCACCATTTCTGGTTGCAAACCGCCTTGTAGAACTCGATCGCCAGACTGCCCTGGCTCGTCGGAGAGAAGCCGCCTCCCAGCGTCCAGCCACCGAACACGTCGTTGTAAAGTGGACTATTGATGAAAGATAATGCCGAATCGAACTCGAAATTGGTCCCGCGATAGGAGATGATCGTCTCGCCGCTCCAGTTGTAGGCGATGCCGTAAAATCCTGCCGCCTCCCAACCATCTTGTTCATCAGGCTCAAACGGCCGAATAGTGGCAGCACCTATCCCGCCCTCTTCTTCAAGTCTTCCCAAGTTGGCGCCATAGCCGCGATTGTAGCTGTCCAATGCTAGCAACGAGAGGAAGACTTCGCGGTCCATGATTCAAATACCCTTTCTGAACATTTCCGAAAATGCGCCGACCGGCACATCTTCTGGGAAGTCTTTTCTACTCAATCCCATGCCCTTGATCTGACCCAACCATACCAACCGCTGCTCAATCCCAGTGGTCACAGGGTCTTGGGTAATCGCTACCGTAATGCGCTTGAGGCTGACGCCTTCACCGAAGGTCGCCGCCAGATCGTCCGGGTCGACCCGCATGACACTGGTCGGATCATCGAGGTCCTCGAACGTCACCAGCATCGGGTATCCTGATATGACGAGCCCGCCCGGATAGGGCGGCCAGTACCTGGGCAAGACCCTCTCGCCCTTGATAAGCAGCATGTTGTCGAACTTCTCTTCAAAGCTCTCGCCTGCAATCTGGGGTGCCGCCGTCTGCATGACCACCGAAGCCCAATCTACGTCGTCTTCCGAGCGCAGCAGTGCGAACAGCGTTCGCCCGTCGGGCAGATCGACCGACACCGCCTCTCCCCGCGCACGGCGGTTGATCCGCTTGCCGAACCCACTCATCGCCGTCCGACCCATGGATTGCTCGACCTCGATCACGCTCGATCCGGACCTAACCCCCTCGGGCGTATCGACTTCGACAGTGAGGCGGTAACGATAGTCCGGAGCGCCATCATGGGCGCTACCGCATGCCGATAGTGTCAGACCCAAAATGGCCAACCCAAGTAGTTGGCAAGCAAAGCGTATATAATGCTGCATAGCGACCAGCATACTTACACATCGTCATTCTTATCTTAACGTCCGCAATCGGGTTGTTAGCGGACAGTCTGCTTTTGGACTGCTCCTACCGATCCGACCCGTAGAGACAGTTTATGCCAGAGCGTCCGGCTTAAGCCTGTTGAGCGCCAGCGCCAGGTCCGCCAACCGTGCAAACTGCCCTATGGTTTCGCGGACAAGGAAAGCGTCTTCGTTATGATCGAGCGATCCGCTTTCGAACATGTTGCTGCTCTTGATCGCCATCACCATGCTGCCGCCGGTGAACAGGACCGCGCTGTGCTTGCCGCCCAGCGAATGTTCCAGTGCCATGACGCGTTCGATGTATTCGGGATGCATAAGCCAGCGCGCTTCGGTCTGGTCCGTGGTGTAGATGTCGAAGCGATCCTCGAACTCGGGGCTGACCATCTGCGCACGGTCGAGGATTTGTCCGTCGATCTTGATGGAATCCTTCGCGCCGCCGAAGAACTTGCTGAAGGTGCCATCGGGGGCGAGCAGGGTGGTCCCGTGGAAGGCCTCGTCAAACCCGATCGACAGGACAACGCCGCGAAACACCGTGACCCAGCGCCGGTTCTTGCCCGATCCGCGGCGCTCTTCGAGATGTGCCTCGTGGAGCAACAGTGAGTGTCCGGCCGCTTCGCCCGCCCACATATCCTCGAAACTGGCGCGGTCGTGCGAAGGAAGCATGGAGTAGTCGCGCGCCTTCCCGAATGCCTCGCTACCCTCGCAATCATGGCGGTAGGCAAGGCCCAGCGCGTCGGCGATCGCTTCGTTGATGCCGGTTTTTACCTGCTTCTTCGCCTTGTGCTTCGGGACCTGGCTCCAAGCCCATGCGCCGCCGGCCGCAATCGCGGTGATCCAGAACTTCGGTTCGAGCGGCAGGGGGGCGAGGATGAAGAGGAATGCGGCAAGGGGGAGCAGGACAAGCCCGGACTTGAACAAGCGGTCGTGCGACTGCGCGATCGCATCTTCGCGCACCTGGCGCTGGCCTTGAAGCCATTCGCCAAGTTCGCCTGCCATCAGCCGGTCGGCGTCCGGATATTCGATCACGCGTACTTTCCCCCTTAACCCTTGTTCCCTATCATACCTTCGGACATCGAATAGGGGGTTAAGAAATGGAAGTCGTGGCAATCGTCTTGATCGCGCTCGTCGTGCTGCTGGCGCTGGTCGTCATCGGCATTTACAACCGTCTGGTGGGGCTTCGCCAGTCGGTGAACCAGGGCGTTGCGGACATCGATGCGCAACTGCGCCAGCGCCACGATCTCATCCCCAATCTGGTCGAAACGGTGAAGGGTTATGCCGGGCACGAGAAGGAAACGCTCGATGCCGTGATTTCCGCGCGCAACCAGGCGGCCAACGGGCCGATCTCCTCCGGTGACGAGCAGGGATTGCGCGTTGCTCTGGACCGCCTCCTCGCGCTGGGCGAGGCCTATCCCGACCTCAAGGCGAGCGCGAATTTCCAGGAATTGCAGCGCGAACTGACCCACGTCGAAGACAAGCTTGCCGCAGCGCGCCGGGCGCTCAACGCGGCAGTATCGCGCTACAACACGGGGCGCGAAAGTTTCCCTGCCGTGCTGTTCGCCGGACCGCTCGGCTTTCAGGAAGCGGACTTCCACCGCCTCGACGACAGCGAGAAGGGCGTGGTCGACGCTGTGCCGAAGGTCAGCTTCTGAGGGCACGGCCTATCGCAGATCAGCCCCGATGCGACCTGTGGAACCTTGCAATTGCGAGGACGGTTTTCACTTGCAGTTCATGACACACGAAGTATATGCGCGCCTCCTGCTGCCCCAAGGGGACTTCCTAACCGCAAGGCAGCTTGTCGTTTCATGGCTCGCAAGAGCTGTTTAGGGGGTCCCTTGAGTTGCAGCATTTCCCTGACGCCCGGTCCGTAGTTCGCGCCCTCGCGCCGGACGAGCCAGTAATCCTCAACCGCCCGCACGCCGCAGCGCGCGCTGCCCGCTTCTTCGTCGAGAAGTTTCCGGGAAAGTCGCTCTATGCCGTGAAGGCGAATCCGTCGCCCGACCTGTTCCGCATCCTGTGGGACAATGGAGTCACGCATTACGACGTGGCCTCCATCGCCGAAGTGCGCCTGACCCGCTCTGTGCTGCCCGAAGCGACGCTGTGCTTCATGCACCCGGTCAAATCGCGCGGTGCAATCCGCGAGGCTTATTTCGACCACGGCGTAAGGACCTTCAGCCTCGACTCGAGCGATGAACTCGCCAAGATCGTGGAAGCGACCCGCGATGCCGACGGCAACGATGCTACCGACCTGCGCCTCTGCGTCCGTCTACGCGTTTCCAGCGAACACGCAGCGCTGAGCCTTGCCTCCAAATTCGGCTGCGACCTTACCGAAGCGCCTGCGCTGCTGCAGGAAACCCGTCAGTATGCCGATTGGCTGGGCGTTTGCTTCCATGTGGGCAGCCAGGCGATGAGCCCGTTCGCCTATGTTCAGGCGCTCGACCGTACGCGTGCCGCGATTGCGGAGGCTTCCGTGGTCATCGACATGATCGATGTGGGCGGGGGCTTCCCAAGCGTCTATCCGGGCATGGAACCGCCGCCGCTGGAAGATTACTTCACCATCATTCACCAGCACTTCTATGCGCTGCCGATCGCCTACAACGCCGAGTTGTGGTGTGAGCCCGGCCGTGCGCTGTGCGCGGAATACTCCAGCCTTGTGGTGAAGGTTGAAAAGCGCCGCGGAGAGGAACTCTACATCAACGACGGCGCCTATGGCGCGTTATTCGATGCCGCGCATGTCGACTGGAAATTTCCCGTCCGCGCGCTGGAAGACGACCTCATCAAGCCGGAAATGGATTTCGCCTTCTACGGCCCGACCTGCGACGATGCCGACTACATGCCCGGCCCGTTCAACCTGCCGGAAGACATCCAGGCTGGCGATTATATCGAGATCGGTATGCTCGGCGCATATGGTGCTGCGATGAAGACCGATTTCAACGGTTTCGGCTCTGCCGAGCGCATTATCGTCGAGGACGAGCCGATGGCGAGCCTTTACGACGGCAGCCGCACGCGTCCCGCCGCCGACAACGTCGTCAGCCTCAGGTAATTCCTCGTCTGCTTAACCGTGCTCGGCGCGATGGCGATCAAGCACGGAAGCGACACGTCCAAGTGCTTCCCCCACGTAATCGGGAAAGCGCTTCTCGCCGAATTCGAAAATCGCATTGTGGGCTGCAGCGATCCGCTTTGCGTCGGCCCAGTCGATCCCGAGATCGATCGCCCATGCGCGAAATTCGTCCGCCGCACCCGCGCGCGGCTCCAGCGCCTTGGCGAGCGTGGGGTGGAACGACAGGCGCTTTATCATTGGAAGCAGGGAAAGCGGGAAGCCCTTGTCCAGATAGACGAAGGTGTCATCCACGTGGATCGTGCCGCTGGGCCGGTGCAAGGCGAGAACCGATGAAAAGTGCACGCTTTCGTCATCGCTGACGAGCGGCACCCCGCGAGGGACTGAAAAGGTCAGGTCCGGCCCGAACCGTTCGTTCATCGCAACGTCTTCGCAGAGCATTTCCTGCCAGGGAAGCGAGGGGAACTTGTCGATATGGCGCGCAGTGCCGAACAGCTCTGCCTCCGGATAGGCCTGGTGCATCCATTCGCAATGGATGGTGTGGAAGGGATGGAGGTTGAGGATCGCCGAGATCTTGGCTTTGCCGACTATCGCATCGATCTGCGCCCGAATGCCGTCGTCCAGCGTGTAGCTGTCGAGGAAGACGAAATGCCCGTCGGGCAACTTCACAAGCGAACACTGGGTGCCGATTTCCAGCATCCCGATCCTGAATTCGCCCCTGACGGTCCAGAAACCGTCGCCCAAGTCTACGAGCCTATCTGCCAAGTCTATCCTCCTGTCCGCTTCCTTAACCCGCGAGCAGGCGTTTCTTTCCGCTAGTCGAAGCCGACGAAGCGGGCTGCTTCATCGACGCTCTTGCGCGTACTGACCACCGCGTTGGCGGGGAATTCCTCGTTGGGCCATCCCAATGCGACCGCTTTCATGATCACCTGCTCGTCCGGAATGCCTGCGTGTTCACGCACCACAGGGCTTTGCATTATGCCTTGCGAGTTGATGACACAGCCGAGTCCGCGACTCCACGCGGCGTTGACGAGGCAGGTGGTGACCGCTCCGCAATCGAAGGCGGTATCGTCGCTGCCGCCCAATTCCTTGTCGTAGGTCACTATAACGCACACCGGAGCATCGAACTGGCGGAAACCGCGCAGGACCCAGTCCTGTCGTTTTTCCTTGTCGTCGCGCTCGATGCCCATCGCGCCGAAAAGCTGCTTGGCGACGCCGATCTGACGTTCGCGGTGAACGCCGGCAAACGGCTCGCCGCGGCGGAACTCGCGGCTGTCCGGCACGCCTGCGAGAATGTTTTCGGTGTTGCCCTTGCGGATCCGGTCGAGCGGTTCGCCGGTGATGACATGAAAATGCCAGGGCTGGGTGTTCATCGAGGAAGGTGAGCGCATGGCGATCGAGAGGACCTCTTCGATCAGCTCACGCGGCACCGGCTTGTCCAGATAGCCGCGAATGCTGCGCCTTCCGCGCACCACTTCTTCGTAGGTCTGTTCCCGATTACCGCTCACTTCCATCTCCCTTTAGGCGGGAAAGGATTAGCGCAGCGAAGCGGCTCGGTAAAATCCGTTACGGATCAGGCTGCCTTGCGCAGTTCCAAATCCATGCGGTCCCAGATTTCGACCAAAGCAGCGACGAGTTCGTCCATCATCGCTTCGCTGTGCGCGGGGCCGGGAGTGAAGCGCAAACGCTCTGTTCCGCGGGGCACGGTGGGGAAGTTGATCGGCTGGACGTAGACGCCGTATTCGGCGAGCAGAATGTCGCTGATTTTCTTTGCGCGAACCGGATCGCCGACCATCAGCGGAACGATATGCGTGGTGCTGTCCATGACCGGCAGGCCCGCTCCCCGCATCTTCGCTTTCAGGCTGGCTGCTGCTGCCTGCTGTGCGTCGCGTTCTTCGCTGGAGCCCTTGAGGTGGCGGACCGCTGCGAGCACACCTGCGACCAGCACCGGGCTGAGCGAGGTGGTGAAGATGAAGCCAGGGGCATAGGAGCGGATGCAGTCGATCACGCGGGTGTCGGCCGCGATGTACCCGCCCATGACGCCGAAAGCCTTGCCCAGCGTGCCCTCGATGATATCGATGCGGTCGGCCGCTTCGTCACGTTCGGTGATGCCGCCGCCGCGCTTGCCATACATGCCTACCGCGTGAACTTCGTCGACATAGGTGAGGGCATTGTACTTTTCAGCCAAGTCGCAGATCGCATGGACCGGGGCGACATCGCCGTCCATGGAGTAAACGCTCTCGAAAGCGATCAACTTGGGCGTTGCCTCGTCTTCAGCGGCGAGGAGCTCTTCGAGATGATCGAGATCGTTATGACGGAAGACGCGCTTCTCGCAGCCTGAATTGCGAATGCCGGCAATCATGCTGGCATGGTTCAACTCATCGGAGAATATCACGCAGCCGGGCAGCAGCTTGGCCAGCGTCGAGAGCGTTGCATCGTTCGACACATATCCGCTGGTGAACAGCAGCGCGCCGTCCTTGCCGTGCAGGTCGGCCAATTCCTGTTCCAGCTCTACGTGCAGGTGTGTGTTGCCGCCGATATTGCGCGTGCCGCCCGAACCTGCGCCGACATCGTGAAGCGCATTTTCCATCGCTTCTATGACCTTGGGGTGCTGGCCCATGGCAAGATAGTCGTTGGAGCACCAGACGGTGATCGGCTTCGGGCCGTTGTGGCCGTGGAAGCATCGCGCATTGGGGAAGGCGCCCTTGTTGCGCATGATGTCGATGAACACGCGATAGCGGCCTTCCGTGTGAAGGCGGTCGATCGCTTCGTCGAAGATCTGGTCGTAGTTCACCCGGGTTTGCCCGTCAGCGCCGCCCGTCAGCGGCAATTTCTGCGGGGTCACATAGTGCAAGGAACGCCGTTTCGCCACCGCGATCTTTGCGAACGATTCGCAAGGATTAGAAGTGTACCAGCCGCGAAATACCGTGCCTGGCGAAGGCCGGAGCAAGCCGCTCGAAATCGTCCATCTCGCCCGTAGTCACCGCAAAGTCGCCACCCGAGGCATCGAATTGCTGACCATCGACGAGGTAGGCTACGCGCCGCGCGATGCCGGCAGCACCGTGGACGAAGGTGACATCCTTCCCGAAAGCTTCGCGCAATTCCGGCTCAAGCAAGGGGAAGTGCGTGCACGCCAGCACAACCGTGTCGAGATTTTCGCCGCCTTCCTGCAACACGAGGCCGGAGGCGGCTCGGGTAACGTCGTCCACGCTAACCTTGTCGCCCCGCAGTTTGGCTTCGCCCAGCGCGACGAGGTCGTTCGCGCCGTAGCGCAGCAGCGTCTTGCCGCTCGCAAATTCCTTCTCAAGGTCGTCGACATAGCGTTGACGTACTGTCGCCTCTGTACCGAGCAGGCCGATGGTACCGGTCTTGGTGATGGCGGCAGCAGGCTTGATGGCAGGGACGGTGCCGACGATCGGCGTTTCCAGCACATCGCGAACCATGCCGAGTGCGATCGTGCTGGCGGTGTTGCAGGCGATACAGATGAGGCGCGGCTCGTAGCGTTCGGCCATGCGGCCAAGCAGGCCGGCAACCCGCGCGGCAACTTCCGCCTCGCTCTTCGCGCCGTAGGGAAGGCCTGCGATATCGGCGGCGTAGATCACCGGGGCATCGGGCAGCACGGCGCGCAATTCGGCGAGGACGGTCAGCCCGCCCACACCGGAATCGAAGAGCAGGATGGGTGCTTTCGCGTCCAAAACCGATGATCCTTTCGCCTGTCGCCTTGTTTAGGGCGGTAGATGGAAATACACGGGCAGGACAAGCCTTTGCGTGAAGAGAAAAGGGGACCGCCAGTGCCGACCGAACTGACCATCACGGCGCTTTATGCCGCGTTGCTGGGGTATGGCTTCGGGTCGATTCCCTTCGGCCTTATCCTCGCCAAGCTGGCCGGGAAGGGCGACATCCGGCAGCAAGGTAGCGGAAACATCGGGGCCACGAACGTGCTGCGCACCGGCAGCAAGGGTTTGGCTGCGGCCACGCTGTTGCTCGACCTCGCGAAAGGTTTCGTGCCGGTGTGGCTGGCGGGAATGTGGTTCTGGCAGGACATGGGCTGGGCTGCGCTGTTTGCCGTCATCGGACATGCCTTCCCCGTCTGGCTCGGGTTCAAGGGCGGCAAGGGCGTCGCCACCAATGCCGGTGTCAGCTTCGCGCTCGCCTGGCCGATCGGTGTCGCCTACGCGATTGTCTGGATCGGCGTCCTTGCGATTTCGCGCATCAGCTCGCTGGCAGGGATGAGCGCGGTTGTGGCCGCTGCTGTCATGGCCTTCGTCCTCGGCATTCCGACATTCGCCAAGGTGCTGACCCTGATCGCCGTGCTAGTAATCTGGCTGCATCGTGAAAACATAAAGCGGCTGGCCGCAGGTACCGAACCCAAGGTCGGCTCTTCCAAGTGAACGAGGCGGTCCGTCCGCAGGCTGCGCCGCTCTCGCAGCCCGAAGCCTTCGCGCGTATTCGCCTGCTGCGATCGCCCAATATCGGACCGGTCAGCTATGCGATGTTGATAGCCCGCTATGGCAATGCCGTGGCGGCGTTGGAGGCACTGCCGGACTTCGGGAAGAAGGGCGGCAGGCAATATCGCGCCGCGCCGCAGGATCGCATCGAGCGGGAGGTGGAGAGCGTACGCGCAGCGGGCGCCAAATACCTCTTCCACGACCAGCCGGATTATCCCGCGCTGCTTGCCGAAATCGATGGCGCACCGCCGATCATCACCTATCGCGGCGACCTCTCGCTGGCGGCAAGGCCCTGCGTGGCCATGGTCGGCGCGCGCAATGCCAGCGCCGCTGCGGTCAAGCTGGCGCGCGAGTTCGGGCAGGGGCTGGCAGAGGCGGGCTTTACGGTGGTGTCGGGCCTTGCACGCGGCATCGACGGCGCGGCGCACGAGGGCTCGTTTCCAAGCACCATCGGCGTCATCGCGAGCGGGATCGACATCGCCTACCCGCCGCAGCACACCGACCTGCAGGAGCGTATCGCCTCCGAGGGCTTGCTGATCGCCGAACAGCCCCCCGGCACCGAACCGCGCGGCAGCCACTTCCCCAGCCGCAACCGCATCATCGCAGGGCTGGCGAGCGGGACGCTGGTAGTAGAGGCGGCGGTCAAGTCCGGCAGCCTCATCACCGCACGGCTGGCAGGCGAGGCGGGGCGCGAGGTCATGGCGATCCCCGGCTCCCCGCTCGAAGCGCGCAGCCACGGCTGCAACCATCTCATCCGCGAAGGCGCCGTGCTGGTGCAAGCGCCTGAGGATGTGGTGGAACTGCTCACCGGCTTTTATGGCCAGCCTCGCTCGACATTCCGCGAACCGGTGTCGCAATTCGATTTCGATCCGAGCGAAATGGCCGGAGCAGAACCTGCCGACATCGCCTCGCTGTTGACTACCGCTCCGGTGGCGATCGACGAACTCATCCGCCAATCGGGCGAGAGCGCGGCGGCGGTGCAGCTCGCGCTACTGGAATTGGAGATTGCAGGGCGGCTGGAGCGGCACGCTGCGGGTCGGGTGAGCCGAACTTAAAAGTACGAAGTTCGTTGTGTCGAAAGCATGTGGAATGGAGGGGGCATTGATGGATGAGAAAAAAGACGATGGGATCGAAAATTTCGCACGGTTCGAACCGCCCAATTCTTGGATAGTCGAGTTTTGGGCCAGGATCTTCAAGTATCTAGGCATGGTCTCGATCATGCGCCTCGTCTTGTTAATGCCCTTTGTGCGACAGACATACTCGTTCGTGGAGACGTACGTCTTTCTTAACAGCGTGGCTTCGGGATTGCTCCTCTTCATATCCTGTCTGTTGATTGATCGCCCAGTTTCGTTTTTTGCTGCCGTCGTTTTTGGTTACGCCTGCTTAAGGATCTTCGAGGTCGTCATCTATCAGATGAATGTGCTCTTGTTCGACGAATACCGGGCTAAAAAAGCGGCAATGGAAGCTGGGAGGGATCCCGCAAAAGCCTACGCTGTCAGGGGCTATCGGAGAACCGTGATATTGCTTCTCCACAACTACTTCGAAATCATTTGCTGGTTTGGCATAATCTACACTTTTTTCTATCGTAGCGGTGACTTATCGATGGGCGTTGGGCTGCCGGACCCCACCTTCTTCTCCGTCTTCCGCGATAGTCTACTGCTTATGTTTTCATTCAATGCAGATTGGCAGCAGCCTATTACGGATAGAGGGCTGTTGCTGTTCTCGCTCCACGCGACGGTTGGGGTCTTCATGACAATCCTCGCATTCGCGCGGTTCCTCGCCCTGTTGCCGCCACCAAAGACGATCGATGATTTCGAGCGTTAACTGCGGGATACCACATCCCGCTTGACGACCCGCGAACCGAACCGACAATCGCGCGTACATACACGTACACACGTAAGGGACCGCTTTTTACCCCATGCAACTGGTTATTGTTGAATCGCCCGCAAAGGCGAAAACCATCGAGAAATATCTGGGCAAGGACTTCAAGGTCCTCGCTTCCTACGGCCATGTTCGCGACCTGCCGCCCAAGGATGGCAGCGTTCGCCCGGACGAGGATTTCGCGATGGACTGGGAGCTCTATCGCGACAAGCAGAAGCGCTTCAAGGAAATCAGCGATGCGGCGAAGCAGGCCGACCGCCTCGTCCTCGCGACCGACCCTGATCGCGAAGGGGAAGCCATCAGCTGGCACGTTCGCGAATTGCTCGCCAAGCGCAAGGCGCTGCCGGAGAAGGTCGATCGCGTTACCTTCAACGCCATCACCAAGCAGGCCGTCACCGATGCGATGAAGGCCCCGCGCGAGCTCGACCAGCCGCTGATCGACGCATACCTTGCGCGCCGCGCGCTCGACTATCTCTACGGCTTCACGCTCAGCCCGGTGCTGTGGCGCCGCCTGCCCGGTGCGAAGAGCGCCGGTCGCGTCCAGTCGGTCGCGCTGCGCATCATCGTCGATCGCGAGATCGAGATCGAGCATTTCAAGGCCGACGAATATTGGTCGATCATCGCCAAGCTGGAGCAGGACGGGACGGAATTCGACGCGCGCCTGGTCAAGTACGACGGCAAGAAGCTTGACAAGTTGACGCTGGGCGATGAAGGCAGCGCCAAGGCCGCGCAAAGGGCGGTCCAGGATGCTCGCTTCACCATCGAGGATATCGAAACCAAGCCGCTCAAGCGTAACCCGGCCCCGCCGTTCACGACCTCCACGTTGCAGCAAGAGGCAGCCCGCAAGCTCGGTTTTTCGGCCAGCCACACCATGCGGTGCGCCCAGTCGCTCTATGAGGCGGGTGCGATCACCTACATGCGTACCGACGGCGTGCAGATGGACGGCAGCGCAATCGATGCCTGCCGCAAGGCCATCGCCGATCGCTACGATGCCTACTACATTCCCGACAAGCCGCGGTTCTATTCGAGCAAGGCCAAGAATGCGCAGGAAGCCCACGAGGCAATCCGCCCGACCGATTTCAAGCGTGACCGGGCAGGTTCCGGCGACGAGGGCAAGCTTTACGACCTGATTTTCAAGCGCGCGATGGCCAGTCAGATGGCCGCCGCCCAGCTCGAACGCACGACCGTGACGCTGCGCGACGGGACCGGCCAGCACGAATTGCGCGCGACCGGCCAGGTCGTGAAGTTCCCCGGCTTCTTCGCCGTGTATCAGGAGGGTCGCGACGACAGTGGGGACGATGACGAGGAAGGCCTTCTGCCGAACATGAGCAAGGGCGATGCCCCGGCGAAAAAGTCGGTCGAGGCAAACCAGCATTTCACCCAGCCGCCGCCGCGTTTCAGCGAGGCGAGCCTTGTGAAGCGCCTTGAAGAACTCGGAATCGGGCGCCCTTCGACCTATGCCTCGACGCTCCAGACGCTGCGCGACCGCAATTACGTCCGGATGGAGAAAAACCGTTTCTTCGCAGAGGAATCGGGCCGTCTTCTCACGGCGTTTCTCGAACGCTTTTTCGAGAAATACGTGTCCTTCGATTTCACCGCCGGCATGGAGGATGAACTCGATACGGTTTCGGACGGGCGCGAGGAATGGAAGAAGCTGCTCGCCGAGTTCTGGAAGGACTTCAAACCCAAGACCGAAGAGATCATGGACAAGAAGCCTTCGGAAGTGACCGAGGTGCTGGACGACTTCCTGTCCGATTATCTTTTCCCCGAGCGCGCCGACGGCAAGGACCCGCGTCACTGCCCGCTGTGCGAGACGGAAGGCCGCGAAGGCGGACGCCTCGCGTTGCGCGGTGGCCGCTTTGGTGCCTTCGTCGCCTGCGCCAATTACCCCGAGTGCAAGTTCACCCGCCAGTTCGCCAAGCCCGGCAGCGAGGGCGACGATGGGGCGAATGACGGCGCGATGGGCGAAGACCCGGAAACCGGCCTGCCGGTAGAACGCAAGACGGGTCGCTTCGGGCCCTACGTCCAGCTGGGCGAGGGGAAGGACGCGAAGCGCGCCAGCATTCCCAAGGATCTCGACGATTTCGATCTCGAATGGGCGTTGAAGCTCCTCAGCCTTCCGCGCATCGTCGGCGCCCATCCGGAAACCGGCAAGGAAATCGAGGCGGCTATCGGTCGCTACGGGCCTTATCTGCGACACGACGGCAAATACGGGAAGCTTCAGAACACCCGTGAGGTGTTTGAAGTGGGCATGAACCGCGCGGTCGACATTCTGGCCCAGGCCGCCAATCGCAAGGGCGGCGGACGCGGCAAGGCCGAACCGATCAAGACGCTGGGAAAGCATCCGACCAGCGAAGGCGAAATGAAGGTAATGCCGGGCCGTTATGGTCCCTACGTCACCGACGGCACCACCAACGCCACGATCCCCAAGGACATGAAGCCCGAGGACGTAACCGAAGCGCAGGCCATCGAGCTGATCGACGCGCGTGCCGCCAAGGGTCCGGCAAAGAAGAAGCGCAAGGCCCCTGCCAAGAAGAAGGCTCCGCCGAAGAAAAAGGCAGCTGCGAAGAAAGCTCCGGCGAAGAAGAAGGCCGACTGATGGGAAAAGAGCGCTTCGAGCGTCACAAGCAACCTTGGACGGGCGAGGAGGCTGGACAACTCCGCACCCTCGCCGCCAAGGGGCAGGGCCTGAAGCAGATTGCCAAGGCTCTCGGCCGGAGCGAGGATTCCACCAAGGATTTCGCCAAGAAGAACAAGATCAAGGTCGCGAAGAAGCGCTGAGACTTATTGCCTAAAGTCGAAAGTACCCCACCAAGAGGCTCACCGCCAAGGCTGCCATGCTTGCGGCCAGCGCCCAAGCTGCCGGGCGGGCCTCGCGCTTCCCGTAAACGAGCGTAACGCCCAGTTTCACCGACATGTTGGCAAGGATGGTCCCGGCAATCGCCAGCGCCGCCAGTTGCGGGGCGATCGTCCCGGGTTCGAGGCCGCCTGCGGTCACGATGGCGGCGTCGACATCCATGCTCCCCATCAGCAGCAGGAGTATCGCGATACCCTGTTCGCCGAATTCGCTTTGGGCCCACCGCGCAGCGACGGCGGCTACGGCCACGAAGATTACGAATGTCAGGGCGGGCAGAAGTGCGATGGGGTTTCCAGGCGGCGCCGGCCCGGTCGTGGAGGGGGCGTTCCGATAGAGACGCCAGGCCACCGCAAAACCGACGAGCAGGGCCGGAGCGACTACGATCACGAAATGCGTCAGCAGGCTTGTCGCCAGAACCCCGACCAGCACGATCACCCTGAGATACATCACCGCGCTGGCGAGGGCGATGCCGGCATTCTCGGCCCCGCCGCCCGAGCCTGCGCCGATTTTCTGGGAAAAGGAGTGTGTCACAGCCGTCGAGCTGTAGAGCCCGCCGATTACCGCCGTGGCGATGGTCCCCCTCCGTGCCCCGAACAGGCGGTTCGCGACATAGCCGGCAAAGGAAAAACCCGTGACGATGATGACCACCAGCCAGAGGTTGCGCGGCTCCCAAGCGTCATAGGGACCGAAGCGTCCTTCGGGTAGAAACGGAAACACGGCGAGGGCGATCACGGCGTAGCGTGCAAACGCCTTGATATCGTCTTCATCGAGCAGGCCGACCCATCGATGGACGTCGTTTCTCAGGGCGAGCAGCAATGTGACCAACGCTCCGCAGGCTACCGCAAGGGCGCCTTGCCCGATCCCGGCCAGGAAGCCGAGGCCCAGCGTGACCATGGCCGCGACTGCCGAAGTCGCATCTGGCTTGCCGCTGTCCAGCACGGAACGCGAGTACCCTATTGCGACCACCGCCGCAGCACCTGCGAGCAGGACCCCTGCGGCGATTTCATATCCGATGGCAGACAGTACCCCTGCAAGGCCCGCTCCGAGCGCCAACAGGGTGAAGGTCCGGATACCCGCAACCCTATGCCCGTCGAGGGCGTCGCGCAGCTTCCACCCGCGTTCCAGTCCGATCATCAACCCGACGGCGAGCGCTGCGCCGATGTGCGGGAGGATGTCGAGCCAGTTCATTGAGGCAGTATCCTAGCGTGTCCAGTCGAGGCCCATTTCCTCGAACATTTCCTTGTCCTCGCTCCAGCGTTCGTCGGTCTTGACGTGCAGGAAGAGGTGGACTTTCTGGCCCAGCAATTCGGAAAGCTCCTCGCGTGCGGCCTGGCCGATCGCCTTGATCCGGCTGCCACCCTTGCCGAGCACGATGGCGCGCTGGTTGTCGCGCATGACGACGATCTGCTGGTGGATCTCGACGCTTCCATCCGGACGCTGGATGTATTTCTCCGGCCGGACGGCGCTGTCGTAGGGGAGTTCCTCGTGCAGCTGCTGGTATAGCTGTTCGCGCGTAATCTCAGTGGCCAGCATCCTTTCGCTGGCGTCGCTGACCTGGTCTTCGGGATAGTGCCAAGGGCCCTCGGGCATCATCTCGGCAAGCGCAGCCTTCATTTCCGCCACTCCGTCACCGGTGAGGGCGGAAACGAAGTAGACCGTCTCGAATTCGACTTTTTCGTTCAGCTCCTGAGCCAACGCCAGCAGCGGCTCCTTCTTGGCGCGATCGACCTTGTTCAGGACGAGGATCTTGCGTTCCGGACGCGAGGCGATCTGCTCGATCAGGGGATCGAGTTCGTGACGGCGCTGCTTGATGGGATCGACGAGCAGGAGGAGAGCATCTGCCGCCTCCGCGCCATCCCAGGCCGCGTTGACCATCGCGCGGTCGAGGCGACGCTTGGGGGCAAAGATACCGGGCGTGTCGACCAGGATCATCTGTGTCGCGCCATGCAGGGCGATGCCCATCATCCGTGCGCGCGTGGTTTGCGCCTTCGCGCTGGTGATGGCGACCTTTTGCCCCACAAGCTGGTTCACCAGCGTGGATTTGCCCGCATTGGGGGCACCGATGACGGCAACGACGCCGCACCGTGTCTGGCTGTTTTCGCTCACGCGTATTTCTCCATGAAAACTTTTGCGGCGGCCTTTTCGGCTTCGCCCTTGCTGCCGGCGGTCGCTTCCGCTTCGCCGACCTTGTGTACTTTTACGCGCACGGTGAACTTCGCCGCATGATCCGGGCCGGAGCGGTCGATGACCTCGTATTCCGGCGGCTTGCGCCGGCTTCCGGCAGCCCATTCCTGCAGTGCACTCTTGGGGTGCTTGCTTTCCCCGGCACCGCTTTCGAGCGCCGGTCGCCACAACAGGTGGACAAGCTTGCGGGCGTCTTCGAACCCATTGTCGATGAACTGCGCCCCAAGCAGAGATTCCATCACGTCGCCAAGGATGTTGTCGCTGTCCCTGCCGCCGTCCGCACGCGCCTGCTTGGAAATGCGGATGTGGTCCGACAGGCCGATGCCGCGCGCGACGGTTGCGCACATTTCCCGGCTGACGATGGCGTTGAGGCGCTGGGCCAGCTTGCCTTCGGGCGCCTCGCTCTGCTCGAACAACCAGTGCGCGATGGACAGGCCAAGAACACGGTCGCCGAGGAACTCAAGACGTTCGTAATCCCGCTTTTCGCCCATGCTGCCGTGGGTCAGCGCAGCATGCCACAAGGCCTCGTCATTCACCGAGAAGCCGGTAGCTTCGAGCCATGCGCGCGCATCTGGATCGAGCCTGCTCAAATGCCTTCTCCAATCCGGTCCCAGCGTGCGGCCGTGAACCATGTCCAGGGCAGCAGCCATTCCGCGCTGCCATCGGTCGACCACAGGACCACTCCGGCGCGCCCGACGAGCAATTCCTCGTCGATTATGCCGACGCCTTGGCCGCCGACCGCAGGATAGCGGCTATCAAGCGAATTGTCGCGATTGTCGCCCATGACGAAGATTTTGCCCGCTGGCACGACGAAGGGCGAAGTGTTGTCGGGATCGATCATAACCGGTCGACCATTGCCATCGACCATGAGCTGGCCATTCGCATCGCTCAGCGGACGCGCGCCGACATTGCCGAAATCGATAGTCATGTAGCTTTTGCCCGACGGCAGCGTTTCGCGAAACTGGCGATAGCGGCACAGATTGTCGACGACCACGCCGCCGTCTGCGCGGCAGGCGGTGTTCGAGCTCATCGGGATATCGGCATAGCCCGCATCTTCGCGCTGGACCGGCTGCCCGTTCAGGACAAGCTGGCCGTCACGCACCGCAATTGTGTCACCGGGAAGACCAATGGCGCGTTTGACATAGTCGGTCCGGTCAACCGGGTGCTTGAAGATCACGACGTCGCCCCGTTCGGGGAGGCTGCCGAAAATGCGATCCTTGGGGCCGGGCAGGCCTAGCGGAAGCGAATTTTCGTTATAGCCGTACGGCCACTTGGCGGCGACGAGGTAGTCCCCGATTCTCAGGCCCGGAAGCATGCTTTCCGAAGGTATGGTGAAGAAGCTGGCGATCAGGGTACGGAACAACAGGACGGCGAGGACCAGTTTCAGGCAGAACTTGAGAAAGCTGCCCCAGCTTTCCTCGTCCTTCTTCGCTTCGGTCACATTCGTATCCGCGCCGGTTTCGCTCTTTGCGGGGTTCTCAATCATCGCGGCATTCCCTAGTCGCACTAACACCGTCACGAAAGGACTTTTGCCAAGCCATGCCAAAGACTGCCGCCGACCTGTGGGACGAATTGCGCGATCTGCCTCAACCGACCCTGCTCGAACTGTTCAGCGCAGTGCGCGATGGAGGCGAAGGGGCCGACGAGCCGGGAGGTGAAGACCGTGTGGCGATGCTCTCCGGGCGTCTGGAACTGGCGGAAGAGGGTCGAGAAGACCCCATGGCTCCGGGCGGTATCCTGTTCGACTGGTCGAAAACCCACCTCGACAGGGCGGTGCTCGAGCGGTTCGAAGCGTTGGCCGAAAGCATGGATTTCGCAGGACAGCGGGCCAAGCTTTTCGCTGGGGACATCGTAAATCCCACCGAAGGTCGCGCGGCAGACCATTCCACCTTGCGCGGCGTCGGCGACCCGGCAAAGGTCGAGGAAGCGGCTGCCCTGATCGACCGGATGGGCATGCTGGTCGAAGCCATCCACCAGGGCGCATTCGGTGAAATCGCCCATCTGATCCACATCGGCATCGGCGGCAGTGCATTGGGTCCGGCGCTGGGCGTCGATGCGCTCAGCCGCGACCTGTCGCTGTGCGATGTCCATGTCGTGTCGAATATCGACGGTGTCGCGCTTGAAGCGGCTTTCGCAAAGTGCGATCCCGCAAAGACGCTGATCGCCGTGGCCAGCAAGACCTTCACGACCATCGAAACGATGACCAATGCGCAAAGTGCGCTGAAATGGCTGTCGGACAACGGCGTTTCCGATCCGTCGGGCAGGGTGATCGCGCTCACCGCGAACCCCGAAGGCGCCGTGGAATGGGGAGTCGACGAGACGCGCATCCTGCCGTTCCAGGAAAGCGTCGGCGGGCGCTATTCCATCTGGTCCTCTATCGGGTTTCCGATCGCGCTGGCCGTCGGCATGGACGATTTCCGAGAAATGCTGGCAGGTGCCGCGGCAGTCGATGCGCATTTCCGCGATACCGACGGACGGGAAAACCTGGTGCTGCGCGCCGCGTTCGCCGATCTCTACTATACCCGCATCCGCGAGTGCCAGACGCGGGCGGTGTTCGCCTATGATGAACGGCTAGGCCTGTTCCCCGATTATCTCCAGCAGCTGGAAATGGAGAGCAACGGCAAGCGCGTTACGGCAGACATGCAGCCCGTCGATGGCCCGACCGCGCCGATTACCTGGGGCGGGGTGGGTACCGATGCGCAGCACGCTGTTTTCCAGTTGTTGCACCAGGGCACGCATCTCATTCCGGTGGACTTTATTGCCAGCGCGGCGCCGGGCGACGATCTCGATCCGGCCCATCACCGCATCCTCTTGATGAACTGCTTTGCGCAAGGCGCGGCACTGATGGCGGGCAAGAAGGGTGAAGACCCGGCGCGCAATTATCCGGGCGACCGGCCCAGCGCGACGATCCTGTGCGATGACCTCGATGCGGCCACCCTCGGCGCCTTGATCGCATTCCACGAGCACCGCACCTTCGCCAGCGCCGTACTGATGGGTATCAATCCCTTCGACCAGTTCGGTGTTGAATTGGGCAAGCAGATGGCCAAGGCTATCGAGCGAGGCGGCGAGGAATTCGACGCGAGCACCGAGGCGCTTCTCGCCGCGGCTGGCCTTGCCGAGTGACGACATCGATCCTTCTCCTGCTGCTCGGCTTCGCCCTGCTGATGGGCGGAGGCGAATTGCTTGTTCGCGGTGCATCGCGCCTGGCGGAAGAGATGGGTCTGTCGCCCATGCTGGTCGGGCTGGTCATCGTCGGGCTCGGGACGTCGACGCCTGAACTGGCGGCCAGCGTGCAGGCTTCCCTTGCCGGATCGCCGGGCATAGCCATCGGAAATATCGTCGGGTCCAACCTTGCCAATACTTTGCTCATCCTGGGTGCGGCAGCGCTCATTGCTCCGATTGCCGTGCGGGGTAGCGTCCTCTGGCGTGACGGCATGGTCGGACTGGCCGGGGTCGTGGTTCTTTTGCTCGCGGGCAATTCCATCGGGTTGGACCGGATAGCAGGCGCGAGCATGTTGCTGGTCCTGATCGCGTATATCGCGTTCGCCTACCGCCAGGAGCGTACCGGCCATCAATTGCAGGCGGCAAGCCAGAGGGCTGCGGCTGCCGAGCATGCCGATCCGGGGTTACACGATCACCCGCGTCCGGACCGCAAGGGACTGGTGAAGTCGGTGCTCTTCTTCCTCATCGGCATCGTCCTGATCGTCGGCGGAGGCACCGTTCTCGTCGATGCTGCCATAGAGATCGCGAGCGCGCTGGGAGTCTCCGATACAGTAATCGGACTGACCGTGGTTGCCGCCGGGACGTCGGCACCGGAACTGGCCACTACGGTCATTGCGGCATTTCGTAAGGAAAGCGACATCGCGCTCGGCAATGTGCTCGGCTCGAACATCTACAACATCTTCTTCATCGGCGGGGTGACAGGCCTGGTCGCTCCGGGTCCGATACCGAACAGCATCCTGACGGGCGATCTCTATATCCTGCTGCTGGCGGCGATTGCGGCCATCGTGTTTTCATGGACGGGCGGACGGCTGGGAAGACGCGAGGGAGGGCTGCTATTGGCGGCCTATGTCGGGTTTCTCGCCTACACCGTCAGCGCACTCTGACGTAAGTTGCATTGACTTTGTGCGCCGCAGCATCCACATGAAGGCCATCGAAGCGCGCTAGCCAGCGTGAAGCGGCGATTTGAGAGACATTCATCGCCCCGGCCGCGCCTCGGTCTTTTTCCAATGACTTCCCTTTTCACGCGGGTCGTTTGACACCCGCGCCGCGCGACCAATCCGTCTGCGCGCCGCATATTATGCGAGTACTCATGACAACATTCACCGATCTCGGCCTTTCCCAGCCCGTGCTCCAGGCGCTGGACCTCAAGGGCTATTCCGAGCCGACCCCGATCCAGGCACAGGCCATTCCGCCCGTTCTGGAAGGCCGCGACCTGATGGGCATCGCCCAGACCGGCACCGGCAAGACCGCAGCTTTCATGCTTCCGAGCATCGACCGACTGCGGGATGCGGAAAACCAGACGCCATTCAAGTCCTGCCGCATGCTGGTGCTTGCGCCGACACGCGAACTGGCCGGACAGATTGCCGACAGTGCCAAGGATTACGGGGCACTTGCCGGCCTGAAGGTCCATTCGATTGTCGGCGGCACCTCGGTCAACAAGGACCGCAACAAGCTGCATCGCGGCACCGACATTCTCGTCGCCACTCCGGGCCGCCTGCTCGACCTGATTGATCAGAAGGCATTCAAGCTCGATGGCGTCGAAATCCTCGTCCTCGACGAAGCGGACCAGATGCTGGACCTCGGCTTCATCCACGCACTGCGCCGGATCAGCCAGCTTGTGCCAGAAGATCGCCAGACGCTGTTCTTCTCGGCCACCATGCCCAAGCAGATCCAGGAGCTTGTCGGCAAGTACTGCCGCAATCCGGTCAAGGTCAGCGTGACGCCCGAAAGCACGACGGCAGAACGCATCGACCAGTATCTCTTCATGGTCCAGCAGGACGAAAAGCAGACCTTGCTCGAAATGATATTGTCGGAACGTCATAGCGTCCCCGGCAAGTTTGAGCGTGTGCTGATCTTCGCGCGCACCAAGCATGGTTGCGACCGAGTCGTGAAGAAGCTTTCGCAGGTCGGCATTCCCGCAAACGCTATCCACGGCAACAAGAGCCAGCCGCAGCGCGAACGTGCGCTCGACGAATTCAAGCGTGCCAAGACGCCGATCCTCATCGCGACCGACGTGGCCGCACGCGGGATCGACATTCCCGGCGTGAGCCACGTGATCAATTACGAATTGCCGAATGTGCCCGAGCAATACGTCCACCGCATCGGCCGCACCGCACGTGCGGGCCGCGACGGTGTGGCGATTGCATTCTGCGCCGAGGACGAACGCGATTACCTCAAGGATATTCGCAAGAAGACCGATGCGGAATTCGAGCGTCTGCCGCTCCCCGATAACTTCCGCGCTGTCGTCGAAGGCGTCGGCCCGACCAAGCGCGCGGCTCCTGGCCAGCGTATGGCGAAGCCCAAGGTTCGCCCGACCGGCGCAGCCGCTGCCAAGAAGCCCAAGCCCAAGAACAAGCACCCGAACCGCGCCGGTGCGCCGAAACGTGAAGGTGCGCCGGGTGGCGGGCAGGCTCGCGGTGGCCGTCCCGGCGGAAATCGCAACCGCAACCGTAACCGCAACAGTTCGCGCGGCGTAAGTTAAGTCGGAACTTGCCATCGCGCTCACTGTTGGCGAGAGACACGCGCAAAGCTGACAGGAGCGCCGGATGGCCGATACCGAATACGATTACGATCTCTTCACCATCGGCGCCGGCTCCGGAGGGGTACGTGCCAGCCGCGTGTCTGCGGCTCATGGCGCGAAGGTCGCAATTGCCGAGGAACATCGGGTAGGTGGCACCTGCGTCATTCGCGGCTGCGTGCCGAAAAAGATGCTCGTCTACGGCGCGCATTTCGCCGAAGACCTCGAGGACTGCCAGAAGTTCGGCTGGGAAATCGAAGGCAAGAAGTTCGACTGGAAGGTGCTGCGCGACAATGTGCTGGCCGATGTCGACAGGCTGGAAGGCGCATACACCGAAACGCTCGAAAACCACGATGTCACGATCTTCCACGAACGCGCGGAAATTACCGGCCCGCATGAGGTGACCCTCGCAAGCGGGAAGAAAGTCACTTCCAGATACATCCTCGTCGCGACCGGCGCCCGCCCGCGCATGCCCGAATGCCAGGGTGCGGAACACGCCATCAGTTCGAATGAGGCGTTCCATCTCGACGAACTGCCGAAGAAAGTGATCATCGCCGGTGGCGGTTACATCGCCAACGAATTTGCCGGGATTTTCAACGAATTCGGCAGCAAGGTCGACATCGTCAATCGCGGCGACACGCTCCTGCGCAGCTATGATGAAGCCGTGCGCGACCGCTTGCTCCAGATTTCGACGATGAAGGGGATCAGCTTCCGCTTCAACACGACTTTCGAGTACATCAAGCCCTGCGACGATGGCGGTTATTTCGTGAAGCTCTCCGATTGCGAGGAAGAGCACGCGGACCTCGTCATGTTCGCGGTCGGCCGCATCCCGAACACCGAAGGGCTGGGTCTCGCTGCAGCGGGCGTCGAGCTTGGTGACGGCGGCGAGATCAAGGTCGATCGTTTTAGCAAGACCAATGTCGATCACATCTATGCCGTGGGCGATGTCACCGATCGCGTCCAGCTTACGCCCGTTGCCATTCGCGAAGGTCAGGCATTTGCCGACACCGTCTTCGGAAGCGGCGATCCGGTGGCGGTCGACCACGGTTGCATCCCGAGCGCCGTCTTCAGCCATCCGCCGATTGCGGCGGTCGGCATGACCGAGGGCGAAGCGAAAAACAAGCTGGGCTCGGTGAAGGTCTATCTCTCCGATTTTCGCCCGATGAAGAACGTCCTTGCGGGACGCAACGAGCGCAGCCTGATGAAGATGGTGTGCGATGGCGACAGCGGAAAGATCGTGGGCATTCACATGATCGCGCCCGAAGCGCCGGAGATGATGCAGGCGGCGGCGATTGCAGTGAAAGCAGGCCTGACGAAGGCGGATTTCGACGCCACTACCGCGATCCATCCGACAATGGCCGAAGAACTTGTCCTGATGCGGTGATCCTGTGTTCAGCCGGGTGTCAGCCAAGCTCGACCAGAATTCGATCATGCGTTACCTGACCCCCCTTGCCGTGCTGCTCGGTTCCTGTGCTCCTGCACAAGAAGAGGGCCCTGCTGCAAATGCCGATGAGCCCGAGCGCGACTATGCGACTCAGGTGGGGGCGCCGACACCCGACTACGCCGCGCTTACAAGGCAGGCGCGGATCGAGGGTGAGGGTTACATTCGCCGCGATGCAACGGCTCCCGCCCCGGCAAACGCGAAGGCTGTTGGCGAAACCTGGTACAAAAGGCTCGAAGCAGGGAATCTGCTGCTTGGCGCAGGGTTCGACGGAAAAAGACCCGATGGCGCGGTGACGCATCTCGATGTCGGCAAGACCGAGAGCGAGTTCCAGTCGTGGACCGCGCAAAACGGCTGGAACGTTCCCAACCATATCTCATGGTCATTCGTCCCTGCGATGAACCTTCCCGCAGTATCGGAAGCGGCGCGCGGGGGCATTCGTTTCTGGCCCGCATCCTCGGCACGTACAGGTTCGCAAAATGAGGCTTTGCTGGCTGGCCGGGTGGAACTGCGCGACGGCTGTTTCTGGGCCACCGAGGGTGACGGGGATGCCGACAAGCTGGCTTTTTTCCACGCCGAGATCGGCCTCGATCGCGACGATGAGGGATATTACATCCTGATCGATCGCGTCGGAGGCCAGACCTTGGCGAGACTTGGGGAACCGATGAATTGGGGCGGTCCTCCATCGGCGTATATCTCGCCGGAAGCCGAACGTGACTTGCGGGCGGCTTGCGGCGATGCACCGATCCTTGTTGTCGGTTCACCAGAGAGCCGCGAGCGCTTCCTGACCAGTTATCCGCATTTGAGGAACCCGGTGGCCCCACCGCCGCCGCCTGTTACCGACCTGGGTTCCGCCAGCTAGAAAACCGGGCACGATCCCTCGAACCGTCCCGATACGGCATGGTTCGGCGCCCCGTGTTGCCAGCAGGTGCTACGGTGGTCACAAGGTAAACAAACGAATCGCCTGTGGGGGTTTTCGATGAACGTATTGGCTTCGCGCGGACAATTGCGCGCAAGTTTCATTCGCTGGGCTCTGTTCACGGTGCCGCTGTGCGTATTGCTCGGCTTCCTTGCGGGCCAGCTTGGCGGCCCGGACAGCTACTGGTTCCGGGCGCTCGACAAACCTGGTATCTATCCGCCGCCGGCCACCTTCGGCATCGTCTGGACCATCCTTTACGTGATGATTGGACTGGCGGTCGCGCTCGTCTGCGCGGCCTGGGGTGCGCGCGGACGCGGCATCGCGTTGATGGCGTTCGTCGTGCATTTCCTGCTCAATCTGGCCTGGACGCCGGTTTTCTTCGGCATGAAGGAACTCACCTTCGCTCTCGCGGTATTGATCGCGATCGATGTCACGCTGCTGGTGGTGATTGCCCTGTTCTGGAAGGTCCGTCAGCTGGCGGCGATCCTGCTACTGCCCTATCTCGCATGGGTGCTGTTCGCGACTGTCCTCAACTGGCAGTTCCTCCAGCTCAATCCCGACGCTGACGGCGGCGCGGTTTCGGGCGGTTCGGAGCGTGTGCGCATCGGCAATTGAAGCGCGGGCCTTTCGCGCCTAGATAGCTGTCATGCAGAGCCAGAACCCCATGATCGCCGACTTCGTCAAACTCGCCAATTCGGCGGCAGGCACGCTTGCGGGCATGACCCGCGAAGCGCGCGAAAGCGCCCGTGAGCGCGCCAAGGAAGCATTCGGCGGAATGGATTTCGTCACGCGTGAGGAATTCGACACGGTCAAGGCTATGGCCGCTCGTGCCCGCGAAGAATGCGACAAGCTGGCAGAGCGCATCGCCGCGCTCGAAGCCAAGCACAAGTGACGCTTGCCCCTGCCTTGGGGTAGGGGACCACAATGCACCTTTCCGCTCCAGCGATAGTGATTGCCGCCCGTCCGCACGGCGAGACGGCCGTCATCGCGCGTTTGCTGACCGAAGAGAGCGGTGTCGTAGCCGCTTATGTCGCGGGCGGCAGGGGGCGCCACCTGCGCCCCGTGGTTATCCCGGGCAACCTGGTAGAAGCGGAAATACGCGCAAAGTCGGACAGCCAGCTGCCGTTTGCGCGGCTGGAGCTGGCGCAAAGCCGCGGCCCCTGGCTCACCGAACCGCTTCCGGCATCGGCCATCGCGTGGACCTGCGCCTTGACGGCGTCGGCCCTGCCGGAGCGCAATGCCTATCCCAGTCTCTACCACGCGCTCGTCGCTCTGCTCGACGCGGTCTGCAATGCGCCCTCCGCGCGTGGCTGGGTGCCGGCTCTCGCCAGCTATGAAGTGCTCCTCCTGCGCGAGCTCGGCTATGGCGGCCAGCGGCCCGAGATAGCGGGGCTTGGCGAGGCCTTGGAAATTCTCGACCGTTCGGAGGGCCTCATTGCGCGCTATCTCCTTGCCGACACACACGCCGACGTTCTAGCCGCTAGGACTGTACTGAGGCAGCGTCTGGGACGGATCGAGACATGAAAATTGCGGTATTGCCGGGTGACGGCATTGGCCCCGAAGTCACGCGCGAGGCACTCAAGGTGCTCGATGCGCTGGCATTGCCGCAGCTGACACTTTTCGAAGGCGATGTGGGAGGAATTGCCTTCAAGCGGCACGGGCACCCGCTTCCCGCAGAAACTCTTGAAATGGCGCGTGCGGCGGATGCAGTCCTGTTTGGAGCCGTCGGCGATCCGGAATGCGACACGCTCCCGCGCGAACATCGTCCCGAACAGGCGATCCTTGGCTTGCGGAGCGAACTCGGGCTGTTTGCCAATTTGCGCCCCGCCGCCGGTTTTCCCGGTCTCGAGGACCTGTCCCCGCTCAAGCCCGAATTGGCGCGCGGCATCGATCTTCTCGTGGTGCGCGAGCTGAACGGCGACGTCTATTTCGGCGACAAGGGGGAGCGTGACAGCGCAGGCGGCAGGGAAGGCTGGGACGACATGTCCTATAACGAGGCCGAAGTCCGCCGCATCGCTCACAGCGCCTTTCGCGCCGCGCAGAAGCGCCGCAAGAAGCTCACCAGTGTCGACAAGGCGAACGTGCTCGAAACCAGCCGCATCTGGCGCGAAACGGTCATCGAACTGGCGAGCGAGTATCCCGACGTCGAGCTCGACCATATGTATGTCGATAATGCCGCGATGCAGTTGGTGCGCAGCCCGGGCCAGTTCGACGTGATCGTCACCGGCAATCTGTTCGGCGATATCCTGTCGGACCAGGCAAGCGCGTGTGTCGGGTCAATCGGCCTCCTTGCGAGCGCCAGCTTGGGCGAACGCACGACCGAATTCGGCACTTTCGGCCTCTACGAGCCTATCCATGGCAGCGCCCCGGACATCGCCGGACAGGGCAAGGCCAACCCTGTCGCAGCAATCCTTAGCCTCGCCATGCTCCTGCGCCATTCGCTCGGCCGCGATGCGGCTGCGAACCGGATCGAACGGGCAGTTGCCGCCAGCCTTTCCAGCGAGATTCGCGGTGCCGACCTCGGCGGTAGCGCGAGCACGGAGGAGATCGGCGATGCAATCGTAAGGCACCTGCAAGCAATCGCTTGAGAAATTGCGCACTCTCGCCAAGAGTCGCGCCATGAATTCAGCCGACCCCCGCACCGATCTCCAGCTGGCGATAATCCTGCCGACGCTGAACGAGCGCGACAATCTTCCGCCGCTTGTCGAACGGATCGACCGGGCATTGGGCGATACGGGTTGGGAAGTCCTGATCGTCGACGACAACTCGTCGGACGGGACCGCCGAAGTAGCCCGCAAGATAGCGCGCGCCGACCAGCGTGTCCGCGTGATCCAGCGGATCGGGCGGCGAGGGCTCTCCAGCGCCGCGATCGAGGGCTTCTGCGCGACCGCTGCACCTTTTTGCGCGGTGATGGACGCCGATCACCAGCACGATCCGCAATTGCTTTTGCCCATGCTCGAAGCGGTGCGTTCCGGCAGGGCGCAGGTCGCTGTGGCCAGCCGGTTTGCAGAAGGGGCCAGCACCGAAGGCTGGGGTCGTCCGGACCGCGAGCAGCTATCCAGCGTTGCCAATGCGCTCGCGCGGAAGCTGACGGGAGTGACGCTGTCCGATCCGATGAGCGGGTATTTCCTCCTCCCGACCGAGACGGCGCTCAGGCTGGTGCCAGGCCTTTCGGGCATTGGCTTCAAGATCTTGCTCGACCTGCTCGCAACGGCCGAGGAGCCGCTCGTGGTCGAGGAATTTCCTCTTGAATTCGCCGCCCGCCGTGCCGGGGAAAGCAAGCTGGACCGGGCAATCGCCCTCGATTTCCTCGCGGGTCTTTATGACAAGACCTTCGGCAGGTTCATCCCCACCCGGTTTGCCCTGTTCGGCACGGTCGGCGCACTGGGCGTTCTGGTGCACCTGGCGATCCTTTATGTGTTGCTGCTCCTGGCAGGAGCAACTTTCGCGTGGAGCCAGACTGTCGCGACACTCGGAGCGATGACTTTCAATTTCTGGCTCAACAATTTTCTCACCTACAGGGATCGGCGCATCAGGAAGGCCGGCGATTTGTTGCGCGGCTGGGCAAGCTTCGTGGCAGCGTGTTCGGTGGGGGCTGTGGCGAATGTGGCCATCGCCACCATGTTGTTCCAGCGCGGCCTTCACGAAATGCTGGCCGCCCTCATCGGGATAGCGATCGCGTCGGTCTGGAACTACGCCTTGTCGAGCCGCTTCGTTTGGGGTCGGTTCTAGGGCGTTATCGCCAGCCCTCGATCCACGTCCAGAGCGCGAAGCTGTCTGGCCGTTCGAGCGGCTCTGCGGCCAGTATCGGGTAATAGAACGCAAAGACCAGCACGCTTGCCGCTGGCACCGCGATCGCCATTTTTCGCCAGCCCGCCTTCCAAAGATCGTCGAGCGAAAGGGCGAGGGCGATAAGCAGGAAGCTGCTGGGCAGGAAATAATGGTAGTAGAACTGGGTGGATTTCTCGGCGAACAGCCAGAGGCCGAGGCTGACCGCATACAGCATGGCGATCGCCCCGGGGGCAGCCTCGCGCCGCATCACCCCGCGAAGCGCGCACCACACGACCGCCGGCAGGCCGAGCAGCATCGTCAACGGGTTGCCGACCAGCATCACCCCGCGCTGGGCCTGGTCGACCTCTTCATAGAGATACCAGATCGCCCGCAGGTTGAGCATCCATTCCGGCCAGGTGGATTCGTAAGGATGCCTCGTCAGCACCTGCGTCTGGAGGTCGAGCATGAGGCGGTGATGCGCCAATATACCGTTCTCGATGCCGTCCACGTCGAACTGGTAGCCGGGCCAGAAGGTTAGCCAATAGACCGCCAGCGGTACCACTGCGAGCCAGACAAATGCCTCAGCCAGGGTGATCCCGGGGACCGGCATCCCGCGGCGGGACAGAAGCAGGCGCCTGCGTCCGGCTTTCCAGCGCAGCGCGAGGAAGGCAAGCCCTGGTACCATGGCGACAGGCACCGCGTTCCATTTGCTGGCTAACGCAAGGCCGATTGCAATGCCTGCCAGCGCAAGCCTCCACCTGCCGGTCTCCGGCTCTCGCATGGCGCCCGCCAACTGCCAGAAAGCAGACGCCAACGCCGCGATCATGAAGATGTCGAGCATGGCGATGCGCGAATGGACGAAGAGGTGAAATCCCGTGGCGAGGAGTATGCCCGATGTGATCGCGGCGTACCGGCTCATCGTCGCGAACCATACTGCCCGCATCGAGGCAAACAGGGCGAGCGTTCCCGCTAGCGAAGGAAGGATTCGCCACCCCCACGAATTATCACCCAGGACGGCGATGCCCAACGCAATCATTTCCTTGCCGAACAAGGGATGCTCGCGATTGTTGAATTGCTCCAGCATGAGCATCTCGCGCGCGGCAGGCACGTAGTGCACCTCGTCGAAATAAGGGGCGCTCGGGATGGCGAGGTTCCACAGGAGCAGGAGCCAGAAGCCAAGCGCCAGCGCGACGCACCAGCCAAGGGGGTCCAGGGGCTGCTCGGGTGCGCGCGTCATCACGCATTGGCTTAAGCAGCGGCGCAGCGCGCCGCAACCCGCATCATTCTTCCAAGCGTGCTTCCAGCCAGAAAAGGCGCGCCACCATGGCAAGCAGACCGATACTGGCCGTGGCGGCAACGAAGAGCAGCCATGGGACCATTTTCATCCCGGCGGCTCGCGCGCGGGGCGCGATAAGGAAAACGGCTACGACCACCGCGAAAAGCAGGTCCCACCACACCTGCACGCCCCAGAGGTTCTGCGTGTGATTGGTCCAGACCAGCAATACGCCTTCGCGCGCGATCGTGACGGCGGTGAATGCCGCGAAACCGGCTGCCAGCGCAGCTGCCAGTATGCCACTGCCGATCTTCGGGGAGCCGGCGAGAATATAGCCGAGGGCGATAACGGCCGAAGCGAGGCCGCCGGCAGCAAGGATTTCGAAGGCGGACATTGAAAATCTCCGAGTCGTTTGTAGCGGGCGCTACACTTGTAGCTTTATGTAGCGCCCGCTACAAGTCACCCATGAACGCGATCAGGATGTCCCGGGATACGCTGCTCCCCGCGCTCGCTGCCCACGTGTTGCAAAGCGGGCTGGGGGGCTTGTCGCTTCGTCCCCTGGCCAAGTCGGCCGGTACCAGCGACCGGATGCTGCTGTATCATTTCAGAAGTAAGGAGCAGCTTGTCACCGCCTTGCTCGATTATCTGGCGGTGCAGTTCACACTTGCGCTGGATAGCCAATTCCCGGCCGAGCGCTCCTCGTCGCGTCGCGCGTGCGCAAAGGCGGTCTTCGACATCACCGGGCAGGCCGACTTCGCGCCCTTTCTCCGGGTGTGGTGGGACATCGTTGCCGGATGCGCAAAAGGCGAGGCGGCCTATCTGGATGCAGCAGGCAAGATCGTGGACCAGTTGCTGGACTGGGTGGTCGATCACCTGCCCGCAGACGATCCAGATCCGAGCGAAGGAGCCCGCGCCGTCCTGACGATAATCGAGGGAGCACAAATGCTCAGGGCCGTGGGGCGCGATGCGCTCGGCCAAGCGGGGCTTTCCGCCCTCGAAGGCTGACCCGCTTGCGGCAGACAGTGCGCGTGCTATCCCGCGAGCGATGAAAAAGACCACTGGCACAGACCGCTCGATCACTTCCCACTGGCGTCCGGCCACCCAGGCTGTGCGCGGCGGCACCTGGCGAAGCGAACATGGCGAGACGAGCGAGGCGCTGTTCCTGACCTCCGGCTACACCTACGACAATGCGCAGACCGTAGCCGATCGTTTCGCGGGCGAGGCGGAGGGGATGACCTATTCCCGCCTGCAGAACCCGACCGTTGCAATGCTGGAAGAACGCATCGCCTTGATGGAGGGGGCCGAGGCTTGCCGCGCCCAGGCAAGCGGGATGGCCGCCATGACGACTGCACTGCTGTGCCAGGTTTCCGCCGGCGACCATGTCGTCGGTGCGCGTGCGGCGTTCGGTTCGTGCCGCTGGCTGCTCGACCACCTTCTCCCGCGCTTCGGGATCGAAACCACCGTGGTCGACAGTGCGGATGACGATGCGTGGGAGGCGGCAATTCGGCCGAATACGAAGGTATTCTTCTTCGAGACGCCAGCGAACCCCACGCTCGACGTGGTCGATCTTGCCCATGTCTGCGAGGTTGCCCGGGCGCATGGCATCACGACGGTCGTCGACAACGCCTTTGCCACGAGCGTGCTTCAACGACCGATGGACTTCGGCGCGGATGTGGTGGCTTACAGCGCGACGAAGCTGATGGATGGACAGGGCAGGGTGCTTGCAGGGGCTGTTTGCGGTTCGCAGGAGTGGATCGACGAAGTGCTGCTGCCATTCCAGCGCAACACCGGGCCCAATTGCGCACCGTTCAATGCCTGGGTCGTCCTGAAGGGGCTGGAGACGCTCAGTCTGCGGGCCCATCGGCAAAGCGAAAACGCCGTCGAGCTTGGCAAGTCCATCGAAGCGCGCGTGCCCAAGATGTTGCATCCCGGGCTGCCCAGTCACCCCCGCCACGAACTGGCGATGCGTCAGATGAGCGCGACCGGCCCGATTTTCGCATTCGATGTCGGTGACCGGACGACGGCGTTCGCCATCCTCGATGCCCTCCGACTGGTCGATATCTCCAACAATATCGGCGATGCCCGCAGCCTTATGTGTCACCCGGCCAGTACGACCCACGCTGGCATGTCTCAGGACGCGCGCGACGAGATGGGCGTGACCGAAGGGTTGCTGCGCATCAATGTCGGCCTGGAAGACGTCGAGGATATCAAGGAAGATTTCGACCAGGCGCTGAAGGCTGCCGGGCTATGAGCAAGACCGTAGAATTCATCCTCGATCTGGGGGCGCCGAATGGATACCTCGCCTGGTATCCACTGAAGGAGCTCGTCTCCCGAACCGGCGCTACCCTGCAAGTCACCCCGGTTTTCCTCGGCGGGATGCACAAGCTGACGGGGAATTCACCGCCGATGATGCGCGATGCGAATGTGAAGGGGAAAGTCCCTTACGCAGCGCTCGAATTTCAGCGCTTTATCGACCGGCATGGGCTGACGGGCTTTCGGATGCACCCCGACCTGCCGTTCAACACCATCCTGCTTCAGCGTATATTGGTGGCGGCCTCGAACCAGGAGGAGATGCAGGGACTGGTCGACCTGTTCCAGCCGGCTGTTTGGGAACGGAACATCGATTGCAGCGACGTAGAGGTAGTGGGCAGCGTGCTGGAAGAGGGCGGCTTCGATGCCGGCCGTTTCCTGCAGGCGGCGCAGGACCCAGAAGTAAAGCGGCAGCTGGTGGACAATACCCAGTCCGCGGTGGATCGCGGCGCGTTCGGCATACCGACCTTCTTCATCGGGGATGAAATGTGGTTCGGCAAGGAACGCCTCGAGCAGATCGAGGAATATCTGAAGGGCGGGAAACCCTGACCGGTCAGGTCGGAAGGTAGATCGACTTCGTCTGCGTCAGCGTGATCGGTGGCAGCGGGGCGAAAGGTATGATCGGCTGGATAACGATCGACATGGTCATCGTGCCGGTTTCCGTATTGTTCGCAGTGCCACGATTGAACGTGAGCGTCTGAACGGCATTCGGGGCCACCCCGACGAGCGACTGGCGCGTTACTGAGATCACGTCCGCATCGCTCGCAGTGCGTTCCACCTTGGCATAGCGAAGGCCTTCACCCATCGCATTGCGCATCGAACCGTTGGCGTTGAAGACAAGGCCGAAGTTGAGGATGCCGATCATAAGGGCGATCAGCACCGGCAATGCGATGGCGAACTCCACCCCGAAAGAGCCGGCGTCATCGCGGCGAAGGTGCTGGGCGAGAGTCTTCATTGGAGCCTCACGATGCTGTCACCGGTCACCGTTGTGCCTTCGTAGGCAGCGACCTCGCCCGTGAACATCCCGGCCAGGCCGCGCCAGTTGAACCCGGTGGCGACCGGCTCGATAATTGAAACGCTGACGAAGCGCTTCGGTACTTCGCCTGCCGCGCAGGTATCGTTGAAACTGCTCATGACCGTGCCGTTGCATTCCAGAATGTAGGTCACGGTGACATCGCTCGCAGGCCGACCGCTGGCTGCCATGGCTTCGGCGACGAGGTAGCTGGTGTCGGTGCTCGTCGGGCGCTTGGCCAAGGCGAGATCGGTGGTGCGCTGCGCTGCCTGTTCCAGGTCGATGCGCGAGGCCACGATGATCGACAGGTCGGTCATGCCAAGGAACATGAGTGCGAGCAGCGGAGCGGTCAGGGCCAACTCGACGAAGCCGACACCTGAAATGTCGTCGCGAAGCTTGCGGAAGAAATGGAACAGCATGGCTTACTCCACTACCCGGATGGTGAATGCAGGGGTGTTCATGGCGGTGAGATCGGGATCGCAATTGTTGTCGATATTGTTCGCGCCGCCGAAGTTGATCCGATTTGTCACGATCAGCAGGCACTGGGCCGTCTGCGCGGAATCCCCGTTGTAGGTGAGGTCGCTGGTGGGGAAATAGATCGCCCCGTGAAGGTTGATGTTCGACCCGCCGTTGATCGTGTTGCTGAGGTCGGAAGAAATTCGGTCCTGGTAGAACAGGATGCCGCCCCACAGCGGATCCTCGGACATCGTCTGGGCCTTGAGGTCGATATCGGCACTACCGTTGATCGACAGGGTCGCGACCGTGTTTGCGCTGTTGCCGGTCAGAACGAAGGTGACGCCGCCCGTGGTGCCCGGCGCCATGCGCAGCTGCGCACCAGAGTTGATGGTGAAGGTCCCACCGTGGATCACGTAGACACCGGGGTTAAAATAAGCCGTACCCTGGATGCGCAGGCCGTTGTTGTAACGGCATGGATTCAGCGTTGTCGTATCGCTCGGGCGGACGCGGAAATTGTTTTGCGGACAGTCGTTGTGCCACGTGAGGTTGCGGTCGGCGAGCGGATCTTCCACCGGCAGGCCATAGGAGACCAGCGCCGTGTCCGAAGGTATGTTGCTGCTGCCGTAGTCGATACCGCCGACACTGAGCACGAGATTGGTGTCCAAGTAACTCGAACCGCCAAGGTCGACCGAAACGCCTCCTGGAGAGTTCGAAGAAACCGGGCAGCCGAGGTTGACCTGTGCATTACCGAACACCTCGATCCCGGTGCCGTCCGTTGCAAGGGCACGAACGCAAGGATTGCCCGTCGCCACCGCTGTTGCGACCGCGCGGGTCCGGATGGTCGGCGGGGTGTCGAGGAAGATGGATGAGAACGCCAGAACCTGGCTGGTCGTGGCTACGACTTCGATAGCGCCGTTGTCACCCGTCCATGCGCCGGAGGTGGGCGGGGTAGATACCAGTTCGATCGTATGCGCTGTGTTGGCGGTACGCCCGACTTCGCTCGTTACAGCGGAATTGTGATCCCGGCCGAACGACATGGCGAGCGCGCCGGCGACCGCGCCTGTGTCGACCGCCTGCTGCATCTGGCGCTTCCATAGATACCACTGGACGGTGTCGACGCTGATCCCGGCCGCGCCGATGAGGGCCGTGGTTCCGGCTCCTGCCATGAGCAGGATATTGCCCGAGACGTCTTTTCTCAGGCGCTTCAGAAATGTCCCGATACGGCTACGCATCCCTGTTTCCCCCGGTGGTCGAATTCGTCAGCCTCCCTGATAAAACAGACCTTGCTAAGAGTTTGTCGCGAACCGCGGTAAATCGATGTTAACCATAGGGTCTTCCGAAAACGACCCGGCAGTCGTCCGCGATAGTTTTTCAGCCGTGGAGACCTTCCGGATCAAAAAATGGCGGATAAATGCCGTTTTGACGCCTTCCAAACCTTGTCCATCGCGCCACAATTCCTAGATTGTCACTGTGATCAAGGAGCTATTTCAACACGCCGCCACGACCGACGGGATCACCGTCAGGGTCGCCGTGAATTTCCTTCCGGAACAGTCCCAACCCGATGCGGACAAATGGTTCTGGGTCTATCACATCCGGATCGAGAACGGATCGCACGAAACCGTCCAGCTGAAGACCCGTCACTGGCGGATTACCGATGCGCGCGGAATGGTCGCGCATGTCGATGGCGAAGGTGTCGTTGGCGAACAGCCCTCGCTCGCGCCGGGGGCAAGTCACGATTATGTTTCGGGATGCCCGCTGGAAACCGCTTTCGGGTCGATGGAAGGGTTCTACACTTTCCACCGCGAAGACGGCTCGCCATTCGAGGTTCGCATTCCCTTCTTCCCGCTCGCCGCGCCTGCGACAGCGAACTAGGGCCTACTCTTCTTCATCTTCTTCCTCGAGATCGTTCTCGAAGTGGAAATCGCCCGTCTTGATCTTGGGCTTGCGGTCCAGCCATTCGGCCAGGATTTCGAAGTCCTTGGTCAGCGGCCATGTGGCCAGCGCTGCGCGGCTGTTGTCGAGATAGAGTACGAGGGATTTCCTCTTCAGCCTTAGGCGGCTCGAGGCGAGCGCGGTGCGCGCTCCGGCACCGAGCCTGCGGGCCAGCCTGAACCCCAGACCCCAGGTAACGCCTTCGCGTAGGTCTTCGTCGCTTGCCAGAACCCGCAATTTTTCGGGAAGGGCTGTGCGGCCGAGGCTGCCGAACAATGCTGCACAGATCATCGCCCGATCGCGCGCGTCGCAATCGATCCAGCGCTTGTCCAATGCCCATTCGGTGGCGTGGTTGACCCGCATATTCGGCTCCACACGCTGGAGCGCGAGGGCAAGTTGTGCAGCGGCAAGCCGGATCCGTTCGTTCCGTTTCCCCGCGCCATTGGCGAGGTCGACAGTCCATCCCACGATGCGGGTAGCGTCGACGATCGGCGCATCGCGTGGCTCTGCGAAGGCGTGAACGCCCGCGAGCAAGGGGTCGAGCGAACGGGTAATGTCGGACAGCTGGCTGAACAGCAGACCTTCACGAATACCCCAGCTGGAAAAAACGAGCTGCTCCGGCTTCAATTCGGCCAGCAGCGGTTGGAGGAGTGCAGCAGCATCCGGAAGATAGTTTGCGCGCATGTCCGAGATTCCGGAAATCTGCACCAATTCGTCGGGATCGGCATCGACGAGATCGGCAGCCAGTTTCCTTGCGTCTTCAACCGAGAGGCAAAATCCATGCGGATCGGTCAGCGGATAATCGCTGTCGCGCATGGCGTAGTGAGCCAGCGCACGCCAAGTGCCGCCGATCATGTATAGCGGCCCGCCGTGGTTCGACGCCCAGCCCACTTGCGAAAGCGCTTCATGCACCGTCGCGCCGAAGTCATCCGCGGCGGCGCGCTGTGCCGGCAGGCGCAGGGTTCCGAAGGGCAGGCTGACAGCGTCCTTGCACTCGCCATCACCGATCGACACCAGTTCGAGACTTCCACCGCCAAGGTCCGCGACCATGCCGTGAGTGCCGGGAAAGGCCCCAATCGCGCCGAACGCCGATGCGCAGGCCTCTTCTTCGCCGGTCAGGAGGCGAGGCGACAGGCCAAGCGCTTCGACGCGCGACAGGAATTCCGCGCCGTTTTTCGCATCGCGTGCGGCAGCGGTGGCTACGGTTTGGACATTGTCGATGCCGCGGTCCCGGATGATGAGCGCGTAGCGTTCGAGAGCGGCCAGCGCCTCGTCCATGGCTTCGTCGGGAATGCGGCCCGTTTCCGATAGATCGCGACCCAGCCGTGCAGCGACCTTTTCGTTCCAAACTGTCTCCGGGGCACGTGCGGTGCCTTCGTAAAGGACGAGGCGTACGGTGTTCGACCCGATATCGATCACGGCGCGGGGCGGATGGAGGAGGCGCCGCTGCCACTTGGCGCCGCTTGTCTTCACTGAAGTCATTTGCGCGCTCCGGTAAGGGTCAATCGGGGAACCTCATGGCTTTGCAGAGCCGATCCACGACCTGACAGCGAAGGGTTAGACATGAAGTATTCGTGGCAGTTGAACCCGTCCTCGCCCTTGCGCATCCGCTCATACTGGCCATTGGAATCGAGGCTCCAGCCCTGCTCGGTGTCGAGGATGTTGGCGAGCATCACCTGGCCGAGAAGCTGGTCGTGCACCGTCTTGTTGGTGACCGGTACCAGGACTTCCACGCGGCGATCGAGATTGCGGCTCATTGCATCGGCGCTTGTCAGGTACACCTTCGCCTGGCGGCTTGGCAGTTCCTTGCCGTTTGCGAAGGCCCACAGGCGACCATGTTCCAGGAAGCGCCCGATAATCGATTTCACACTGATGTTCTCGCTCATGCCCGGAATGCCCGGGCGTAGCGAGCAGATCCCGCGCACGACCATGCGGATTTCCACGCCAGCCTGGCTCGCTTCGTAGAGCTTGTCGATCAGTTCGCGATTGGTGATCGAATTCATCTTCACCCAGATGCCGGAAGGCTTGCCCGCCCTGGCGTTGGCGATTTCGACGTCGATCAGATCATACAGCTTCTGGCGCATCCCGATGGGGGAAACGGCGATCTTCTCCAGGCGGTCGGGCTCGATGTATCCGGTGATGAAATTGAACATCTTGGCGGCATCGCGGCCCAGGGCAGCGTCAGCGGTGAAGTAGCTCAAATCGGTGTAGATGCGCGCATTGACCGGGTGGTAGTTACCGGTTCCGAAATGGCAGTAGGTGCGGTAGCCGTCCTCTTCGCGGCGGACGACAAGGCTGACCTTGGCGTGGGTCTTCCATTCGGTGAAGCCGTAGATGACCTGGACGCCGGCACGCTCCAGCTCGTTGGCCCAGCGCAGGTTACGCTCTTCGTCAAAACGCGCCTTTAATTCGACCACCGCAGTCACCGCCTTGCCGTTCTGCGCAGCCTCGACGAGGGCGGCGATCACGGGCGACTGGTCGCCAGCGCGGTAAAGCGTCTGCTTGATCGAGACGACGCTTGGATCGACCGCGGCCTGGTGCAGGAAATCGACCACCACTTCGAAGCTTTCATAGGGGTGGTGGATGACGATGTCCTTTTCCCGGATTGCGGAGAAGCAATCGCCATCATGGGCCAGAACGCGTTCGGGATAGCGCGGGGAGAAGGGTGTGAACTTGAGGTCGGGGCGCGGCTCGTTGCAGATCGACGACAGGTCGTGAAGCCCCAGCATGCCTCCGGTTTTCACGATCATCGCGGCATCGACATCGAAGTGCTCACGCAAGAGCGCTTCGGCGGAAGCGTCGCACTCGTCGTCGAGTTCCAGCATGACTGCGCGGCCACGGCGTCGCCGCTGGATGGCGGTGCGGAAATAGCGAACGAGGTCTTCCGCCTCGTCCTCGACCTCGATATCGCTGTCGCGAAGAACGCGGAAAACGCCGTCGCCGAGGATTTTGAAACCCGGGAAAAGCTGGTCCGCGAACTGGGTCACCAATTGCTCGATCGCGACGTAGATCGCCAGTTCACCCGGAACGCGGACGAACCGCGGAACGCCCGACGGGATCAGCACCATTTCGACCAGCTCGCCCTTGCGCTTGCCGCGCTTGAGGCGGAACAGCACGCCCATCCCGCCGCTCGCCACAAAGGGGAAGGGGTGTGACGGGTCGATCGCCTGCGGGGTGATCAGCGGCAGGATGTCGGTAGTGAAATAATCCTTGAGGTAAGTTTGCGCCTTGCGGTCCAACTGGTTGACCGTCGCGATCAAGATGCCTTCGCTAGCCAGCAGGTCCCGCAGGACTTCAAGGCTTTCCTGCTGGCGATCTTCCAGCCCCAGGACCTGTTCGCGGATCGCATCGAGCTGTTGCCGTGGACTGAGACCGTCGATCCCCGTGGTTTCGATACCGCGCTGGACCTGACCTTCGAGGCCGGCGATCCTGACCGTCGTGAATTCGTCCAGATTGCTGCTGGAAATCGACAGGAAACGCAGGCGTTCGAGGAGGGGATATCGCTCGTTCTCGCTTTCCGCGAGGACTCGACGGTTGAAGCTGAGCCAGGACAGTTCGCGATTGGTGTAGCGCTCCTCCGCCGCTTGCGGCGCAACGGGCGCATCCACGCCTGCATCGTTCGTTTCGGCGTCATCGCCGGAACCGGGAGCATTGCCTAAGGTCACGAATATTCCTTCGATAGCTGCCTTGCGAATGTAGGATGAAGGTGCGCTATTTGAAACCCGTCCTTGAAGTCACCGATTGTCGGGGACGGTCAGATCACCGTCACATTTCGGCATAGAGCGTCGCCAGATCGTCCCACAGACCGGGGCTCGATGCGCCGATGAGCCCCGTGCGACCATGTTCGTCCACCCGATAGGCCGACCCGTCCGGCCGGGCGACTTTGCCGCCGGCCTCCTCCAGCCATAGCGCACCCGCTGCATGATCCCATGCGAGCGTCCGTTCGAAGATCGAGACGTCGTTCTCGCCCAGAGCGAGGCGAGGGTATTGCTCGGCCGCGCAGTAGGGGATGTCGACGAGTTCGTAGTTCGGCTCGATATGGCGCTTCGTCGCTTCGCGGCGCGCATCGTCCATGTAGACGAGCGATATTGCTGCAACTGGCGGTGTGCGGCCCGACGGCCTCGCCGTGACCTTTTCGCCATTCACGAAAGCGCCTGTGCCGCGGTGGGCAGCGCAGAAGCGACCGGTCAGGCAATCGTAAATCCATCCCGATTGGGTGAAGCCGCCGCTAGCCCGTGCGATAAGCATTCCGAAAGGGGCATGACCGGCAGCGAAATTGCGCGTCCCGTCCACCGGATCGACGATCCAGCAATCGTCGCTCAACCGGTCGAGCGTTGCCGGATCATCGTGCGCTGCCTCCTCTCCGACGAAGGCAAGGCCGGGTTCAAGGGCGTAGAGAGCTTCGCGAAGCCGCTTTTCGGCATCACGGTCGGCGATGGTCACCGGATCGTTGCCGCCCTTGTCCTCGACATCGCCGGAGGTCAGGTTGCGGAAGCGCGGCAGGATCGCCGCGTCGGTTACGCGCTCCATCAAAGACCTGATCTGGCGGTCTAGCGCATTCAAGAGCGGTAATCCGCGTTGATCGAGATGTAGCCATGCGTCAGATCGCAGGTCCACACGGTGGCCTTGCCATCACCCATGCCAAGGTCGACATCCATCCGTACTTCTTGGCCCTCGAGGTGTTTTGCGACGGGCGCCTCGTCGTAGTCCGCCAGGGGTTGCCCATCTCTGGCCGCCCACACGCCGCCGAACCCGATGGACAGGCGGTCCCTGTCGGCCGGCTCCCCGGCCTTGCCGACCGCCATCACGACCCGGCCCCAATTGGCATCCCCTCCTGCAATCGCGGTCTTCACCAGCGGCGAATTGGCGATGGAAAGGGCGACCCGGCGAGCGCTGTCGTCGCTGACTGCTCCGGTGACGGCAATTTCGATAAGCTTCTGCGCCCCTTCACCATCGCGCACGACGAATTGCGCTAGCTCGCGGCAAACGGAAAGCAGGGCGGCGTAGAACGCATCTGCACCCGCATCGTCCCAGGACGCCAGTTCGGCGTTGCCGGCCTTGCCCGTTGCGAAGGCAAGGACCGTGTCGCTGGTGGAAGTGTCACCATCGACAGTGATGCACGAGAACGTCTCCGCATTGGCCCTGGAAAGCATTTCCTGAAGGAAAGCGGGGGCGACAGCTGCATCGGTGAAAATGTATCCGAGCATGGTGGCCATGTCGGGCGCAATCATGCCGCTGCCCTTGATGATGCCGCACATCTCGACGCGGGTTTCCCCGAGCATTGCCGCTGCGTGAGCGCCCTTTGTGAAAGTGTCCGTCGTGCTGATCGCCTGCGCTGCCTCTTCCCAGCTACAGGGCGGGGCCTCAAGAACCGCGGCGATGCCTTTGCGGGCCTTGTCCTTCGGCAAGGGAACACCGATGACGCCGGTCGAGGAAACCAGCACTTCGCTGGGTTTGCAATCGAGGGCCTCGGCGACCTGCGCCATGATCTGTTCGACGGCCTCACGCCCGCGGATACCGGTAAAGGCGTTGGAATTGCCCGCATTGACCACAAGTGCGCGCGCCTGTCCGAGCTTTACCTGCTCGCGCCCCAGTTCGACTTCGCTCGACGCGCAGGCGCTGCTGGTGAAGACGCCTGCGATGCTTGTGCCCGGCGATAGCTTGGCGAAGGTAAGGTCGGCCCTGTCCCAATTCTTGTAGCGTGCGCGGGCCACGCGCAGCTCGGCACCGGCAATCGGCGGCATGTCGGGAAAGGGCCGGGCGAGCGGGGAAGGGGTTAAATCCATGGCTTGTGGCTTATTCGCATGACGGGTTGCGTCAAGCCGTATCGCGCGATACCTCGCCCAATGTATTTGCGGCGGTGAGTTCTTATCGATTGGCAGATACGGAAGGGGTCGCAATGTATAAATTCATCACGCTTCTGGCTGTAACAGTATCCGCACCCGCGGTGGCGCAAGAAAGCGATACAGTCCGGCCGGTCCGGATACTGCCGATAGAGCCTGCGGAAAAGGCGCAGCCGACCGAAAATCCAGCCACCTGGGTGACGACCGCCGATTACCCCAACTGGGCGGCACGAAGCGGTACGCAGGGCAGGGTGGTGACGGAACTGGTGATCGAAAAGTCCGGGCGGGTCAGCGCCTGTCGCATCATCGTCAGCAGCGACATTCCCGATCTTGATCGCACCGCTTGCGAGAAGCTGAGGCAGCGCGCACGGTTCAAACCTGCTCGCGACGAGAAGGGCATCCCGATCGCCTCGCGATACGAACAGTCGGTTCGCTTCGTCCTGCCGGGCGCGACAAGTCTGCCCAAAGAACGCCGCGTGATCCTCGAATACCTCGTCGATCGCGATGGGTCGGTAAAGGAGTGCCAAGTCGAAGGCCTGCCGGACGACGAGTCTGTTGATCCCTGCGACGTCGCGCCCACTTTCGAGCCGCCAAGGGCCGATGACGGAACACTCGAACAGCGCCGGTATCGGCTGACTCATGTAATCGAACGGCTGCCGCTAAGCGACGACGACTGATGGCAGTTCAACTTGTATTCACCAAATACTGGCAAGCATCGAATTAGGGAAAACAGGGAGTCGGGGTGGACGCCATGCATATTACGCATTACCTAGGGCGGACGATGACCAGACGTCTTCTTGCCTTCCTTGCGCTTCTCACCGGCCTTGCGGCCATGGGTGCGCCCGTACAGGCGGCATTCGATGGCACGACGCGGATCGGTGTGGAACAGCGCGCCGACCAGGACGATGCGAAGGACGCGCAGTCCCCCTGCTCGGAAAAGCAGCGCAAACAGAAATCCCGGACCGACAAGCTGGCTCCCTGCAAGGAACAGCAACCGGTCACGATCTATATTCCCACGGTGATGTTCGGCGCTGACCGCGCTTACGAATAACTCCTGACAATTAGATCCGGTTTTATGCCCGGCACCCAACGATGGTGCGCGGGCATTTTCTCTTAATTCGCCAGCATTCCAGCTCGCTCATTCGAGGCCTGCGCCCCACCATGTTCAAGATTCTCGCCAAATCCCTCTTCGGTTCGTCCAACGAACGCTACGTCAAGTCGATCGGCAAGATCGTTAATGAAATCAATGCGCTGGAGCCTCAGCTTCAGGAGCTTTCCGACGACGAACTGCGTGCCCAGACGGACAAGTTCCGCGCCCAGCTGGAAGACGGCAAGACGCTGGACGACATCCTCCCCGAAGCCTTCGCGACCGTGCGCGAGGCCTCGGTTCGCGTCCTCGGCATGCGCCACTTCGACGTGCAGATGGTCGGCGGCATCGTGCTCCACCGCGGCGAAATCGCGGAAATGCGGACCGGTGAAGGTAAGACGCTGGTCGCCACGCTTGCCACCTATCTCAACGCGATCGAGGGCAAGGGCGTCCACGTTGTCACCGTCAACGATTACCTCGCCCGCCGCGACGCGGAATGGATGGGCCGCTTGCACCAGTTCCTCGGCCTGACCATCGGCGTGATCGTGCCGAACCTCAACGAGATGGAGCGCCGCGACGCCTATGGCGCGGACATTACCTACGGTACGAACAACGAATTTGGGTTCGATTACCTGCGCGACAACATGAAGCACGAGCGCGGCCAGATGGTGCAGCGCCCCTTCAATTTCGCCGTAATCGACGAGGTCGATTCCATCCTGATCGACGAGGCGCGAACGCCGCTGATCATTTCGGGTCCGACGGAGGACAAGTCCGATCTCTACGTCTCCATCGACGCCATCGTGAAGGATCTCGATCCCGAATGGTACGACGCGGACGAGAAGACGAAGAACATTACCTGGACCGAAGAGGGCACCGACGCGATCGAGGAGAAGCTCAAGGAAACCGGCCTCCTAGAAACCGACAACCTCTACGACGTCGAGAACACGCAGGTCGTGCACCACCTCGACCAGGCGCTCAAAGCGAACATCATGTTCAAGAAGGACACGGATTACATCGTGAAGGACGAGAAAGTCGTCATCATCGATGAATTTACCGGCCGCATGATGGACGGGCGCCGCTGGTCGAACGGCCTTCACCAGGCGGTGGAAGCCAAGGAAGGCGTCAAGATCGAGCCGGAGAACCAGACGCTCGCCTCGATCACCTTCCAGAACTACTTTCGCATGTATCCCAAGCTGTCGGGCATGACCGGTACGGCCGCCACCGAAGCGGCGGAATTCTGGGACATCTACAAGATGAACGTGGTCGAGATCCCGACCAACGTACCCGTCCAGCGCATCGACGAGGACGACGAGTTCTACAAGAACACGCTCGACAAGTTCGCCGCGATTGCAAAGGCTATCCGCGAAAAGAACGAGATTGGCCAGCCGGTACTCGTCGGTACGGTCTCGATCGAGAAATCGGAATTGCTCAGCCAATTCCTCGAGAAGGAAGGCGTCGTTCACGAAGTCCTCAACGCCCGCCAGCACGAGCGTGAGGCGCACATCGTCGCGCAGGCCGGTCGTCCCGGCGCCGTGACCATCGCCACCAACATGGCTGGCCGCGGGACCGACATCCAGCTCGGCGGTAACGTCGAGTTCCGGGTTGAGGAAGAGCTCGCCGACATGCCGGAAGGCCCCGAGCGCGACGCCGCGATCGCCAAGATCAAGGAAGAAGTCGCCGCCGAACGCGAGAAAGTCCTCGCATCGGGCGGCCTGTTCGTCCTCGGTACGGAGCGTCACGAAAGCCGCCGTATCGACAACCAGCTGCGCGGCCGTGCCGGTCGTCAGGGCGACCCGGGTCTCAGCCGCTTCTATCTGTGCTTGGAAGACGATCTCCTGCGCATTTTCGGGCCGGACACGCTGTTCGCCCGCATGATGAACTCGAACCTCGAAGATGGCGAGGCGATCGGTTCGAAATGGTTGTCGAAGGCCATCGAGACCGCGCAGAAGAAGGTCGAGGCGCGCAACTACGAAATCCGCAAGCAGGTCGTGCAGTACGACGACGTCATGAACGACCAGCGCAAGGTCATCTACGAACAACGCGCCGAGATAATGGACAGCGAGGCGGTGGACGATGTCGTCGTCGACATGCGACACGATGCGATCAACGCCATCGTTTCGGAGAACTGCCCGCCCGGATCCTATCCCGAACAGTGGAACGTCGAAGGACTCAAAACGCGTCTCGACGAGGCCTTCGGCATGAGCTTCCCGCTCGAAGACTGGCTCGAAGAAGACCAGATCGAGCCGGAGATCATCGAAGAGCGCATCCTCGCCGAGGCCGACGGCCGCATGGACGCGAAGATCGCCAATGCCGACCCAGGCTTGTGGCGCCGTATCGAGAAGAGCCTGCTGCTGCAGGAACTCGACCACCAGTGGAAAGAACACCTCTCCACCCTCGACGCCCTGCGCCAGGTCGTGTGGCTGCGTGCCCATGCCCAGAAGCAGCCGATCAACGAGTACAAGCAGGAAGCCTTTGCGCTCTTCCAGCGCATGCTCGACAATCTGCGCGAAGACGTAACAGCCAAGCTGCTGCGCATCGAACTGGCAGAGCCCGCTCCGCTACCGGCAGTCGAATTGCCGGAACTGCCCGATTTCCTCACCGGCCATATCGATCCGCTCACCGGGGCCGACAACTCGGCCGATGGCGACGGTTCGGAAAGCCGCGCCGACCTGTTCGGTTCGCTTGCCGGAAGCCCGCGCGCGGCCGCTAGCCCGGGTGGTGCATCCTCGCACGACAATCCCTTCGCAGGCATGGAAATCAGCCGCAACGCGCCGTGTCCCTGCGGTTCGGGCAGCAAGTACAAGCATTGCCACGGTTCGGTCGGGGCGAAAGCCTGATCGCCCTGCCGCCCCGTCGCTATGAGCGGCGGGGCTGGCGGAGCATCGGCACCAGCGGAGGCGCGTCCGGCGTCGGCCTGATCTCGCCAACGGGCTCGAACCCGCACGAGGCATAGAACCCGGTATTCGCCGGGTTCGAATTTTCCAGATAAGCGGGCATCTGCGCACGGTCGCACGCATCCAGCACGGGCTGGATCAGCTTGCGGCCAAGGCCCGTGCCTTGCTTTTCGGGCCTTACGCCGATGCTGAACAGGTATGCATGGGGGAAGGTCGGGTGGCTCTTCTCCATTGCCTCCCCGGTCTTCACTGCACGCGCGATGGCCGCCGGCCCGCTGTAGACCAGCGTCGGCAGCGCGAAGAGGTAATAGTCCAGGCGGGTGAAAAGCGTATCCGTTCCGGGCAGCGCCCACATGCACGCGCCGTCCTCCCCTGCGCGGTAAACGAAGCCCCGGGGCACGTAGATGCGCTTCGCCTGATGGCGGAACAGCGCACGGATGGCCGGATAGCGGCCGAGCATCCAGAGATTGAAGGGGTCGTTGCGGAATGCCTCGGCCGTAATGTCGCCGACGAGGCCGCCTTCTTCTGCCTTGGCGCGCACGAGTCCGTCGCCCAGTTCGATGTCGTCCGCCGTCATTCGATCCCCTTCCTAATTCAAAGGCTAGATGCGAACAGGCACGCGGTCTAGGTGATTGCGATGGTGCCGCTCCTCATCGCGTTTTTTGTCACAGCCTTGCTCTACGCAAGTGTCGGTTTCGGCGGTGGGTCGACTTATAATGCGTTGCTGGCGCTGTCGGGCGTAGATTACCGCATCCTCCCGATGATCGCGCTCGCGTGTAACATCGTGGTAGTCGCTGGAAGTACCATTCGCTTTGGGAGGGCGGGGGTGACGCCGTGGCGTCAGGCTGGTGTGCTCACCGCAATTGCCGCCCCTGCCGCGCTGTTCGGAGGGCTGACCCCGATATCGGAGACGGCGTTCCTGACGCTGCTCGGTGCGGCCCTGCTACTGACCGCGGTGACCATGCTGTTGCCGGTGCGCGACATGGAGCGGCAATCGCGGAATCGCGGGATGTGGGCCTGGCTGTTCGCTGCGCCGCTCGGGTATCTGGCAGGACTTGTTGGGATCGGAGGAGGCATTTTCCTCGCGCCGCTGCTGCACCTGCTGAAATGGAATTCGGCACGCGCCATCGCCGCGACAGCCAGCCTCTTCATCCTTGTGAATTCGCTCTTCGGGCTGGCAGGCCAGATACTGAAGGGGGGCGATGGCAGGTTCGTTGCGGCGCTGGACGTGGGCCTGCCGCTGCTCGTCGCGGTAGCAATAGGCGGGCAGATCGGCAGCCTGCTCGCGCTCAAATACCTTCCCCAGCGCTGGATACGATGGGGCACAGCCGCGCTCACCGCGTGGGTGGGCGCGCGCCTACTCTTTGGATTGTAAGAGAAAAGTGGCTCCCCGAGTTGGATTCGAACCAACGACCAAGTGATTAACAGTCACCTACTCTACCGCTGAGCTATCGGGGAGCAGCCTGTACGGCAGGGGTGCGCCTATATGGGCGGGGATTTGCTTTGGCAAGCGGGGTTTTGCAAAAAATTGCCGGTGCCTTGGCCGGCGCCGCTTTTCAGACCTGGAATTGCTCGGCCACAATGCGTTCGTCGAGCGTGTGGCCAGGATCGAACAGCAGCGTCAGGGTCTTGTCGCGCGCGATCTCCAGCCGGACTTCGGCGACGTCGCGAAGCTCGCGCTGGTCGGCAACGGCGGCAACGGGGCGCTTCTCCGATTCAAGCACGCGGAAGGTGATGCAGCTGCGATCCGGGAGGATCGCGCCCTTCCAGCGGCGCGGACGAAACGCGGAAATCGGGGTGAGGGCGAGGAGCTGCGAATCCAGCGGCAGGATCGGCCCGTCCGCAGACAAATTGTAGGCGGTCGAACCGGCAGGGGTCGAAAGCAGGACACCGTCGCAGACAAGTTCCTTGATCCGCACCTTGCCGTCCACCAGTACCTCGATCTTGGCGGTCTGGCGGGTTTCACGCAGCAGCGACACTTCGTTGATGGCGCAGAACCGTTCCGTCCGCCCGTCCTGCGTTTCCGCCTCCATCGCCAGCGGGCTGATGTTCAGCTCCTTGGCGCGCGCAAGGCGGCTCAGCAGCTTGTCCGGCTGGCGGTTCCGGTTCATCAGGAAACCGACGGTGCCCAGGTTCACGCCATAGGCCGGAATGATCCGCCCTGTATCGAGCATGGAATGCAGGCTCTGGAGCATGAACCCGTCACCGCCAAGGACGACAACCGCGTCCGCCTCTTCGATTGGAACCCAGTCGGCCATGGGGCGGTAGACTTCCGCCGCAGCTTCCTGCGCGCGGTCCGAATCCGATACCAAGAGTGCCAGTCGGTTATAGTCGGCCATTGCCTGTCCCGTTTTCAGCCATCCACCGGACGGCCCTTGAAGCGAACCCCTATGGGCGAGCGTCCCATTTGGCAACAAATGCGGAAATTCTGGCAATATTTGCCGCGCGAGTGGATAAGCAGGGTCAATGGGTCGCGCAGATGAAACGATTATGGACGAAACGAAGGACATCCTGACGGGCCTTGCCGACCCGGCGCAACTGCGCCGGACGGTCGCGCGCTGGCAGTCGGAATGGCCAGAACCGGGCGGAACCTGCCCGATCCACGCGATGCTGATCACGATCGGCCGGATCGACACCGTCAACGTTGCCTTCGGTGAAAGCGCCGGCGACGTAGCCCTTGTCGAAGTCGCCCAGCGCATCCGCCATTTCGCGTCCGATGAATTGGAAAGCGGCGTCTGGCTCGCCGCGCGGCTCAACGGCGGAAATTTCATGCTGCTTGCGCGCGAAGAATGCAGCCGCGAACGCTGGCAATGGCTAGCCGAGGCCCTGGCCGACGCGATTGCCGGACCTATCGTGAACCCGGAAGGCGGATCGAACCTGCGGCTATGGCCGCGTGTCGCGCTGATGCGTGCGAGCGAGCATGACGATGCCGACACGATCCTCGATCGTTTGTCGGAACTGGCAGAGCGCAACCGTCAGTCCGCCGGATCGCGCATCGCCTGGTCGAGCGGAGTCGTGGCGCAGGGCAAGCGCTCCAGCCACGAGCTGGAGGCCGACTTGCTGGCTGCGATCGATCGCGACGAAATCGAGATTCTCTTCCAACCGCAATTCTCGCTGGCAGACGACGCGATGATCGGCGCAGAGGCGCTGGCCCGGTGGCATCATCCGGTCATCGGGAAGGTCGGGGCAGGTGCCCTGTTCCAAATTGCCGAGCGGGCCGACCACACTGCACAGCTGTCCCGCCATATCGCAGAGCGTGCGCTGCAGGGTGCGCGCAGCTGGCCCGAAGGCCTTCGCCTGTCGCTCAATATTACGCCTGCGGATCTTGCGGTAGACAATTTCGCTCTCGACTTTGCGCGGCTTTCCGATTCCGTCGGCTTTCCGATGGAGCGGGTTACGCTGGAAATCGTCGAACAGGTCCTGCTCGGCGATCTCGACCGGGTGAAGAGCGTGCTCGATCAGCTGAAACTGCTCGACTGCCGCATAGCGCTCGACGATTTCGGCGCAGGCTTTTGCAATTTCCGCTACCTCAAGGTCCTCTCTCTCGACTGCATCAAGCTCGACCGGTCCATGATGGACGGCGTGTTCGACGACGAACGCGACCAGGCGGTTTTCCGGGCGATTATGGGTATGGCCCGCGCGCTCGACCTTAGCGTGCTGGTCGAAGGCATCGAAACCGAGGAACAGCGTGATTTCTGCGCCCGGGAAGGCTGCGAGTATTATCAGGGTTTCCTGCGTGCAGAGCCGATGACCGCCACGGAATTCGATTTTCTCGCCCGGAGCTAGGCTTTCTCGCGCTTGCGAGCCTTGCGCGCGATCCCGGACAGGCCCTTTGTCAGCTGGAACAGGCCGTTGAGCCTGCTTTCCGGCGAGCTCCAGACCCGGCTGATCACCAGCTTCATGTCCGGCCGCAGTTTTGCGGTGCCCTGGAGACGATCGACATAGGCGATGAGGCCGGGGCCGTCGGGGAAGTTATCCTTGTGGAAGGTAACCAGCGTGCCTGCGGCGCCGACATCGATCTTGGCGATATTGGCTTCGATTGCCTGCAGCTTGATCCTGATCAGCCTGACGAGGTTCTCCGTGGCCGAGGGCAGCGGGCCGAAACGGTCGATCATCTCGGCGGCAAGCGCCTCGATCTCGGCGGCATTTTCGGCGTCGTTGAGGCGGCGATACAGGGCCATGCGTACCGCCAGGTCGGGGACGTATTCCTCGGGGATCATGATCGGGGCATCGACCGTGATCTGCGGGCTGACGGTCTCCGGCTTGGCTTCTAGGCCCATCTCGCCGGCCTTGGCAGCAAGAATCGCGTCTTCCAGCATCGACTGGTAGAGTTCGAAGCCGACTTCGCGGATATGGCCCGACTGCTCGTCGCCCAGGAGGTTACCGGCCCCACGGATGTCGAGGTCGTGGCTGGCGAGTTGGAAGCCTGCACCGAGGCTGTCGAGATCTCCGAGTACCTTGAGGCGTTTTTCTGCGACTTCGGAAAGCTGCGTGTCCTTCTCGTACGTCAGATAGGCGTAGGCGCGAAGCTTCGCGCGACCAACGCGGCCGCGCAGCTGGTATAGCTGGGCCAGCCCGAAGATATCGGCACGGTGGATGATGATCGTGTTCGCGCTCGGAAGGTCGAGACCGCTTTCGACGATCGTGGTCGCGAGCAAGACATCGTACTTGCCTTCGTAGAACGCGCTCATGCGCTCTTCGATTTCACCTGCGCTCATCTGGCCGTGTGCGGACACGAATTTCACTTCGGGCACGTTCTCGTGCAGCCAGTCCGAAATGGCCTCCATATCGGATATGCGGGGCACGACGATGAAGCTCTGCCCGCCGCGATGGTGTTCGCGCAGCAGGGCTTCGCGCATCACCATGTCGTCCCATTCCATCACGTAAGTACGTACTGCCAGCCGGTCGACGGGCGGGGTCTGGATGGTCGAAAGTTCGCGCAGGCCCGTCATCGCCATCTGCAAGGTGCGCGGGATCGGCGTGGCGGTCAGGGTAAGCATATGCACGTCCGCGCGCAGCTGCTTGAGCTTTTCCTTGTGCGTGACGCCGAAGCGTTGCTCCTCGTCGACGATGACGAGGCCGAGTTCCTTGAACTTGGTGTTCTTCGACAGGATCGCATGGGTGCCGACGACGATGTCGATATCGCCTTTCTCCAGCCCCTCGCGCGTTTCCTTCATTTCCTTGGCGGAAACGAGGCGCGACAGGCGGCCGACCTTGAGCGGGAAGCCGTTGAAGCGCTGGCTGAAGTTCTCGAAATGCTGGCGGGCGAGGAGGGTGGTCGGGGCGACCACGGCGACCTGCTGTCCGTTCATGGCGGCGACGAATGCGGCGCGCAGCGCGACCTCGGTCTTGCCGAAGCCGACATCGCCGCACACCAGCCGGTCCATCGGCCTGCCGCTTTCGAGGTCCGACAGCACGTCGGCGATGGCGCGGTCCTGATCGTCGGTTTCCTCGTACTGGAAGCGGTCGAGAAACTGGTTGTAGGGTCCTTCCTCCACTTCCAGCACCGGCGCTTTCTTGAGCGCGCGCTGGGCTGCAACCTGCATGAGTTCGCCCGCGATCTCGCGGATACGTTCCTTCAGGCGCGCCCGGCGCTTCTGCCATGCCTCGCCGCCGAGCCGGTCCAGCTGGACCGCTTCTTCGGACGAACCATAGCGGCTGAGTACGTCGATATTCTCGACCGGGATGAACAGCTTGTCGCCGCCGCGATATTCGAGCTGGACGCAGTCGTGCTTCGACTTGCCCACCGCGATCGGTTCGAGGCCGAGATACTTGCCGATGCCGTGCTCGGTGTGGACGATCAGGTCGCCAACGGAGAGCGCCTGAAGTTCCGCCAGGAAGGCGTCGGCGTCCTTGCGCTTCTTCTTGCGGCGCACGAGGCGGTCGCCGAGAATGTCCTGCTCTGTGAGCAGTTCCATCTCGTCATTGGCGAAGCTGGCCTCAAGCGGCAGCACCATTGCGGCTGGCTTGCCTTTCGCCGACAGTCCCAGCGCTTCCTGCCAGCTGTCCGCAAGCGCGACAGGCTGGCCCGCTTCTTCGAGGATCGAGGCAATGCGCGAACGGCTGCCGGTCGAATAGGTCGCGAGCAGCGGACGCTTGCCCGCATTGCCGAGCGATTTGAGGTGATCGGCAAGCGCCGGATAGACATTGTCGCCGCGTGCCCGCTCGGGTGCGAAATCGCGTCCCGAACGGAAGCCGAAGCCGACGACGCTCTCGCTCTCCGGCTCGTCGAAGGGCGTCGCGCGGTGGGCGGGGGCGTCGGCCAGGGCGGTCTTGAATTCGTCGTGCGTAAGGTAAAGCGCTTCGGGCTTGAGCGGTCGGTAATTGCCCTTGGCCTGACCCGTGGTCGCCGTGCGCTGCTCGTAATAATCGGACACATCGCCGATGCGCTCTTCCGCAGCGGCGAGCGATGCCTGGTCGATCACGACCAGATCGTCGTCACCCAGGTGATCGAACAGCGTCGTCAGGCGCTCTTCGAACAGCGGGAGCCAGTGCTCCATCCCCGCAAGCCGCCGGCCGTCGCTGACCGCTTCGTAAAGCGGGTCCTGCGTCGCATTTGCGCCGAACATTTCGCGATACCGGCTGCGGAAACGCTTGATACTGTCTTCGTCGAGCAGCGCCTCGCTGGCGGGCAGCAGCAAGTGATTGCCCAGCCGCCCGGTGCTCATCTGCGTATTCGGATCGAAGCTGCGCAGCGATTCCAGCTCGTCGCCGAAGAAATCGAGGCGCAGCGCCTCGTCCATGCCGGAGGGGAACACGTCCACGATTGAGCCGCGGATGGCGTATTCGCCCTTGTCGATAACGGTGTCAGTGCGGCTGTAGCCCTGCTTTTGGAGCAGCAGCGACAGGCTTTCGCGCCCGATCTCGGTGCCGGGCTTGAACTCGCGCACGCTCTCGCGAATGCGAAACGGCGTAAGCACGCGCTGGAGCACGGCATTTGCGGTTGTGACGACCAGCTGGGCGTTCGCCTTGCCCGTCTGCAAGCGGTGCAGGGCGGCCAGGCGTTTCGCGCTGACCGAGAGCGCCGGACTTGCGCGGTCATAGGGGAGCGAATCCCACGCAGGAAATTCGATGACTTCCAGTTCCGGCGCGAAGAAATGCGCGGCATCCGTCACGGCTCTCATCGCCGCATCGTCGGGCGCGATGAAAACCGCGCGTCCGGTGCTGGCCCGCGCGAGGTCGGCCATTACCAGCGGCTGCGCGCCGCGCGCCACCTGGGCCAGCGTCAGAGGCTGGCGAGCTTTGAGGATGCGGGAAAGGTCGGGCATTGAAGGGACAGCGCGATAACGCGCCGCGTGTTCCCGTCAACGCACTATTGCGCGCTCAACGCGGAATATCGACGTAATCGAGCTCTTGCATCTTGGCCATCAGCGGGCCTTCGAAACGCGGCGGTGTGGGCTGGGTCTTAAGCGCCCATGCCATCACGTCGACGTCGTCTTCTTCGAGGAGCGCCTCGAACCAGCCAAGCTCTTCCGCGCCCCAATCGGCGTGATACCGGTCGAAGAAACCGCCGATCATGTAGTCTGCTTCGCGGGTGCCGCGGTGCCAGGCGCGAAACCGGGCGCGCTGTTTCCTGCCGTCGAAGGTGAGCAATTCTGCCATGGCTGCGCGGGTAGGGCACTCGCCAAATGCGCGCAAGCGGCTATAGCGCAAATCACTATGCGGCCCGACGTGCTCAATCCCCTGTTTGCCGAAACCGACACGCTGGACGGCGTGGGTCCGAAGCTGAAGAAGCCGCTCGAGAAGCTTGGGCTCACCCGGATCAGGGATGTCGCCTATCACTTGCCGGATCGCTTCGTCACGCGCCGCGCGGTCGAAACGCTGGATGAAGCGGGTGAGGGCGAAAACATCGTCATTCGCCTGACGGTGACAGAACATCGCGGCGGCAGGTCGCCGCGCGCGCCTTACCGTGTTCTGGCGCAGGACAGCATCGGCAATGTGCTGGCGATCACCTATTTCGGCCGCGCTTCCTATACCGCGAAGAAGCAGCTCCCGGTGGGCGAGACCCGCTGGGTAGCGGGCAAGCTGGAACGGTATGGCGATATGCTCCAGATGGTCCATCCCGACCATGTGGTGGAGGAGGGCGGCGATACTCTCCAGCGATTGTGCGAGCCGGTCTATCGCCTGTCGGAAGGCCTGACGCAGCCGAAAGTCGCAGGGCTGGTCGGGCAGGCGCTGGATCGCTGTCCCGACTTGCCGGAATGGATCGAGCCGACGCAGGTCGACAAGCATGACTGGCCCGCCTGGCAGGAGGCCATGCGCCTTGCGCACAAGGGCGAACACAAGGCGGCGCGCGACCGGTTGGCTTACGACGAATTGCTGGCCAATGCGCTGGCGCTGATGCTGGTGCGCGCGGACAACCGCAAACGCAAAGGCCAGCCGTTGCAGGGCGATGGCAGCTATCGCGGAAAGCTGGACCTGCCGTTCCCGCTCACGGGTGCGCAGAAGCGGTCCATTGCCGAAATCGAAGGCGATATGGCGCAGGAAGCCCCCATGCTGCGCCTGCTCCAGGGCGATGTCGGTGCGGGCAAGACGGTCGTCGCGCTTGAGGCAATGCTGATCGCGGTGGAGGCAGGGGCGCAGGCCGCCTTACTGGCGCCGACTGAAATCCTCGCCCGCCAGCACTACGAAAGCCTGCGCCGCATGGCGGAGCCGACCGGAGCGCAGGTCGCGCTCCTCACGGGGCGCGACAAGGGCAAGGCACGCGAGGGGACGCTGATGGGGCTGCTCGATGGCAGCATCGACATAGTCGTCGGAACCCACGCGATTTTCCAGGACAAGGTGGCCTATCGCAATCTGGCCATGGTCGTGATCGACGAACAGCACCGGTTCGGGGTCGGGCAGCGGCTGATGCTGGCGAGCAAGGGCAAACGCGCCCCGCATGTGCTCGCCATGACCGCAACGCCGATCCCGCGCACGCTGACGCTTGCCCAGTATGGCGAGCTCGATGTGAGCAAGCTGGACGAGCTTCCGCCCGGTCGCCAGTCGATCGACACCGTGGTCATGGGGCAGGACAAGATTCCCGCGCTGGCGGAACGGCTGGCCGCGCAATTCGAGCAGGGAAGGCAGGCCTTCTGGGTCTGCCCGATGGTCCGCGAAATGGACGGGCCAGAGGAAATCGCCGCCGCCGAGGCGCGCTATGCCTCGCTGAAGGAGCGGTTCGGCAACGACGTGGTGATGGTCCACGGCCAGCTGGCACCGGAAATGAAGGACGCCGCCATGGAGCGCTTCGCGCGCGGCGAGGCGCGCCTGCTGGTGGCAACTACGGTCATCGAGGTAGGGGTCGACGTTCCCAACGCGACGCTGATGGTCATCGAGCAGGCTGAACGCTTCGGACTGGCGCAGTTGCACCAGCTTCGTGGGCGCGTCGGGCGCGGGAGCGAGAAGAGCTTTTGCGTTCTCCTCCACGGCGAAAACCTGTCCGAAACGGCGCAGAAACGGCTGGCGCTGATGCGGGAGACGCAGGACGGCTTCCTGCTTGCCGAAGAAGACCTGCGCCTTCGCGGTGGCGGCGAGTTGCTCGGCACGCGGCAGTCCGGCGACACGCCTTTCACGATCGCCAGTTTCGAACAGATCACGGAGCTTTTGCCCAAGGCCCACGACGATGCGCGCCTTCTGATGGAACGCGACGGCGGGCTGGAGGGCAAGCGCGGGGAGGCTGCGCGGATCCTGCTCTACCTCTTCGAACGCGATTTCGGCGTTAAGACCCTTAGGGGAGGCTAGAAGCCCAGCGTATCGAGCTCGCGCTCGACGGCGGGCCGGTAGCTGTCGCCGAACAGCCTCACGTGAAGCAGCCACATCCACAGCCGGTAGACGGGCTGCCGTTCGCGCCACCCCGATTCAAGGTCGAGCGCGGCGAAGAAACTCTCTGGAGGATGATCGAACACAGTCAGGCTCGCCGCGTCGACCTCGCGGTCACCCCAGCAGGCGCAAGGATCGATAAGCCCGGTTATCCGGTTGCCCGATGCCAGCACGTTGCCACCCCACAAGTCTCCATGCACGAAAGTTGCGACAGGCTTTGCCGGAATGATCTCTTCCAGCGCATCGGCCAGCTTCTCGATCCGCCTGCCCAGTGATGGCTCGAGATGCGAAACATGGCATGCCAGGCGCCGCTCCGCCCAGAAGCGCGACCAGCTGTCGCATGGCGAATTCTCAACTTGGACGTGACGCAGGGCATAATCTTCGTGCCAGCCGTAACTCTCGCTGGTCAGCTCGCCCAATCCGAAGAGCGCTTCGGCAAGGCTATCCCATGCATTCTGGAAGGCGCCATCCGCTACGAGATGCTCTATAACGATTACATCATCGCGGCAGCCGATTACCCTTGGCGAAGGAGTGGAAGCTGCCTGCATTGCGCGCAGCATTCCGGCTTCTACCGCAACGACGGGGCCGTATTTTGCCACGAGTTTGCGACCATCGGCCAGTCTGACCGCAGATGCACCAGAGATATCGCCGCCGGGGAAGCGCTCGATATTCTCGACAGCAGCACCGCAGATCGCTTCGATCGTCGCGAGCTGCTCCTCCGTCATGCTGTCTCCGTGAGAATCCGCTGGACGATCCCGCGGACATCCACCCGCGCGCCGAGCTTTGCACTGAGCAGGGCAGTACCGCTGACCTTGCGCTGGACGAAGAGCGTTTCGGGGGGAGGCAGGTGCCAGCTGGCCTTGTCCTTCGCGATCGGCATGACCTCGTTGCGGATTTGCGGGACGAAGGCGCGGTCGCCGAAATCCAGCTTTCCCTCGCGCGACATTTCCGTAACCACGATATCGATGGCGCGGTCGATGCGTTCGGGGTGGCGCTCGATTGCCTGCGGGGCGATGAAACCGGCAGCGACCGCCTCGTCGCGTACGCGCGGGCGATCTTGGGCAAGTCCCGCTTCCAGCAATCTGCGGTAGTCGGCCGATATCGCGGGATCGACCATCCTCGCCGCACCGAAATCCAGCAGCACGATCTGGCCGGTATCCGCACGATAGCGGTAGTTCGCGAAGTTGGGATCGGTTTGCATGAACCCGAAATCGAACAGTTCGCGCCCGACCAGTTCGATGAGATTGGAAAAGGCAGTATCGCGCACATCCTGCGGCTCGTCCGCAAGGGCCTCGATCGGGCGCCCTTCCTCGAAACTCATCGCCAGGATCTGCGAGCGTGTGAGTGCGGGATCGAGCGTCGGCAGGGCAAAACGATCATCGCCCTCGAGCAATTCGGCATAGCATTGCATCATGCGGCCTTCGCGCTCGTAATCCGCTTCCTCGCGCAATTGGGCCTTCGCTGCAGCGAGCATCGGCGCAATGTCGAGTTCTTCGGGCAGGAGGCCCGTCATCCTGAGCAGCCCGGCAACATTGTCGACATCGGATTCTATGCTCTGTGCGATGCCGGGATACTGGACCTTGATCGCCATGGTCTTGCCGTCGCGGGTCAGCGCACGGTGGACCTGGCCGATGGATGCGGCCGCGATAGGCCTCGGCTCGAACCGTCGGAATAGCTTGCGCCAATCCTTACCCCATTGTTCGGCAAGAACCTTGTCGAGCTGGCGCGGCGGCATGAAATCGGCCTGTTCGCGCAGGCGGGCGAGGATGGCGGCAAGTTCGGGCGGCAGGACATCGCCTGCGTCCATCGAGATCATCTGGCCCAATTTCATCGCCGCGCCGCGCATATGTGCGAGCCGATCGGCAAGGCGTTTGGCATTGCCCGGCGTCAGCAGCATCTGATCCATGCTGGGGCGCTCGCCTGCGGCAAGGCGCCTCGCACCTTCGCCTAGCGCGCCTGCGACCATGCCTCCGGCAAGACCGCCGAAGCCTGCCAGCCTTCCTATGCGGGAAGAGGGAACCGAGCGCGCGCGGCGCTTGTCTTCATCCGCCATTTTCGGACAACATCACCGCGACCAGCGCCTGGGCCCCGGCATCGACTTCGCTCCAGGTAACGGCAAATCCGTCAGCGCCGCCGTAGTAGGGATCGCCGACTTCGCGTCCTTCCTGCCCGGGCACGATATCGAGCAGCATGGCGGTTTTCGCTTTGCCATTGCCCGGGTCGCGCCGCGCGATGTCCTGCATGTTCGAGCGGTCCATGCCGATGATGAAGTCGAACTCGTGAAAATCTTCTGCTGCCAGCTGGCGGCCGCGATAGCCGGTGATGTCGATCCCTTCGCTGCGGGCCTGATCGATACTGCGCGGATCAGGCGGCTCGCCGACGTGATAGCCAGCGGTCCCGGCACTATCGACCTTCACGTCGAGGCCCGCATTTTCAGCCGCGCGCCGGAAGGCCGCTTCGGCAAGGGGGGAGCGGCAAATGTTGCCGAGACACACGAACAGAACGGATTGGGAAGCCATATCGCTTGAACGAGGCAGGCAGGCAGGGGTTTCCATGCTGCGGCGAATATCCGGTATGACTAGGAGAAAGGTCGAAATGCGCATTCCCTCGTAGTCTGCTATGCTCGGCCGATGGCGAGCGAACTCAGCGAGATCGAAAGCTTTCTCAAATCGACCGCTCCTTTCGACAGGCTCGGCGATGAGCAGGTTCGCGCCATAGTCCGCAAGATCACGGTGCGCTATTACCGGAGCGGAGATGAAATCCTGCGCAGCGGCGAGCACAACGACTTCCTGTTCGTCGTGCGATCGGGGGCGGTGGAATTGCGGCTGGCGGGGGACGAGTTGACCGCGCGACTGGAGCAAGGCGGGTGCTTCGCTTTCCCCTCGCTGCTGCGCGGCGGCGAGGTGCGCAATACGACGACAGCGCTGGAAGACACGCTCTGTTATTTGCTTCCGGCGGACGAATTCCATGCCTTGCGGAAAAGTTCGCAAGGCTTTCGCGACTATTTCGCCGATAGCGAGCAGGAACGCATTCGCAGCGCGGTTCGCGACCTCAAATGCAATCGGTCACAATCGCTCGAACAGATCACAATCGGCTCGCTGGTCCCGCACCGCGAGCCGGTGTCGTGCAGTCCCAATCTTTCGATAGCCGATGCCGCCTCCCTGATGAGCGACCGGGACGTCAGCACCTTGGCGGTGTACAGCGACGGGCGGCTGAAGGGCATTTTCACGGACAAGGATTTGCGCAACCGAGTGGTCGCCATGCGCAGGTCGCTCGATGCGCCGATTTCCGACGTCATGACGCCGTCTCCGCTGACACTGCCGGAAGGGGCCAGCCTGTCCGAGGCGATGGGCATGATGGCGGCCGGGGGTTTTCGCCACATACCGGCACTTGGCCCGACAGGGGAACTGCGCGCGATCCTGAGCGCGACCGACATCCTCGCGCATCTCGGCGACAGTGCGATCGATACCGGAATGCTGGTGTCGAATGCCGCATCGCCCGACGCCCTGATAGCCGCCTCGAGGCAAATTCCCGAAGGCTTTGCGCGCATGGAGGCGGGCGGCTTCCATGCCGAACACACCATGCGTTTCACCTCGGCCCTTGGTGAGGCGGTACACCGCCGTGCGGCACAGCTGGCAGAAGCGGAACTGGGGCCGCCTCCGGTGCCCTATGCGCTGCTGGTGTTCGGCTCGCTTGCCCGCGGTGAACAATTGGTGGGATCGGACCAGGATAACGGCATCGTCATGGACGACGCTGTGGACGGGGCAGGGCGGGAATATTTCGCGGCTCTGGGAGCGCGCGTCTCGGACATCCTGAACGATGCCGGATATGTCTATTGCAACGGCGGGATCATGGCCGGGAATGCCGATCAGCGTCTTACCGTCGGCGAATGGCGAGACCGCTATTCGCGCTGGATATCCGATCCCGACGAAGACAGCATCCTGCGTGCGACGATCTTCTTCGATATGCGCGCAGTCCACGGTTCCGCCGAGCTTGCGGCGAACCTGCGTAGTCCTGTGCTCGAGCAGGCGAAGGCCAGCCCCCTGTTCATCAGCTACCTTGCGCGCGACGCCCAGCGCAGCCGCGTGCCGCTGGGCATTTTTCGCAACCTAGTGCTGGAGAAATCAGCCGACGGCGAGAAGATCTTCGATGCCAAGGCGCAGGCCATCCTGCCGATCATCGATATCGCCCGCAGCCTTGCATTCTCCGAGGGCATTGCCGCCGTCGGCACGCTCGAACGGCTGGATGCGCTGGCAGATGCGGGAAAAATGGCCCGGGGTGATGCGGAGAGCCTTAAGGACGCATTCCTCCTCGTGAATGAACTGCGCATCGCTCACCAGGCCGCGCAGGTGCGCGCCGGCATCGCGCCCGACAACCGGATCGCTCCCGCGACGCTTTCGCCGTTGGAGCGCGATTACCTGAAGGATGCATTCCCCGTCGTCCGGGCCGGACTGGAATCGCTCAAGCGCAATCTGGCGGGCGGCATTGCGTGAGCGGGTGGGACGCTGGCGTTTCGCGCGCGGCCTCAAAGCCTGCGCTGCAGCCGACGACGAGGTCCTGACCCGCTACGCCGCTGCTGCATGGCCTTCGCCGGACATTCTTGCACGCGAGGCGCCGCTGCTGGCGCTCGATTTCGAGCTCGATGGCCTGGCGCGTAATGCCCATGTCCTGCAGGCGGGTTGGATCGGTTTCGATAGCGGCGGGATAGCTCTTGCAGGAGCGCGTTCGGTCGATGTCCGCAGTCTCAGGCAGTTGGACGATAGCGCTGTCGCAGTGCACGGCATCGGCGAAGAGCGCGCGCGTCAGGGGGTGGCGTTGCAGGAGGCAGCGCGCAGCTTCCTTGGCGACCTTGCGGGCAGGATACTCGTGGCCCACGGCTCGTCGATCGAGCGCGACGTCATCCGGCGGATATCCAGGGCGATGTTCGGTATCGAAGCGCCGGTACGCGCGATCTGCACGCTGCACCTGGAACGCAGGATCAGCCCCAACCTGGTGGGTAGCGATGCCTATCGCCTGTCGGCCGCGCGCAAGCGGCACAATCTGCCCGGATACGCACAGCACGATGCCTTGTCCGACGCCCTGGCGACTGCCGAACTTTTCCTCGCACAGCTATCCAGGCTGCCCGCGGACGTCAGGCTCGGATCACTCGAAAGCTGGTAGGACGCCCTATTAGACTTATGTCGCTCTCGCCCTTGCGAGGGGTCTTCCATAGCCTCGTGAAGAAGCTCCCGAATCTGCGGGTGCTCGACACATAGGAGGAAGGGGGAGGCCATGGCCGAAACGAACGAAACCCATGAAACCAGCGAAGCGGAGGGCGCCTACTGGCGCGACAATATCCGCCTGCTGGTCAGTTTGATGGCGATCTGGTTCGCCTGTTCCTTCGGGGCGGGCATCCTGTTCCGCGAATGGCTCGACCAGTTCATGCTTGGGGGATACCCGCTCGGCTTCTGGTTCGCCCAGCAGGGTTCGATCTACATCTTCATCGCGCTCATCGTCTTCTACGTCGTCAGGATGAAGAAGCTCGAGCGCAAGTACGATCTCGACGACTGAGGAGGCGATCATGGACACACAGACCCTGATCTACATTTTCGTCGGTCTCAGTTTCGCACTGTACATCGGTATCGCGATCTGGTCGCGCGCCGGTTCGACGAAGGAATTCTACGTTGCCGGCGGCGGGGTGAACCCGGTCGTCAACGGCATGGCGACAGCGGCCGACTGGATGAGCGCGGCAAGCTTCATCTCGATGGCCGGCCTCATCGCGTTCCTCGGCTATGACGCGTCGGTCTACCTGATGGGCTGGACCGGCGGCTACGTGTTGCTGGCGCTTTTGCTCGCGCCCTACCTGCGCAAGTTCGGCCAGTTCACCGTGCCCGATTTCATCGGGACGCGGTACTATTCAAAGACCGCACGCGTGGTGGCGGTGATCTGCCTGATCTTCATCAGTTTCACTTACATCGCAGGCCAGATGCGCGGCGTGGGGATCGTGTTCTCGCGCTTCCTCGACGTGCCGATCACGCTCGGCGTGATCATCGGCATGGGCATCGTCTTCGTCTACGCCGTGCTCGGCGGGATGAAGGGCATCACCTATACGCAGGTCGCGCAATATTGCGTGCTGATCTTCGCCTATATGGTCCCCGCCTTCTTCCTCAGCTTCATGATCACCGGCAATCCGATCCCGCAGATCGGGCTGGGTTCGACGGTCGACGACGGATCGGGGTTATACGTCTTGCAGAAACTGAACCTCGTGCTCTCCGACCTGGGCTTCGGGAACTATACCGACGGCTCCAAGAGCATGATCGACGTGTTCTGCATCACGCTGGCGCTGATGGTGGGTACGGCAGGTCTGCCGCACGTCATTGTGCGCTTCTTCACCGTGCCCAAGGCATCCGATGCACGCAAGTCGGCGGGCTGGGCGCTGGTCTTCATCGCCCTGCTTTACACCACCGCTCCGGCAGTCGGCGCCTTCGCCCGTATCAACTTCATCGATACGGTGAACGAGACGAGCTATTCCGAGGCTCCCGGCTGGTTCAAGAACTGGGAGCGCAACGACCTGATCGCCTTCCAGGACAAGAACAACGATGGCGTAATGCAGTACCGCAGCGGGGACGCCTTCGAAGGTGCGCCGGAATTCGCGGAAGGCACCGGTCCTTCGGGCGAGCGTGTCGTGACCAACGCTCCCGTCGCCGACAGCGAGAACGAGGTCTATGTCGACCGCGACATCATGGTGCTGGCCAATCCGGAAATCGGCAATCTGCCGGGATGGGTGATTGCGCTGGTCGCAGCCGGCGGCCTTGCCGCAGCCTTGTCGACTGCGGCAGGACTGTTGCTGGTGATTTCCAGCTCGGTCAGCCACGATTTGCTAAAGTCCACCTTCAAGCCGAATATCTCGGAGAAGGGTGAACTGCTTGCGGCCCGTGTCGCGGCTACTGCGGCAATCGTGGTGGCAGGCTATCTCGGCATCTATCCGCCGGGATGGGTGGCACAGGTCGTGGCCTTTGCCTTCGGACTTGCCGCTGCCAGCCTGTTCCCCGCCATCTTCATGGGCATTTTCTCCAAGTCCATGAACAAGGAGGGCGCCATTGCCGGCATGGTCGTGGGTCTGGTCTTCACCTTCGGCTACATCTTCTACTTCAAGTTGATGAACCCGGCGGCGAATGTCGCGGACAACTGGCTGTTCGGTATTTCGCCCGAAGGCATCGGCGTGGTCGGCATGGTACTGAACTTCGCCGTCGCGATCGCGATCTCGAAGGTGACGGCCAGCCCGCCGGTCGAAATCCGCAAGCTGGTGGACTCCATCCGCGTACCGCGCGGTGCCGGGGACGCCCACGCGCATTGAACGCGACGGGTCGTAGCAGGAAGGGGCGGTGCCGACAGGTGCCGCCCTTTTCGTTGCATAATCGGATGCTTGCGATAGCTTCCGGTACGGAGGGAGGAGAGCGATGCTGTTCGGCGCCGCGATTGCTGCAGCGACACTTTATCTGATTACCCTGTTCTGGCTCGCCGCGCGGCAGGACCGGCGGGCGGAGGAAGGGTATGCGCCGTCGCGCCGCCGGAGGGGCTGGATCTACGGCCTCAGCCTTGCGGTCTATTGCACCAGCTGGACCTTTTTCGGCGGCGTCGGGTCGGCGGCCAACAGCGGGCTGCACTACCTGCCGATCTACCTCGGGCCGATCCTGGTGTTCACCTTCGGCTTCGGCCTGGTGCGCCGTATCCTTGCGCAGGCCAAGGCCCAGCATTCGACCTCGATCGCGGACTTCCTGTCCGCGCGATACGGCAAGAGCGCGAGCGTGGCTGCTCTGGTCACGATCATCGCAACAGTCGGCTCGCTCCCGTACATGGCCTTGCAACTGCAATCGGTCGGCAGTTCGCTGCTGGCGCTCGATCCCGAATTGCAGGCAAGCGTTTCGACCGAAGAGCTGGTCCTGCTGGTCGCTGCCAGCATGGCGCTGTTTGCCATACTGTTCGGTTCGCGTCGCGGCGATCGGGCGGGGGACAACGCCGGACTGGTGCTGACGATTGCGGTGGAATCGGTGGTGAAGCTGCTGGCGCTCTTGGCGATCGCGGCATTGGCGTTGGCCGTCCTTTCTGACCTTCCGGCAGGGCGCACCGCCTCGCCATTTTCGATGGCCCAGCTCGATGCGCGCTTTGTCGTTTTGACCATCATCGCGGGGTGTGCGGCGCTGTGCCTGCCGCGCCAGTTCCACATGGCGTTCGTCGAAGCGCAGACCGAGCGCGCGACGCGTACCATGCAATGGTTGTTTCCTACCTATCTGGCGGTGACTTCGCTGGTTATCGTGCCCATCGTGCTGGCGGGGTTTGCGGTGCTCCCCCAGGGCACACAGGCCGATATGATCGTCATGGCATTGCCGCTCGCGACGGGAAGCGAGGCACTGGCCCTGCTGGTCTTTATCGGCGGATTTTCTGCCTCGACCGGAATGATCGTCGTGGCGAGCGTGGCCTTGTCCACGATGATCACCAACGATCTCGTGTCCCCGCTGCTGTTCCGCAGGGAATTGCGCGGCACGGGCGATCGCACCCGGCTCGCCGCACGGCTCCTCATGGTGCGCCGCCTGATCATCGCGGCACTCCTGTTCTTCGCCTACCTCTTTTACCTTGGCTTCGGTGCTGTGGCCGACCTGGCGGGGCTGGGCACACTGGCATTCGCGGCGATGGCGCAATTCGCGCCCGGTCTCATCCTCGGGGTCACCAGTCGCCACGGCAACAAGGGCGGAATGGTAGCCGGCCTGACCGTCGGTTTCGCTTGCTGGCTGATCCTCCTGATACTGCCCGCCGCCACGGGCGAGTCGGCAATCTTTTCCATTCACCCCGATCCGCTTGTGTCCGGAGTGCTGCTGAGTCTTGGCGCCAATATCGCGGCATATTGGATGGGCTCGGCCGTGAGCCGCGAGACGCTGGTCGATGCGGCACAAGCGGCTGCATTCGTGGGCACGACCGCGCCGGGTACGCGGCCGGGCTTCGTCACGGCCAAGCGCGTGGCCGACATCCGCCTGCTGCTCGCCCAGTTCGTTGGCCAGAAGCGCGCTAGTGCCGCAATCGAGGCGATGGGGGCGGGCCTTCGCGACAGCGACCCTGCGGATCAGGATATGCTGGCGATGGTCGAACGCACGATTGCCGGCGTCGTTGGCACGTCTTCTGCACGCATGCTTCTGTCGAGCTGGTCGCAGGGCGATCCGGTGCCGCTCGAACAAGTCGTGGCCATGTTCGACGAAACGAACCGCAGGCTGACTTTCAGCGGCGACCTTCTGCAGCTTGCCATCGAGAACATCGACCAGGGGGTCGCATTGGTGGACAAGGACATGAACCTTGTCGCCTGGAACAGCCGCTACCAGGAGATGTTCGCTCTGCCGGATGAGCTGGCCAGCGTGGGAACTCCGATTGCCGACCTGATCCGCTTCAACCTGCGCCAGAGCGGCACGCCCGAAAGCGAAGTTGAACTGCAGGTCGCAAGACGGCTGGAGCATATGCGCGCGGGCCGCCAGCACCGGATGGAGCGCGAACAGCATGACGGGCGCATCATGCGTATCGTCGGCAATCCCGCGCCCGGCGGCGGCTATGTGACCAGCTATAGCGACGTGACTGCCGACCGCAGGGCAGAGCAGGCGCTCGAATCCAAGGTGGCCGAACGCACGCAGCAATTGAGCGAGGCTAACGCCGCGCTCGAAGCGGCTACGCGTTCAAAGACGCGCTTCCTGGCAGCGGCAAGCCATGACCTGATCCAGCCACTCAACGCGGCTCGCCTGTTCGCCTCGGCCTTGGGTGAGGAGGTACGGGGCAGGGACCAGCTGGTGCGGCTGGTCAAGGATCTCGACGGCTCGATCACCTCGGCCGACCGCCTCATCCGCGCCCTACTGGATATTTCCAAGCTGGACGGTGGCGGCATCGAACCGCGTATGGAACCGGTCGCGCTCGACGACATATTCGACGAAATCATGCGCGAGTTTGCCGTGCAGGCGCACAGCAAGGGCTTGCGGTTCGCACGAGTGCGGAGCAGCGCATGGATCCAGACCGATCGCGCCTTGATGGCGAGCATCGTGCGCAACCTGATGAGCAATGCGATCCGCTATACGCAAAGCGGCGGCGTGCTCCTGGGTGCGAGAAGGGTCGGTGACGGGATCGATCTATGCGTTTGCGACACCGGTCCCGGTATTCCGGAGAAGGACGTCGAGCGTCTGTTCGACGAATTCCAGCGCGGGGAAACCAGCGACAGGGAAGGGCTGGGGCTTGGCCTTGCGATCGTGAGGCGCATTGCGGCTTTGCTGGATGTAGAGGTCGAGACACGCTCCATGGTCGGGCAGGGGACGACTTTCGCAGTGCGCCTGCCGGTCCTGCGCTGGGGTGCGCGGACTGCGGCGGCTCCCAGGCGCAAGGCCTCGACGCTGGCCAATGCGCGCGTGCTCGTCGTCGATAATGATCCCGCCGCCCTCAGCGCGACCACTGCCTTGCTTAGGAGATGGGGACTGGAGGTGGTCTGCGCCCTCGGCGAGGAAGAAGCGCTTCGCGTCGCACCCACGGCGCCTGACGTCGCGCTCATGGATTTCCGGCTCGATGGCGATGCGCGCGGCGATGGCGTCTATGAACAGCTGTGCGCGCACTGGGGTGCACGCCCTCCGGCCATATTGCTGACTGCCGAAGCGGGAGAGGAAACGGAGCAAGCCGCACGGCGCATGGGGGCCAATCGCCTGCTCAAGCCGTCTTCCCCGGCCGCATTGCGAGCACTGATTGCCGATTGCGTTGCCCGCAGCGGGGCCGCCAGTCAGCCCGAAGCCGACTCCGCCGCGTCCTGATCTACGACCAGCTTCGCGGCCAGCAATACAGCCTGCGTCCGGTTCACCACGCCAAGCTTGCGGAAAATCGCCGTGATGTGAGCTTTGACGGTCGCTTCGCTGATATTGAGTTCGTAAGCGATTTGCTTGTTGAGCAGGCCCTCGTTGAGCTGTGCCAGGATACGGCGCTGGGCAGGTGTTAGGGTCGCGATCTTGGCCAGGTCTTCATCCGGGTCGGCGTCGGTCACGGGGAACCACTCATCTCCGTCCCGGACGCAGGCGAGAGCATCGCGCATTTGCTCCAGCGGGGCAGATTTGGGAATGAAAGCCGCAGCGCCGAGCTGGCTCGCAGCCGCATAGACGCGCGGATCCTCGCTCGCCGAAACGATCGCCACGGGCAGGGCGGGAAAGTCCTGCCGGAAGTCCATGAGGGCAGACAGCCCCCGCGAGTCTTCCATGTGGAGGTCGAGCAGCAGGGCCTCCGCCCCCGTTTCGACCTCGGCGCGCGCTTGTGCGGCGGAGGAGGCTTCCACGATCTCGGCATCCGGCCAGACCTTGCCCACCGCATGGCTCAACGCCGTGCGGAAGAGCGGGTGGTCGTCGGCGATGATAATGCGCTGCGTCATGGGCGGTCAGCGGTTCTGCCGCCCTTCGATCAGCCGCTCGACGAGGCTCGGATCGGCGAGGGTCGAGGTATCGCCCAGCGAACCGTAGTCGTTCTCCGCGATCTTGCGCAGGATACGGCGCATGATCTTGCCAGACCGCGTCTTGGGAAGGCCGTCGGTGAACTGGATGTGGTCGGGTGAAGCGATCGGGCCGATTTCCGTCCGGACATGATTGCGCAGTTCGGTGTAAAGCGCATCGGACCCATCCTCGCCCGCGTTGAGCGTGACATAGCAGTAGATGCCCTGGCCCTTGATGTCGTGCGGGTATCCGACGACCGCGCTTTCGGCGACCAGCGGGTGAGAGACCAGCGCGCTTTCCACCTCGGCGGTCCCCATGCGGTGGCCGGACACGTTGATCACATCGTCCACCCGGCCGGTGATGCGGTAATAGCCGTCCTCGTCACGCTTGCAGCCATCGCCAGTGAAATACTTGCCCTTGTAGGTTTGGAAATACGTCTGCTCGAAGCGTTCGTGATCGCCGTAAACGGTCCGCGCCTGGCCCGGCCAGCTGTGTGTGATGCAAAGATTGCCCTCGTTCGCGCCTTCCAGCACCGCGCCGTCGTTGTCGACCAGCTGCAGTTGCACTCCGAAGAATGGCAGTCCGGCGCTGCCCGGTTTCATGTCGTGGGCGCCGGGAAGGGTCGTCAGCATGCAGCCACCCGTTTCGGTCTGCCACCAGGTATCGATGATGGGGCAGCGCTCTTCCCCGACCACTTCGAAATACCAGCGCCATGCCTCCGGGTTGATCGGTTCGCCGACCGTCCCGAGGAGGCGGAGCGACGAGCGGTCGTGCCTGGTCACGAAGTCGTCGCCTTCGCGCATCAATGCGCGGATCGCGGTCGGGGCCGTGTAGAGGATGTTGACCTTGTGCTTTTCGACGACCTGCCAGAAGCGGCCGTGATCGGGGTAGTTCGGCACGCCCTCGAAGATAACCTGCGTGGCCCCGTTCAGCAGCGGGCCGTAGGCTATATAGCTGTGCCCGGTGACCCAGCCGATATCTGCTGAACACCAGAAGACTTCGCCCGGCTGGTAGTCGAAAATGTAGTTGAATGTCGTCGCCGTCCACACGCCATAGCCCCCGGTCGTATGCACCACACCCTTGGGCTTTCCGGTGGAACCGGAGGTGTAGAGGATGAACAGCGGATCTTCGGCATCCATCGGCTCGCAGGGGCAATCCGCGTCGGAGCGCACGTCATGGTACCAGTGGTCGCGGCCATCGGTCATCGGGACGTCTGCGCCGGTGTGCTTGACGACCAGCATTCCGTCGAGCGGGGTGTCGTGATCCGGCTCTGCCAGGGCGGCATCGACATTGGTCTTGAGCGGCACGCGCTTGCTCCCGCGCAGGCCCTCGTCGGCAGTGACCACGAACCGGCTGCCGCAGCCCTCGATACGGCCGGCCAGCGCCTCGGGCGAAAAGCCGCCGAAGACGACCGAATGGATTGCTCCGAGCCTGGCGCAGGCAAGCATGGCCAGCACGCCTTCGATGATCATCGGCATGTAGATCGTCACGCGATCGCCCTTCTTCACGCCGATCGCCTTCAGCGCGTTCGCCATAGCGACCACTTCGGATTGCAATTCGCGATAGGTGAGGGTGCGCCCCGGGCTCTGCGGATCGTCCGGCTCGAAAATCAGCGCCGTCGCATCGGGGCGCGATGCGGCATGGCGGTCCACCGCATTGTGGCACAGGTTGAGCTTGCCGTCGGCGAACCACGCAATATCGACCGGGTCGAAAGACCACTCACCGCCCTTGGTCGGAGCCTTCACCCAGTCCAGCCGCTCCGCCTGCTCGAGCCAGAACGCATCGCTCTCTTCCACCGAACGGCGGTACATCGTTTCGTAGTCGCTGCTGGTGCAGTGCGTGGCTGCCGAACTCTGCGGACGTTTGACGGTGTCGAGCATGAAAGTGTCTCCCTTCAGCGACGGCATAGCAGGTAAGCGGCCAGTCGCGCTTTCAGACGAAGGTCTTACGACCAATCGCCCATTTATCCAGTCCAGCCTTGCCCATCATAATCGCCCGACAAGAAATAGAGGGAGGTTGGAATGACTGGGAAGTCCTTGAAATTGGCGCTGCGAACCGGCTTGCTCGCTTCGACCTGCCTGATCGCCGTGCCAGCTTCGGCGCAGGATGCCGACGTCGAACAGCGGCTCGAGAGGCTCGAAGCGCTGGTCATGCAATTGGTGGAACGCCTCGACGCCAAGGATGGCGAAATGGATGCGGCCCGCGCGGAAACCGTCGCGGCCACACAGCAGGCGCTGGCCGAGACTCGCGCCCTGCAACTGCGGCAGGAAGAACTTGCCGCGCAGATCGACGAGCCCAAGAAGCAGGAAGACAAGGGCTTCCGCGTCGGCAACACCACGGTGTCCTACGCCGGCTATGTAAAGCTCGACGCGATCAGCCAGCGCACCAGCGGCGGACAGGTCGCATCCGGCAGCATCGTGCGTGACTTTCTGATCCCCGGGGCCATCCCTGTCGGCGGAGACGGGTCGGGCTGGGACACGGATTTCAATGCGCGCCAATCGCGGTTCATCTTCAAGACCGCGACCGATGTCGGGGCCGAGCATACGCTCAACTCGCAAATCGAGCTCGATTTCATGGTCACGCCCGACGGCGACGAGCGGATTTCCAATAGCTATACCCCCCGGTTGCGGCAGGCCTTCATCACCTACGACAACTGGCTGTTCGGCCAGGCCTGGACGACCTTCCAGAATGTCGGCGCCTTGCCGGAAAGCCTCGATTTCATCGGCACGACGCCGGGTACGATCTTCGCCCGCCAGCCGATGATCCGCTACACCGACGGCGGTTTGATGCTGGCTGTGGAACAGCCCGAAACGACCGTGACATCGAGCACGGGCGCCAGGGTCATAGCGGGCGACGATTCGCTCCCAGATATCGTTGCCCGCTACAATTTCAGCGGCGACTGGGGCTCGCTGTCAGCCTCCGGCATCCTGCGCAATCTGAAGATCTCGGAGGATGATTTCGGCACCGATGGCGACAGCGCGATCGGATACGGGGTCAGCCTGTCCGGCAAGCTCAAGCTGGGCGAACGCGACGATTTCCGGTTCATGGGAACGGTGGGTGACGGGTTGGGACGCTATATCGGCCTCAATATCGTCAATGATGCTGCGCTGGACCTCGACGGCGATCTCGACCCGATCTTCACCTATTCGGGTTTCGGCGCCTATCGCCATATGTGGTCCGACAAGGTCCGCTCCAACATCGCGGCGTCCTATTTCAAGGCCGACAATCCGGTATTGCTGACCTCCGGCGCGGTGACCGACGAAAGCTGGAACGTGCTGGCGAACATCATCTATTCGCCAGTCAAACCGGTCGATATCGGGATTGAGTACATGTACGCAGAACGGACACTGGAAAACGGCCAGTCGGGCAATCTGCAAAAGATCCAGGTCTCGACGAAATACTCGTTCTGACGTCAGCGGGTATCAACCCGCAAACGAAAACGCGCCGCTGGTGGCTGGGTGTTCCCGAAGGATTGCCAGTCGCCGCGGCGCGTATTTCGTTCGTGATCGAAATGGTCGGGGAGAGAGGATTCGAACCTCCGGCCCCTGCCTCCCGAAGACAGTGCTCTACCAGGCTGAGCTACTCCCCGACCGGATCGGCCCGCAGTGAACAATCGCTGCGGGTGCGAAGCAAGGCGCGCCCTATAGGTGTGGATTGCGGCACACGCAAGCAGGCATTTTGCCGAAAATCGGGATAGGGCTTCCGCCGTGTCACACCAGCATTACGAACAGCAATATCTCGATCTCATGCGCCGCATCTGGCGCGAAGGCGACGAACGCCGCGATAGGACCGGAGTCGGCACGAGGTCCGTCTTCGGCGCGATGTTGCGCTTCGACCTCGCCGAAGGCGCGATGCCGCTGATCACGACCAAACGCGTCTACTGGAAAACCGCCACGCGCGAGATGCTGTGGTTCCTCACCGGAGACACGAACATCCGCCCGCTGGTGCAGCAGGGCGTGAAAATCTGGAACGAGTGGCCGCACGCCAAATATGTGAAGGCGACCGGCCAGGACATCTCGGTCGAGGACTTTGCGCAGCGCATTGCAGAGGATGCAGACTTTGCCGCGGAATGGGGCGATCTCGGCCCGGTCTATGGCAAGCAGTGGGTCGACTGGCCCGTCTACACGCCCACGGGCGATGGCAGCTATGCCCGCACCGGCAGCGTCAACCAGGTCGCCGAGGTCGTCGAATCGCTCAGTACCAATCCGGGTAGCCGGCGCCACATCATCGAGGGTTGGAATGTCGCCGAACTCGATTCGATGGCGCTGCCGCCGTGTCACAAGACCTACCAGTTCCATGTCGCAGGCGACCGGCTGAATTGCCTTCTCTACCAGCGCAGTTGCGATGTCGCGCTGGGCCTGCCGTTCAACCTGTGGTCGGCGGCCTTGCTGCAACGGATGATCGCGCAGCAGGTCGACCTCGAACCGGGCGAACTCGTATGGACGGGCGGAGATACGCACCTTTACCTCAATCACGAGCACCTGGTGGAAGAGCAGCTGTCGCGGGAACCGCAGGGCCATCCGACCTTTGAGATTCTGCGGCGTCCGGCCTCGATCTTCGACTATCGCATTGAGGATTTCGCGGTTCACGACTACACGCCGCACGGGCCCATCAAGGCGCCCGTCGCAGTGTGATCCGGCTCTCACTTGACCGTTTCACTCCTGTGAAATAAAATAACGCGCAAGCGTAAGATTGCGTCTGGAGAGAGTTTATGGCCGCACGGCCCCCCGCCGAGGGAGATCGGAATGCCGCGAGCGCGGGCGACAACCGCCCTGCGCTTTCGCTCCATGTCCCCGAACCCAAGTACCGCCCCGGCGATGCGGTCGATTTTTCGCACATCCAGGTTCCAGAGGCGGGCGCGCAGGCACGGCCCGACGAGACCGCCGATCCAAAGGACATGCTCGATCTCGCGCATGACCTGATCCGCGTGCTGGGCGAAGACAACAAGGCGCACGGACCCTGGGATCCCAAGCTCGATCCAGAAACGCTGCGCACCATGCTCGGCCACATGGCCATGACGCGTGCATTCGACGAGCGGATGTTCCGCGGCCAGCGCCAGGGCAAGACCAGCTTCTACATGAAGTGCACCGGCGAAGAGGCGACCAGCGTGTCCGCTTCAATGGCACTTGCCGCCGACGACATGGTCTTCCCCAGCTACCGCCAGCAGGGCATCCTGATCCAGCGTGGCTACCCGATGATCGAGATGATCAACCAGATCTATTCGAACCGGGGCGACAAGCTGAAGGGCCGCCAACTGCCGATCATGTACTCCAGCCGCGAGCACAATTTCTTCTCGATCTCGGGAAATCTCGCCACACAGACCCCGCAGGCGGTCGGCTGGGCGATGGCTTCCGCAATCAAGGGCGACAGCCGCATCGCCGCGACCTGGGTGGGTGAGGGCAGCACCGCGGAAGGCGATTTCCACTCCGCCTGCCTGTTCGCGACCGTCTATAACGCGCCGGTCATCCTGAACGTCGTGAACAACCAGTGGGCGATTTCCAGCTTCAGCGGCTTTGCCGGGGCGGAGCGTTCGACCTTCGCCGCGCGCGGCGTGGGATACGGTATCGCATCGCTGCGCGTGGACGGTAACGACCCGCTGGGTTGCTACGCAGCAGAGCAATGGGCCGCCAACCGCGCCCGCGCCAATGCCGGGCCAACGCTGATCGAGTTCTTCTCCTATCGCGCGGAAGGCCATTCTACCTCCGACGATCCGAGCGGCTATCGCAGCGCGCAGGAACGCGAGGAATGGCCGCTGGGCGATCCCGTCATGCGCCTCAAGAACCACCTCATCGCCATCGGTGAATGGGACGAGGAGCGTCAGGAGAAGATGGACCTCGAAGCGGCGGAATACGTCAAGAAGGTCACCAAGGAAGCGGAAGCCAACGGCATCCTCGGTCATGGCCTTCACCACCCGTTCCGCACCATGTTCGAAGACGTTTTCGAAGAACTGCCCTGGCACCTGAAGGAGCAGAGCGAACAGGCCATCCGCGAACGCGAGACGAAGTTTCCCGAAGGGCTTCCTAACGAAGGGAAGGGCGCATGAGCGACACCGCAACCAAAACCGCGCCGACAAGCGAAGCGCCCGCTGAACGCCGCCTCAACATGATCGAGGCAATCAACGAAGCGCTCGACGTGACCATGTCGCGCGACGACAATATCGTCGTCATGGGCGAGGATGTCGGCTATTTTGGCGGGGTTTTCCGCTGCACGGCAGGCCTTCAGGAAAAATACGGCAAGAGCCGCGTCTTCGACACGCCGATTTCCGAATGCGGCATCATCGCGGCGGCAGTCGGTATGGGCGCTTACGGCCTGCGCCCCGTACCCGAAATCCAGTTTGCCGATTATATCTACCCCGGTCTGGACCAGCTGATCTCCGAAGCGGCGCGCCTGCGCTATCGTTCGGCAGGCGAATATACTTCGCCGATGACGGTCCGCAGCCCGTTCGGCGGAGGTATTTTCGGCGGCCAGACCCACAGCCAGAGCCCGGAAGCGATCTTCGCGCACGTCTCCGGCCTCAAAACCGTCATCCCGGCCACGCCTTACGACGCCAAGGGCCTGCTGATCTCCTGCATCGAGGACAATGACCCCGTCATCTTCTTCGAGCCGAAGCGCATCTATAACGGCCCGTTTACAGGCTATTACGACAAGCCCGTACAACCGTGGAAAAAGTTCGATGCGAGCATCGTGCCCGAGGGGCACTACACCATCCCGCTCGGCAAGGCGCGGCTGGCGAACGAGGGCGAGGAACTGACGATCTTGGCCTACGGTACCATGGTCCACGTGGTAGAAGCCGTTTGCGCAGAGAAAGGTATCGAAGCAGATATCCTCGACCTTCGCACGATCGTCCCCCTCGACATCGAAGCGATCGAGGAAAGCGTGAAGAAGACCGGCCGCTGCCTGATCGTGCACGAGGCTACCCGCACCGCCGGTTTCGGCGCCGAACTCTCGGCTCTCGTCACCGAACGCTGTTTCTATCATCTCGAAGCGCCGGTCGAACGCGTGACCGGCTTCGACACACCTTATCCCCACAGCCTCGAATGGGCCTATTTCCCAGGCCCGATCCGCATCGGCGAGGCCCTCGACAAGATTTTGGCGGAGTAACCGCAATGGCAAAGTTCATATTCAACATGCCCGACATCGGCGAAGGCATTGCCGAGGCGGAAATCGTCCAGTGGCACAAGAAGGTCGGCGACACGGTCCGTGAAGACGAGGAATTCGTCGACATGATGACCGACAAGGCGACCGTCCCGATGGAAAGCCCGGTCGACGGAAAGATCATCGAGATCGCGGGTGAAGAGGGCGACATGGTCTCGATCGGCTCGATGCTGGTCGTGATCGAGGTCGAAGGCGACGTACCTGAAGATGTCGCGGAAGACGTCGAACCGGCCCCCGCTCCCAAGGCAGACAAGGTCGAAGAGCGCATCGAAGTGGAAACCTCCGATGCGAGCGATGCCGACGATGCGATGGCGGCCGATCCCAGCCCGCCGCCGGCTCCGACCCCGACGCCTGCGCCCGAACCTGCTCCGGCACCCTCGGCAAAGGTTCTCGCCACGCCTGCCGTGCGCAAGCGCGCCAAGGACCTTGGCGTCGACCTTTCGCAGGTGAAGCCTGCCGAAGATGGCCGCGTGCGCCACGGCGACCTCGACCAGTTCCTCTCCTACAACTCCGGCTATTCGGCGGCTGCACCCACTCGCCAGGACGAGGAGAAGAAGGTCATCGGCATGCGTCGCCGCATCGCCGAGAACATGGCGGCGTCCAAGCGCAACATCCCCCACTTCTCCTATGTCGAGGAAGTGGACGTCACCGATCTGGAAGTGCTGCGCGCGCAGCTGAACACCAATCGCGGCGACAAGCCGAAACTGACGATCCTCCCGCTCCTGATCACGGCGATCTGCAAGACCTTGCCGCAATTCCCGATGATCAATGCGCGGTATGACGACGAAGCGGGTGTGGTAACGCGGTTCGGTGCGGTCAACATGGGCATGGCGGCACAGACCGATGCGGGCCTCATGGTGCCGGTCATCAAGAATGCCCAAGGCATGAACCTGTGGCAGCTCGCCAACGAGATTTCGCGCCTTGCAGAGGCGGCCCGCAATGGCACGGCCAAGAAGGAAGAGATGGAAGACGGCACGCTGACCGTGACCTCTCTTGGCCCGCTTGGCGGCGTGGCGACCACACCGGTCATCAACCGGCCGCAGGTCGCGATCATCGGGCCCAACCGGATTATCGAACGCCCGATGTATGTCAGCGACGGTGCTGCCGGCGAGCGTATCGAGAAGCGCAAGCTGATGAATATTTCCATCAGCTGCGATCACCGGGTCGTCGATGGCTATGATGCGGCGAGTTTCGTCCAGGAGCTTAAGAAAATGCTCGAAACACCTGCATTGATCCTGGTCGACTGATCAGGGCGCGGGCGCCTGATAGCAGTCGTACTGGATATCGATCGCCGATTTCGCGACCAGCGCGCCGCCTCCAAGCAGCGCCAGCGATGCGGCGAGTAATGCGCCCTGTAACATGCGACTTCCCCCGTTACCCCACGTGGAAATGCGTGGGTCACTGTCGCGCGCAAGTGGTTACTTTCAGGTAAATTGCGGCGCGGTAAAAAGAAGCGAAAAAAGGCACGAAAACTGCATTGACAGGAATCGGACCGCCGCCTAGATGCGCGGCTCCCAAGAGGCACAGCGCCTAGATGCGCGGGTGTAGCTCAGTTGGTTAGAGTATCGGCCTGTCACGCCGAGGGTCGCGGGTTCGAGTCCCGTCACTCGCGCCACTTGGGACATTCTTCGAATGATGAATGCGAAAGCGGGGCTTCGGCCCCGCTTTTTCGTTTGGGCTTTATTGCGCGGCAGCACTCTCGCGAAGACGGCGCAGGTTCTCCTCGTGTCCGCGCTTGTCGATCTTGTAGCGCGTGACGAAGAACAGCGCGCCCAGATAGAGCACGAGCAGGGAAGGAGCGTAGAACGCGCCCAATTGCCACACGGTATCCGTGTCGACGGTGCCGGGGTCAGCTCCTTCGGGGAAGCCGATGCCGGACAGGATCAGGCCTGCGGCCAGCACGCCAAGGCCTTGGGTGGTTTTCCGGGTGAACGTCATCGCGGCGTAGTAGACGCCCTCCGAGCGGCGTCCCGTCTTCACCTGGTTCGCCTCGACCAGGTCGGCGATCATCGAGAAGGATACCGCCTGGACGGCAATGATCAGCGCCAGATCGATGACATTGACGCCAAGGACGATCGGAAACAGTAGCGGGTCGCCGTTTTCGGGCATCATGCCGGCGAGACGCAACAGGACAGGTGCGGGCTGGATCGTGAAAGCCAGCAGGCCTAGCACGATAACCGCTGGCTTCTTGCCAATCTTGCGCGTGGCCCAGGGCGCCAGCAGGAAGCCGAAAAGGGCCGAAAGGACCACGGTGCAGGTCCACAGGAAGATCTGGTAGGACGAGAATTCCCAGAAATATGTGAGCAGCAGGTAATTCAGCGAGGCCGCAAGTCCGGTCGCGATGGCGAAAAGCACGGTCGCGAAGAACAGCGCAATGAAGCTCTTCTCGCTCAATGTCTCGATCATTTCGCGAAAGATCCGGCCGACGCTGTATCTCTCGGACCGGGTCACGGGGCGATGCAGGTGCGGGATGCGGCTATGCGTGCCGACCGAAGAAATCATGATGAAGATGAAGATCATCGCACTGCCGATCATGCCGTAGGTGGCGTAGGCATCCCGATCGAGGAGGCCTTGTGGGCCTGTCAGCAGCGCACCGAACATGATCACGCTCATCAGTGCGCCGAAGGTCCAGCCGAAGAACAGTCGATAGGACTGGAGGCTGGTGCGTTCTTCATAATCGGTCGTCAGTTCCGGGATCAGTGCCGAACTCGGAGTTTCGTAGAAGGTGATGAAGGTGCGGATCAGGATTGCCAGGCTGGTCAGATAGAGGAAAAGCGCGGTCTGACCCATCTCTGGAGGGTTCCACAGCAGGAAGTAGCTCAATGCGACCGGTATGGCCGCCGCATACATGAAGGGATGTCGGCGTCCCCAGCGCGACTGCAGATTGTCGGACCAGTAGCCGACCAGCGGGTCGGATACCGCGTCGAACACCAGCGCGATCAGGATGGCGAGGCCGACGAGCGACGGCTCGAGCCCGATGACGGTGCCGTAGAAAATCAGCAGGAAATAGTCGAAGCCGTTGTTCTTGATGCCGAAGGCGGCTGCCCCCGAACCGTGTGCCAGCTTTAGCCAGACAGGCATTTTCTCGCTCGCGTCGACGGACGCTGCCGTCGCCGTTGTGTCTTGCGTCAAGGGGCTCTCCTCCCGTTACGGGGAGGGTAGGGCACTTGGACGTGAGGTCAATCTTTCTTGGGCGGGGCGGACCAGTGGCCTGTTTCCATCCAGGTCAGGAAACGACGCAAGGGGGCCAGCCAGATGAGGCCCAGGAAGAGGTAGATGACGGTCTGCACCAGCGCGTTCCAATCGCCGATCAAGCCGGGAAGGTAGCGTGCGATCAGGATCCCGTAGACGAGCAGGGCAAGCAGGAGTCCGAGCAGTCCGACGGGAATGCGCCAGGTGGGTTCGTCTCTCATGCGAAAGGTCCGTAAAAGCGTGTTGTCGTGACGATGGCGTCGAGGCGCGCGTCATGATCCTCGGTGGGCAGGCTGTCGACGCGCTGGCAATCCCAGGCGAGCCCGATGGTGCGGGTGTCCGGATGCGCGGACAGCCAGCGGTCGTAGTGGCCGCCGCCCTGACCAAGCCTCTCACCACTATCGGTGAAGCCTATGAGCGGCACGAACAGCAAGTCGGGCCGCAAAGCAGGCGCGTCGGCGTAAGGCTGGAGCAGGCCAAACGGTCCAACCTCCAGGTCTTCTTCGTCGAACGGATCGGAGTGGCGTGCAAACTCCATCGGCGCGTTGCGGCTTTCGAAGCGCGGCAGAGCGATTTCATGGCCCATGTCGAGGAAGAACTTGGCATAGGATGCAGCCGGGGCCTCGAACGGATTGGCGCGGTATAGACCGATCGTCGCTCCTTGCGGGACAATGTCCAGAAGCGGCGCGGGCGGGCGATGGAAGACAAGCGCGCGCATACTGTCGGGCAACGCGGCCACCTGATCGCGGCGCGCAGCGCGCAATTGCTTGCGAAGTTCGTCCTTGGTCAAATACCCACCTGCTTCTCTCGATGAGGCCGTAAGCGCCCACCCGCGCTCAAGCAGCGAAGCGGTAGCGCGACGTATCAAGTGACGGGACCGCCATGGGTCGTTGCCGGAAAATCCTCTGACGCCTTCACGTCAGGTGGGCGCCATGTATCCAGATTGCCAGGACAAACCCGCCAATCCGGTAGGGACGGCTCCCTTGGATTGCTTATAGCCTCAGGGATGTTCATGCGGCTCGTGCCGGGCAGCCCCGTCGCCGTCTATTTAGGAGGCCGCAGGTCCACCCTCAAGTGCTGATGCAGCGTTTTCGAATGCGGTGGCCAGACGTTCCAGCCGCGCGGCTATGGCATCGCTCTGGTCCAAACCGGTTGCGGCCGTGCCGGCAGGCGCTTCTGCGGCCGGCCTCTTGCCCGCCTCGTCGACTTCGTCCGCCAGCATGAGCGCGGCGAACAGGAGGTTCTTCGCCTCGTTGGCGGTAAGATTGCCGCCCATGGCCTTGAGCTTGGCATCGACCATGCCGGCAAGGTGTTCGACATGCTGCTCCTGGCCGTCTGCGCAGGAGACGGTGTAGGACCGCTCCCCGACCGTGAGCTTGACGTCGCTCATCGCTCCATCTCCCCGATCAGCGTGTCGAGTTCGGCAAGGCTAGCGGTGACTTGGCTGCGCAGAGCGTCATGCTTTGCGGCGAGATCGCCGGCTTGTCCCTGACTGCTTGCAAGTGCGGCTTGCGTTTCGATTCGCGCGAGCGCTTTTTCAATCCTGTCGATGGCAGATAAGATGCGCGCTTCGCTCATGATGGGAAGAAATACCAAGATTGGTGTTGCAGCGCAAAGGTTTGCGCCGTGCTGTTGATAAATCGCTCCAAAACCGGGCGGCGGGGCATCACTCGTGTACCAAGGTTGACCTCGCGCGCGGCGTTCGCGAAGGGTGCGCGCGCGTCGAATCGACCCCTCTCGCGGAGATACCAAGCATGACAATCGACACTGCCCGCATGGTCCAGATGGCCAACGCCATCAGGGCTCTTTCGATGGATGCGGTGCAGGCTGCGAATTCGGGGCACCCCGGCATGCCGATGGGCATGGCCGATGCCGCCGCCGTGCTGTGGTCGGAATATCTCCGCCACGATCCCAAGGCACCCGACTGGGCGGACCGCGATCGTTTCGTGCTGTCGGCAGGCCACGGGTCGATGCTGATCTACTCGCTGCTTCACCTTGCGGGGTATGAGCAGCCGACAATCGAAGACATTCGCAACTTCCGCCAGATCGGTAGCCCCTGCGCGGGACACCCGGAAAACTTTCTGCTGCCAGGTGTCGAATGCACGACCGGTCCGCTCGGCCAGGGCCTGGCGATGGCAGTCGGCATGGCCATTGCCGAGCGTCATCTCAATTCCGCCTTCGGCAACGCCCTGGTCGATCACAAGACCTGGGTGATCGCAGGCGACGGCTGCCTCATGGAAGGCATCAACCACGAAGCGATCGGTATCGCCGGCCACCTCAAGCTGGGCCGGATGAACGTGCTGTGGGACGACAACAACATCACCATCGACGGTTCGACCGACCTGTCGACCAGCGAAGACATCAAGGCCCGTTACGAAGCGACCGGCTGGCACGTCACGAGCTGTGACGGCCACGACTTCGACGATATTCGCCGCGCGCTGAACGAAGCGCAGGCCGACGATCGCCCCTCGCTGATCGCCTGCAAGACCATCATCGGCAAGGGTGCGCCCACCAAGCAGGGCACCAGCGCGACGCATGGTGCGCCGCTGGGCGACGAAGAGATTTCGGCTGCCCGCGAAGTGCTCGGCTGGGATGCCAAGCCCTTCGAAATTCCCGAGCAGGTCTACGCCGACTGGCGCGCCAAGAATGCGGACCATGCCAAGGCCCGCGACGAGTGGCAGGATCGCCTGAACGCCAGCGGCCAGCGCAAGGAATTCGAACGCCGCATGGCAGGCGACCTGCCCGAAAGCTTCAGCCTCGATAACTACATCCAGAAGCTGATGGCCGAACCGCAGAAGGTCGCGACCCGCAAGGCCAGCGAAATGGCTCTGGCGCAGATCAACGGCAAGCTCGCCGAAACCATCGGCGGCAGCGCCGATCTCACCGGTTCGAATAACACCAAGGCAGGCGGCATCGGCCCGCTCACAGCCGACGATTACTCGGGCCGTTACATTTACTACGGCATCCGCGAATTCGGCATGGCCGCCGCGATGAACGGCATGGCGCTGCACGGCGGCGTGATCCCTTACGGCGGCACCTTCCTTGTGTTCACCGATTATTGCCGCGCTGCAATCCGTCTCTCGGCCTTGCAGCAGACCCGCGCGATCTACGTCATGACGCATGACAGCATCGGGCTGGGTGAAGACGGCCCGACGCACCAGCCGATCGAGCATGTGCAGAGCCTGCGCATGATCCCCAACCTCCTCGTCATGCGTCCGGCGGACGTTGTCGAAACGGCGGAGTGCTGGGAGATCGCTCTGCGCGAGAAGGATCGCCCGACGGTTCTGGCTTTGACGCGCCAGGGTCTGCCGCAATTGCGCAATGCACCCGACGAAACGGACATGTCTTCGAAGGGCGCCTACCGCCTCAAGAAATCGAGCAACGCCCACAAGGTCACCCTGGTGGCCAGCGGTTCGGAAGTGCACGTCGCTCTCGAATGCGCCGAGCGGCTCGAGAAGGAAGGCATCGGTGCCAGCGTGGTCTCGATGGTCTGCACCCAGCTGTTCGACGAACAGTCGGCAGACTATCGTACCGACATGATCCCGGCCGATACGCTGCGCGTCAGCGTCGAGGCGGGCACCACCTTCGGCTGGGAACGCTACACTGGCACGGATGGTCTCAACATCGGCATCGACCGCTTCGGCGCATCGGCACCGGCTGGCGATCTCTTCAAGAAATTCGGTCTCACTGCGGACGATATCGTTCCGCAAATCATGAACAAATTAAACGGTTAAGCAGGAGCTTTTCGCATGGCTACCAAGGTTGCAATCAACGGTTTCGGACGCATCGGTCGCCTGGTGGCGCGCGCTATCCTGGAGCGTGAGGATCACGATCTCGACCTCGTGTCGATCAACGATCTGGCCGACACCAAGTCGAATGCCCTGCTGTTCCAGTATGACAGCACCCACGGCCGTTTCCCCGGCACGGTGGAAGTCGGCGACAATGCCATCATCGTGAACGGCAAGTCGATCGCGGTCACTTCCGAGCGTGAACCCGGCAAGCTGCCGCATGGCGAACAGGGCGTCGACATCGTTCTCGAATGCACCGGCTTCTTCCAGTCTGACGAAGCCTGCCGCCCGCACCTCGATGCTGGTGCCAAGCGCGTCCTGATCTCGGCCCCGGCCAAGAACGTGTCGGCCACGATCGTCTACGGCGTGAACCACGATGTCCTGTCCGCCGAAGACGTGATCGTCTCGAACGCCAGCTGCACCACCAACTGCCTCTCGCCGATGGCCAAGGTGCTGCACGACACGGTCGGCATCGAGCGCGGCTTCATGACCACGATCCACAGCTACACCAACGACCAGCGCATGCTCGACCAGATGCATTCCGACATGCGCCGTGCCCGCGGCGGTGCGCAGAACATGATCCCGACCACCACCGGCGCTGCCCGTGCGGTCGGCCTCGTCTTGCCCGAACTAGCCGGCAAGCTCGACGGCAGCTCGGTCCGAGTACCCACGCCGAACGTCAGCCTCGTCGATCTCGTCTTCACCCCCGGCCGCGACACCAGCGCCGAGGAACTGAATGCCGCTTTGAAGGCCGCGGCCGATGGTCCGATGAAGGGTGTGCTCGACTTTACCGACCAGCCGCTCGTTTCGAGCGACTTCAACCACCATCCGGCCAGCTCGACCATCGACAGTCTCGAAACCAGCGTCATGGAAGGCAAGCTTGCCCGCGTGGTTTCGTGGTATGACAACGAGTGGGGCTTCTCCAACCGCATGATCGACACCGCCGGTGTCATGGCGAAGTTCCTCTAAGGAAACCCCGATATGAGCAGCTTCAAGACCCTGGATGATCTTGGCGACGTGACCGGCAAGGTCGCGCTCGTACGCGTCGATCTGAACCTTCCGATGCAGGAAGGGCGCGCCAGCGATGTCACCCGGGTTGAAGCTGTGAAGCCCACCATCCTCGAGCTGGCCGACAAGGGCGCGAAGGTTCTCCTCCTTGCCCATTTCGGCCGGCCCAAGGGCCAGCGCCACTCGACCATGAGCACCAGCATGGTGCAGGGCGACATCGAACGCGTTCTCGACCGCGAAATCATGTTCATCCCCGAAGTGATGGGGCCGGTGGTCGAACAGTCGATCGGCATCCTCTCCGACGGCGATATCGGCCTGCTCGACAACATTCGCTTCTGGCCCGGCGAGGAAGCTAACGACCCCGAATTTGCCAAAGGCATTGCTGCTCACGGCGATTTCTACGTTAACGATGCCTTCTCCGCCGCGCACCGCGCCCATGCCTCGACCGAAGGGCTGGCGCACCAGCTGCCCGCCTATGCCGGGCGCGCGATGGAAGCGGAACTCAAGGCCCTCGAAGCCGCGCTCGGCTCGCCCGAGCAGCCGGTCGCAGCGGTCGTTGGCGGGGCCAAGGTTTCGACCAAGCTCGACGTGCTCGAGAACCTCGTCGGCAAGGTCCAGCACCTGATCATCGGTGGCGGCATGGCCAACACCTTCCTCGCCGCTCGCGGTGTGGATGTCGGCAAGTCCCTGTGCGAACATGATCTGACTGCTACCGCGAACAAGATCATGGACACGGCCGATCACGCGGGTTGCACCGTGCACCTGCCCTACGATGTGGTCGTGGCGAAGGAATTCGCGGAAAACCCAGCTTCCTTGCGGACCTGCAACGTCCATGAGGTCGCCTCGGACGAGATGATCCTCGACGTTGGTCCGCAGGCGGTCGAAGCGCTCGGCGATGTGCTGAAGACCTGCCGCACGCTGGTCTGGAACGGCCCGCTCGGCGCGTTTGAGACGGAGCCTTTCGATGCCGCGACCGTGGCACTGGCTCGAACCGCGGCTGCCCTGACGCAGGACGGTTCGCTGACATCGGTCGCAGGAGGGGGCGACACCGTTGCCGCGCTCGCCCATGCCGGCGTGAAGGACGATTTCACCTTCGTCTCGACCGCGGGCGGAGCCTTCCTCGAATGGATGGAAGGCAAGGATCTTCCCGGCGTAGCTGCGCTGACCGCCTAACGGTATTCGGGGTTCGGCGCGTCGAAGCGGCGGCCCTCGTTCCACAGATCGACCGAGTTTCCGTGGCAGGGGATGCCGCCAGCGTCTTTCAGCATGCGTGCCATGTGCATCAGGTTCCATGTCATGAAGGTCGTGTTGCGCTTGGTAAAATCGTTGTCGAAACCGACATAGCCCGATCCGTCTTCCTTCGCGTCGCCGTAACTCGGCCCGGGCCCGGCTTCGCCGATCCAGCCCGCATCGGCTTGCGGGGGAATGGTGTAGCCGACGTGCTGCAATGAGTAGAGCACGCCCATGCCCACGTGCTTGATGCCGTCCTCGTTGCCGGTGACGATGCAGCCGCCGACCTTGCCGTAAAAGATGTACTGGCCCCGGTCGTTGCGCTGACCTGAGTGGGCGTAGAGCCGTTCGATCAGGCGCTGGCATACCGAGGACTTCTCACCCAGCCAGATCGGCGTGCCGACGACGAGGATATCGGCGGCCTCGACCTTTTCCCAGATCGCAGGCCAATCATCGCGCGTTGCACCGTGTTCGGTCATGTCGGGATAGACCCCGGGTGCGATGTCGTGGTCGACCAGCCTTACCTGTTCGAGCGAGACATCGTTGCGCACCAGGATCGTCTCGACCACGCCAAGCAGCTTGTCCGTGTGCGAGCCGTCGGGCGATCGCTTCAGCGTGCAGTTGATCGTCAGCGCCTTGAGGTCGGAGAAATCGGTCTCGTTCTCGGCGCACAGGCGCTCTTGGGTATCGTCCAGCATTGTCGCTCCTTTGCCACTATTACGAACGAGGGCGGGTAAAGTTACCGGCAGGGCGTTGCGGCAGGGCGAAGCCCTTTGTATGGGCCGCGCATACCTATGCATGCACCAGCGAGGACGGACATGAATTTCGAGGAAATGACGGCGAAAATGCGCGACGGACAGGGCTTTATCGCGGCTCTGGACCAGTCGGGCGGTTCCACTCCCAAGGCGCTCCGGGCCTATGGCGTGGAAGACGCCGAATGGGACGGCGATGACGAAATGTTCGCCAAGATCCACGAAATGCGCTGCCGTATCGTCGATTCCCCGTCCTTCTCGAACGGCAAGGTGATCGGGGCGATCCTGTTCGAAAAGACCATGGAAGGCTGCAACGCCGAAGGTTCGCCCATTCCCGAACTGCTGAGCCGCCGCGGCGTGGTCCCTTTCCTCAAGGTCGACAAGGGCATGCACGACGTCGAGAACGGCGCGCAGCTGATGAAGCCGATCCCCGAACTCGAAGCGCTGTGCAAGCGCGCCAAGGAACTGGGCGTCTTCGGCACGAAGATGCGTTCGGTCATCCACGAAGCGAACCGTGAGGGTGTGGCTGCCAATGTCGCGCAGCAGATGGATTACGGTCTCGAAATCCTCTCCTTCGGTCTCGTCCCGATTCTCGAGCCGGAAGTCAGCCTCGACAGCGCAAGCCGTCCGCAGGCCGAAGCCCTGCTGCTGTCCAACATGCTCGACCAGCTGGAGCGGGTGCCGGAAGGCAAGCAGGTCATGCTCAAGCTCACGATCCCGAGCGAGCCCAACCTCTATAAGTCGCTTATCGACCATCCCAAGGTGCTGCGCGTCGTGGCATTGTCGGGCGGCTACAGCCGCGAGGACGCGTGCCGCGAACTGGCGAAGAACGACGGCATGATCGCCAGCTTCAGCCGCGCCCTGCTCGAAGTTCTCGAAGCCAAGATGGACGACCAGCAGTTCGACCAGGCCTTGGGCAATGCGATCGACGAGATCGCCTGCGCGAGCACCGGAGCCTGACGCCCTAGACGATCTGCTTGGCGTATCGGTCATCCGGCGATAGAGCGCCGCGCATGACCAATACTCCTTGCCAGCTTTATCTCATCTCCCCGCTCGAAGTCGGCGGGGACTTTCCGCAGCGTCTCGAACGGGCGCTCGATGCCGGGAAGGGCGTCGTGACCGCGTTCCAGTTCCGCGTGAAGGGACTGGACCAGCACGATGCCGCCGCACTGGCAGAGCCGCTGCAGGAAATCTGCGCTGCCCGCGAAGTGGCGTTCATCGTCAATGACGACATTGCGCTCGCCAAGCGGCTCGGCGCAGATGGCGTCCACCTGGGGCAGGGCGATGGCGACCCGCGCGACGCAAGAGAGGAACTCGGTCGCGAAGCCCAGATCGGCGTGACCTGCCATGGTTCGCGCCACCTTGCTCTGGAAGCGGGCGAGGCCGGAGCCGACTACGTGGCATTCGGCGCCTTCTCCCCCAGCACGACCAAGGAAACCGAGCATACTGCGGATACGGCGCTGCTCGAATGGTGGCACGAGATGGTGGAGATACCCTCGGTTGCCATCGGCGGCATCACGCCCGCCAATTGCAAACCCTTGATCGAAGCCGGGGCAGACTTCCTTGCCGTGTCAGGTGCGATCTGGTCGGGCGACGAAGTCAAGGCAGTTCAAGCATTTGCGGAGCAAATCGCCGCCAAGTGAGTTGTAGCTTCCGAAAGGGGCGGACTGCGCCCCGTTTTTGGGGAGCTTCCATGCGCCAATTCCTGTTTATCGCCGCTTCGTCCCTCGCTCTTGCCGCCTGCGGCATGGATGGTGCGGAGGACGAAACCGAAACGACTTCCGCGTCGGCAGAAGCTAATTCCGCTTCCGATCAGGGGTACGAAACCTACAGCGACGACAATCATGCCGACAGCATGGCATCGAACGACGAAGCCAGCTCTGCATCCGGCAGCTCCGACGCACAGATCGAAGATCCCGAAGATCGCCCGATCATGCAGGCGCAGGTCGTGCTCGACAGGATCGGCTTCGGACCCGGCGTGATCGACGGCAAGATGGGCATGAGCACCGAGAACGCACTGTCGGGCTTTCAGGAGGCAAACGACCTCGAAGTGACTGGCAAGCTCGATGAGAAAACGAAGAGCGCATTGGCAGAGTGGGACCGTATCGCGGCCACGCGCGTCGTTACCATCCCCGCCAGCTGGGGCGATATCGAATTCAAGGAAATGCCCGAAGACACTGTCAAGAAGGCAGAAATGGAAAACCTCGGATACACTTCGCTCGACGAAAAGCTGGCAGAGCGTTTTCACACCACCGTCGAGGTCCTGCGCCAGCTCAATCCGAATGGCAGACCTGCCGGTTCTTCGGATACGGCCCAGCCGTCTACGAACGATGCCGAAGCCGACGCTCCGCCGACCAAACGCCCCGGTGACGGCTATTTCCGTGCCGGCCAGCAGATCCGCGTTCCGAACATCGGCGGCGATGCGATCAAGCCGGGTTCGATCACCGACCAGGGTTGGCAAAAGACCCTCGCGGCGCTCGGAGTCGGTAGCGACCAGCCGGAGGTCGATCGTATTGTCGTGAGCAAGTCGGAAGACACGCTGAAGGCCTACCAGGGCGACAAGCTTATCGCCATGTTCACAGTCAGCTCGGGATCCAGCGAGTTTCCACTGCCGATCGGCGAATGGGATATCTTAGGTGAGGCATACAATCCCCCCTATTCCTACGACCCCGAGGTTCTGGGGCAGGGTGATGGCGAAACCTACAAGCTGCCCCCCGGACCGAACGGTCCGGTCGGGGTCGTATGGATCGACCTGTCGAAGGAACACTACGGCATCCACGGCACGCCGGACCCGGAAACCATCGGCCGTGCGCAGAGCAGCGGCTGCGTTCGCCTGACCAACTGGGATGCTGCGCGCCTTGCGCAAATGGTGTCGCCGTCGACGCAGGTGATCTTCGAGGCCTGATCGGCTAGGGAGGAGCCATGAATATCGTCGATCGCATTCTTACCATCGTTGTCACCGCCACGATTACCAGCATCGTCTGGATCGTGGCGGGCGGCAGTCTCATCGAAAACGCCACCAGCGACAGCCAGCGCAAGAACACGCGCCCGGCCGAAGTGGCGCCCAGCCCGGAGCCAAGTCCTACAGAAGGCGAGACGATGGAAGAGGCGGCCGGTCTCGATACGGCCATGCCAACGTCACCGGCGCAGAATGCCAGCAACCGGCTACTGATCCCGGTCAAGAACATCCGCGTATCCGATCTGAGCGACACGTTCAGCGATTCGCGCGGTGAAGGCGTCCGCCTGCACGAAGCGATCGACATCATGGCCCCGACAGGAACCAGTGTCGTGGCAGCAGCACCCGGTACGGTGGAAAAGCTGTTTCGCTCCGATGCAGGCGGCAACACGATCTATGTGCGCTCGAACGACGGCGAGACGATCCATTATTACGCCCACCTCGACGAATATGCGGAAGGACTGAAGGAGGGCCAGCGTGTGCGCCGCGGCCAGCGGCTCGGCACTGTCGGGTCCAGCGGCAATGCCTCGGAACAGGCGCCGCACCTGCATTTCGCGGTGTTGCAGACCACGGCGGATGCGGAGTGGTGGGAACCCGCCAACGCGGTGAACCCGTATCCGCTGCTCACCGGAGAGCAGTAGGTCAGTCTACGAGCGGACCGGCACGGTGACAGCGCAGGCGGCCGAGCTTTCCGTCGCGCCCCAGTTCCTGCAGCAGGCCGGACGAGAGCAGCATCATGCGATGCCCCTTCATCGGGCCGCGGGTGAACGTAACGCGCTTGCCTTCGAGCAGGTAGGTGCCGACGCCTTTCTCGGTGCGGTAGCTGGATGCCCCGGTAATCGCGAAATTATGCGCTTCCATCTCCTGCCAGGCAGGGCCAGTCGCGCTTCCGGGCAGGGCGCAAACATATTCGCCCTGTTCGAGCAGGCCCAAACGTCCCTGCGCCTGTCCCGTGGCGGGGAACAGCGCGAAAAGCGAAGCTGCAGCGATGCCGATTGCGATGCGGCGTGTCATGACCAATTTCCTCCACTCACCCCTATAGCGCGGGCAAGCTGAATTTTCCATTGCCTTGCCCCTTGGCCCCGCCTCGGGTAAGGCGCGCGGCGCACGACCGCCCCGCACGAATCCGCGTGTCATTTGAGGGGCGGCGCTCTTTCACATCGAAGGCAGGTTCCTCATGAAGATCAGCGGCGTGGACATCCGTCCGGGCAACATCATCGAATACGAAGGCGGCATCTGGAAGGTCGCCAAGATCCAGCACACCCAGCCCGGCAAGGGCGGCGCCTACATGCAGGTCGAGATGAAGAACCTGCAGGATGGCCGCAAGACCAACGTCCGCTTCCGCAGCGCCGACACGGTCGAGAAGGTGCGCCTCGATACGCAGGAATACCAGTTCCTCTATGAAGACGGCGACATGCTCGTGTTCATGGACCAGAACACCTACGAGCAGATCAACCTGCCGAGCGACCTCCTGGGCGATGCCCGGCCGTTCCTCCAGGACGGCATGCAGGTGAAGCTGGAGCTGTGGGAAGAAAAGCCGATTTCGGTCGAACTGCCCGCCCAGATCGAAGCAGAAATCGTCGAGGCCGATGCCGTGGTGAAGGGCCAGACCGCTTCGTCCAGCTACAAACCCGCCGTGCTCGACAACGGCGTTCGCATCATGGTCCCGCCGCACATCGAAAGCGGCACGCGCATCATCGTCGACGTCTACGAACAGAGCTACGTCGGCAAGGCGTCCTGATCCATGGGCAAGTCCATCGCCAGCCGGTTCGACAATGTCGATATCGCCAAGAGCACCCTGCGTGCGGTCATCATCAACGATGACGAACTGACGCTGGAGATGGATTTCTGCCTCGAGCCCGAGCATCCCGAATACGAGGCGCCGGGCGCGGGGGAAGAATGCTGCTTCCACCCCGGAATGCTCAAATTCGCGGGCATTTCAAAGCTCAACCTCGACCGCCGCGAAACCGGCGGCGAGGGCAAGCAACGCCGTTTCGCAATCGACACGTTCAACATTGAAGGCACGAAATTCGACATGGCCTGCGAGTGGGGAGACATCCACCTGCAAGCCCGTTCGATCCGCGTGCTCACCGAGTAAGAGATACCCATGGCCGCAATTTCCGGACTGATCCGCGTGATGGAGAAAGCCGCACGCAAGGCGGGTGGCCGCCTGCGCCGCGATTTCGGCGAGATCGAACATTTGCAGGTAAGCCGCAAGGGCCCTGCCGACTTCGTGTCGAAGGCCGACATGCGTGCAGAGCGCACGATCTATGACGAGCTGCTCCAGGCGCGCCCCGATTGGGGCTTCGAAATGGAAGAAGCCGGCACCATCGAAGGTGCAGACGGCATGCCGCGCTGGATCGTCGACCCGCTCGACGGCACCAGCAACTTCCTCCACGGCATTCCGCATTTCGCGATCAGCATCGCGGTGCAGGAACGTAAGCTGGGCAGCGACGACTGGGGCGATGTGACCGCTGCCGTCGTCTACAACCCGGTCACCGACGAAACCTTCTGGGCGGAAAAGAGCCGCGGTGCATGGCTGCACGACGGGCGGTTGCGCGTTTCCTCGCGCCGCGCGCCGTCCGAAGCGCTGATCGCCACCGGCATTCCCTTCCAGGGCCACGGCGACTTTGCCGAATGGTCGCGCATCTTCGGTGCGATCGGCCCCAATGTCGCAGGCATCCGCCGCTTCGGCGCCGCCTCGCTCGACCTAGCCTGGCTTGCGGCAGGCCGGTTCGACGGTTTCTGGGAGAGCGGTCTCAACGACTGGGACACCGCAGCCGGTTGCCTGATCGTGCGCGAAGCAGGAGGCTTTGTCTCCGACTTCCGGGGCCGTTCGCAGCCGATCCATTCCAAGCAGGTGCTTGCCGCGAACGATGTCCTGCACTCCAAATTGCACAAGATGCTGGCGGGCGCGCTCAAATAGGGTGAAAACAGCGCTTGATGGCATGGGCGAGCGGGGCTAATCCCCGCCGTCCATCATGGGCCTCCGTGGCGGAATTGGTAGACGCGCTCGACTCAAAATCGAGTTTCTTACGAAGTGCCGGTTCGAGTCCGGCCGGGGGTACCACTCTTCTCTTTGCCGTAACCTTCTTGCCTGCCGGCACGAATGGTGGTGCATGACTGCCCACAAGGGGCGGCAAGGGGACTGACCATGAAAACACAGTCACAGGTAGGCGCTGTCGGTGCAGCGCTTTTGCTCACAGTGGCGAGCCAGGTGTTCTACATCACCGTCGTCTCGGGCTCCGCGAACGAGATGTTGCGGCCGCTCACGTGGTTCACCGAACTCTTCGCGTTTGCTGCAGTCTTGATCCTCGCGCTATCCCTATCGGTGCGCAGACCCGGGCAATCCGTGTTGTGGGCCGCAATCGCTGTGTCGGGAATGCTCAACCTGCTGCAAGTGGGCATGGGCCTCTCCATGTTCGCACCGGCAATGGAAGCCGGCGAGAGCGAACCGCAATTGTTCGCGACCGTGCTGGCTGGCGCGTTCTTCCTCTATTTCCTCGCCAAGCTGATCCTCGGCGCAGCGGCGCTTGGCGTAGGCGTAAGCCTTGCGCGCAAAGGATCTGGATGGGGAAAGGGCCTTGGCGTCCTGACGGCAATCGCTGGGTTTGGGGCAATAGTCCTCAACCTTCTCGCGATGATGGATGCGAAGGCGTGGACTCTCCCGGCAGGCGGGGCAGGCACGGCGGCCACCGCTTTGCTGGCATTGACCCTGCTGTGGGCGGAAAGATCCCTCAGCGAGGCCTGAGAAGCGCCCTTTTGCGGGAAAACCCTTGATATTCCTGCGTAGCGGTGGAATTCACCGCGGCGAATGATCGGCATGCCGTCTTATCACGCGATTGCCGCAATGGCGGTTACCCTCGCCATGTTCGTCGCCTTTGCGCGCGGACGAATGTCCATTGAGATCATCTCACTCCTGACAATCGCGGTAATCGCGGTCGGTCTCTATTTCTTCCCGCTCGAAGGCAGCGCACCGACGGACGGCCTGCAGCTCGCATTCTCCGGCTTCGGTCACTACGCGCTGATCACGATCTGTGCGCTGATGGTGATGGGGCGCGGCCTTGTCGTAACCGGCGCGCTCGAGCCGGCGGCGCGGTTCCTGGAACGGGTTTTCAAAATCAACCTCCAGCTGGGACTGCTGTTCTCGCTGGTGGTGTGTTTCATTTTGTCGATGGGCGTGAACAATACGCCGGTCCTGGTCCTGCTGATCCCGATCTTCGTGGCGTTGGCGGAGCGTGGGATGATGCCCGCCTCCAAGACGCTGATCCCGCTCAACGCTGCATCACTCCTCGGCGGGCTTGCGACCACCATCGGGACCTCGACCAACATCCTTGTCGTTTCGATTGCGGTAGACCTGGGGATGGAGCGTATGGGCGTGTTCCACTTCACCCCGATCGTCATCGTCGCCTGCCTTGTCGCCCTGCCATATGTCTGGCTGGTCATGCCCCGCATGCTCAAGAGCAACCAGATCGAACAGGTCCATGCCTTGCGCAAATTCGAAACCCGCCTGCGCATTACCGAAAATTCCGTGCTGAACGGACGTGAGCTGTCGGAAGTCGCTTCGCGCCTGCCCGACGGGATCGAATTCCATGATGTCCCGCCCGGCCTGCTCAGGCCCCAGCATCGCCTCCTGATGACTGGCACTCACGCAGCAATCGAAGAAGCCATGTCGGTCCTGCGCGGCGATGCCGCGCCCAGCTGGGTAATCGACCGCATCCGTCGCAACTCGCATGACAAGGGCGTCGACATCGCGGTGGTCGAAATGACCGTGACAGCGGATTCGCGCCTGATCGGTCGTACGCTGCCAAGTTCGGGCATCGCCGACCTCTACGGCGTAGCAGTCATCGGCACCCACCGGCCGGAGCGGCTGATGGGCGAAAAGGACCAATTTTCCGAAGGCGGCGACATGCGCCTCATCGAAGGCGATGTCCTTCTGGTGATGGGCCTGCCTGACGACATCGAGCATTTCTCACGTGCCGACGGCCTTCTGACGCTCGAAGGGCGGCGTGAATTGCCGCGTCGTTCCAAGGCTGTGCTCGCGGCGGCGATCATGGGCGCTTCGGTGGCGCTCGCATCGGTGGGCCTGCCGTTCTACGGATCGGAAGGCTTCTATCTCCTGAAGGTCCCGATTGCGATTTCGGCGCTGCTCGGTGCAATCCTGATGTTCGTGACCGGATGTGTGAAATTCGACCGTGTAGGCCGCGCCCTGTCGGCCTCGGTCATCGTGCTGGTTGCGGCCAGTATCGCGCTTGGACGCGTGATCCTCGAAAGCGGTGCGGCGGACTGGATCGGCCTGGTGATGGCCAGCGGCCTGCAATATCTCACCCCTGCCGCATCGCTCGCGGTGATCATGCTCACCATGACGGTGATCACCAACTTCGCCTCGAACGCCACGGCTGCAACGGTTGGCACGCCCATCGCCTTCGCCATCGCAACCCAGCTGGGCCTGCCGCCCGAACCCATGGTCCTTGCCGTGCTGTTCGGCTGCAACCTCTGCTATGCGACGCCGATCGCCTACCAGACGAACATGCTGATCATGTCCGAAGGCAGCTATGAATTCTTCGATTACGTGCGCACCGGCGTGCCGCTGGTGATCATCATGGTCGTGGCGCTCTCTACCACCCTTGTATTCACCTACGGACTGTAGGCCTTCCCTACCGACGCCGGGCGTGCCAGACAGGCGCGCAATCGAACGCCGGATGCGGTGCCGGGTTTTCTTCTCCTGGACCGTGTTCCACATGTTCCACTCTGTGGGGGAGATACCAATGAAGTCCAACTTGCGTCCAACACTCGCCGCGCTCGCCGTTATGGCCATCGTTACGCCAGCCTCGGCGCAGGATCTGCGCGCTTCGCTCGCTGACGATATGCCCGGCCTGATGGAGCTTTACCGCGATCTCCACGCGCATCCGGAATTGAGCTTCGAAGAGCACAAGACCGCTGCCAAGCTGGCCAAGCGGATGCGCGATCTGGGCTTCGAGGTGACCGAGGGCGTTGGCCAGACCGGCGTCGTCTCCGTGATGAAGAACGGTAACGGTCCCGTGGTCATGCTGCGCGCCGACATGGACGGACTGCCTGTGATCGAACAGACCGGGCTGCCCTTCGCAAGCAAGGAAATGGCGACGCCCGCCAGCGGCGTGACGACCGGTGTGATGCACGCTTGCGGCCACGATACGCACATGGCGGGCTTCATCGGTGCCGCGCAGCTCCTGGTCGAGCACAAGGACCAATGGCAGGGCACGCTGGTGATGATCCTGCAGCCCGCCGAAGAGCTTGGCCTTGGCGCGATCGCGATGATCGAGGACGGGCTCTACACGCGCTTTCCCAAGCCGGACTACGTGCTGGCCTTCCACGACGCCGCTGCGCCCGCTCCGGCAGGCACCATCGGCTATACGCCGGGTTATGCGCTGGCCAATGTCGACAGCGTCGACATCACGGTGAAGGGTATCGGTGGGCATGGCGCCTATCCGCACACCACGATCGATCCGGTGGTGCTCGGCAGTGCCATCGTGATGAAGGTGCAGACGGTGGTGAGCCGCAGCTCCTCGCCGCTCGATCCGGCGGTGATCACAGTCGGCAGCTTCCATGCGGGCGCCAAGCACAACATCATCTCTGACGAGGCCAAGCTGCAGCTGACAGTGCGCAGCTATTCGGATCAGAGCCGGCAGCTGCTACTCGATGGCATCCGCCGTGTTGCGAAGGGCGAAGCGATCACAGCCGGCCTGCCCGAGGAACTGCACCCGGTGGTGACGGTGGAAGAGCCGTACACGCCCTCGACCTTCAACGATCCGGAGTTCTCCGAGGAGCGTGCGGCATCCTTCCGCGCGCGTTTCGGTGAAGAGCGCGTCATGCAATGGCCGGCGGTCATGGGCGGCGAGGATTTCAGCCAGTTCCGCCGCGCTTCGCCCGAAGACGTGAAGAGCATGATTTTCTGGATCAGCGGCACGACCGACGAAATGCTCACTGCGCTCAAGGAAGATGGGAAGCCACTTCCCTCGCTTCATTCGCCGTTCTGGGCGCCCGACGCTGAAAAGGTAGTGGCGACAGGTGCCGAAGCGCTGGCCGGTGCGGCGCTCGACCTGATGCCCCGCAACGGGGGCTGACCCATAAATTGACGGCCGCCGCAGCATTGGGGGTGCTGCGACGGCCGTTTCTCCTCCCCAGGAGAACTTGGTGTCTTTGTTGGGCTACCGCTTCGCTGCTTTAGCCCGGACGTTATTCAACCGTCCGAGGGAACGTAGGTCCCGAGGCGATGGTGCAGGGCGTTGATCTTCGCCAGCTCCTCGCGGTCTTCGGTCTGGCGCGCGTAGCTCGTGAGAGCGGTGCGCAGGAGACGGAAATCGGCGGTCGAGAACAGGGCGCGTGCGCGGCCTGGCTCGGTCTTGGGAGTGTCTTCGGTCATCGTAGTCATCCTTCCTCTCCGTTAGGCTGCAGCGAACTGGTTCATCGTGTTGTCCTTGCCGCCGGCCTTCAGGGCCGCTTCTCCGGCAAAGTATTCCTTGTGGTCATCGCCGATGTCCGAACCGGCCATGTTCTGGTGCTTCACGCAGGCAATACCCTGGCGGATTTCCTCGCGCTGTACGTTCTTGACGTAACCGAGCATCGCCTGTTCGCCGAAGTATTCCTTGGCGAGGTTGTCGGTGCTCAGCGCGGCCGTGTGGTAGGTCGGCAGCGTAATGAGATGGTGGAAGATACCGGCACGCTTCGCGCCATCGGCCTGGAAGGTGCGGATCTTCTCGTCGGCTTCGGCGGCGAGTTCGGTGCCGTCATAGTCGATGCTCATGAGCTTGGCGCGGTCGTAACCCGACACGTCCTTGCCCTCTGCTTCCCACTTGTCGAAGATCTGCTGGCGGAAGTTGAGCGTCCAGTTGAAGCTGGGCGAGTTGTTGTAGACCAGCTTCGCATTGGGGATCACTTCGCGGACACGGTCGACCATGCCGGCGATCTGTTCGACGTGCGGCTTCTCGGTCTCGATCCACAGCAGGTCGGCACCCGCCTCAAGCGCAGTGATGCAATCGAGGACGCAGCGGTCTTCACCGGTTCCGGGACGGAACTGGTAGAGATTGCTGGGCAGGCGCTTGGGTGCCAGCAGCTTGCCGTCGCGGCTGATGAAGACCTGGCCGTTCTTGATGTCGGCTGCGTCGACTTCGTCGCAATCGAGGAAGCTGTTGTACTGGTCGCCCAGATCGCCCGGTTCCTTCGAATAGGCGATCGACTTGGTCAGCCCGGCGCCGAGGCTGTCGGTGCGGGCAACGATGATGCCGTCGGGAACGCCGAGTTCGAGGAAGGCGTAGCGGATTGCACGGATCTTCTGGTGGAATTCCTCGTGCGGGACCGTGACCTTGCCGTCCTGGTGGCCACACTGCTTTTCGTCCGACACCTGGTTTTCGATCTGCAGGGCGCAGGCACCGGCCTCGATCATCTTCTTGGCGAGCAGGTAGGTCGCCTCGGCATTGCCGAAACCTGCGTCGATGTCGGCAATGATCGGCACAACATGAGTTTCATGCTCGTCGATCTCCTTCAGCAAGCGGTGTGTGTTGACCGCGTCGCCCTTGGCCTTGGCTTCGTCGAGCTCACGGAACAGGCCGCCCAGCTCGCGGGCGTCGGCCTGGCGCAGGAAGGTGTAGAGTTCTTCGATCAGCGCAGGAACGCTGGTCTTCTCGTGCATCGACTGGTCGGGCAGGGGGCCGAAGTCGCTGCGCAGGGCGGCAACCATCCAGCCCGAAAGATAGAGGTAACGGCGCTTGGTGCTGCCGAAATGCTTCTTGATCGAGATCATCTTCTGCTGCGCGATGAACCCGTGCCAGCAGCCGAGCGATTGGGTGTAGTTCGCCGGGTCGGCATCATAGGCTTCCATGTCTTCGCGCATGATCTTCGCGGTGTAGCGCGCGATGTCGAGACCGGTGGGGAAGCGGTTCTGGACGGCCATGCGTGCAGCACTGGCAGCGTCGATAGCGCCCCAGGGTGCCCCGTTTTCCGAGATGGTCTTGCCGAGTTCGGCGATGCGGCTCTGATAGGTCATGGCGAATCTCCTGTAATTTCTGGCGCGGTGGCCTTGCCCCTGAACTTGGGGCGATTAGCGGCTCCGTGACAGGAAAATTTACAGAATTTGTTGTCTGAATCGCGCCAATCTGGCAGATCGTGCTGTAATGATGTAAAGGAATTTACAAATGGCAGACGCCGCGCTCCTGGCCGGACCAGCAATACGTCGACTGCGTAAACGTGAAAACCTGACCCAAGCGGCCATGGCCACTCGGCTGGCGATTTCGCCTAGCTACCTGAACCTGATCGAACGCAATCAGCGACCTGTCAGCGCGCGTGTCGTGATGGCGCTGGTAGAGAAATTCGACTTCGATCCCCGATCCTTGCGGGAAGACGAGGCGGTTGGCGGCCTCGACGGCCTGATGCGCCGTCTTGCCGACGAAAGGTTCGCCGATCTCGACATCGATCGCGACGAAGCGGAGGAATTCCTGTCCACCGCTCCGCAGGTCGCTGCTGCATTCGCTCGCCTATACGACAAATCCGGGCCGGATGCCGATTTGCAGGACGACGCGCTGGCGGCATCGCGACGCGAGATCGAACGCTGGCGCAACCATTTTTCCGACCTCGACCATTCGGCGGAAGAACTGGCGGATGAAATGCGATTGTCACGCGGCGATATCGGGCTGGCACTGACCGAACGCCTCCGCGAACGGCACCAGCTCTCGGTCCGGATCCTGCCTCGCGACGTACTTCCTGAAAGCCTCAGCCGCCTCGATCTCCATGCGAGGCAAATCCAGCTTTCGGAAATGCTCGGTCCCGCATCGCGCAATTTCCAGCTCGCCCTCAAGGTGGCGCAATTGGAGAAGCGTGAGGAAATCGAAGCCGTCGCCCAAGGGGCGGACTTTGATGAGGAGGCGGCGCGCGCGTTGTTCCGCCGCCATCTCGAAGGGTATTTCGCCGCAGCTCTGCTGATGCCCTATGGCCGTTTCCTGCGTGCCTGCGAGGCAACCGGATACGATCTCCTCGTTCTCGAGCGGCGATTCTCCGTCAGTTTCGAACAACTGGCGCATCGTCTCACCACTCTCCAGCGTGTGGGGCAGCGCGGTTTGCCGTTCTTCATGGTCCGGATCGACCGTGCGGGGCAGTTTTCCAAGAGCTTCATCGGCGCGAGCACGGCGCATTTCGCCAGTGCGGATGTGTCCTGCCCCTTGTGGGATGCACACCGGGCTTTCGAGACCGGAGGCGAACTCGTCACGCAATTCGTGGCGCTGGAGCAGGCGGGCGAGGGCCAGGCGGGCGGCTGGCTGACCATGATGCGCAGCGTCGAAGGCAGTGGCGCACCCGGCGAGGCGCGTTTCGTGGTCGCGATCGGTATCGAGGCAGTGCTTGCGGCCGACCTTGCCCAGGCCCGCGGATTGTCGCTCAATCCGGCAGATGCGCAACCGATCGGACCGGGGTGCGCAGCCTGTCAGAGGCAGAACTGCCGACAACGTTCCCTCCCCCCGCGAGGTAGGAAACTGCAATTCGACCGGATGCGCCGCGGCAACACTCCTTTCGAATTCGGCGAGCGTTAACCTTGATGCGGGGAACGGCGAGGAACTTCTGCGCGTTGGGGCCGCAGTAAAACATGGATGGAAAAGGATTTTCCATGACGGAAGAACGTATCACGGAAACGCGCACGCCCGACGGCAACACCCATACGACGCACACTGTCGTCACCGACGAACCGCGTCGCAGCGGTGGGTCCGGCTGGCTGATAGCGATCATTCTCCTGGTTGCCGCGATCGTGGCTATCGTGGTCTTCACCCAAATGGGCGGTGCGGAAGTGGCCAAGGACGAGGCGATCACCGATGCTGCCAACCAGGTAGGCGAAGCAGCCGGACAGGTTGGAGAAGCGGCCCAGGAAGCTGGCAACGCCGTTGGCGACGCGGTCAATAACTGATCCAGACCCCGATCTGAAAAAGACGGCGCCCCGGTAATTCGGGGCGCCGTTTTCTTTGGTGTAAAGTTTACCGACAGTTCACCAATGCCATGGTAAGGGAAGGCTTAACCAACCTTCGGGGTATCGCCGCCTGCCATGATCAGAGTTTTCAAGCACTACATCCCCCAAGAGGTGATGCTGCTTTGCCTGTTCGACCTGCTGTTGCTTGGTCTGGCAGGGGAAGCAGGCTGGCAGCTGCGGACTTTCCAGCTTTCGATCGACCCGGGGCCCTTTGCGGAACGGGCGGTGGCGATCTGCGGTTTTGCCATGATCGTCTGGCTCGCGGTGATTGCGGTCGGTACCTATACTCCGCTTGCCTTACGCTCGATCCGGTTCGCGACAGCGCGCCTGTTCGTGGCACTCGGTCTCGGCATGCTGTCGATCTCCTTCGTCAATCTCGTCATGCCGGGCACGGCGCTGTGGCGTTCGATCCTGCTCTACGCGATGGCCCTTGGCTTGTTGCTACTGGTCATGAACCGCCTGATTGCGACGCGCGTCGTCGACGCCAGGGCATTTCGCAGGCGGATACTGGTCCTTGGTGCAGGACCGCGGGCCCAGCGCCTGCTCGACCTTTCCAATCGGCCCGACAGCGGCTTTCGAGTGCTGGCATTCGTCGCCATGGGGGGCGCTGTCACTGAACGGGTGGCGGGAGCAATCGACCGCGAGGAAATCGGTGATCTCGGCAAATATGTGGAACGCATTCGCGCGCAGGAAGTCGTGCTCGCCATGCAGGAAAGGCGCAATTCCCTGCCGCTCAAGGACCTAGTTCGCGTCAAGACCAAGGGCGTCGATGTCAGCGATCTGTCGGGCTTCCTCGAACGAGAAACCGGCAAGCTCGATCTCGATACGCTCAATCCAAGCTGGTTGATCTTTTCCGATGGCTTCATTGCGGGGCAGCGCATCTCCACGGTCGCCAAACGTGTCTTCGACGTCGTCGTGAGCCTGGCTGTGCTGTTGCTCACGCTCCCGCTCATCGGTTTCTTCGCGCTGCTGGTGAAGCTGGAGAGCAAGGGACCGGTGTTCTATCGGCAGGAGCGTGTCGGGCTTTACGGCCAGACCTTCCAGATTCCCAAGCTGCGCTCCATGCGCCAGGATGCCGAGGCGCAGGGCATCAAGTGGGCGGAGAAAGACGATCCGCGCATTACCCGGGTGGGCCGCTTCATCCGCCTCGTGCGGATTGACGAATTGCCCCAGTTGTGGAGCGTCCTCAAGGGAGAGATGAGCTTTGTCGGCCCGCGACCTGAACGCCCCGAGTTCGTCGCCGAGCTGGACGAGAAGCTCCCGTTCTACGCCGAACGTCACATGGTCAAACCCGGCATAACCGGATGGGCGCAGATCAATTACCCTTACGGAGCGAGTATCGAGGATGCGCGCGGCAAGCTGGAATACGATCTGTACTATGCCAAGAATTACTCCCCCTTCCTCGACCTCCTGATCCTTCTCCAGACGGCCCGCGTCATACTGTGGCCGGAAGGTGCGCGCTGATGGTCTGGCTCGCAAACATCGGATCGCTGTCGTTCCTGCTCGGCGCCTTGGTCAGCGGACTGGCGGCGTTGTGGATCGCGCGCTCGGGAGCGGCAGAGCGATCCGATCGCTGGGCGGGGGTTGCCGCGTTGGCCCTGACGGCGAACTGGTGCTTTGCAGCGGCGAGCTTCGGCGCAGAACAGCCGGTGGTCGCCCTCACCGAAGTCACCAAGAATCTCGCCTGGATTTACGTGCTGCTGCGCCTGTTCGCAAACGACGGTCGTGACGAGACCCTGCGCTTGGTGCGCCCCGCTGCAATCGTCCTCGGGATCGTCGAGACCTTCCAGATCGTTCTTGTCATGCTCGCCCTGCGCAATGCGAATTCGCCCGGCGCAGCGACGCTGGTATTCGAAACGTCCGCAATCCTGCGCGCCCTCACCGTGGTCGGCGCACTGGTCCTGCTGCACAATCTATATGTTGGCGCAGCCCTGTCGTCGCGCCGGATCCTGCGATGGAATGCTGCGGCGCTTGCGGGAATGTGGGCATTCTCGCTCAATTTCTACACGCTCAGCTATCTCACGGGCGAAGTGCCTGTGGAATTGCAGGCCATAAGCGGCCTTGCGGCTGCGATTATCGCGATACCCTTCGCCGTCGGCTTCAATTCGAGCGCTGCCGGGCTGGAATTTCGTCCATCGCGTACGCTCACCTTCCGTTCGCTCTCGCTGCTGGTCATCGGTGCCTATTTCATCCTGATGCTCTTGCTGGCCAATTCGCTCGATATGCTGCGCGGCGATATCCGGGCGCTCACGCAGGTCGGCCTGATCCTCGCGGCGGGCGCTTTGGCGCTGATATGGTTGCCGTCGCAAAGGGTGCGTGGCTGGCTGCGGGTGACTGCGGTCAAACACCTGTTCAAGCACCGCTACGACTATCGCAACGAGTGGATTCGATTCACCAACACCATCGGCCGGACCGGTTTCGACGAAACCAGCCTGCAAGAGCGGGCTATAAAGGCACTGGCAGATATCACCGACAGTCCGTGCGGGCTCCTGCTGCTGCCCGACGACGACGGTGCGCTGGGGATGGGAGCCCATTGGAACTGGCCCAATTCGCAGCTGCCACCTTGCGTGATGAGCGCTGATCTGGCCGCGATACTGGAGCGCGAAGGGCTCATCCTCGATTTCGACGAGGTCCGGTCCGGCAAGGATCACCATGGCGAACTGGCCCATATGCCCGCATGGCCCGATGCCGAAACCCGCGCCTGGGCTGCCGTACCTCTGCTCCACTTCGATCGCCTTGTAGGGGTCGTCGTCCTTGCGCGTCCGGCCATCGAACGCGAGCTCGATTGGGAGGATTACGACCTCCTCGGCATCGTCGGACGGCAGCTGGCGAGCTATCTGTCTGAACAAAGCGGCCAGGCTGCCCTGTCCGAGGCAAGCCGCTTCGACGAGTTCAACCGGCGCATGGCTTTCGTCATGCACGACATAAAGAACCTTTCCAGCCAGATGTCGCTGCTCCTGCGGAATGCCGAGAAGCACGCGGACAAACCCGAATTCCGCAAGGATATGCTGGTCACGCTCAGGAACAGCGCGGACAAGCTCAATTCGCTGCTGGCGCGCCTTGGGCGCTACGGCACAGGGGCGCGCGAGGAAATGCACGCGATCAACCTGGCAGACGTCGCCCGTTCTATCGTCAAGAGCTTCGACGGGGTTCATCCCGTGGCCCTCTCCCGCTGCGAGGGAAACGAGGTAATCGGCGACCGCGAGGGGCTGGAGCAGGCGCTCGTCCATCTCGTCCAGAACGCCATCGACGCCAGCGAACCGGACGTCCCGGTGATGATCGAAGCCTTTAGCGACGGGATCAGCGGCCAGTTCCAGATCATCGACAATGGGAAGGGCATGAGCCCGGCTTTTGTCCGCAATGGCCTATTCAAACCCTTCGTGTCGTCCAAGGACGGCGGTTTTGGCATCGGTGCCTATGAAGCGCGCGAGATCATCCGAGCGATGGATGGTCGGCTGGACGTGGAATCTCGTGAAGGCCTGGGCACCCGCTTCACTGTCAGCCTGCCACTGCGATCCGCACGCGAAATCTACGCCGGGCCCAAAGAACATATCGAGGAGACGGTCTGATGGCCGAGAACAAACCCAAGCTCCTGGTGGTGGAGGACGACGAGGGCCTGCAGGCCCAGCTCAAGTGGGCGTATGACGATTACGAGGTCGTGATCGCCGGCAACCGCGATCAGGCGCTGGCCCTGTTGCGCTCGGAAGAGCCGGCGGTCGTCACTCTGGACCTTGGCCTTCCGCCGGATCCAGACGGCACGACCGAAGGCTTTGCCGTGCTCGATGCGATCATGGAAATGAAGCCCGATACCAAGGTGGTCGTGGCGAGCGGGCATGGCGCGCGCGAGAGCGCTTTGCAGGCGATCGAGCGCGGGGCCTACGATTTCTACCAGAAGCCGGTGGACATCGAGCAATTGGGCATGATCGTCGATCGTGCACATCGGCTGCATGCGATCGAAGCCGAAAACCGCCGCCTTGCCGACAAGGTGGGCGAGGAAAAGACCGTACTCGGTTCGATGATTACGGCAGCTCCCGAAATGGCCAAGGTTGCCCGCACGATCGAGCGCGTGGCACCGACGAATGTGTCCGTCATGCTCCTAGGTGCCAGCGGAACGGGCAAGGAGTTGCTCGCCAAGGGCCTGCATGAGGCAAGCGATCGCAAACACGGCGCATTCGTCGCGATCAACTGCGCTGCGATCCCCGAGAACCTATTGGAAAGCGAGCTGTTCGGCCACGAGAAGGGAGCTTTCACCGGCGCTGTCAAAACCACGGAGGGCAAGATCGAACTGGCCAATGGGGGCACGCTGTTCCTGGACGAGGTCGGCGATATTCCGCTGCCCTTGCAAGTGAAGCTGCTCCGCTTCCTGCAGGAGCGCTTGATCGAGCGTATCGGCGGCCGCAAGCCCATCGCCGTGGACACGCGCATCGTGTGCGCCACGCATCAGAACCTGGAAGCCATGATTGCCGAGGGCAGCTTCCGCGAAGACCTGTTCTATCGCCTCGCCGAAATCGTCGTGAAAATCCCCTCGCTGACCGAACGCCCGGGCGATGCAGTGCTCCTGGCGAAGCATTTCCTTGCGAAGTTCGCTGCGGAAATGAACCCGCAGGTCAAAGGGTTTGCGCCGGATGCGCTGGCGGCCATAGATAGCTGGACCTGGCCCGGTAACGTGCGTGAACTGGAGAACCGGATCAAGCGAGCCGTCATCATGGCGGACGGGAAACTGGTCGGTGCAGACGATCTGGACATGGACACGGACGAGGACGGCGGCGAGTTGGCCCTCAATCTCAAGCAGGCCCGGGAAGAGGCCGACCGTAGGATGATCCGCAAGGCGCTGGCGCGGACGCAGGGAAATATTTCGAACAGCGCCAAGATACTCGGGATCAGTCGCCCGACGCTTTACGATCTACTCAAGCAGTATGATCTCCAGGCCTGACCTCGCCATTGTCCTCGCGCTCCTGTGCGCAGCAGTCGCGTCCTGCGGCGGACCGGCTGCGACGATTGACGATCTGGTGCAGCTTCGCTCGCAAGTCGCCCGCGGCGATGCAGGTGCAGCGCAGCTGACGGTGGACCGGCTGGTCGAATCCGAGCTCGAGCGCAGTACCTATGCAGCCTATGCAGGAGAGGCCGCCTTGTTGCGCGGCGACCTGGCGGATGCTCGAACCTGGCTAGCGGACGGGAAGTTCGACGACCGGACGGCTTCCCTTGGATACCGATTGCTGGCCGATCTCGAAATGCGCGAAGAGAATGTCGCCGCCGCTGCGGACGCGTTGGAGCAGGCGAGAATGGTCGCGCCGGACGATCCGCGCGTCTGGGTCCTTATCGGCCGCTTGCGCTATAGCCTGGGCAACCATCTCGCTGCTTTCGAAGCGGCTGACCGCGCGATGGAACTGGGTCCGACCGATGTCGAGGCGCTCAAATTTCGTGGACAGCTCGCACGGGATAGCGAGGGCATGGTGCCTGCCGTGCAGTGGTTTGAGAAAGCCGTCGGGCAAGCTGGAAGTGATCGCGCATTACAGATCGAATATGCAGCGACGCTGCTGGATGCAGGTGAGCCCGAGCGGGCACAGTCGATCCTGGCTCAATTCGACGATCCATATCTCAAGGCAGTCGAGCTGGCCCGGACGGGTGACTTCGTCGCGGCACGCCAGGCGCTCGAGCTTACCGAAGGTGCCCGGCGCGATACCGCAGCGGCCAGGTTGCTCTCGGCCATCATCGACGTGGAGCTCGGCAATTTCCAGAGTGCGGCGCAGGAGCTCGACCAGCTTGGCCGGGAACAGCCATCGAACCATCGTATCCGCGACTTGCTGGCCTTTGTGCTGTCGCAGAACGGGAATGAGCAGGAAGTGATCTATCGCTTTTCCGACCAGGCACGCGGCCCCGGAGGCTCACCATGGCTCCGTACGCTCGTCGGGCGGGCATTCGAGGCGCTGGATCGCCGCGAAGAGGCGGCAATCTATCTCGATCTAGCCGCGGTCGATGAAACTGTATTGGGTCCGCTCCGTGGCGGGGAAAAACAGGCCGGGGATGAAGGAATAATGAGGCGAGACCAGGTTCGCGCTGCGCTGTCTGCAGGCGATATCGAGCGCGGGGTGGATATGGCCCGTCGCATGGCTGAAGCCTACCCGGAATCCGCCGACGCGGCAGCCCTGCTGGGCGATGCACTCCTTGCACGAAACGACCGGGTTGCCGCCTTCAGGGCCTATGAGCGCGCAGCGCGTGTACGCCGGAACTGGCCCCTCTTGCTAAGGATGGCGGCTGCTCGCGAGCGGGCAGAAGCCGCGCGCCTGGTCGCCGCTTTCGCTGCGGCCAACCCCCTCAACGCAGAGGCCGCGGCATTGGCTGCCGATGGTTATGCCGCAGCGGGTCAATGGGAGGATGCCGCAAGGTTGCTGGATCGCGCGCTTGGAAATGGAATGAGGCAAGTGCCGTGGGTCCTCGCCGCGCGCAGCGTCGCCGCCCGGGAACTGGGTGAAGGGGACGGGGTCGACCAGCTCGACTGGGCAATCGAAGCATATGAGACGCAGCGCATGAGCCCTCCTGCAATTGCGGCCCTGCTGGCGGCCCTGCCGGAAGAGGACGTGCAGCTTCGTTCGGAGCTGGCGGCCAAGCTGCGCGCGCTGTCGGAGAGCTAGACAGGCGCACAAAGGCTCGGCAGGGCGTTAGGCGAATGGCAATCCGTACGATCACGAAAGACCCGATGCTGCGGCTCCTGCTTGCCGCAATGGTGTTGGCTGCGTTTTTCCCGGCGACGGGGACTTGGCGCAGCGCCGCGCAGATGGCGGCGAACCTCGGCATCTTCTTCCTGTTCCTTGCCAACGGAATGCGCATCGCCCGCTCCGAGATCGCCTCTGGCATCGCGAACTGGCGCTTCTTCCTCCCGCTGACGCTGTGGATGTTCGGCGCGATGTCGGGCGTCGGACTGGCCTTGTCCCATGCCGGCGAAGCAATCCTGCCGCCGCTTCTCGCGGTTGGGTTCCTCTATCTTGGCGCGCTGCCGACGACTGTCCAGTCATCGACGTCCTACAGCTCGCTGGCTGGCGGCAATATCGCCCTGTCGGTTATTGCGGCCGCATCGATGAGCATCCTCGGTGTTTTCATTTCGGTGCCCATTTTCCTCTCGCTTGGTGGGAGCGGGGAAGGGATGGTGGGCAATGATGCGCTTATAAAGATCATCCTAATCCTGATCCTGCCTTTCGCGATCGGACAGTTGGTGCAGAGCAAGTCTGCGGCCTTCATCGCGCAGCAGAAACCACGGATCGTATGGCTCGACAGGCTGATCATTGCCTTCGCCGTCTACGTCGCGTTTTCGGGCGCGGTGGAGCAGGGCATCTGGACGCGCATCGACGGTTGGGGTTGGGCGGTGACAATGGGTCTGGTGACACTGTTCCTGGTCGTGGGTCACGCAGGAGCGTGGTTCGCGCCCGCTGGCCTCGGCCTACCGCGCCAGGACCGCATCGCCTTCCTGTTTGCCGGAGCCCAGAAGTCCGCGGCAATCGGCGCGCCCCTCGCCACGGTCCTGTTCGAGCCGGCAGCAGCAGGCTTCATAGTCTTGCCGCTGCTGCTCTACCATTTCTTCCAGCTGGTACTGGCCGCGCCGCTCGCTACTCGGCTGGCAGCTCGGTCCGCTCTTCGCCCGGATGCTTCCGGTTATGACGCACCGACCACCAGAAGCTGAGCCCGATCAGCACTGCGCCGAGCAGGCCCGTGATTGTTTCCGGAATATGCCAGCGTGCAGATAGCAGCATGATGATGCCGAGCACGATGATGGCCCAGAAAGCACCGTGTTCGAGATAGCGATACTGGGCGAGCGTACCCGTGCGCACGAGGTGGATGGTCATCGAGCGCACGAACATGGCGCCGACCGACAGGCCTAGCGCAATGATGATCATGTTGTTCGACAGGGCGAACGCACCGATTACTCCGTCGAAGCTGAAACTTGCGTCCAGCACCTCGAGATAGAGGAAACCGCCAAGGCCCGATTTCACGATCTCGCCAGCGGCCTTCTTGCGGGCCTCGCGCGCCTCGATGATGGCGGCAATGGCGTGGACTGCGATAAAGGTGACGAGGCCGAGGATCGCCGCCGTCAGGAACACGATCGCATCGTCCGGTGCCAGCATGGTCGAAACGAAATAGACCAGCAGGAGGACGAGGCCGATCTCCACCGCAGGAACATTGGAGAACCTGTTGATGGTACGTTCGAGCACTGCGATCCAGTGTATCTCCTTGTCCTCTTCAAAGAAGAAGGTCAGGCCAACCATGGCAAGGAAAGCGCCGCCGAAACCGGCGATGCCGATGTGGGCATCAGAGACCAAGCGTTCGTATTCCTGGGGATCGTTCAACGACAGGTTGATCGCCTCCATGGGGCCGATCTCGGCAGCTATTGCCACGATCGCGATCGGAAAGACGATCCGCATGCCGAAGACGGCGATCAATATGCCGATAGTCAGGAAGCGCTGCTGCCAGACCGGGTCCATATCGCGCAGGACGGTGGCGTTCACCACCGCGTTATCGAAGCTGAGCGACACCTCCAGTATCGACAGGACGAGCACGATCCACAGGATGCCCAGTGTCGCGGAGATCGAGCCCGTGCTGCTCCACCCGTACCATCCGGCCAGACCGAAACAGATTGCCGTAAAGACGAGCGAGAACGTGTAGTACTTGCGAAGCGTTTCCATCGATTTTTTGAGGTCCTTAGCCCTTCTTGGGCTGGTAAGTCTGATCTGCCGAGGGGAAGCTGCGTTCGCGCACTTCCTCGGCATATTGCGCGACCGTGCGGTCGATCACTTCGGCGATATTCTCGTATTTTTTCACGAAGCGCGGGACGCGTTCGAACATGCCGAGCATATCCTCGGTCACCAGCACCTGTCCATCGCATTGCGCCGAAGCGCCGATACCGATGGTGGGGCAGGAGACTGCCTTGGTGGCCTCGATGGCGATGGGTTCGAGAACGCCTTCGAGGACGATAGCGAATGCGCCCGCCTCATCCAGTGCCTTCGCGTCCCCGACGATCTTCCTGGCTTCCGCATCGTCGCGTCCGCGTGCCATATAGCCGCCGAGGACGTTCACGGCCTGCGGGGTGAGGCCGACATGGCCCATCACAGGAATGCCGCGCTGGTTCAGGAAAGCGACCGTTTCCGCCATCTGCTCGCCGCCTTCCAGCTTCACCGCTGCCGCGCCGCTTTCCTTGAGCAGGCGAGCGGCACTCTCGAAAGCCTGTTCCTTCGAGGCTTCGTAGGAGCCGAACGGCATGTCGACGACCACTACCGCATGATAACTGCCACGAACCACCGCAGCTGCATGGTTGGCCATCATTTCAAGCGTGACGGGAATCGTCGATGGCAGGCCGTAGATCACCTGCGCCAGCGAATCCCCAACCAGGAGTATGTCACAATGCGCATCGAGCAATTGCGCCTGACGGGCCGTGTAAGCCGTCAGCATGACCAGCGGCTGCTTGGTTTCCCCGTCGGCCTTGTGCGCGCGAATCTTCGGCACCGTGAGCCGCTTCATCGGCTGCGGGGTAGGGTTTGCGCGGCTGGTGCTCGTATCGAGCTGGAAAGTGGTCGACATGTGCGTCCCGTAGCAAGTGCAGGGAAGAAGGCAAAGCAACGCTTGGACAGCGACGGGTTTCCGTGCTTTAAGCCCACCCCGAGGAGCGGCACGGGAGAACGCCGCTGGACACAAGGGATTTTAACGACACATGGTCGCTACTTCGCAAACCACGGGCGAGGGCTGGTCCTCGCGCAGCGCATTCATTCTGGCAGCCGTTGGCGCGGCAGTCGGTCTCGGCAATATCTGGCGTTTTCCGACGCTTGCCGGTGAAAGCGGAGGCGGTGCCTTCGTCATCTTCTACATCGCCTGCGTTTTCCTGCTCGGCCTGCCACTGGTGCTGGCGGAAATCTTCATCGGTCGCGTGGGACAGACCGATGCGGTGGGTTCGATCCGCAAGGTTTCGCAGGAATCGAAAGCATCGCCAAGCTGGTCGATCTTCGGCGGCGTGGGCGCAATTGCGGCCTTCCTGATCGTTTCCTTCTACTCGGTCGTGGCCGGTTGGGTGCTTTATTACGCCGGTGTGATGGGTCTCGACTTCATCCAGGCCGTGGGCGCGGGCGAACCATTCCGCGGTGCGCTGGCGGGCGAAAGCCAGGAACAGATCCAGCAGCGCCTCGGCGATATGTTCGCCAGCCCGAGCCTTCTGCTTGCCATGCACTTCGCCTTCATGGGCCTGACGCTCTACATCGTCGCTCGCGGCGTCAGCTCGGGTATCGAGAAGGCCGCGACCTACCTTATGCCGATGTTCTTCGTGCTGCTTGTCGGCCTCGTCGTGTATGGTGCGATCGAGGGCGACATTGGCGATGCATTCGCCTTCCTGTTCACCCCCGACTGGTCGAAATTGACTCCGCAGGTGATGAATTCCGCGCTTGGCCAGGCCTTGTTCTCGCTCTCGCTGGGCGTCGCAGGCCTCATCACTTATGGCTCCTACATCAAGGAAAAGAGCAATCTCGGCGGCACTGCGGCCATGATCGCGATTGCCGATACGAGCGTGGCGCTGCTGGCCGGCCTGATGATCTTCCCGATCGTTTTTGCGGTCGGTCTGGATCCTGCCGCAGGCCCGACGCTGGTATTCCAGACCTTGCCCTTTGCATTCCAGACGATGCCCGGCGGCGCTCTATTCGGCTTCCTGTTCTTCGTCCTTATCCTCGTCGCGGCGGTTACCAGTTCGATTTCGTTGCTCGAAGTGCCGACCGCATGGGGCATCGGCGAGCGCGGATGGAGCCGGAGGAAATCGGCGCTGATCTTCGGCATTGGCGCCTTCCTCATCGGCATCTTCTGCCTGCTTGGCTACAACGTGCTGGCCGATGTCCGACCGCTCGGCTTCTGGTCGCTGTTTGAGAATACCGACATCCTCGACACGGTCGACGGCTTTACCGGCAAGGTGATGCTGCCGGTCGGTGCCTTGCTGACTTCGCTCTTCATCGGCTGGAAGGCGGATGCCAACCTTCTGCGCACGACCACAGGCCTGTCGCCGCTGGCGTTCAATGTCTGGCGTTTCCTGCTGGCATGGCTGTGCCCGCTCGCAGTGACGGTTATCTTGGTAACCGGTCTGTTCCCCAGCATCCTAGGGTCCTGACGCAAGAAGGGCCGCCTTTGCGGGCGGCCCTTCTGCGTTTTCGATGTAGTCTGATTTAGAGGTCGACGTTATCGGCGTGGCGCTCTTCTGCTTCGTCATGGACGTTCATGCCCAGCGCCATCTTGGCTGTGTTGAGAAGGCCGAGGTCGCCGCTCCAGATTTCGGCATCGCCAAGATCCATGCGCAGGAACAGGATGTCCGGATCGTCCTTGCCGCCATCGTACCAGGCTTCGACAAAGTTGTTCCAGAACTGGTCGAACCGTTCCTTGCTGGTTTCGACCGACAGCGTGCCGTCGAAACGGGCGAACATGTCGTGGTCCTTGCCGGCAAAGCTTGCCGTGACCTTGCCGAGCTGGGCGAAGGTCGAGTTCTTCTGGGTGAAGAACCAGATCGAGCTGTTGGCGTCCTTGTCGAGCTGGGCGGTCATCGGCACCGCAGTGTCGGAGCGACCGTCCAGTTCGAGGAAGACGAACGGCGAATCAGACATGGCGAGCCAGAACTTCTTCTTGAGCGCGTCGGGATTGCCTTCGGAATATTTCATGAGTGACCTCTCGTGTTTGCGTTTGTCTATCCTACGCTCGGGGGAGGTCTTGCGTTCCGCGAGGCGCGCCGGAGCGAGGGGGTGCAGGGATGAATTGCGCAAACGGCGATATTGGAACATAATGAGAACGAACGAGTCGATTCTCTCATGTCCCATGCCGATCTTTCCTCCCTGCCGATAACGGCCTTCGAAGACGTTGCCGCGCTGTCCGCACGGCGCAGCGTGCGCTGGCGTCCGGGGCTTGCAGCCGTGCAGGGGGCCGCTCACCACACCGAAGTGTTCACCGCTTCGGGCGATGCGGCAGGGGCAGGGGTGGCGCTGGCATTGGCGCTCGACGATTTGCGGCACCTGCCGCGGGCGGATGGCAGCGAAGCCGATGATCGGCGCAACGTGCTGTGGGTGCAAACCCGCGATGCGGTGCGCCTGAGCGGGCGGCCCTATCGCGCGGGCCTTCCGCAAAGCCTGCAATCGCGGCTCGTCCATGTGCTGGCCGAGAAGGCCGAGGATGCGCTCTTCGCCCTGGAAGAAGGGCTGCGCTGTCGCGATTTCGCATTCGTGATCGGCGAGATGGCTGGCAATGCCAAGGCGCTCGATTTCACCGCCTCGCGCCGCTTGACGCTGACGAGCGAGCGGCACGGCATCCCGCTGTTCCTCGTGCGGATCGATGCCGCGCACGACCTGTCGTCTGCCCGGATGCGCTGGGAAGTGGCCAGCGCGCCGTCTTCTGCGCCCGCGTGGAACGCACAGGCCCCCGGCGATCCGGCGTGGAAGGCGGAGCTTTTCCGCGCGCGCTCCCATGCTCCGGGTACTTGGACGCTGAGTGACGGAGAAACTTCGCTAACCGCCAGTAAGCTGCGCGAGGATACCGATCGCGCCGTGGCGGGCTGGACGGCCGGGTTGCAGCATCGCCGCTCGCCCCGCGCCCGATGAACGCGAAGACACCGGATGCCGTATCTTCCCGCCGCATCCTATCCATCTGGCTGCCCGCTATAGCCATGGACCGCTGGCGAAACGCCGGGGACGAGGACCGCCGCTCGCTCGACAGTCGGCCGCTGGTCCTGATCGCCGATACCGCGCATGGGCCGCGGATCGAGGCAGCGAACCGCGCAGGCATGGTGGCAGGCGCCCGGCGCGGCATGATGCTGGCCGACGCGCGGACCCTGTGTCCCGACATCGTCACCGCGCCGAGCGATCCGGCAGGCGATCTCGCCTTTCTCGAAAAGCTGGCGATCTGGGCGCGGCGCTGGGGGCCGTGGTCGGCGATGGATGCACCCGACGGCCTGCTGGTGGACGTTACCGCCGTCCCGCACCTGTTCGGCGGGGAGGAGAAGCTGGTCGCCGATGTCGAGGCGGCATTCGCGCGGCGCGAGCTTGGCCTGCGCTGTGCCATCGCCCCCACGGCGGGCGCGGCCTGGGCGCTGTCGCACTTCGGCCCGCAAGGCGCGATCCTGGAGGGGCGAGGCGATTTCGAGGCCCGGCTGGCGGAACTGCCTGTCGCCGCGCTGCGGCTCGACGACGATGTGCTTACGGTCCTGCGCCGCCTCGGCCTCAAGCGGCTGGGAGATCTGACCGGTATCGAGAACGGAGGAAGCGGGCGCGATGCCATCCAGCGCCGCTTTCGCAACCGCAAGTCGCCTGCCGCCAACCCGCTTATCCGCCTCGACCAGATCCTCGGCCGGGTGCCGGAGCCCTTGCTGCCCGTGGTCCCGCAGCACATGCCGCTGGTGCAGCGCCGCCTGATGGAGCCGATCCGCCACCGCCAGCTGCTGGACAAGGTCGTCGAAGACTTGGCGCAGGACATGGCGCGCGAACTGGAAGGGCGCGGCGAAGGGGCAAGGCGGCTCGAACTGGGCCTGTGGCGCGTCGATGGCGAAGTCGTCGTGCGCCGACTGGAAATGGCCTCTGCCACGCGCGAGGCGGGGCATATATGCCGCCTGTTCGCTGCACGGCTGGACGATGTCGATGCCGGTTTCGGGATCGAGATGCTGCGCCTGCGCGCTAGCTGGGCCGAACCGCTGGCGCTGGAGCAGGGCGATATCGAGGCGGCGGCCGAAACGCATGGCACATCGTTGTCGGCCTGTATCGACCGGCTGACCGTGCGGCTGGGGGCGAGGGCGGTCAGCCGTCCCGTCGCCTTTGCCAGCCACATTCCCGAACGCGCGCAGCGCTGGCAGCCGCCGCTGGACCCGGAACCCGCTTCACAAGGAGAGTTCGCTTTCCACAAGAGGCCATTGAAAATGCTCGACAAGCCGGAAATGATTTCGGTGCTCTACGCAACGCCCGACGGCTATCCCAAGCGTTTTCGCTGGCGCGGCGGGGTGCATGAGGTCACGCGGGTCGAAGGACCAGAGCGGATCGCGCCGGAATGGTGGCGCGAACGCGGTGGCACGCGGCTGCGGGACTATTACCGGATCGAGGACGACCGTGGTCGCCGCTACTGGATCTACCGGCTCGGCATCGTGGGAGACGGGCGCGGCGGAGCTCCCGACTGGTACCTGCAGGGATTGTGCGCCTAGGCGGGCTCGGTTGCGGCTTCTTCGCCCACTTCTTCCTCGTCCGGCACAACAGCCTCTTCGGGCCCATGTTGCAATTCGGAAAGTTCGGGATTGAGTGCGCTGGTCTTGCACACCTGGTCGCCCGCCACGATCGTCGCCGCGATGCGCGACTGTTCCATCGCTTCGGGCGTGTTGTTGAAGGTCGGCACGATTGCTTGCGGCGCGATGCACTTGCGCACTTCGCGGCGGTCTTCCTCGACCGGGGTATCGGCTTCCTGGGCAAGCGACGGGGTAGCCAAAACGACGAGCGAAGATACGAAAAGGACAGCACGCATGGAAATCTCCTACGCGCGGACTTCTACCGCCGCGCGCTTTCGCGTGCCTGAACCGTCAGCCTTCGGAAACCAGCGATGCCCTGCGCGAGCGCTTCTGGCCAAGCGGGATATTGCCGAACTTGGCCACGGGTCCGGACTGGACCTCAACCTGTTCGACGGTCTCTTCCACGACGTGCATGGGGACCGGTCTTTCGAAAATGATGCCGCAGCTCTTGTCGTTCGCCCAGACGATCTTGCCGAAATGTTCGTGCCCGTTCCAAGAAAGCAGGCCCGACACGCCTTCGGTAGGTGGATTGCTCGTCTCCAATCGCGCCCCGGCGTCGGAAAGGTCGGACAGGCGCCCGACCCGATCACCGCCCAGCATCTTGAGGGTAGCGGGGCAATCGACGGCATAGCGGGCGGTCGCTCGCCGTTCCTGCGGCGCTATGGCTTGCTTCCTGCGGAATAGCCCCACACATTTTCTCCCCTTGGTTTCGCCTTGTGCGTTGCGAAGGGTAAATGTCGCGCTTCCCGACAGGATTACCGCGCCATTAGGAAACGGGCCGAAAGCGACAAGCTTCCGACCCGTTTCAAGAGGTTATTCGCCGTTATTCGGGTGCGACGAGGAGGCGCGTCCCCAGCGGCTGGATCGACCGGGCGGAGGGGCCGAGGTTGGCTTCCATCGCCGCGATCTGTTCCGCGCTGGCGGTCATCACTTCGTCGGCAACATGCCAGTTCACACCTTCGCTGCACGGCGGCGTGGTGAGCGAGCCCATGTAGCGATAGATGCCGGTGTCTTCGGGCACCATGTCGTTCACGTCGAATTCGACGGCGGCACCCTTTCCGGCTCCGACACCCGCCACGATGGTCTCAAGCGCGGGATTGGCGTCGCCTTCTTTGAACATGACTCCAAGAACGCCCAGTTCCCCTGTTTCGGTGGCGTGGACGAAGTGCGCGACGAGGGGATAGCGCTTGCCGCTGATCGCGTGTTCCGACGGGGTGTGGAAGTGAACCTGGATCAGGGCGAAATCCTTGCCACCCGAATTCATTCCGAGGCCGGCGGGGAAGTCCACCTGGACCTTCTCCTTGCCGAGCACGATCGTGCCTGCGGTTTCGCCGAAGTTCGTTTCCAGTTCGATATCGCCGCGTGCATTGGCGGCACTGAGATCGATCGGCGACTGGTTCAGGCCTGCATCGCACATGGAATAGGCCGCGTTTACGGTAGCCCAGCGTTCGGGCGATACGCCGTCACTGAAGCTCCAGTCTTTTTCCTGCGCAGCGAGAGGCGTTGCCGCAAGACCGATCAAGGCGAGAGAAGCGAGATATTTCATTGCATACTCCAGACTGGCGACCAGAGGGTCGCTGAATGTAGGTATGCCGACGATGTCTTAGTTTCGTTTCTGACAGGCCGTCGGCGTTACTTACGTCCGACATCACGTGCGATTGCACGCCAGAGGGGCCCGGTCCGTGGCGTTTATACGCGGAAGCTGCGGTGAGGTTCCCGCCAAATATAACTTTTGATATTTGCGAATCCTACAGCGGAACGTATAGTGAACAAATGGCCGCGCAAACTATCCTGCAGAAGCTCGAGATTCTCGCCGATGCGGCGAAATACGATGCTTCCTGCGCCTCGTCCGGCACGGCGAAGAAGAACAGCCTTGGCGGCAAGGGGATCGGTTCGACCGAAGGGATGGGCATCTGCCACGCCTATGCGCCCGATGGCCGCTGTATCTCGCTGCTCAAGATACTGCTTACCAACCACTGCGTGTTCGACTGCCATTACTGCGTCAATCGTAAGAGCTCCAACGTGGCGCGGGCGCGCTTCACCCCGCAGGAAGTGGTCGACCTGACGCTGGCCTTCTACCGGCGCAATTACATCGAGGGGCTGTTCCTCTCCTCCGGCATCGTGAAGAATTCGAACCACACGATGGAGCAGATCGTCGAGGTCGCGCGGATCTTGCGCGAAGAGCACGATTTTCGCGGCTACATTCACCTCAAGACCATACCCGAGGCCGATCCGGAGATTGTCCACCAGGCGGGGCTTTATGCCGACCGGGTCTCCATCAATGTCGAACTGCCGACCGACAGCGGCCTCACCCGCCTCGCGCCAGACAAGGACGCGCGGCAGATCGAAGGCGCGATGGGCAAGGTGAAGGCCGACCTGGTCGAGGCGAAGGATGCGAGGAAGCGTTTCCGCCACGCGCCGCGCTTCGCGCCCGCAGGACAGTCGACGCAGATGATCGTCGGTGCCGATGCCGCGACCGATGCGGATATCGTTGGCAAGGCGAGCCGGCTCTACGACAATTTCCGTCTGCGCCGCGTCTATTACAGCGCCTTTTCGCCGATACCCGATGCCAGCGCCGTGCTGCCGCTGAAGCGTCCGCCGCTGATCCGCGAACACCGGCTCTACCAGTCCGACTGGCTGATGCGCTTCTATGGCTACAAGCCTTCGGATGTGATGCAGGCGACCGAGGCGGACGGAAACCTGCCGCTCGACATCGATCCCAAGCTCGCCTGGGCATTGAAGTTCCGCGAGGCTTTTCCGGTCGACGTGAACCGCGCGAGCAAGGAGCAATTGCTGCGTGTGCCGGGGCTGGGCGTGAAGGCGGTGGGCAAGATCCTCGCCAGCCGCCGCCACCGCGCGCTGCGGCTGGACGACGTGGCACTGCTCACCCAGTCGATCACCAAGGTGCGACCTTTCATCTGCACCGTCGATTGGCGGCCTATCACGCTGACCGACCGCGCGGATTTGCGCAGCCTGCTCGCGCCGAAGTCGGAACAGCTTGAATTGTTCGCCGCATGACCGCGCTCCAGCACGTCAAGCTAGGCACCTATTACGTGGTGCATTTGCCCGAAGCCGATGACTTCGATTTCTGGCGCGAGAGGGCGCGCGCGCTGGTCCAGAGCGATGTGCCGCCCGACCGCGTGGCCTGGGTCGAGCCGGGCGGGAGCGGCGACCTGTTCGCTCACGGCGAGCGGCGCATGCCCGTGCCGCCGATGGATGCGAAGCCGGTGCGTGCCAACCGCCGCTTCGTCAGCCTGGCAAGAAATGCGATCCTGCACTCCGATCCGGAACGGTTCGCGCTGCTCTACCGCCTGCTCTGGCGGCTCCAGTCTTCCCCGCGGATGATGGAAGACAAGGCGGATCCCGATGTCCGCCGGGTGGAGGAACTCGACAAGAATGTACGGCGCGACAGCCACAAGATGCACGCCTTCGTCCGCTTCCGGCTGGTGGAAAGTGAAGACGAAGACGTGGGCGAGCATTACGTCGCCTGGTTCGAACCCGACCACCACATCCTGCGCGCCAATGCCGGCTTCTTCATGCGCCGCTTCTCGAACATGCGCTGGTCGATCCTGACCCCGCGCGGAAGCCTGCACTGGGATACCGAGACCATGTCCGAAGGCCCGCCCGCCGAGCGCCACGATGCGCCCGGCGGCGATCCGATGGAGGACCTGTGGCGCACCTATTACGCTTCCATCTTCAACCCCGCGCGGCTGAAGATCGGCGCGATGCTGAAGGAGATGCCGAAGAAATACTGGAAGAACATGCCGGAGGCTTCGCTCATTCCCGAGCTTGTCGCAGGCGCACAGGGGCGCGAGGCCAGGATGGTCGAAAAAGGCGCGCTGGAGTTCGAAGAACGCCCCGATACGCTCGCCGCGATCGATAAGGCGATCCACGCCTGCCGCAAGTGTCCCATCGGCCAGCTCGACAACCATGCCGTCATGGGCGAGGGGCCGCAGGATGCCGCATTGATGATCGTCGGCGAACAGCCCGGCGATCAGGAGGACCAGACCGGTCGGCCTTTCGTAGGGCCTGCCGGGCAATTGCTCGACACGCATCTGGAGAAGGTCGGCATCGACCGGCGCGCGGCCTACGTCACCAATGCGGTGAAGCATTTCAAATACGTCCAGCGCGGCAAGCGGCGGCTGCACCAGAACCCCGGCGCGAAGGAGATCGACACCTGCCGCTGGTGGATCGAGGGCGAGCGCGCGATCGTGCAGCCAAAGCTGGTGCTCGCCATGGGGGCCAGCGCGGCGCGAGGGTTGCTGGGCAAGACCGTGAGTATCTCCAGGGTCCGCGGCGCGCCGATCCCGCTGGAGGACGGCAGCGAGCTCTGGGTCACCGCTCATCCATCCTACCTGCTGCGTCTCGAAGGTGCCGCGCGCGAGGAGCAGGCGCAGCTGTTCGATGCCGACCTCGCCGCCGTCCGCGCGCGGCTGGAGGAACTGGCGTGAGATGCCCGAGAACGACCTCCAGATACCCAAGCGGACGATCGAGCTCGATCCTGCGGGCATAGACGCCCCGCAGCGCAGCGCCTTTGTCGAGCTTGGCCTCGTCTCCTGCTTCAGCTTCCTGCGCGGGGCGTCCGATGCGGTCGACCTCGTGTTGCAGGCGCGCGCGCTGGGTTATGACGCGGTGGGGATCGCCGATGCCAATACGATGGCGGGCGTCGTGCGCGTCCATACCGAGGCGAAAACGCTCAAGCTGAAACCGTGCATCGGCTGCCGGATCGAAACGGTCGAGGGGCTGGCCTTCCTCGCCTATCCCAAGAACCGCAAGGCCTATGGTCGCCTGTGCCGCCTCATTTCCGCCGGGCGCATGCGCACCCTGTCGGGCGAATGGCAGGAGAAGGGCGAATGCGACATCTCCCTGCCGATGCTGTCCGCGCATAGCGAGGGGGTGCAGCTGATCCTGCTGCCTCCGCGCGACCTCGCGCGCGAGTTCACCGTGCCCGCATGGGCGAGTAATGTCGTGGGTCTTGCAGGCGAAAAGGTACAGGACCTGGTCGCTGCCCCGTTCAAGGACATCGTGCCGCATCTCGCCGCAGGCCTGCCGACCCTGCGCCATATCGCAGCGGCCTTCCTCTACACCGATAGCGATGTGGCGCGGATCGAGCGGCTCGATGCGCTCGCCCGCGCGAACGGCCTCTCCATCCTCGCCACCAACGACGTGCATTACGCGACGCCCGACAGGCGTCCGCTGCAGGACGTCATGACCGCGATCCGGCACAAGACCACCGTGGCGCGGGCCGGGCACCTGCTCCACGGCAATGCCGAGCGTTACCTGAAACCGCCCGAGACCATGTGCCGCCTGTTCGAACGCTGGCCGCACGCCATTTCCGCCGCACGCGAAGTGGCCGATGCCTGCAACTTCAGCCTCGACGAGCTCAAATACGAATATCCCGAGGAACTCTATCCCGGCGGCGTCGAACCGCAGGAATACCTCGAAAGCGAAACATGGAAGGGCGCGCAATGGCGCTATCCGGCGGGCATTCCCGATAGCGTGACCGAAACGCTGCACAAGGAACTGGCGCTGATCGGGAAGATGGACCTCGCGCGGTATTTCCTGACCATCAAGGACATCGTCGATTTCGCACGCGAGAAGGTCGACCCGCCGATCCTGTGCCAGGGGCGCGGCAGCGCCGCCAATTCGGCCGTGTGCTACTGCCTCGGCATCACCAATGTCGACCCTGCACAGCACCAGTTGCTGTTCGACCGCTTCATCTCCGAAGACCGCAAGGAACCGCCCGATATCGACGTCGATTTCGAGCACGAGCGGCGCGAGGAAGTGATCCAGTATCTCTATCGCAAATACGGTCGCCACCGCGCCGGACTCTGCGCCACGGTGATCCACTATCGCCCGCGCATGGCGATCCGCGAAGTGGTCAAGGCGATGGGGCTGACCGAGGACGTGACCGCCGCGCTCGCCAAGACGGTTTGGGGCGGGTGGGGTCGCGAAATCAGCGAGAAACACGCGCAAGAGACGGGCATGGACGTGACCGATCCGCACCTGAAGCGGGTTCTCAAGCTGACCGAGCAAATGATTGGAATGCCGCGCCATTTGTCGCAGCACGTCGGCGGGTTCATCCTTACCGAAGGCGCGCTCACCGAAACGGTGCCGGTGGGCAATGGCGCCATGCCCGATCGCAGTTTCATCGAATGGGACAAGGACGATATCGAGGCGCTAGGCATCCTCAAGGTCGATGTGCTGGCGCTGGGCATGCTGACCTGCATCAGGAAATGCCTCGACCTGCTCGACGATCATCACGGCCGCACGCTGACGCTGGCCAATGTCCCGCGCGAGGACCCGGAGACCTATGCCATGCTGCGGACAGGGGACTCGCTCGGCGTCTTCCAGGTCGAAAGCCGGGCGCAGATGAACATGCTGCCGAGGCTGCGCCCGCGCCAGTTCTACGATCTCGTCATCCAGGTCGCCATCGTGCGCCCCGGCCCGATCCAGGGCGACATGGTCCACCCCTACCTGAAGCGCCGTCGCGGGGCCGAACCCGTGGTTATCCCTGCGCCAAGTCCGCAGCACGGCCCGCCGGACGAGCTGTCGAGCATTCTCGAGCGTACGCTGGGCGTCCCGATCTTCCAGGAACAGGCGATGAAGATCGCCCTCGACGCGGCGAAGTTTTCGTCCAAGGAGGCGAACCGCCTGCGCAAGGCCATGGCCACATTCCGCAGCCGCGGGATGGTGGACGAGCTTCAGGACATGATGGTCGAGCGCATGGTCACGCGCGGCTACGACCGCGAGTTCGCGCAGCGCTGCTTCAACCAGATCCGCGGTTTCGGCGAATACGGCTTTCCCGAAAGCCACGCGGCGAGCTTCGCTCACCTTGTCTACGTGTCGAGCTGGCTCAAATGCCACTTCCCCGCCGCCTTCGCCTGCGCGCTGCTCAATTCGCAGCCGATGGGTTTTTATGCGCCTGCGCAGATCGTGCGCGATGCGGCGGAACACGGCGTGCGCGTGCTGCCGGCGGACGTGAATCTGTCGCAGTGGGATTGCACGCTGGAACGGAACGGAGAAGGCAGGGCGGGTGCGGGCGACAGCGGACGGCTCGACAAGCATATCGCGCTGCGCCTTGGCCTGCGTCAGATCGACGGGCTGCCCGAAGCGGTTGCGGCGCAGCTGATCGCCGAACGCGAGGCCAACGGTGCCTATGCCGATGTGCGCGCGCTGCGCGACCGCGCTCGCACCAGCCCCGCGCATGTCGAACGGCTCGCCAGCGCCGATGCCTTCGGTTCGATGCAGCTGACCCGCAGGCAGGCCCTGTGGGATGCGCGCAGCCTTGTCGGCGGGCCCGACCTGCCGCTTTTCGCCGCCGCTGCAGCGCGGGACGAGGGGGCCGAAAAACAGCCTACGCGCCTGCCGCAGATGCCGCTGTCGGAAGAGGTCGTCGCGGATTACCAGACCACGCGCCTCAGCCTGAAGGCGCACCCCATGGCCTTCCTGCGCGCAAGCCTTGCCGAACGCGGCTTCGTGCGCGCCTGCGACCTGCGCGCGAAGAAATTCCGCTCCATGGTCCATGTCGCAGGCGTGGTGCTGATCCGCCAGCGTCCGGGCAGCGCCAAGGGCGTGTGCTTCATCACGCTGGAAGACGAGACGGGCGTGATCAATCTCGTCGTCTGGCCGGACCTGAAGGAAAAGCAGCGCCGCGTGGTCATGGGCGCGCGCCTGATGGAGGTGCGCGGGCGTGTCGAATATGATGACGAAGTGATCCATGTGATCGCGCAGCACATGACCGATGCGACCGGGGAACTGCACAAGCTGTCCGACGACATGCTCAACGCTCCGCTCGCACGTGCCGATCACGTCTCTTCGCCGCTACCGGATAAGTTCAATCCACGCGATAATCTGCGCGAGGGCAAGGACGATCCCTACCAGCCCATCGAGCCGTGGCAGGAACCGCCGCCGGGCAATCGCGAATGCGGCTGGCATGGCAGCCACCCGCGCGATGTGCGCATCATTCCGAAATCGCGCGACTTCCATTGAGGCCGCGGTTAAGGGCGCAGGCGTGATCCCCGCCGAAACCCTCCTCGCATTCCTGATCGTCACGGCCACGACCAGCATCGTGCCAGGCCCGTCGATGATGTTCGTCATGGGGCAGGCCATCTGGCGCGGGCCGCGCTCGGGCTGGGCGGCACTGATGGGCATGCAGGTCGGCTATTTCGTCTGGTGGGCTTTCGCGGCGCTCGGGCTTGGTGCCTTGGCGAGCGCCTATCCGTTGGCTTTCCGCCTCCTCGCAATTGCCGGTGTAGCCTACCTCGGGTGGCTCGGTTTGAAGGCAATCCGTCATTCTTTCCACGCGGACGAAGGCGAGGGTGAAGCGCCGTCGCGCAAGGTATCCAACCATGCTTTCCGTGACGGTATCGCGGTCGCGATCGGCAATCCAAAGTCCCTTGTCTACATGCTTGCGATCATCCCGCCTTTCGTAGATCCGGAGCGGAGCGTGCCGATGCAAATCGTCGTGTTGGCCCTGGTCGCCCTAGTGGCCGACCTTGTCATCGGGTGGCTGTATATTGCAGCCGGAAAACGGCTCGCCCGGTTGATGGAGCGCGCGGCAACACGCGTCTGGATCGATCGGGGCATCGGAATCGTATTCATCCTGATAGCGATCGCCATCCTGGTCGATCTCATGGGTACGCAGATTTGAATTTTACGCTTTCGCGCCACATCGGGAAGTTCGTCGGGGATCGTCGGGTAATCGCCGTTCTGATCCTGATCGCGCTGGCCGTAGCTGGCCGCGCCTGGCTGGCTGCACACCCCCAGCACGATCCCTGGGCGCCGCTCGACCTGAACGACCCGGTCGGCTGGGCTACCGAAGCGAAGCTACAGGCCCTGCGCGGCGATGTGCCGCAATGCCGCGCCGTGCTGGAGCGGAGTGAGGTGGCATTCAACGCGCTCGAACCTGTGGGCGAGGGGCCGTGCCGGCGCGAAGACCGCACGCAACTTTCCGATTTCCCCCTTAGCCCGGATACTCCGCCTACGACATGTCCGGTGGCAATCGGATTGCAACTGTGGAAGCGCGACGGCATCGATCCGGCGGCGCAAGAGATTTTCGGCAGCGAAGTCGCGCAGATCGAGCATTTGGGCGCGTATTCCTGCCGCCGTCTTTATGGTCGCGGTGAGGGGCCTTGGAGCCAGCACGCCACGGGCAATGCGCTGGATATTGCCGGCTTCGTCCTCGCCGACGGTACGCGCATCAGTGTCCTCGGCGACTGGGACGGGGAGGGGGACAAGGCCCGCTTCCTGCGCGAAGTCCGCGACCGCGCCTGCGACAGCTTCGGCATCGTGCTTTCGCCAGATTACAACGCAGCCCACGCCGACCACTTCCACTTCGACATGGGCGCTCGGCGCGGGGGGCTGTGCCGCTAGACCGCTTCGAGCGAGTATCCGGCGCTGCGGACGGTGCGGATCGGGTCTTTCATGCCCTCGACTTCCAATGCCTTGCGAAGGCGCCGGATATGCACGTCGACGGTGCGCAGCTCGATGTCGCTTTCAGTGCCCCAAACCGCGTCGAGCAATTGGTTGCGGCTGAACACGCGGCCCGGGCTCTCCATGAAGAACTTCAGCAGGCGGTATTCCGTCGGTCCGACTTTGAGCACCTTTCCGCGGCGCATAACTTTGTGCGCGACCGGGTCGAGCGACAGGTCGCCCGCCTCGATGGTCTCGCCAGCGAGGACCGGCCTGATGCGTCGCATGACCGCGGCGACGCGGGCGAGCAGTTCGCGCGGCGAGAACGGTTTGGTCAGATAGTCGTCGGCGCCGGTCTCAAGGCCGCGTACGCGGTCGTCTTCTGTCTCGCGGGCGGTGAGCATGATGATCGGGACATGTGCCGTCGATTTGTCGCGCCGCAGCCTGCGGCAGACCTCGATCCCGCTGGTGCCCTCAATCATCCAGTCGAGGATAACGAGGTCCGGCGTTTCCTCGCTCGCAAGCAGGATCGCCTCGTCGCCGTCCGGAGTGGTCCGGACGTTATAGCCTTCATTCGAAAAGCGGTATTCCAGAAGCTCGGAGAGGGCGGGATCGTCCTCAACCAGAAGAAGTTTGGCAGCCTGCACTTTCGCGTCTCCATGCGAGCGTGGTTTCTCGTTGGACACGTCTTTATGACCCCCAGGCTACAGGAATGTGTCAGCCGTCCTCGTCTACCGGATATTGTCCGGTAGCTGCAAAGTGCACCATTTCGGCTACGTTAGTGGCGTGATCCCCTATACGTTCGAGATTGCGGGCTACAAAAAGTAGCTGCGCCGCGCTCGAGATCATCGAGGGGTTTTCGACCATGTGGCTGACGAGATTGCGGAAGATCGAATTGTAGAAGGCATCGACCTTTTCGTCCGCCAGGATGACTTCCTTGGCGAGTTCGGGATCTCGTGCTGCATAGGCCGTCAGCACATCGTGGACCATTTCGCTCGCCACTTCCGCCATGGCGGGCAGCAGGGTGAGCGGTTCGAACTTTTTGCGATTGTCGCCGATCTCGCGGCTCGCCTTGGCAATATTCTTGGAATAATCGCCGATCCGCTCCACCACGCCGGCGATTTTCAGCGCAGCAATGACTTCGCGAAGGTCGTCCGCCATGGGCGCGCGCAGGGCAATGATGCGCACGGCAAGTTTATCGATTTCGCTTTCCAGCGCGTCGATCTTCTTGTCGCCTTTGACGACCTTCTTCGCCAGATCGTCGTCGCCGCGGACAAGCGCGTCGAGCGACTGCTGGATCGCAACTTCGGCCAATCCGCCCATCTCGGCGATCAGGCCGCGCAGGCGCGTAATGTCTTCGTCGAAGGCTTTAACGGTATGTTCTTGCATCTTTTCCAAAGCCTTATCCGTACCGGCCGGTGATGTAATCCTGGGTCCGCTGTTCGAGCGGGTTGGTGAATATGTCAGATGTACGACCATATTCCACCATCTTTCCGAGGTGGAAGAAGGCCGTGCGCTGGCTGACGCGGGCCGCCTGCTGCATCGAGTGCGTGACGATGACTATGGCGTAGCGCCCGTTGAGTTCGTCGATCAGTTCCTCGATCTTTGCCGTGGCAATCGGGTCCAGCGCAGAACAGGGTTCGTCCATCAGGATGACTTCGGGATCGACCGCAATCGCGCGGGCAATACACAGGCGCTGCTGCTGGCCGCCCGAAAGGGCCGTACCGCTGTCCTGCAGGCGATCCTTCACTTCTTCCCACAGGCCGGCGCGCCGAAGCGACTTCTCGACGACGGCGTCGAGCTCGTCCTTGCCTTCGGCAATCCCGTGAATCCTGGGGCCGTAGGCGATGTTGTCATAAATCGATTTCGGAAAGGGATTGGGCTTCTGAAACACCATCCCGACACGGGCGCGCAATTGCACGACGTCCATGCCGGACTTGTAGATGTCTTCACCATCGAGATTGATCTCGCCCTCGACACGGGCCGAAGGGATCGTGTCGTTCATGCGATTGAGGGTGCGAAGGAAGGTCGACTTGCCGCAACCGGATGGTCCGATGAAAGCAGTGACGTACTTCGTCGGGATGTCGATCGACACCTCGTCGATAGCCTTCTTGTCGCCGTAGTAAACGGAGACGTCACGCGCACTCATCTTGGCGTCGGTATCTTCCAGGTTTTCGTGAACTACGGTCACCACTTTTTCTCGAACTTGTTGCGCAGGTAGATGGCGAGGCCGTTCATCAGCAGGAGGAACAGCAATAGGACGATGATAGCCGCACTTGTTCGTTCCACGAAACCGCGGTCGATTTCATCCGACCAGAGGAAGATCTGCATGGGCAGGACAGTGGCCGGCGAAGTGAAACCGTCGGGTGGGGTGGCGACGAAAGCGCGCATCCCAATCATGAGCAGCGGAGCGGTTTCGCCGAGCGCACGCGCCATGCCGATGATCGTGCCAGTCAGGATGCCGGGTAAGGCGAGCGGCAATACGTGGTGGAATACCACCTGCACCGGAGATGCACCGACGGCCAGCGCGCCATCGCGAATACTCGGCGGAACCGCCTTGATCGCGTTGCGGCCCGCGATGACGATCACGGGCATCGTCATGAGCGCGAGCGTCATACCGCCGATCACGGGGGCAGAGCGCAAGTTGGGGAACAGGGTCAGGAAGACTGCCAGGCCGAGCAAGCCGAAGATGATCGAAGGAACAGCCGCAAGGTTGTTGATCGAAAGCTCGATCAGGTCAGTCCAGCGGTTTTTCGGTGCATATTCTTCGAGATAAAGTGCAGCCAAAACGCCGATGGGGAAGGCGAGCAGGAGCGTGACGACCATCGTCAGCATCGAACCCTTGAGAGCGCCCCAGATCCCGACTTGCTGGGGGTTGGTGGCGTCGGCGCGGGAGAAGAACCCGACATCGAAATTCTTGTCGATCTTGCCTGCACTATCGAGTTCGGCGGCCAGTGCCTGGAGCTCTCGCGACCCTTCACCCGCATAGCCGCTGGCGAGGTCCGCGCTGGCGGGGAGCCAGAAGGTTTGCTCGCCGCGCACGATAGACGGATCGTCTATGATCGCCTGCGCGACGTCACGCCACGCCTGCGCGCCCAGCTCTGCGGCGCCCGCTTCGCCAAGCGATTCCTGAGCGAAATACTGGACGACTTCCGGCAGGCCCTGGCCCTGGAGCGATTGCAGCGCCTGGGGCGTTTTCATCGTTGCGGGGTCGGCAGAAAGACCCGCCTGGGTGAAATCGATAGGCACTTCGACTTCAGCGCGCTGGAAGCCGCCGATGCCGTTGAACGTCATGGTGCCGAGCAGATAGATCAGCACCGCGACCGAAAACACGATCGCTGCCAGACCGAGCGACCGGAAGCGTTTCTCCGCAGCATAGCGTTTCTTCAAGCGCGCTTCGAAAGCGGGCGTGCGCGTGGGGGCGATATGCTCACTCATAAGCTTCGCGGAACCTCTTTACGACGCGCAGGGCGATGAAGTTGAGACCGAGCGTGACCATGAACAGCACGAAGCCGAGCGCAAATGCGCTGAGGGTTGCCGGATGGTCGAAACTGCCTTCGCCGGTCAACATGGCTACGATCTGCACCGTCACCGTGGTCATGGAATCGAGCGGATTGGCGCTCAGGTTTGCTGCAGTCGAAGCGGCCATCACCACGATCATGGTCTCACCGATTGCGCGGCTGATCGCGAGCATCACACCCGCGACGATGCCTGGAAGGGCAGCCGGTACGAGAACGCGGCGGATAGTCTCGTTCGTCGTGGCGCCCATCGCAAGGCTGCCGTCGCGCATGGATTGCGGCACGGCAGCAATGGAATCGTCGGCCATCGACGACACGAAAGGAATGATCATCACACCCATCACCAGGCCTGCCGCGAGGGCGCTTTCGGAGGACGGGTTGGATGCACCAAGATCGACCGCAAGGTCACGGATCGCAGGGGCGATGGTGAGCGCAGCGAAATAGCCGTAGACCACGGTCGGCACGCCAGCGAGAATTTCCAGCGTCGGTTTCACCCATGCACGCAGGCGAGGGTCGGCATACTGCGTAAGATAGACTGCGCTCATCAGTCCGAGCGGGATGGCCACGATCATCGCAATGATCGCGCCGATGAACAGCGTGCCCCAGAACAGCGGAATGGCGCCGTAGCGTGTCGGGTCCGGATTTTCAGGATTGCTCATCGGATCGGGTGCCCAGTGGGTCCCGAAGAGGAAGTCGATCGGATTGACCATCCCGAAGAAGCGCAGCGTCTCGAAGACGAGGCTGACGAAGATTCCGATGGTCGTCAGGATGGCAACCAGCGATGCGCCAAACAGGATCGCCATTACGATGCGTTCCACCCGAGTGCGCGCGGTGAAATCGGGTTTCAGACGCAGGAACGCGAAGGCTCCTCCGAGGAAGGCGATTACCAGGGTCGCGGCGATGCCGATCCAATTGTAGAAGGACAGCGCGTCGCGATAAGGTTCGACGAATTCGCGGGCGAGCGGATTGAAGACGCCTTGCGCTGCGCCAGTGGCGACAGCGCGTGCTTCGTTGAGGATCGTCTGGCGCTGGAAACCGAAAGCAGGCAGCTGGTCTGCGGCAGGGGCGGCAAGGACCGACTGGGTCACGAGACCCGGCGCGACCGCACTCCAAATAGCGATGAAGACAAGAACGGGCAGCACTATCCACAGCGCGACATACCACGCGTGGTAGCTCGGCAAGCTGGCGAGCCGCCCGGTGGGGCTCGCCTTGCGGAAGGTCCACGCACGCGCACGAGCCGCCAACCATCCGGCGAGCCCGAGCCCGAGGGCCAGGAGGAGCAGAATGGTTAGCGACATAGCGTGCGTGGTTACCCTTACTTCAGCTCGGAACCGTCGAGCGTGGTGTACTCGGTGACAGCAGCCTTGGCTGCGGCTGCTACATCATCGGGATTGGCGACGAGGCCGATCTTGGCGAGCGGCCCGTCCTTGTCCCACATGGTCGCCCACTGGCCGAGGAACTCCTTCAGGCCGGGGATGGCGTCGAGGTGTGCCTTCTTGACGTACATGTAGAGCGGACGTGCGCCCGGGTATTCGAAGCTGGCGATGTTCTCGTAGGTCGGGTCGACGCCATTCATCGGCAGGCCCTGCACCTTGTCGAGATTCTCCTCAAGGTACGAATAGCCGAAAATCCCCACCGCGTTCGGATTGCCTTCGATTTTCTGGACGATCAGGTTGTCTTGCTCGCCCTGGTCGACATAAGCGCCGTCGCTGCGGACTTCCGTGCAAACCTGGTCGTAGCGGTCTTCGTCGGTTTCCTTGAGCGCCTTGGTGGCTTCGTCGGTCTTGCAGCCGGCTTCGAGGATCAGTTCCTTGAGCGCGTCGCGCGTGCCCGACGTGCTCGGCGGGCCGTAGACGAGGATCGGCTGCGCCGGGAGCGAGGGATCTACATCTGCCCAGGTCTTGGTGGTCTGCTCACCGCCATAGGGCGAAGCGGCCAGCGCTTCGTATACCATCTTCGGGGTGAGGTTCATCATGATGCCGCCCTTCGAAGAGGCGAGGGCGATGCCGTCGAGGCCGACCTGTACTTCGATGATGTCGGTCACGCCATTGCTCTGGCAGCCAGCGAACTCGCTGGCCTTCATGCGGCGCGATGCATTGGCGATATCGGGCGTTTGAGCGCCGACGCCGGAGCAGAACAGCTTCATGCCGCCGCCCGTACCGGTCGATTCGATGATCGGCGATGCGAACTGGGTGTCGCGGGCGAAGGCTTCCGAAACCGCCTTCGAGAACGGGAAGACGGTCGAGGAGCCGACGGCCTTGATCTGTTCGCGCGAACCGCCACCGGCGGAATTGTCACCACAAGCGGTGAGCGCGAGAGCCGAAGCGGCGGCGAGAGCAATCTTGAAAGTCTTGGTCATGGTAGAACCCCTATGTTGTCCAACTAGCCGCGCAAAAGCGCGGGATTGTTACAAGGTGACGACAAAAGTGTGACTTCCGCTCCAGGGCACCGAATCGTTGTCGATGCCCCTAGCGGGATATGGATCAGAAATCGACCTGAGCGCGAATTCCGAAAGCATCGACGGTGTAATCGGTGTCGCCATCCGCCTTGGCATGGACTGCATCGGTGTAGTCCATCTTGCCGTAGTTCAGGCTGAAGAGCGTATAATCCGTCGGTTTCCAGATCAGCGACGCGAGGTAGCCGTTCTGGATGCCGCCGACGATTCCTGCATCGTTGAGGTCAAGGAAATCGTAGCGAAGGTTCAGCTGTACCGAGCCCATGCCGCCTTCGCCGACCGGGCTTTCGGGCTTCGTGCGGTCGAATTTCCCGCCCTTGTAGCCACGACTGTCACCCTTGGTCAGGAAATAGCCGACCTCGGCATAACCGCCGAAGAAGGTCGGGTTGTCGGTCATCGCGGGCATGTCGACATTCTGCCAGAAACCTTCAGCCGCAGCGTGGAAGGGGCCAGAAACCATCGCGCCTTCGATGCCAAATCCGAACTCGCTTTCCGCATCGATGTTGCCGGTGCTCACGAACCGCTCCGAGGTGAAGTGCACGAGCGGGCGCTGGCGATAGCGGACACTGGCGTCTTCCTGGCCCAGATCGTTGTAGTGCAGCGAGCCGCCGAGATGGAATTGCGTGTTCCCGCTCTTCGGCATCACCACCAGGCGTCCGTCGAAACCGCGATTGTCGGTGCCAGTGTCATCGAAATTATCGGTGAAGACGCCTGCCTGCGCCAAGACGATGCCGCTGCTGTAGCTGACCGAGGCACCGATCCGGCGTTCGAAACCGAATGCATCGGTGAAAGCAGCGCGCTCGATGAAGGTCGTGTGCAGGCTGCTGGTCAGTTCTTCGAGCGACTGGAAATTGTTGTGGTGGCCGATCGCCACTTCCAGACCGCCGTCTTCGTAGGTCAGGATCGCATCGGCCGCTTCGACCTCGTTGCCGGCGAAGTCGAGTTCGAATTTGTACCCGAAACCTCCGCCAAGCCCGCCGGATGCGCCAAGACGTGCGCGGCGCACTTCATTTGCGAAGCCATCGTCGCGTCCGGTCGAGTCAGGAACGCTCGTGAAGCCGGCGTCGTACATCAGGCGACCGCGCGGCTTGAAGCTCCAGCCATCCTTCTTTTTAAGGGTAGCAACCTGCGGCTCCGCTGCAGGGGCAGGGGCGGCAGCCGCTTGGGCAGTGGCGGCGATTGTCGCATCCTGCGCGGCATTTGCGGCCTTTTCCTCTGCGAGCTCACCTTCGAGCTGGTCGATGCGGGTCACGAGAGCTGCGAGTTGAGCCCGCATTTCTGCGAGTTCCTGCGGCGCCGTAGGGGCAGCTTCGGCCTGCGCAGAAACGGGAGTTGCGATGGTGCAGCTCAACGCGGCCGCGATAACAGAGAGCCGGAATGGCGAATTCATGTGACGAATCCCTTACAAGGTTACGATCCGGAGACGCCTTTATGACCCGATAATTACGAGTTTGTGACACAGGTTCACAAGGCGCTCGAAGCCTGTGGATTACGTGTGCATAGCGGTGGGAAATCTCGGAAAACGGGCGCTGCGGGCGCTTAGTCGGCGAGGGGGAGGGTGATCTTTACCCGCGTTCCTTCGCCCTGCTTGCTCTCGATAACCAGCTTGCCGCGATGTCGTTCGACGATGTGCTTCACGATGGCGAGGCCGAGCCCGGTTCCGCCGGATGCGCGGCTGCGACCCGGATCTGTCCGGTAAAACCGTCGCGTCAGGTGCGGGATATGTTCCGGAGCGATGCCTTCGCCGCGATCGGTCACGGTCATTAGGACCCGGGCATCGCCTTGCGGTACAAGCCTTACCGTGACGGGCGTATCCGGTGCACCGTACTTCATCGCATTGTCGACTAGGTTTCGCACCAGCTGTTCGAGCTGTTGCTCGTCACCACGGACCAGAAATTCTCCATGCGCTTCGAAGTCGAGGCGATCCATCCGCTCGGCACCGGCGCCATCGTGCGCGGCGCGTTTGGCCAACTCACCCAGCGCAACGGTTTTTGCAGGCAGGTCGTGTTTTTCGGCTTCGATGCGCGACAGCGACATCAGATCACTTACGAGATCCTGCAGGCGCTTTGCTTCGCGGTGGATGGTGCCAAGGAACTTGTCCGCCATCTTGGGATCGATTTCCGCGCCGTCTTCGCGGAGCGTCTCGACATATCCCAGGATTGCCGCAAGCGGAGTGCGCAATTCGTGGCTGGCATTGGCAACGAAATCGGTATGCGCGCGGCTGATATCTGCCTCTGCCGTCTTGTTGACGAGTTCGATGACCGAAAGGTTCTTGTCCAATTTCTTGCGATTGATACGCCAGATATCCTTCCTCCGAGCGAGGCCCCTCACAACGGCGGCACCGTCTTCCGGCTTTTCCAGCAGGCGCACCGCTTCCGGCTGGCGCAAAGCCATCTTCACATCCTGTCCGAGAATGTGTGCGCCCAGCAGCCTGCGCGCGGCAATGTTCGCGATGATGACGCGTCCACGCTCGGTAAGCAGGACGGGCGTTTCGGAGTGCTCGAACAGATCGCCCATTGAATCGCGCGAGATCGATCCCTCGCTGTTCTTCTCTACAGGCGGCGGTGGTGTCGAGCCAACGAGCCACAGCGACCCGGCCCAGACCAGCAGGATCACCGCGACGACGAAAAAAGGGATCTCGAGCACGAGAAGACCGATGGCCGTCGCAATCGCCAGGGCAAAGGCGGACCAGGGAAAGGAGCGCGCGCTCATGCCAAGCCGCTTAGCTTGCCGCGTTTGCCTGCGCCAGCCGTAATCGGAGCGAAGTTTGCGAGAAGTGGTGACCCGTACGGGAATCGAACCCGTGTTTCAGCCGTGAAAGGGCCGCGTCCTAACCGCTAGACGAACGGGCCACACATGTGGCGCTTTGCGCGGATTGCAGATGCAATAACGCCACCGTGGTGACCCGTACGGGAATCGAACCCGTGTTTCAGCCGTGAAAGGGCCGCGTCCTAACCGCTAGACGAACGGGCCACACCCGTTGCCGGGTCGGTGGCGTGGCGGGGCACTTAGGCGGGGGCGTCGAAAGCGTCAAGCCTCGAATTGTGCAACTTGCGGATCAGTCTGCGAAAGCTGCGTCTTCGAGGTGCAGCTCCGCTTGCGGGCGACTGCCCCAATCGTCGATCTTCGCGCGGCCTGCCAGCCACAAGCGGCGTCCGCGCGAGCCATGGAGCAGGGCCTGGCCCATTTCGCTATCGGCCGCCCGAAACGCGATCCCCTTGAAGCTTTTTCCGTCATCACCGCTGGCGATCAGGCGTACGTGATCCGTTCCGACGATATCGCATTTTACGAGCCGGACCGGGCCGACCGCGACCCTCGGTCCAGGCCAGCCCACGCCGTATGGGCCGCCGGCATCGAGCGATTCGACCAGCTCGGGTGTAAGACCCCCGGGAGCGACCGCGATATCGAGTAACATCTCGAGATTGTCAGATGCCCGGACGACGGCTTGTTCGAGATGGCTGTCCAGCCATTCGGCCAATGCATCGATCTTGTCGGCATCGACGGTAAGGCCAGCGGCCATGGCGTGTCCGCCGCCCTTGACCAGCAATCCTTCCTCGCAGGCACGGATAATGGCAGCGCCCAGATCGACCCCGGGGATCGAGCGTCCGGATCCTTTGCCTTCACCCGATGCCGCGTCCACCGCGATGACGAGGGACGGTTTCCCGGTCTTCTCCTTTATCCGTCCTGCCACGATGCCGATAACCCCGGGGTGCCAGCCTTCGCCGTTGAGCACGTGAACGGCGCGATTGTGCTGGGCGGCCAGTTGCTCTTCCGCCGCCTGCTGGACTTCTGCCTCGATGGCGCGCCGTTCTTCGTTGAGTGCGGAAAGCTGAGCGGCAATCTGCGCAGCTTCCTCTGGATCCTGCGTGGTTAGCAATCTGACACCGAGCGTGGATTCTCCGACCCGCCCACCCGCATTGATGCGCGGTCCCAGCGCGAACCCGAGATCGGAGCAAACGGGGCTGCGCTTCAGGCGGCTGGCATCGATAAGTGCGGCCATTCCCGTATTGGCGCGCTTGCCCATTACCTTGAGCCCTTGCGCAACGAACGCGCGGTTGAGGCCGTGCAACGCCGCCACATCGGCGACTGTGCCCAGCGCGACGAGATCAAGTAAGGCCAGCAGGTCGGGTGCGGTGCGGTCTTCGAAATAACCGCTGTTGCGCAGTGTGCGGACGACTGCGATGGCGAGCAGGAATGCCACGCCAACCGCCGCAAGGTGCCCATGGGCCGCGGCAAGGTCGTTTTCGTCGAGCCGGTTCGGATTCACCAGCGCGACCGTGCGCGGCAGTTCAGGCGAGCATTTGTGGTGGTCGACAACGATCACGTCGATGCCTGCATCGCTTGCCATCGAAAGCGCGTCGTGTGCCATTGCACCGCAGTCGACAGTAACCACGAGGCTGGACCCGGCCTGACCCAGCTTGACCAATGCTTCGCCGGATGGCCCGTAACCTTCCAGCAGCCGGTCCGGAATATAATAGTCCGCGTCGACGCCGAGTTCGCGAAGCAACCTGATCAGCAGCGCAGAGCTGGTCGCTCCATCCACATCGTAATCCCCGTAGACGGTAATCTTCTCTCCGGTGAGGACGGCCTGCGCAAGCCGCTCGGCTGCCACGTCCATGTCGTTAAACTCGGACGGATCGGGAAGGAAATCGCGCAGCGTCGGGGTCATGTGGCGCTCGATGTCCTGTGCATCGACACCCCGGGCAAGCAGGATCTGGCGCAAGATGTCCTGCCCGTCCGAGAAATTGCCCTGTCCCAGATCCATATTGCCGCCGCGCCACCGCCAAGCCTTTCCGGTGAGCGAGCGTGAGACGCCGTAGACGTAAGGTAGCGCAGATGTAGCCATGCGCCGATCTTACCCGTTCGGGGAGGCTTGCAGCAAGCCGTCCGGCATTGACAATCGACAGTCACGCGTGATGGTCTGGCGCAGGATGCAGACCCGGTCACTACTCATCATCTGGCACAGTCGAACCGGCGCCAGCAAGGCGCTGGCGGAAGCTGCGCACAAGGGGGCGGACGGGGATGCCATTCTGATGAGCGCGGAGGATGTCCAACCGAAGGACATACTCGCGGCTTCCGGCTACCTGTTCATCTGTCCGGAAAATCTCGCCACCATGAGCGGCTGTATGAAGGAGATGTTCGACCGGTGTTATTATCCGGTCCTCGGCAGGATCGAAGGCCGGGCCTACGCGACAATCATCGCCGCAGGTTCCGACGGTGAGGGCGCGCAGCGGCAGATCGATCGCATAGCCAAAGGCTGGCGACTGAAACGGGTTGCCGATCATGTCATAGTCAATACCGATGCGCAGACGCCGGAAGCCATCCTGGCTCCGAAACTCCTTGAAAGTAGAAACTTATCAAAGGCTAAAGCACTGGGTGAGGCATTTGCTGAAGGATTACGTCACGGCATTTTTTGAAGAATGTTTATTGATCCGAATTGGACGTTATTCGGCGCAAGCCCCTCGACGCAATTCAGCTTTTCGCTAAAGGCACAGGGAAGAGGGACGGGGATTTTGGACGCGCAATGACTGAGGGGTCAGAAGGTATTTTCGATCGCTCAGAAAGTGTGGGCGCAGTATTCCTGATTTTCGATCGCTCCCGTCGGCCGGATAGGTCCGCCCTGATCGAATCTGTCTCCACCATTCAGGGAGTGACGATAAGCCACGATCCTTACAGGCGTGATTCCGCCCACAGCCATGCGCGTGAAAGCGTCCGATCGATCCCGGATGGGACCTGGCTGGAATTGTTACAGTGGGGAATGACGTTCGATTGCCTCGGTCTTTCGCCAGGTCCGGGGGTATTTATTCCAGCGATCGAATACCGATTGAATATCCCGGTGGATCAGAACTTCGGCGCGTTCGAGGCAATTGCCATCACGCCCGGGCCGCATTTGGCCGATGCCGCGAACAGCCTTCCGGTCGTTCGGGCACTGCTAGACCTAGCGGCGCAGCTGGCGAGCCATCTCGAAAGTGTCGAAGCTATCTCATGGGGGCCGGCCAGAACCGCGATGCCTCCTGAATTCTTCAACTCGGCGATTACCTCCTGGATCGAAGGCGGGCCGTTTCCCGCGCTTTGCCTGACCGGTTTCAAAGTCGATCCCCAAGGCCGTCTCCACACCGACGGGATGGAATGGTTCGTGGGGAGGGAGATCGTTCTCTCTGCCGAACTATCGCGAGATCGTACTTCTGCGACGCGCATAGCCATGCGCGTAATCCATGAAATCGTGGCGATAGGACGGCTGGATACACTTGTCGAAATGTCGACCGAGGACGGCACGAAGCTGTCGCTCGAGCCGATCGATGGAAACCTGATCGTGAGAAGTTCGATGTAAGGAAGTCGCTTTGGGTCGCCCCACATCCTTGGACCGGCGCTTTCGCGTGCCTTTTCGTGCGGTCAACCGCCGCGGCACGCAAGGGCATGATCCTGCCATGCAACGCCATCATTTGCTGCCCCGGCAGCTGCTGAACCGAACGTGCTTCGGATCGATGTTCGCCGTCTTGGGTCGGGAACGCATCGGCTTCGATGATTTCCGGATCAACGGATTGCTCTTGCCGTCCTGCGAAAGTGTTGCGCGGCGGACCGCCCTACCGCTCCATCGCGGGCCGCATCGAGACTACAATTCCATGGTTATAGAGCGCGTTGGCGAGATCGAAGCGACGTGGGCAGCGCTTCGTGTCTCAGACTGCGAAGCCGCCGGGCATGCAGCCATCGACCAGTTACACACGCTGCAAAACACGCTGCGCAAGCAGCTCCTGGACGAAACCCGCCCGATCCAGCTCAATAGCAAGGACCCGGTCGGGCCGGGTGTCGACTTCACGGATCTCGACGCGATGTCCGAAATCCTTTGGGCGGCTGCAGCCTAACTCGTCGCTTCCAGGAGCGCCTTCTTGGCAGCGATATATTCGCTTTCGAGGCGGGCGACCATGTCTTCGACAGGTGCGACGCTTTTCACAGTTCCGATCCCCTGGCCCGAACCCCAGATGTCCTTCCAGGCCTTGGCCTTGGTATTGCCGCCACTGCCGAAGTTCATCTTGCTCGGATCGCTCTGCGGAAGATTTTCGGGATCGAGACCGGCGTTCTCGATGCTGGAACGAAGATAGTTGCCATGCACGCCGGTAAAGAGGTTCGAGTAGACGATGCCGTCGGCACTGCCTTCCACAATGCCTTCCTTGTAGCCTTCGACAGCGTTGGCTTCCTCGGTCGCGATCCAGGGCGAGCCGATGTAGGCGAAATCAGCTCCGAGTGCCTGCGCCGCAAGGATGGAACGGCCGTGTGCTATCGAGCCTGACAAGGCCACCAGCCCGTCGAACCATTCGCGGATTTCCTGCATGAGCGCGAAGGGGCTGAGCGTGCCTGCGTGGCCGCCCGCGCCGGCAGCAACCGGGATCAGGCCGTCCGCGCCCTTCTCGATGGCCTTGTGTGCGAAGCGATTGTTGATCACGTCGTGCATCGTGATCCCGCCCCAGCCGCGCACGGCATCGAAGATCTCCTCACGTGCTCCGAGCGAAGTGATGACGAGCGGGACCTGCCACTTTGCGCAGGTCGCCATGTCGGCTTCGATACGGTCGTTCGAGCGATGAACGATCTGGTTGACCGCGAACGGGGCCGCAGGGCGATCGGGGTGCTCACGGTTATGTGCGGCAAGCTCTTCGGTTATGCGATGAAGCCACTCGTCCAATTCGCTTTGCGGGCGAGCATTGAGCGCGGGAAAGCTGCCGACGATGCCTGCCTTGCACTGTGCGATCACGAGTTCGGGACCGGACACGATGAAGAGCGGAGACCCGATTACCGGGATTCGCAGCTTGTCGAAAGGGGCGGGCAGGCTCATGCGGTAAGGCTCCTCATCTCTTATGAAGGTGCACGCCTATGGCGCGCCTCGCCGCTTGTCGAGGCTGACGTTACGTAAACGTCAGTGTCCTGCCTGCAATGCTTCGATGCCATAGATGCGCGCCGCCGTGCCTGCGAACAGAGCGCGCTTCTCGTCCGGCGAGTGTCCTTGCGCAAGCCGCTTGAACGCGTTCCACAACACCGGATAGCTCGCCCCCCATCGATCGACAGGGTAGTTGCTTTCGAACATGGCGCGCTCTGGGCCGAAGCTTTCGATGCAGGTCTCGATGTACGGGCGCCACAGCGCGGCCAAGTGGTCCGAGCCAAGATCCTTGGCCGGTCCTTCTTCGGGCATCCCGCAGAAGGCCATAGCCAGCCCGCCCAATTTGATGGTCACGTTCGGACATTCGGCAAGCGCATGGATCGACCGGCGCCACCGGTCGAAGTTCTCGTGCAGTTTCCCGCGATAGCTGGCGATATTCAGCGGCGTACCGCAGTGGTCGAGGATTATCTGCTGGTCGGGAAATGCCCGTGCAAGATCGATCACGTCGCCGAGCTGCGGCTCCAGCAGCCATGCGTCGAAGGTGAGGTCATATTCTGTATATGCGGCAAAGCCGGCCCGGAATTCATCGCTTAGATAAAGACCCTCCGGAGCGTGGAAAGGCGGGCCAAGGACCTCGGGATCGGCATCCCAAGCACTGGCATGACGGATGCCGCGAAACCGCCCGTTGCCGGCTGCAACCAGGGCTTCGACGACCGGCTTGACCTTGTCGCCAAGGGTAAGGTCGGCATGGCCGACGATACCGGCGCAGGGACGGAACTCGCCGTAGAGGCCGCTGGCTCCCTGCGCGGCGACGCCGTTGACGAACTCGACCTCGCCTACGCTCTTCATCGCGTCATCGCGGCCGGCATCGTAGAATGCGCCGCATTCCATGAAGACAGTGCCGACGATATTATGGCCTGTGGCGGTGTCGGCTAGCAGTTCGTCGAACGTGTAGTAGTCAGCTCCGGCAATCGCCTCGATGAAGTCGTGGCGCGGTTCTGGAAAAGAGGGGACCAGGGGCCTGAGATCCCATAGGTGGTGATGCGGATCGATGATCGGCAGTTCTGGCTCGAGTATCTCTTCCATCATCCCTCATCTCCCCGTGTGTAATCAAGATAGACCGCCCGAATCCAGTCCTGCGGTCTTTCCGCCCGCATTGTCGAGCGTTTGGTGAACTTTTGCAGGGTCGCATTTCGCATCGACGCAGTCGACCGAAACGAAAACCCGTCCTTTTCGGATTTCCTGTTCGTAGAGGGTGGCTGCCACGCCATCGACGTCATGATCAGTCAGCATCTTCGCGATGCCGCTGCCGGTCGCGCCGACAATACCGGAAAAGGCAGCGACCGACGAAAAAGCCGAGGCGGTGAGGGCTCCTGCCACCGCTATGGGGCCGACACCCGGTATAAAGAGAATGGCCGTGCCCAGCATCGCGCCCGCAAGTCCGCCGCCTGCCATGGCAGATGCAATTCCGAGATAACCGTGGCCTTCGGACGGCTTGTAATCTGCATCGAGATACTGGCTCGTGCGCCACACCATCGATACCGCTTTATCGGGAATGCCGTCTTCGCGCAGCTTTTCGACTGCGGCCTCTGCAGATTCCGAGCCCTCGAATACAGCCGTTACAACCCGCGCGGAGTTGGAGCGCATATGACGACGCGCTTCGAGGAAAGCCTTTGCGAACCGATCCCTCTCCGCGTCGACGCCAAACGTGACGCGCAGACCTGCGGAGTCGTGCAGCTTCTTTACACTCGGGGAGCGTGGATGCCGGAAAAGCGTACGCAGGAGCATATCGACAGTGGAAGGGCGCAGAACCGAGTTAGTGCCGCGGTTGATCCATTCCATGTGACGCGGACGGGGATGGGCCCGCTCCAGGTAGTAGAGCGCCGGAAGGTTATCAGCTTTGATGACGTAGAAGGGGTCTTCCAACGGAGCGCGTCTCATCCAGCGGCGATAACAGCCTGTTTTAATGCGATAGTGACCCTGCCTCTACCATACACGCTAACATTTGATTGTATACATCAAGCATCTAATCCCGAGATGGGACAGTCCTATTCTTTGCCGGCGCGACCAGCCGCAGAATTTGCCGCACTCAATACCGAGCGGACACTTGCGGTCGCAACGTCTTCGTCGATGCCGCATCCCCACAAGGTGTTGCCGGCGCCATCCCGGCATTCGAGATAGGCCGCTGCCTGGCTATCACGGCCGGTAGTCAGCGCGTGTTCGCTGTAATCCAGGATCTCGAGCTGGAGGCCGAATGCCTCTTCGATGGTCGAAAGGACGGATGAGATGAGTCCGTTGCCCCTGCCGGACACGGTTTGCTCGACCCCGTCGACCGCGATGGTCCCGCTGAACAGTCTGGTGCCGTCCAAAGCGCGCCGCTCGTCATAATCGACCAGCTGAAAGCGCTTGTCGGTTGTCTGGACGTGGTAGGCGCGCTTAAATGCATCCCAGATGTCCGCGGCTCCGAGCTCACGTCCGAGTTCGTCGGCCATTCTTTGCACATGCGGACTGAAGTCGGCCTGCATCTTCTTTGGCAGCTTGAGCCCCTGGTCCTGCTCGAGCACCCACGCAAAACCGCCTTTGCCGGATTGCGAATTGACGCGGATGACCGCTTCGTAGCTGCGGCCGAGATCGGCGGGGTCGATGGGGAGATATGGCACGCGCCAATGGGTATCGTTCTGGACTTCGTGTGCCGCAAAGCCTTTCTTGATCGCGTCCTGGTGGCTGCCGGAAAAGGCCGTGTAGACCAACTCTCCTCCATAGGGATGGCGCTGGTGCACCGGCAACTCATTGCAATATTCGACCGTTTCGATGACGCGGTCGATGTCCGAGAAATCGAGGCGGGGGTCGATGCCTTGGGTGTACATGTTGAGCGCCATCGTAACGAGACAACAATTCCCCGTCCGCTCGCCGTTTCCGAAAAGGCATCCCTCCACTCGATCGGCACCGGCCATCAACGCCAACTCCGCTGCGGCGACCCCAGTGCCGCGGTCGTTATGGGTATGCAGGCTGATGACCGCGCTTTCCCGTTTGGGCAGGTTGCGGATGAAATATTCGACCTGGTCGGCGTAGATGTTAGGCGTGGCTGCCTCGACCGTAGCCGGCAGGTTGAGGATGATCGGATGTTCGGGAGTGGGGGCAAGGACTTCCATCACCGCCTCGCAGACCTCGAGACTGAAATCGAGCTCTGCGGTCGAGAAGGTCTCCGGCGAATACTGGAAATGCCAGTCGGTGTCGGGCTGCAACGAGGCCTCGTCGCGCATGACCTTCGCGCCGCGCACGGCGATGTCGCGCACTTGCTCCCGCGTCATGCCGAAGACCACTTCGCGCCAAGCAGGGCTGACGGCATTATAGAGGTGGACGATAGCCTGCTTCGCACCCTTGAGGCTGGCGAAGCTGGTGCGGATCAGGTCTTCCCTGCTTTGGGTCAAGACCTGCACCAGGACATCGTCAGGTACGCGGCCCGACCGCACGAGACCGCTGATGAAATCGAACTCGGTCGCGCCTGCGCTTGGAAAGCCGACTTCGATTTCTTTCACGCCGATCTCGACAAGAAGATCGAAGAAGCGGTTTTTCTTGTGCGCGTCCATGGGATCGACAATCGCCTGATTGCCATCCCGAAGGTCTGTCGACAGCCAGCGGGGGGGAGCCGTGATCGTGCGTGACGGCCATTGACGGTCCGACAAGGGGACTTGGGGAAAGGCCGAATATTTGGCGCTTGGATCGCTAAGCATGGACATGGGAAAACTCGTATCGGGGTTCGGCTATTATCGGAGAGGCCCTTGGGTGCGCGGTGCACCGTGGCGGCACACCGAGTTCACGCCCAAGGGCGTGTAAGTCGCAGAAGTAGTCCGATGCGGTTCATGCCGCCATGAATTGCGCATATTTGCGCCGGGGACAAGGTGAAGTTTTCTTTTCTATCGCCAACGAAGGCGATCGCGGGTCAAATCTTCCACCTTGGTGACGCCCATCAGGCGCATTCCCCGCTCTATTTCGTCCTGCAGGATAGACAGGGCGCGTTCGACGCCGTCCTGGCCGGCCGCCGCAAGAGCATAGAGGTAGAGCCTCCCGCCGGAAGCAGCGGTCGCACCCATGGCGAGGCTCTTTAGTGCATGGGTCCCGCGTCGAACCCCGCCGTCAGATATAATCTCGATCTGACCTCCGACGGCATCGACGATCTCCTCGAGCTGGTCGAAAGGTGCGCGGCTACCATCAAGCTGCCTGCCCCCGTGATTGGAGATCATGATCGCGTCGGCTCCGATGTCGACCGCCCGTCTCGCGTCGGCAGCGCTCATGATCCCCTTGAGGCAGAACACACCGCCCCAGTCCTGCCGTATCCGCGCGGCGGTATCCCAATCCATGTTCGTGTCGAGCATGGTGTTGAAATAATCCTGGATGCTCACGGCCTTGCCGGTCCCCTCCTGCACGTGGCCGTCGAGGTTGGGGAGCCGGAACTTGGGCGAGAAGATGTAATTGAGCGTCCAGTAAGGTCGCGTCGCGTAGCTCCATAGCGATGAGGCGGAAAAGCGGGGCGGGGTGGTGAAGCCCGAGCGCAGGCAGCGTTCCCTCTTGCCGGAGACGATCGTGTCGACAGTCAGGGCCAGTGCGTCGAAGCCGCTGTCCTTGCAGCGTTCGATCATGCTCGCATTGAGACCCTTGTCCTTGTGGACGTAGAGCTGGAACAGCTTGGGCCCTTTGGTGAGGCTTGCGATTTCCTCGATGGAATGTGTGGCGAGGCTCGAAATGCCGAACCACAGACCGAATTTTTCCGCAGCCAAGGCGACGGCGCGTTCTCCGTCGCGGTGGAATGCCCGCTGGAGCGCTGTCGGGCTGAGCATCAGGGGGAGCGCGCTTTTCCGGCCCATGATGGTGCAGCTTGTGTCGATTTGGCCCACCCCGGCAAGGACGCCGGGCACGAGATCCACATTGTCGAAGGCGCTCGTGTTGCGGGCTTTGGTAATTTCATCGTCGGCCGCACCGTCGATGTAATCGAACACCGGCCAAGGCAGGCGTGCCTTGGCCAGCTTTCGGAAATCATCGATATTGTGACAGTCGGACAAGCGCATGCGAACGTCGTGGAGGCTCGCGATGCGCTTGTCGAGAGGTCTTACTGCAGTTCGAAAGCTGCGCTTATGTCTAGGTCCACTTCGCTTCCAACTACAGGCGCAAGGTAATCGATGCCCCACTGCGTCCGGTCGATGGTAGCGCGGGCGTGGAAACCGACCGTGCGCGCCTCGTTCATGGGATTCTGGCCTGCGCCGGTGAAGTCCACGAGCATGGTGACCGGGCCGGTCTTGCCGTTCATCGTGAGCTGTCCAGTGACGACCGCCGATGTGTCGCCGACACGGCGGACGGAAGTCGATACGAAGCGTGCAGCTTCGGGATCGGGGCCGAAGAAGTCCGGTTCAGCCCCGTCCTTGCCCGGGCGCAGCAGATGGTCGCGCAAACCCTCGCTTGGTACGGCGACGCTGGTGATGGGGATCGAGATGTCTAACGTGCTAGCTTCGATGTCTGCAGGATCGAAGGTCATGGTGCCCTCGATATCTCCGAACAGTCCGAGATAGTCGTTGAAGCCAAAGTGGCTCACGCTCCACTGCACGAGAGTGTGCGAGGGATCGAGGGCGTAGTTGCCGGCAGCGACGCGGCTGGCATCGACTGCACCCGGCACCTGACCTTGTCCCTGGGCAGAGAAGGAAGTGACGGCGAGGCCTGCGCTGGTGGCGAGGGTTAGGGCGAGGATCGGCTTTCTCATGTTCGGTCTCCTGCGGGAATGCCCTCTTGGAAAACCGCAGAGTTCGCGTCGTTCCTGATCAGGCGACACGAAAATCCGATCACTCTAACCGAGTGTGCGGCGTTCTTCCGGTGTGAGCCTTCGCGGAGTGGCTATCGGCTGCAATGTCGCCGGATCGAACAGCGGATTGCGCCTGCGGTCGCCGGAGAAAATATCCCGGATCAGGCGCTTGAAGAAGCTGCGCAGCAGGACGTTCCTGGAAAGCGGTTTCAGGCCTTCGGTGTCGCCCGGAGCGTCTTCCAAGAAGAGGTGTCCCCGCACCGGACCCAATGCCGATCGGCCGCTCGCATCGCAATTCGCGACAAGGACGGTGGTATAGGGGAGCTTCCCGTTCGCGTAGGTATTGAACATCGGCGTGTCGCAACACTTTGCATACCAGCGCAATGTCGGCTTTTCGGTCATGTAAAGACCGGCAAGCTGGTCCTTGCCCGACTGGAATGCCAGCCTCGCGCAGCGGGTCTGGTAAAGCTCGGTCCCACCAGCCTCGTCCAGGATGCGGACTTCGGCACCAAGAAACTTGGGCACGGACTGGCAATCGGTGCAGTGACAATAGACGTGGTCCCCTTCACCGGGGCCGACATTTGTCACGACACCCGTCACGGTGCCGCACGCGCAAGAGAAGGCAAGGTCTGTCATGACCTCACCCTCTCCTTATCGCGCTGAAATGCAAAGGATTTTCGACTAATTGCGTTCTTTGTCGACGAGCTTGTTGGCACCGATCCACGGCATCATGGCGCGAAGCTGCGCTCCGGTCTTCTCAATCGGATGCGCGGCTGCGGCCTTGCGGCTGGCCTTGAGTTCGGGCTGTCCCGCCTGGTTGTCGAGCACGAAGTCCTTCACGAAGCGACCCGACTGGATGTCCTTGAGGACGCGGCCCATCTCGGCCTTGGTCTCTTCCGTGATGACGCGCGGGCCGGTCTTGATGTCGCCGTATTCCGCCGTGTTCGAGATCGAGTAGCGCATGTTCGCGATGCCGCCTTCATAGAGCAGGTCGACGATGAGCTTGGTTTCGTGGAGGCATTCGAAATAGGCCATTTCGGGCGCGTAACCAGCCTCGACCAGCGTTTCGAAACCGGCCTGGATTAGGTGGGTGATCCCGCCGCACAGCACCGCCTGTTCGCCGAAGAGGTCGGTTTCGCACTCTTCCTTGAAGTCGGTCTCAATGATCCCTGAGCGGCCGCCGCCGACCGCGCTGGCATAAGAAAGGGCCAGCTGCTTGGCGAAGCCGTTGCCGCCCGACTGATTGCTTTCCTGGTGGATGGCGATGAGGCACGGCACGCCGCCGCCCTTGATGTATTCGCCTCGCACCGTGTGGCCGGGCCCCTTGGGGGCAATCATGATGACGTCTACGTCTGCGGGCGGATCGATCAGGCCGAAGTGGATATTTAGGCCGTGCGCAAAGGCAAGGGCTGTCCCGGGACGCATCTTGCCCGCCACTTCGTTCGCATAGATCGCCGCCTGGTGCTCGTCCGGTGCGAGGATCATCAGCACGTCGGCCCATTCGGCAGCCTCCGAAACAGTCTTGACCTTGAACCCTGCGCCTTCGGCCTTCTTCGCCGTTGCAGAGCCTTCGCGCAGGGCAATGACGATTTCGCCGACGCCGCTGTCACGCAGGTTCTGTGCATGGGCGTGGCCCTGGCTGCCATAACCGACAATGGCGACCTTCTTGTCCTTGATCAGCTGCTGGTCGCAATCGGCGTCGTAATAAACTTGCATTTCTAACCCCATATTAGGCGCGGTCTGGCCCGCGCATCATACCAACGATCCCCGAGCGGCCGACCTCTACGAGGCCGAGTTCACGCATCAGGACGATGAAACTGTCGATCTTGTCCGGCGCGCCGGTCAGTTCGAAAACGAAGCTCTGTGTCGTGGTGTCGACGACATTCGCGCGGAAAAGCTCTGCGATTCGCAATGCCTCCACTCGGTCGTCACCCTTTCCGGCAACCTTTACCAGCGCCAATTCGCGTTCGACGTGCGCGCCATGTTCGGTCAGGTCGATGACCTTGTGAACCGGCACCAGCCTTTCAAGCTGCGCGCGGATCTGGTCGATCACCGGCTCGGGGCCGTTGGTGACGATTGTGATCCGGCTGATCGCGTGGTCTTCGGAAATGTCAGCCACGGTCAGGCTGTCGATATTGTAGCCGCGGGCGGTGAACAGGCCGGTGATCTTGGCGAGAATGCCCGGTTCGTTATCGACGATCACGTTCAGCACGTGTCGTTCGCTTGCTTGCTGCGCGATTTTCACGGCTGGCGCTCCTGCCAGACAGGTTCGAACATCCGTCCATCGCCGTCGTAATCGCGCAGGAAATCGCGTCCTCGGCGCACTGCCTCGAAATTGTCGGTCTGACGCGACAGGTCTAGCTGGTCCAGCAACAGGACCCAGCTGCCGTCTTCGCGCTTTTCGGCCACATCCATGCCGATGAAACGGTGTCCGTCATCCTCGATCCAGTCGAGCAGACGTTCTGCATCTTCACGCGCGAACCACTTCTTTCGTTCGGCGCGCTGAGCGAATTGGTTGGGGATCTTCATGTGCATACCCATCAGACAAGCGCCTTTGCTTCGTCGTCCATCGTGCCGCCGACCTGGTCGCCGTAGAGCAGCATTTCGGTGTGCGCTGCGCCGCTGGGGATCATCGGGAAGCAGTTGGCGTCCTTTGCCACCTGGCAATCCACGATCACCGGACCATCGTGGGCGAGCATCGCCTCGATCCCCGCGTCGAGCTGGCTTTCGTCCTCGATCCGGATCCCCTTCCAGCCATAAGCTTCGGCCAGTTTCACGAAATCGGGCAGGCTGTCGGAATAGCTATTCGAATAGCGGCTTTCATAGGTCAGTTCCTGCCATTGGCGGACCATGCCCATGTATTCGTTGTTGAGGATGAACACCTTAACGGGCAGGCGAAACTGGCTTGCCGTGCCGAGCTCTTGGATGTTCATCTGAATGCTCGCTTCGCCAGCGATGTCGATCACGAGCGCATCGGGATTACCAAGCTGTGCGCCGATGGCTGCGGGGAGGCCGTAGCCCATCGTGCCGAGGCCGCCGCTGGTGAGCCACTTGTTCGGGCCCATGAAGCCGAAATACTGCGCCGCCCACATCTGGTGCTGGCCGACTTCGGTGGTGATGATGGGATCACGGTCCTTGGTCAGGGCAAACAGGCGTTCGATGCTCTTTTGCGGCATGATCGCATCGGAGCGTTCCGGATAGGCAAGGCAATCGCGTGCTTTCCAGCCGAGGATACGCGCCTGCCATTCCGACAGGTCGTTAGGTTTGCGCGCTCCCCATTCCTGCAGCAGCTGGTCGAGCACATTGCCGCAATCGCCCACGATGCCGAGGTCCACGGGCACAATCTTGTTAATCTGTGCGCGGTCGATGTCGATGTGGATTTTCTTTGCCTGGGGGGCGAAAGCGTCCAGCCGGCCGGTCACACGGTCATCGAAACGGGCTCCCACCGCAATGATGAGATCGGCCCGATTCATCGCCATATTGGCCTCGTACGTGCCATGCATGCCAAGCATTCCGAGCCAATCGGGATGGTCTGCCGGGAAGGCCCCGAGGCCCATGAGAGTGCTGGTTACGGGCGCGCCGGTTGCCTTCTGCAATTGGCGCAGGCGCTCGGTCGCTTTCGGCCCGGCGTTGATGACGCCGCCGCCGGTATAGAAGATCGGTCGTTCTGCCTGGGCCAGCATGTGGATCGCCTGCTCGATCTCGCTCGCGCTGCCATCGACTTCGGGCTGGTACCGATGCGAGGGAAGGGGCGCATCATCCTGATCCCCCCATGCTGCGAGCGCGATCTGGACGTCCTTTGGAATGTCGATCACGACCGGACCGGGACGACCCGTCGTGGCGATGCGGAATGCCTCTTCGATCGTGGCACGCAGGCGCTCGGGATCCTTCACGAGGTAGTTGTGCTTGGTGCAATGGCGTGTGAGGCCCACGGTGTCGGCTTCCTGGAAAGCGTCGGTACCGATCAGGCCCGTCGGGACCTGTCCGGTAATCACCACCATGGGAATGGAGTCCATGTAGGCATCGGCGATGCCGGTCACAGCGTTGGTTGCTCCGGGTCCACTGGTGACGAGCACCACACCCGGCTTGCCGGTCGATCGTGCATAGCCTTCCGCCGCATGGGCGGCGCCTGCTTCGTGGCGCACGAGGATGTGCCGGATACCGTCGTCCGCAAACAGCTCGTCATAGATCGGCAGCACGGCTCCGCCAGGGTAGCCGAACACGAATTCGACACCCTGCCGCTTAAGGCATTCGATCAGGATTGCGGCGCCGCTGCGCTCTTCCGACACGGGTATTCCTCCACTTCAGTCACAAATCGGCCCGGCGCTGGGGTCATAGCACCGGGCCGACAGGAGCCTCCGTATGAGTAACGAATAGCGCGTTGTCAAGCCGATTTACGTAACAAAGAAACAAAATCATCCGCCAAAGCGTCATTAATGTTACTCGTACGCGGCCATGCTTCCGGCGGCTGGTGCCTGAACCAGGTGTATTGCCGTTTTGCGTACCGACGTGTCGCGATCTGGCCAGCGACGATGGCTTGATCCCGCGATAGTTCGCCTTTGAGATAGCCGGCGATTTCCCGCACCCCGATGGCGCGCATGACGGGCAGTTGCGGATCGAGGTCTCTAGCAAGCAAGCGTTCGACTTCTTCCAGCGCACCGTCGTCCATCATCATGACGAAGCGGCGATCGCACCTTTCGTACAGCCATTCCCGGTCGGGCAGCAGCACGAGCGGGGAGAGGTGGATGTCCTTGCCGATCCCTCCGGTCTTGCTGGCTTGCCATTCCTTGAGCGTCCGCCCCGTCGAGCGCACCACTTCCAGGGCCCTGGTGGTTCGCGCAACATCGGCCGGGGCAAGACGTGATGCGGCTTCCGGATCCTCTGCCTCAAGAGCCTCGCGCGCCTCTGTTTGAGATAGTGCTCGGACCTCGTCACGTAGATGTTGAGCGATAGAAGGTACTGGTGCGATGCCCTCCAGAACAGTGCGTAGGTACAATCCGGTGCCCCCGCACAATATCGGAACAGCGCGTTCAGCATGAAGCGCAGCGATTTCGCGCTTGGCCGCTCCGGCCCAATCCGCTGCCGAGCAGGCGGTCGCACCGTTCCATGCACCGTAAAGGCGGTGTTCGACGCCCTGCATCTCTTCCTCGTCGGGCCGCGCCGAAAGGACCTTGAGGTCGGAATAGACTTGCGCGCTGTCGGCGTTGATGACGACGCCGCGTCCGCCGCCTTCTTCGATGGCTTTCGCAAGGCGCACCGCCAGATCGCTCTTGCCGCTTGCGGTCGGCCCTGCGATGAGCGCCACCGGTTTTTCAAGTGACGGTTCTTCAGGAGAATAGGCAGTGCTCATTGCGCGACTGATAGCAGAGCAGGAAGGCCTGGAAACCCGCTTGGAAAAAGCGCGGGCCGGATTGGAAGAGGCGGGAATGCCGCTGGCGTCCGCTGCCATGCTAAATTTCTGCGGCGAAGTACTCGAAATCACTTTCCCCGACGGGCAGGCTGACACCGTCACGCGCGTCCTGTCCGAAAGTTTCGGCGATTGCGATATGCTGGTGGCCGATCATGCGATCGAAGTCCCGCGCCTGTTTGTTTCAGACATGGACAGCACGATGATCGGGCAGGAATGCATCGACGAGCTGGCTGACTATGCCGGGATCAAGAAACATGTCGCCGAAATCACCGAACGCGCGATGCGTGGCGAGCTCGATTTCGAAGCAGCGCTCAGGGAACGCGTCGCACTGCTGGAGGGGCTGAATGAAGCGGCTATCCAGCAATGTCTCGATGAACGCATTCGCCCCGTCGCGGGTGCGCGCACTCTGGTCCAGACCCTGCGAAGCCATGGCTGCCGCCCTGTCCTTGTCACCGGAGGGTTCCATCATTTCGCCGATCCGGTGGCAGAGATGCTCGGCTTCGACCGAGTGGTCGGCAATCGCCTCGCTGTCTCCGACGGCAAGCTCACCGGAAAGCTTGCAGGGCCCGTCAGCGATGCATCGACGAAGCTTGCAACGCTGGAAGAAGAGCGTGGCCAACTGGGCCAGGGTGCGCGGGTTCTGGCGACCGGGGACGGGGCCAACGACATACCCATGATCGTCGCTGCGGATTACGGCGTAGCGTACCGCGCCAAGCCCAAGGCGCGGGATGCCGCAAGCGGCCGAATAGTCAGCGAGGACCTTACAGTTTTGCTATCTCTTCTAGGGATTGCGCGAACCGAATGGGTAGAAGGCTGAAATTGAAACGATTCTTTGGCGCATCCATCCAATAGAGATCACCAATACTGCGCTACCATCCTATTCGGGATCAAAGATGGTAGTCGACGTTACTCATATGGCCGGACCGGGCGTGGATCATGCTGCAGACGGAATTCCGTTCCGGCACCCGGCACGACCGCATCGCAAGCGCAATCTGCGGCGCGCGCTCCACCACTACCGAAAACTGGTCGAAAACAAGGAAGACACCTCGCATGTCTTCCATATCTACGACGCCCTACCTTCCGAACATTTCGAACCTGACGCCGAACGTTTGGCCTTGACCGATCATGGCGAAATGCTCCGCAAGTCGGAGCCTTACCTTCCGTACATTCTGGACGATCACGCCGCACTGCGCGCTATGCCCACCGGTTCGGTCGGACAGGCCTATTGCGATTTCATGGAGGAGCAGGGCCTGACTGCGGAAGGGCTGGCGAGGAAGGGAACATGGTCCGGCAGACCGATCTATGGGGATATGATCGAATGGTTCGGCTGGCGACAGCGCGATACGCATGATCTGCTTCACGTAATGACCGGCTATGGCCGTGATACGCTGGGAGAGGCGTGTATCCTCCTGTTCACGCACGGCCACTCGCCGAGCCCGGCACACTTGCTTCTCGGATACTCCGGCGCACTGAAGATCAGGCAGGCAGTGCAGACGCAGGCGCCCGTCATCGATGCTGCACGCGAAGCACGCCGCGCGGGCAAGGGTTGCGCCGGGCTGATCGGGCATCCCATCCGCGAGGTCCTGCAGATGGACCTGCATCACGCCCGCCAGACCTTGGGTTTCTCGGAACCGGTAGCTTATCGCCGCTGCCACGAGATCTGGCAGGACGAGAATATCGACCCGCACAAACTCCTGGCGCGCCAGGCCTGACGGGTCAAAGCCAAGAACTGATCGTCGACAGGGGCTTCTTGTCGAGAGCGTGTTTTGGGACCGTTGCGCCTTCTGCGGGAAGGCCGGCAACTACGACCATCAGGGGCTTCTCGTGCTCCGGCCGTTCACAGATTTCGCGAAGGAATCCCATCGGGGACGGGGTATGCGTCAATGTCGCGAGGCCCGCGTCGTGGAGCGTTGCGATAAGCATTCCGCAGGCGATCCCTACGCTTTCGTTGACGTAGTAGTTCTGCGTCTTCCCGTCTTCGGCAATACCGCCCTTGCGCTGGGCGAAGACGACGATCAGCCAGGGCGCGGTTTCCAGGAACGGTTTGTCGGCGTCGGTCCCCAACGGGGCAAGCGCCTCGAGCCATTCCTCGCTCGCCTTGCCGGAATAGAAAGCGCGTTCTTCGGATTCGGCGGCTTCTCGAATGGCGCGCTTCTTCTCGGGCGATGAAACCACCGCGAAATGCCACGGCTGGTGGTTTGCGCCATTGGGAGCCGTGCCTGCCGCCTCGATCGCGGCTTCGATGACTTCACGCGGAACTGGCGCGTCGGAAAAATACCGGCAGGTGCGCCGCTCCTTCAACCTGTCGCGCATCGAACGCGCGCGCTCGATACGCTGCGCATCGTCCATCGTATGCAGGGAATAGGGTACTGTCTCGTGATCAAGCATGACCCCTCCTATTCCTGTTTCGGCGGTGAAAGGGAACCCGTTACATGGACAGGCAATTTACAGTATTGTAAGTTGCTGCCTGCAATGGAGTCTCGCATGGCACTTTCTGATCGACCACTCGTTCATCCGGACCGCAAGACCAGCGGCATTCGTCCGCTGAAGGCGTGGCGGCATTTCCGCAAGCTCGTTGCCGACAAGGAAGACACCGCGCAGGTGTTTCACATTATCGAGTCGCTGAAGGGCAAGCGCAGCCACCTGCAGGCGTGGAACTTCGTGCAGTCCGAAGAGGGGCGCCGGTTTCTCGAAAATGGAACCGATATCCCACAAATGCTCGACAATCACGAGCGTTGGGCCGATTGCGGACCGAACACGGTGGCCGCGAAATACATCTCCTTCATGAAGCGCGAGGGCTTGTCCGCCGCTGGATTGGTGGCGGAATCGCACAGGTTCAATCCGCCGGAGAATCGCCATGACGATTTGACGGAATGGTATTTCTGCCGCCTGCGCGACACGCACGACCTCTTCCACATCCTGACTGGTTACGGGCGGGATGCTCTGGGAGAGGCCGCGTTGCTCGGCTTCAGCTACGAACAGAACCTCAATCCCGGCGTGTTGTTCATCGCCTATGCCGGTGCGCGCCAAATCAAGAAGGGTACGGGAACTTCCGCCCCGATCTTTGCTGCGATCAACGAAGGCCGCCGGCTCGGCAAGGCGGCGAAGAAGCTGGCGCATATAGATGTCGAGCAAGTGATGCGCGAGGACATCGAAGTCGCGCGCAAGCGGCTGAATGTCGGCAAGCCCGAGACCTATTTCCGCTGCCTTGAAATCATGCGCGACGAAGGCCTTACCGACGACCAGATCATGCCGCCGCAGCAGCAGGCTGCCTGATCTTCAGCGCAACTCCTTGCGGATAGCGAATTTGAGGCCCGACCAGGTCTCGTCCACTGCACATTTCTTGGTGTCCACGAACCCCAGCGCCAACCCAGCTTCGCGCACCGAGTGTTCATCGATTTCGGTCGCGACGCCTGATGCCTGTTTCGGCCAGCTGACCCAGACATGGCCATCGGGCGAAATCGCATCGCGAAGCACAGCCAGCTTCTCTTCCATAGCCGTTTGATCGGTTACGAAGATATGGGCCGCGTCCGGTCCGGCTTCCGGCCCCGGGACGAATGTCAGTTCCAGTGCGTATTCATCGATCTCGTCGATGATGCTTTCGGGCATGCCGTCGAACCACACGGTAATTCCGTCCCTCAGGGACAGCTTCTTCGCCAGGGGTGTGTCCGAATATCCTGCGCTCATCGAATCAACTCCAGTCCTGCATGCCGCAATCGCCCAGGTCGACTGCAAGGTGCCATAGCGCGCCCACGGCGAAAGCGCGAACCCACCACCTGGGCACCAGCAGCATTACGCAATAGACGCCAGCCGCAATCCAGCCATGGAGCGGGTGGAAGCCGATGCTGCACCGTTCCGGATCGAACATTGGGTCGGCCAGCAAGTGGTCGAGATCAATCAGATTTGCCGAAGCGATGACCAGCCCGGCGCGCAGCCAGTTGTTCGCCCACAGGATGCGGGCGATCAGGTAGGGGACGAGCCAGTGCCCGCCATAGTGGAGGGCAATCTGCAGCAGCGCCATTGGCGCCGCCTCAGCCCTCCATCCACTTGCTGAAGAAGCTCTTGTGCGCCTCGCGCAGCTTGGTCACCGGAACGCCGAACAGCTCGTTGCCGCCGACAGTGCCGAGCCGACGGAAACCGACGCGGGCGGTGTCTTCGTTCTCGGTGCCCTTGGCGAGATAGGCGTTGAACGCCTCTGCATCGGGAACGGTAATGACATAGCGGCCCTGGTCTTCGCCGAACCACCATTGCGCCTGCGTATAGTCGTCATTGCCGATGGTTTCGGCACCCATGCCGCTGGCCATGGCCATTTCGGCGAGCGCCACGGCGAGACCGCCATCGGAAACATCGTGTACCGCGCTGACCAATCCTGCTTCGATCAGTTCGCGCACGCCTTCGCCCGCGTTCTTTTCCAGCGTCAGGTCGACCGGCGGTGCGCGGCCTTCGTCGCGGCCATGGATTTTGGCAAGCCAAAGCGATTTGCCGATATGCGAACGTTCCGGATCGGGCGTCGCCCATTCTTCCGGCCAAATGAGGTAGATCGCTTCGCCTTCGGCCTTGAAGGGCATGGTCATCATCCTGGCGTAATCGTCGATCAGGCCGACACCGCCGATAGCCGGGGTGGGCAGGATCGCACTACCGCCGCCGGTCGCCTTGCTCTCGTTATAGAGGCTGACGTTGCCGGAGACGATCGGGAAGTCGAGCGCGCGGCAAGCTGCACCCATGCCGTCGAGCGCATGGACGAATTGCGCCATGATTTCAGGGCGCTGCGGGTTGGCAAAGTTGAGGCAGTTGGTGACGGCGAGGGGACGCGCGCCGACTGCGCACAGGTTGCGGTATGCTTCCGCGATTGCCTGCTTGCCGCCTTCGTAAGGGTCCGCGTGGACGTAACGCGGCGTACAATCGGTGCTGATTGCAAGCGCCTTCTTCGTGCCGTGAACGCGTACGACGCCTGCATCCCCGCCGGTCTGGAGCGTATCCGCGCCAACCTGGCTGTCGTACTGCTCCGCAATCCAGCTGCGCGAGGACAGGTTGGGGGAGGCCAGTAGTGTGAGCAGGTCCCCGCCGACGTCGCTGGTGTCGGGACGATCGACCATCGGCTTGATCCCGGCCCAGGCGATGTACTCTTCCTTCGAAAGATACGGACGGTCGTATTCGGGCGCATCTGCCGCGAGCGGGCCGAGCGGAATGTCGCACACCACTTCGCCGCCGAATTCCAGCACCATGTGACGCGTGTCGGTGACCTCGCCGATGACAGCGAAATCGAGTTCCCACTTCTCGAAGATGGCCGCCGCCATTTCTTCCTTGCCGGGCTTCAGCACCATGAGCATGCGCTCCTGGCTTTCGCTCAGCATCATTTCATAGGGCGTCATGCCTTCTTCGCGGCACGGCACCTTGTCCATGTCGAGGCGGATACCGGCCTTGCCGTTGGTCGCCATTTCAACGCTGGAGGAGGTGAGGCCGGCTGCGCCCATGTCCTGGATCGCGACGATGGCATCGGTCGCCATCAGTTCGAGGCAGGCCTCGATCAGCAGCTTTTCGGTGAAGGGGTCGCCGACCTGCACCGTCGGGCGCTTGGCATCGGCGTCTTCCTCGAAATCCGCGCTGGCCATGGTCGCGCCATGGATGCCGTCGCGGCCGGTCTTCGAACCGACATAGACGATCGGATTCCCGACGCCGGTCGCGGCCGAGTAGAAAATTTTGTCCGCATCGGCGACGCCCACCGTCATCGCATTGACGAGGATATTGCCGTCATAGGCCGGGTTGAAGTTTGTCTCGCCAGCCACTGTCGGGACGCCGACGCAATTGCCATAGCCACCGATGCCCGCGACCACGCCTTGCACGAGGTGCTTCATCTTCGGATGGTCGGGCCGTCCGAAACGCAGCGCATTCGCATTTGCTACCGGGCGCGCGCCCATCGTGAACACGTCGCGCAGGATTCCGCCGACGCCGGTTGCTGCACCCTGGTAGGGTTCGATGTAGCTCGGGTGGTTGTGGCTCTCCATCTTGAAGATGGCGGCCTGTCCGTCGCCGATGTCGATCACGCCCGCGTTCTCGCCCGGTCCGCAGATTACCCACGGCGCCTCTGTCGGCAGTTTTTTCAGGTGCAGACGGCTGGACTTGTAGGAGCAATGTTCGCTCCACATGACAGAGAAGATGCCGAGTTCTACGAGGTTCGGCTCTCGTCCAAGGGCGTTCAGGACGCGCTCGTATTCTTCTTCGGAAAGGCCATGCTGGGCAACGACGTCTGGGGTGATTTCGCTCATGGCCCGCGCCCTTACGGTGCTGCGCGCCGAGGCGCAATATGCTCGGCTACCACAATGGTGGGCTTGCCACTCCCAGGCCGACCTCGTTGCGGTGCCAGCGTGTCGTGCCGACCCAGTATGCGAGCGCCGTGAGGAAGCCGAAAGCGAAGAGCGCCGTCAGTGGCAAGGCTATCGAATATTCCGTGGGTTGCGGGCCGAACCAGCTGACGAGCTGGAAGGCCAGCATGAAGCCGATCAGGATCAGCGGGGGTACGATCGGTCCCTTGGTTGCACGCATGAACCAGATGAATGCGCCAAGGGTTATTCCCAGCTCGAGCGGGATTTCGATCCACGGGTAATTCCACAGTCCCCAGCCAAGCTTTTCGTCCCCTCCTGCGAGCGTGAGATCGGGACGGTGGACCAGGAGGTCGAGAACCCAGTGGCTCATCACCACGATCGCGGCCCAGGTGGCAGCCACTGCGTTGCGCAAGATAATTCCGACCACCGCTGCAAAGCCTATCGCAAAGACCGCTGTGCCGAGCAGGCTGTGCGTATAGGGCATATGATAGAGGTCGAGCGGGCTCATTACCGTGATGCCGGGTTCGATCCGCGCCTGCTCGATGCCGACCATGAAGAAGGCCATGAAGGCCCAGTCCACCAGCTGCGCGGCAATGAACAGCGTGCCCAGCTTCGGGGCTTCGCTCGTGATGGCGCACGCGGCAAAAGCCGGTGCGAAATGACCTATGAACATGGAGCCGCTGCCTCCTTCAGGCGAGTTTGCTCGCGGCGTAGGTGGCGACGGTTGCTGCAACCGACGTGGCGAACGCGCCCCAGATGATGTCGGCGATGGTGACCGTGGTCGACCACTGTTTTAGCGTTGCTTGGTTCGTGAGGTCGTAGGTCGCGTAGCAGATCGCACCGAGCAATGCTCCGTTGAGCGCCGCGCTGCCGAGCCCGGCGCTGAGGCCGGGGCGGACTGCAAACCAGACCATAGCGGCCACGTAGGCGGCGTAGAACACCAGCGCCGGGCCCATCCGGAAGCTGTCCGCAAGCATGTCACCGAGCCTGGGACGATAGAAGTTATTCCCGGCCCAGCCGAGCCACAGTGCGTCCAGCGCCCCGAAAGCCAGTGCCGCTGCAACGAATGCGATAATCCACGTCATATCCGCTCCCCAGTTTTTCCATGTTCTTGACCGCGCGGCTGCGCCCCGTCAATGCTCACCCTATATGACAGAGGGTCTAGACAAGCCGATCGGCGAAATGAGTTTCGAGGAAGCGCTCCGCGCCCTTGAAGGTGTTGTGCGTAATCTCGAAAGCGGGGAAGTGCCGCTCGACGAAAGTATCGCGCTCTACGAACGCGGCGAAGAATTGCGCAAGGCGTGCCAGGCACGGCTGGATGCAGCGCAGGCCCGGATCGAAAAAATCGTGCAGGGAGCCGACGGGAAGCCATCGGGCACCGTACCTTTCGATGCGGAAAGCTGAGGCCTGAACGCGATGACCGCAATGCCCGATCTTCTTGCAAACGCGTTCGATCAAATCCAGGCCGAGGTCGATGGGGCATTCGATGCCTTTCTACCCGTGCCGCAGGACACGCGGGCGCGCTTGGTAGAGGCGATGCGCTATGCCGCGATAGGAGGGGGCAAACGTGTCCGCCCGCTGCTCGTCTGCGCCACTGCCCAGCTTTTCGGTGTGACGCGCCAGGCCGCCGTCAATGCAGGCTGCGCCGTCGAAGCGATCCATGCCTATTCGCTGATCCACGACGACCTTCCCTGCATGGATGATGACGACCTGCGTCACGGAAAGCCTACGCTGCACAAGCAGTTCGACGAGGCGACGGCGGTCCTCGCTGGCGATTGCCTCCACGCGCTGGCATTCGACATCCTGACCATGCCCGACACCAGCAACGATCCCTTTGTTCGCGCAGAGTTGGTGGCCGCTCTTGCCAAGGCAAGCGGCCATGAAGGCATGGCTGGCGGCCAGATGATGGACATCGTTTCCGACGAACAGAATTACGATCTGCGCCAGGTGACGCGCCTGCAACAGCTCAAGACCGGCGCCCTGCTTGCCGCCAGTGTCGAAATGGGCGCGATCCTTGGCCGCATCCCGCCCGAAGGCCGCACCCACCTGCGCGCTTATGCACGCGACATCGGACTTGCCTTCCAGATCGCCGACGATCTTCTCGACGTTGAAGGCGACGAGGAAAAGGCCGGGAAAGCGCTCCGCAAGGACGAAGGCCAGGGCAAGCAGACATTCGTGACCCTGATGGGCCGCGATGCCGCACGCGCACAGGCGGAAATGCTGGTCGAACAAGCGGGGCAGCACCTTGCCAGCCACGGTTCGGACGCAGCACTGCTCGTTGAACTTGCGCGATTTGTCGTGAAGAGGGATCACTGATGGGCGAACGTATCGGCATTTATCCGGGGACTTTCGATCCCATCACGCTCGGCCATGCGGACATCATCCGCCGCGGATCGAAGCTGGTCGACACGCTCATAATCGGGGTGACGACCAATCCCTCGAAAAACCCGATGTTCTCCAACGAAGAACGCTTCGCCATGGTCGAGCGAGAGATCGCACGCATGGGTCTCGACAATGTGGAAGTCGTCGGGTTCAACGCACTGCTCGTGAAATTCGCCCAGAAGATGGGCGCTAACGTGCTCATCCGCGGACTGCGGGCCGTCGCCGATTTCGAATACGAGTACCAGATGGCGGGCATGAACCAGCAGCTCGACGACGATATCGAGACGGTATTCCTCATGGCCGACGTTTCGCTCCAGCCGATCGCGTCAAAGCTGGTGAAGGAAATCGCCCTGTTCGGCGGCGATATCACACCCTTCGTGAGCCAGGCGGTTTGCGAGGATGTCGTCAAGCGTGTGGATGAAAAGGGTCGGCTGGGCGACTATTGATCCTGCCGAAGCTATTCATTGAACCGACAGCGCGCGCTCGCTAGGGTGTTTCGCATACCAGACAATTCGACGGAAACCCGATGCTCAAGACCTCGCTTGCCTTTGCTGCCGCCGCCCTGACGGCTTTCGCTCCGCTTACCGCGACAGCGCAGGATGCCGAAGTTCCGGCTGCGCGCGCCCCCTTCCAGCCGATCAATTACAGCGTGCAGGAAGATTCGGAGAACATCCTGCTGCTCGACCTGTCCAATGGCGAGCGGGTGGCAATCCGCCTGATGCCGAGCTGGGCGCCCAACCATGTCGAGCGTATCAAGACGCTGGCGCGCGCCGGTTTCTATGACGGCGTGATCTTCCACCGCGTGATCGACGGCTTCATGGCGCAGACCGGCGATCCGACGGGCACCGGCCAGGGCAGCTCGGAGCTTCCCGACCTCGAGGAAGAGTTCAACATCATGCCGCACGTACGCGGTACCGTGTCGATGGCCCGTGCGGCCGATGAAGACAGCGCGAACAGCCAGTTCTTCATCGTCTTCTACCCGCGTTTCAACCTGGACAAGCGCTACACCAATTTCGGGCGCGTGATTTCGAACATGGCCGCAGTCGACGCGATCAATCGCGGCGAACCGCCGCAGGACCCGACTCGCATCCTCCAGGCTTCGATCGCGGCTGACAATCGTCCGGTTCCGGCGGCTCCGCGTATCATGGCCGATCCCGAGGTTACTGCGGACGATCTCAACGCGCCGATCGGTTAAGCGCTTTTCCTGAACCCGCCATGCGTTTAGAGGCGCTGGCGATGAAGGTAGACCTGTTCGATTTCGATTTGCCGCCTGAACGCATAGCCTTGCGTCCGGCGCGCCCGCGCGACGCAGCCCGTATGCTGGTCGTGGAGGGCGCCGATGCCAGGATGCGCGATTGCGGCGTACGCGATCTTCCGTCCCTGCTTAATTCTGGCGATATTCTGGTCTTCAATGACACCCGCGTCATTCCGGCACAGCTCGAGGGCCGCCGCGGCGAGGCGAAGATTGGCGCGACCCTTCACAAGCGCGTCGACCTGCGGCGGTGGCAGGCGTTCATCCGCAATGCCAAGCGCGTGCGGGCGGGCGATCTGATCGAATTCGGCGGAGGTGTCTCTGCCATTGCCGAAGCGCGACTGGCCGATGGATCTTTCGTCTTGGAATTCCAGGGGGATGAGCCGGTCGAGGTCCTGCTCGAACGCGCAGGCCGGATGCCCCTGCCTCCATACATCGCCGGAAAGCGCGAGACCGATGCGCAGGACCGCGAGGATTACCAGACCATGTTCGCCGCCGAAGACGGCGCGGTGGCAGCTCCGACGGCATCGCTGCACTTCACGCCTGAACTCGTGGCCGCGCTGGATGACGCCGGTATCGGGCGGGAAACCCTGACCCTCCATGTCGGAGCTGGGACCTTCCTGCCGGTAAAGGCCGAGGATACCGACGATCATGCCATGCACTCGGAATGGGGCCGGATCGAACCCGAGGTTGCGGAGCGGCTCAACGCCGCGCGCGCATCTGGTGGGCGGATTATCGCCGTCGGAACGACGAGTCTTCGCCTGCTCGAAAGCGCGACGCAGGCCGATGGCGTGATCCGCGCGTTCGCAGGCGACACCGACATCTTCATAACGCCCGGATATAAGTTCCGCGCGGTCGACGGGCTGATGACCAATTTTCACCTTCCCAAATCGACACTCATGATGCTGGTGAGCGCACTAATGGGCCGAGAACGAATGATGGCTGCCTATGCCCATGCGATTGCCAATGAATATCGTTTCTACAGTTACGGCGATTCGTCGCTGCTGATCCCCTGATACGGGGATCCGTCCGCAGTCCGAACTTGGCACTCCCGATCCTTGGCCTATGGTGAGCGCGAGGTTCGAATCGCGACCTCATCTCAACGGAGGGACGCAATGAAATTCACTGGTCTTGCAGCCGCTGCTGCATTCGCCATCAGCACGCCGCTCGCGGCGCAAAGCATGGTTGCAGCGCCGAACGAGGCTTCGGCCAAGCTGGGGCAGTGCCTGGTCGACAAAACTACCGGCAGCGATCGCACCCTGGTTGCTCGCTGGATGGCAGGCAGTATGGCTTCCTCGCCGATCATGGAAGGGCTGGTCGAAGTCGATACGGGCGCGAAGGAGCAGGTCGATCGCGAGATGGCCGATCTCTTTGCGCGTTTGCTCACCAAGGACTGCATGGCGCAGGCCAAGGTGGTCATGCAAAGCCGCGACCGGATGGGAATGCAGGCTGCAGGCGGTCGGCTTGGCGAGATCGCGATGGCGGAGCTGATGATGGACCCGGCAGCCATGCAGGCTCTGATGGCGTACATCCAGTATATCGATCCCGCTGCCATGTCTGCGCTGGCCGAGTAGGAGCGCGATTCTGATCTCCGACCCGATCCTCGAACTCGATGGGCTGACCAAGGTCTACCCTGGCGGCCTCAAGGCGCTCGACAATGTCGACCTGACCATCCGCCGGGGCGAGATCTTTGCCCTGCTCGGACCGAATGGAGCGGGCAAGACGACATTGATCGGCGCAGTCTGCGGACTGGTCCGACCGACCTCGGGCACGATGCGCGTGTTCGGACACGATCTGGCGACCGAATGGCGGCGAGCGCGCAGCCGTATCGGCCTCGTTCCGCAAGAACTGAGTACCGATATGTTCGAGCCGGTGAAGCGTGCGGTCGCCTATTCGCGCGGGCTCTTCGGCCTTGCGCCGGATCCGGACCGGATCGAGGAAATCCTGCGCTCTCTCAGCCTGTGGGAGAAGCGCGAAGAGCGGATCATGGCCCTGTCGGGAGGAATGAAGCGCCGCGTGCTTATCGCCAAGGCCCTGGCGCACGAGCCCGACCTCCTGTTCCTCGACGAGCCTACTGCCGGTGTGGACGTCGAATTGCGCAAGGGCATGTGGCGTATCATCGACCAGATGCGCGAGCGCGGGGTCACGGTGATCCTGACCACGCATTACATCGAAGAAGCCGAGGAAATGGCCGACCGCGTCGGGATCATCAGTGGCGGCAGGATCCTGATGGTCGACGAGAAGGACGCCATGATGTCCCGCCTTGGCAGAACAGAAGCACACATTACGCTCGCCAAACCGCTGGAAACACTGCCGGCATCGCTCGGACACTTTCCTGTCGAGCTGGAGGATGGCGGAAATGCGATCTGCTATCGCGGCGGCGACGGGACGGGGAAGGGCAAGGAAGAGGTCGCAGCCTTGACCAAAGCCCTGATCGCGGCCGGGATCGATTACACCGGTATCGACACTCGCGAGAGCAGCCTGGAAGACATTTTCGTCACCTTGCTTGGCGAAGACGAGGAGGCGGCATGATCAACTGGCGCTCGACCTGGTCAATCTACACGCGTGAACTGATGCGCTTCCTGCGCACGGCCTTTCAGTCGGTCCTTGCGCCGGTCTTGACCACGTCGCTGTATTTCATCGTCTTCGGCGCGGCCATCGGAGGGCGTATGCCCGACCTTGGCGGCGTGGATTACGGCGCCTTCATCATCCCTGGCCTGCTGATGCTGACCTTGCTGGGCGAGACGACCAGCAATTCCAGTTTCGGCATCTACATGCCGCGCTTCACAGGCACGATCTACGAATTGCTCAGCGCGCCTGTCGGTGTGGGCGAGACCCTAATCGGTTTCGTCGGCGCGGCCATGACCAAGAGCCTTATCCTTGCTGCGATCATCCTCCTGACCGCGCGGCTGTTTGTCGACTATTCGATCGCGCACCCGCTGCTCGCGGTGATCTACATTATGCTCGTGGCCGCTGCCTTTAGCCTGTTCGGCTTCATCCTCGGGATCTGGGCCGATAATTTCGAGAAGCTGGGCATCATCCCGATGCTTTTTCTCACACCGCTGACTTTCCTCGGCGGCACCTTCTACTCGATAGACATGCTGCCTAAGCCCTGGGACACGATCGCGCTGGCAAATCCAATCGTCTACCTCGTCAGTGGGCTTCGCTGGACCTTCTACGGCAGCAGCGATGTGAATATCTGGATCAGCTTCGGGATCACGCTCGCCTTCCTGGCGGCGTGTACCGCCGTGATCGCCTATATCTTCAAGACGGGCTGGCGACTGCGCGCATGACGCGCTAGGCGCGGGCGCCATGAATTACCTGCGTCATATGCTGATAGCCCTTTTGGTCGGGTGCCTGGCTGTGCCCGCCAGCGCCGAGCTTCCCGAAGCCGCCCGGACAATGATCGAAAACGCCATCGCGACCGGCGATGCGGCCAAAGTGGATGCCGTGATATCGGTCGCCCGCTCGAGCTTTCCGGACGATGCGAGCGAAATCGACAAGCTTGAGAACGGCTGGAAGGCCACGCTTGCCGAACGCACTGCCGCGGCCGAGCAGGCGCGGATCGCCACGATAAAGGACGCCGGCCCGCTCGACCTGTGGTCCGGCGAGGGCGAGATCGGCGGCTTCCAGTCTTCCGGCAACACTGACAGCGTCGGCATTGCAGCCTCGCTCAAGATGAAGCGCGAGGGCATCGACTGGAGTCACCGCCTGCGCGCGCGACTCGACTACCAGCGCCAGAACGGCGAGACGAGCCGCGAGCAATACCTCCTCGCCTACGAACCTCGCTGGCAGTTCAACGACCGGATGTTCGTTTACGGCCTCGCCCAGTACGAGCGCGACAAGATTCAGGGTTTTTCCGGTAGGTACGCCGTATCGGGCGGGATCGGTTACAAGCTGGTGGACAGCCAAACGCTCGCCCTGTCGGTGAAGGCAGGCCCGGCTTATCGGGTGACCGAATATACCGATGGCCGGACTGAAAACCGCATTGCGGCTCTGGCAGGGCTAGATTTCGACTGGCAGATTTTCGAGCGTCTCTCTTTCACGCAGGACGCGAATGCGCTGGCCGAAACGGGCGGGGAAGCGCAGCTGATCGTCGATGGATCGAACACCAGCCTGACCTTCATCAGCGGTCTCGATTTCGAGATCAGCGACCGCCTCCGTTCGCGCTTGTCGTACCAGATCGATTACGACAGCAATCCGCCGGTCGGGAAAGTCTCGACCGACACGCTGACCCGCGCCACGCTTATCTATGGATTCTGAAATGGCCAGCCGGTTCGACTTCAAGATCGATGCGACCGACGGGGCCGCGCGCACCGGTCGCATCTCCATGCTGCGCGGCGACATCCGCACGCCTGCGTTCATGCCGGTAGGTACCGCCGCCACGGTCAAGGCGATGAAGCCGGAGACCGTGCGAGCGACGGGCGCGGACATTATCCTCGGGAATACCTACCATCTTATGCTGCGCCCCGGTGCAGAGCGGGTTGCCCGGCTTGGCGGTCTGCACAAGTTCATGAACTGGGATCGTCCGATTCTCACCGATAGCGGCGGCTATCAGGTGATGAGCCTGTCCGATCTGCGCAAACTGACCGAAAAAGGCGTAGAGTTTCGCAGCCATATCGATGGCTCGAAGCATATGCTGACACCGGAACGTTCGATGGAAATCCAGCGATTGCTCGGGTCCGATATCGTGATGGCCTTCGACGAATGTCCGCGCGCCGATCGCCCGCGTGACGAAATCGCGGCGAGCATGGAAATGTCGATGCGCTGGGCCAAGCGGAGCCGCGACGGGTTCGACGCAGGTGGAGAGCACGCCGAGCGTTCGGCCCTGTTCGGCATCCAGCAGGGCGCTCTCGACGAGGAATTGCGCAAGATCAGCGCGGAAAAACTCACCGACATTGGGTTCGACGGTTACGCGATCGGCGGCCTTGCAGTGGGTGAGGGGCAGGAGGCGATGTTCGCCACGCTCGATTTCGCGCCGGGCCAACTGCCGCAGGACCGGCCGCGCTACCTGATGGGCGTCGGCAAGCCCGACGACCTCGTGGGCGCGGTAGAGCGCGGGGTCGATATGTTCGATTGCGTCTTGCCGAGCCGGTCGGGTCGAAACGGACAGGCTTTCACCTGGCATGGCCCCTTGAACCTTCGCAATGCGCGGTTTGCCGAAGACACCGGACCGCTGGACGAGAAATGCGCCTGCTCGGTTTGCTCTACCTATTCGCGCGCCTATCTTCATCACTTGCAGAAGTCGGGAGAAATCCTCGGAGCGATGCTGATGACCGAACACAATATCGCATTTTACCAGCAGCTGATGCAGGCCATGCGTGACGCTATCGCTGCGGGCGCTTTCGCGGCCTTCGCCTCTGACTTCCGCAGGAATTACTTCGGAGCCGCCAAGCAGTGACGTGGCGCCGCGCAGCTGTGATCGGCGCGTCCGGCGGCATTGGCGCGGCGATTGCCGACAGGCTGGAAGCTGACGGGGTCGAGGTCATCCGTCTGGGTCGTTCGGGCGGTGACGTGAAGATAGATCTGGAGGACGAAACCAGCATTGCCGAGGCGGCAGCGAAGGCGGGTGAGAGCGGACCACTCGATCTCGTGTTCGTCGCCACAGGTTTTCTCCACGAGGAGGGGAGTGGTCCCGAAAAGGACTGGCGTCATCTGGACGCGGAAAATCTCGCGCGAAACTTTGCGATTAATGTCACCGGGCCGGCACTGGTGGCGAAGCATTTCCTGCCGCTCCTTTCGGATGAACGTCGCGCTGGATTTGCGGCGCTTTCGGCAAGGGTCGGGAGCATATCCGACAATCGCCTGGGGGGTTGGTATGCCTACCGGGCGAGCAAGGCTGCGCTCAATATGATGATCCGGAGCTTGTCGATCGAACTGGCGCGAAAGAAGCCTGAGGCATTCTGCGTCGGCCTCCATCCCGGCACGGTCGACACGCGTTTGAGCCAGCCCTTCCAGCGTAATGTCCCGGAGGGCAAGCTGTTCACGCCGGACCATTCTGCGGCAAGGCTGCTGGAAGTGCTGGATGGGCTTGGACCGACCGATAGCGGAAAGTGTTTTGCCTACGACGGCGAGGAAATTCCCGCCTGATGAAGATTAGAGGCGCAACATGACCAGATGGCGTGCAAGCGGAGGGCTTCCCTCGAACGACCGGAATGAGATTACTGCGCTGGTCGTCATGGCGATCGTCACGATCCTCCTCTGGCACTCGCCCTACGGAGGATACCTGCTTTACCCGTTCACGATCCTGTCAACGTGGTTTCACGAAATGGGCCACGGCCTTGCCGCGATGGCGTTTGGTCATGAGTTCGAGCGCCTCGTCATTTTCCCCAACGGCTCGGGCTATGCGGCACACTTGTCCGAAGGCGAGCCGTCCAGATTGTCGAGCGCGTTAATCGCCGCGGCGGGGCTTCTTGGCCCCACTTTCGCCGGATGTGCGCTCATCCTCTCCTCGCGTACGCAGCGCGCCACGCGAAACGCATTGGCGGTGCTGGGCGTAGTCCTGCTGGTCTCGACGCTGATCTGGGTGCGGTCCCTGACCGGTTGGCTGATCCTACCTGCTGTCGGGCTTGCGTGCCTGTGGCTGGCTTTCAAGGCGAAGGCGAACCAACGCCATTTCGCGGTGCAATTCCTTGGCGTGCAGGGCTGCATCAGCATCTATCGCGATTTCGGCTATCTGTTCAGCGAGGGCGGGATGCTGGGTGGGCGGCCCCAATTGTCCGACACCGGCCACATCGCGCAGGCGCTTTTCCTGCCTTACTGGTTCTGGGGCGGCCTGATCACCGCAATCATCCTTGCGATGATCTACTGGTCCTTGCGCTTCGCCCATTCGCGCTGACCGGGCTGGTCCTGCATTTCGAGTATCGTCCCACGATAGGCGGTGAAACTGCCGCCGGGGCCCGTGAATCCCGCACCGATCTCGTTTGCGTTGCGCTGCGCATCAGTCAGCGATGCGTACCATTTGCCGACGCGATTGCGCGTGAGGAAGCGGTAGAAAACCATAGCAAGGAACACAACGCGCGCCCACCGTCAGGTTCCCGCAACCTTTTGAAAATGCGACCAATCGAAATGAAAAAGGGCGGCCCCGCGGGACCGCCCTTTTCGTGTTTCGTTGGCGAAGTGATCAGCGCGAATAGAATTCGACGACCAGGTTCGGTTCCATCGTGACCGGGTAGGGCACTTCGTCGAGCTTCGGCACGCGGGTGAAAGTCACCTTGTCGGTGCCGTCGGGCGCGACATAGTCGGGAATTTCACGCTCGGGCAGGCTCTGCGCTTCGATGACGAGAGCCATGTCCTTTGCCTTGCTGCCGAGGCTGACAACGTCGCCGACCTTTACGCGGGCCGATGCGATGTTGGTCTTCACGCCGTTGAGGAAGATGTGGCCGTGGCTCACGATCTGACGGGCGGAGAAGATGGTCGGAGCGAACTTGGCGCGATAGACGACCATGTCGAGACGCTGTTCGAGCAGGCCGATCAGGTTCTGACCGGTGTCGCCCTTCATGGCCGACGCTTCCTTGTAGGTGCGCTTGAACTGCTTCTCGGTCACGTCGCCGTAGTAGCCCTTGAGCTTCTGCTTGGCGCGCAGCTGCAGGCCGAAGTCGCTCATCTTGCTCTTGCGGCGCTGGCCGTGCTGGCCGGGGCCGTAGGAACGCTTGTTGACCGGGGAATTCGGACGACCCCAGATGTTTTCACCCATCCGGCGGTCGAGTTTGTACTTGGCGCTCTTGCGCTTCGACATAAGTCTTTCCTTCAAATTGCTGAGCTACCCCTGCGGTAGCCATTCAACCCGGCATCGCACCACTGGAACAGTGTTCCAGCGCGGCTACCGCTTCACCGGGGTGCGGAGCCAATTAGCGAAGGCGCGCGCATAGCAGGATTGTGCAGCGCGTCAAGCGTTGCGCGCCGCCTTGCAGAAGGCGCGGATCATTTCGGGGTCCTTCCGGCCGGGCGCCCTTTCGACGCCCGAGGAGGTGTCGAGCAGCGGCGCGCCAGTCCGCCCCAGCGCATCTGCCACGTTTGCGGCAGAAAGCCCGCCTGCCAGTCCCCATCTTGGCTTGCCACGCCATGCAGACAGCAGGGACCAGTCGAAGCTGAGCCCCATGCCACCGGGTAGGGCTGCATCCTTGGGCGTCCGCGCATCGAACAACAGGAGATCGGCAACCCCCTCGTACGGCCTGGCCTGTTCGACATCCCTTGCCGTCGCGACGGGAATTGCCTTCCAGACCGGCAGCCCGAAGCGCTCCTTCACCTGCGCCACGCGCTCCGGCGTTTCCTCGCCATGCAACTGGATTGCATCGAGGCGGCCAGCCCTGACGCTTTCTCCGATCAGGCCGTCGTCCGCGCCCACGAAAAGGCCCACGCGCCCGATAGCGGATCCCGCACGCGCAGCCAGTGCTGCTGCGGCGTGGCCATCGACGTGCCTGGGGGAGGGCGGAAAGAACACCAGCCCTACGAAGTCGGCGCGCGCCGCTATCGCTGCATCGAGGGCATCCGGGGTCGAAATCCCGCAAATCTTGATCGCTACATCGGTCATGAAGTGAACCTAGGTGTCCGCGAGCCGCTTTGCCAGCACCGCGAATTCCAGCGGCGGATCGCGCGGAACCGGGAAGGGGCGGGTCTCACCTGTCCGCTCAAATCCGCGACGCTGATACCAGGATATAAGGGAGGAACGCTGGGTGATCACGGTCATTTCGAGGACTTCGATACCTCGTTCAGAAGCCGCCTGTTCCGCCGCGTCGAGCAGCTTTCCGCCAAGCCCGTCCGATTGCATCAAAGGCGACACGCACAGCATCCCGAGATAGCCGTGGGTCGCATCGAGCGTGGTGACGGCAACGCATCCGGTCATCGCTGCGCTTACATCCCGCGAGACGAGGAAGCTGACTTTCTCGTCTTCGATGAGGCGTTCGATCTCTTCGGGGGTGGTTCTCTCGTCGTCGAGGAGGTCGGCTTCGTGGTTCCAACCTTGCCGTGCGCTGTCTCCGCGATAGGCGCTTTCGATCAGGAGCTTGATCTCGACGGCATCCGCAAGGGATGCTTCGGTAATGGGTGTCAAAGAGTAGCCTCGATCGCGCGGGCCGCTTCTGCAGGATCGTCGGCACGGCTAATGGGGCGACCGATGACGAGCACGCTGGCGCCATCGTCACGCGCTTGACGGGGCGTAACCACGCGCTTCTGGTCACCAACGGCGCTTCCAGCCGGACGCAAGCCGGGGACGACGAAGTAGCCGTCTTTCCACTGGTCATGCACGGCTTTCACCTCGTGACCTGAACACACGATTCCGTCGAGCCCGCTGTCCTTGGCCAATTCTGCTAGGCGCATCACCTGGTCATGGGCGGTGCCCTGGACGCCGGTGCGCTGCAAATCGCGGTCATCCATGCTGGTCAGCATGGTCACGCCGACGACTTTCGTATTTTCGCCTGCAGCAGCCTTGGCGTCTTCCATCATGGCGCGGCCACCGCTGGCGTGGATGGTGACGATCGAAGGTTCGAGCTGGTGGATCGCGTGCATCGCGCCGGCCACAGTGTTCGGAATGTCGTAAAGCTTGAGATCGAGGAAGATAGGCAGGCCAAGCTGCCCGATCATGTGGACCCCATGGGCTCCGTGGGCACAGAAGAATTCAAGCCCCAGTTTGATCCCGCCGACGTGCGCCTTGACCTTTTCTGCCAATGCCACCCCATCACGAAGACGGGGGACGTCGAGAGCGAGATAGACGGGATTGCTCATGACCGCGTTTCGGGTTCCGGATCTACGGGGTTGGCAGGTTCGGCCTCGGCGGTAGCCTCAGGTGCAGGCGCAGCAGCGGGGCGATCATCTGCGCGCGGTGCTGCCATCTGTGCGGTCGCCTGCTCAAGAGCGGTAATCCGGCGCGTGTGACGCCAGCGGACGCCCCTGTGGTAGAGCCACATCGGCACAATTCCGATAAGAAAGGACACGATGACGAGCGCGGGAACGCGGGTGTCCCAGACGATGCCGGGCCAGATACGAACGTCGATCTGCTTGTCCCAATTTCCGAAGGAAAAGGCGAGGATCGCCACCAGCAGTGCAATCCACAGGATGGTCCGGACAATTTGCATTTCTTAGCTACCCCTCACCGGTTTTCCGGCAATGCTAGGCGCACACCAGACGTGCCGCAAGGCTCAGCCGAAAACGCGATCGAAGATCGTGTCGACTTGCTTGAAGTGGTAATCGAGGTCGAAACGCTCTTCCAGCTGCTCGTTCGTCAGTGCGGCGGTCACTTCCTCGTCCTGCTTGAGCAGGTCGAGCAGCATCAGCCTGCCGTCCGATTCCCACACCTTCATCGCGTTGCGCTGGACGAGGCGGTAAGCAGCCTCGCGGCTCACGCCGTTCTGGGTGAGGGCGAGGAGGACGCGCTGCGAATGGATGAGACCGCCCATGCGGTCCATGTTCGCCTGCATCCGCTCGGGATAGATGAGCAGCTTGTCGACCACGCCGGTCAGGCGGGCGAGGGCGAAGTCGAGTGTGATGGTCGCATCGGGACCGATGAAACGCTCTACCGAGGAGTGCGAAATATCGCGCTCATGCCACAGCGCCACGTTTTCGAGTGCGGGTAGGGCGTAGGCGCGGATCATGCGGGCCTGGCCGGTGAGGTTCTCGGTCAGGATCGGGTTGCGCTTGTGCGGCATCGCCGACGAACCCTTCTGGCCCTTGGAGAAGAATTCCTCGGCCTCAAGAACTTCGGTACGCTGCAGGTGGCGGATTTCGACCGCGACGCGCTCTATCGATCCGGCGATCACCGCCAGCGTGGCGAAATACATGGCGTGGCGATCACGCGGAATGACCTGCGTGGAAACCGGCTCCGGCTTGAGGCCGAGCTTTTCCGCGACATATTCTTCGACGCTGGGATCGATATTGGCGAAGGTGCCGACCGCGCCGGAGATCGCGCAGGTCGCGATTTCTTCACGCGCGGCGATCAAGCGGGTCTTGCAGCGGTCGAACTCGGCATAGGCCTGCGCAAGCTTGAGGCCGAAGGTTACCGGCTCTGCATGGATGCCATGGCTGCGACCGATGGTGGGGGTGTACTTGTGCTCCTCGGCGCGGCGCTTGATTGCGGCCAGCAGCTGGTCGAGGTCTTCGAGCAGCAGGTCGGTCGAACGCGCCAGCTGGACGGCCAGCGTCGTGTCCAGAACGTCAGAACTGGTCATGCCCTGGTGCATGAAGCGCGCCTCGTCGCCGACGTTTTCCGCAACCCATGTGAGGAAGGCGATCACGTCGTGCTTGGTCACGGCTTCGATGGCGTCGATCGCTTCGACGTCGATCTTCGGGTCGGTCGCCCACCAGTCCCACAGTGCCTTTGCCGCGCTCTTGGGGACAACGCCAAGCTCACCGAGTTTCTCGGTCGCATGCGCCTCGATCTCGAACCAAATGCGATACTTCGCCTCCGGCTCCCAGATGGCAGTCATGGCAGGGCAGGCATAGCGGGGGACCATCGGTCGTCTCCGAGTCTTATGATTGGGGTGCAGGGCTGCGCGCTAGGCAAGGGTGGGCGCGCTGGCAAGGGCGGGGGCGGCATGCATTCGAAATATTGGTGAACATGCGGTTTCCCGGACGGCTTCACCACGATTGCATGTCCTTGCAATTGCGGTAAGTTGTTCTTCATGAACGACCGGACGATACTTCGAACTTCGCGAACAAGCCTGGCAGCATCTGCGGCGATGGCAATCATACTGTCTGCCCCTGCAAATGCAGGAGAGGCAGTCCTCTACGGGCCTGCGCCCGACTGGGTCGATCCCGCATCGCTTGCTCTCGTGGACATGGAGGACGCACCTTCGACGCTGATCTACGATTGGCAGCAGCGCCTCGAAAATGGGGTCGTTACCGAGTATGAAGACAGCGCGATCCGGATCGACAACCCCGATCTGCTGATGGACCACGGAACCGTTTCCCTATCCTGGCAGCCGGACAAGGGCGACCTGACCGTGCACCGCGTCGAAATCATTCGCGGAGGCGAAAGCATCGACGTCATCGGCGGCGGCACGGAATTCGAGGTCATTCGCCGGGAGCGGGGGCTTGAACAACGCCTTCTCGACGGACGCCTCACCGCGACACTCGCGGTGTCGGGCTTGCAGGTCGACGACGTCCTTCGCGTGACCCATTCGGTCACCGTCGACGACCAGGCGCTCGGCGATGAAATGCAAGCTTCGCAATATCTCTTCCAGGAGCCGTGGCAGGTCGGTTTCTCGCGTGCGATAGTCAGCTGGCCCGAGAGCGAGGATGTATACTGGCGCGCAGAAGATGTAGCCGGAATAGAGCCTCCTGTAGTCAAGGATGGCTACAAGACACTCACCGTATCGCTGCCGATAGACGAACTGCCTGATATGCCCGGCGATGCCCCTTCGCGCTTCAGCCGCGATCCGGTTTTGCGGGTCGGGACCTTCGCGGACTGGCAGGAATTGTCGCGCGCGTTCGCCCCGCACTACGAAAAGGCGGCACAAGTCGCCGACGACAGCGACGTCGCGGTCAAGGCTCGTGAGATCATGCAAGCTGCAGCCAATCCGCTGGAGCGCACGGCGATGGCGTTGCGGCTCGTGCAGGACGAGGTGAGCTATCTCCTCAACGGCCTCGACGGCGGTAATTACATGCCGCAGGCGGCGGACGAGACCTGGGAAAAGCGGTACGGCGACTGCAAGGCGAAGTCGGTACTCCTCTATTCGCTGTTGTCGCGGATGGGCATCGAGGCAATCCCGGTATTGGTTTCAACCCGTGGCGGCGATGCCATTCCCGAGCTTCTGCCGATCCCGGGCAATTTCGACCACATGATCGTACGCGCGACTATCGACGGCACGGATTACTGGCTCGACGGGACGAGCACGGCGACGCGCCTGTCCAACATCGGCGATGTCCCGGCCTTTTACTACGCTCTGCCATTGCCTGAAGACGGCGCCGATCTCGTTCCCATGACACAGCGGCGCAAGGCCGCGCCGAACATGGTGATGGACGGGACCACCGATTATTCCGCGGGCATCGATTTCCCCTCGCTTTTCTCGCTGACTATGAGAATTTCCGGTCCGCAGGGCGCCAGCCTCAGGGCGGCGGCCGATGAAGCCGACGAGGACCAGCTCAAGCGTTTCGCTTCCAGTTTCGCGTCGGGGCCGGGCGGGGCGCTGACCTCTGTCGGCCTGTCCTATGACGACGAGGAAGCCGTCGGCATCCTCACGGTCGAAGGCGTGATGCCCAGCGAGTTTTCATGGACAGATGGCCGCATGCGGTTGAGTTCCGACCAGACCGACAAGTTCGTCTTCAACCCCGACCGGGCACGGCCCGAGTGGAGGAGTATCCCGGTCAGGACCGGCGGCCCGCAATTCACCCGCATCAACGCGACCATCATCCTGCCCGAAGGCATGGACGATTTCGAAGTGACCGGCGATTCCGTGATCGACGATACGTTCGCGAACACCGCCATGCACGGAACGCGCACAGTCGACGGGAACACCATCCGGTTCGATGTGAATGTGTGGAATGATTTGGGCGAAATTCCCGCCTCCGAACTTCCAGCGCACAAGCGCAAGGTTCGCCAGCTGAACGCTCTCAAGGCGGAAGTGCTGGCGCCCGAAGACTTTGCCTGGCGCTGGGAAGTGGACAGCGACACGCTGGCCAAGCGTGTGAAGCCATTGCTCGATGCCTATGACGCGGCGGTAAATTTTGCCGCCGACGATGAATGGGGGCCGCTTACGCAGCGTGCCAGCTTCAAGGCCCAAATCTTCGACTGGAACGGGACCCTCGCCGATCTCGATACGCTGATCGCCAACCAGCCGAGCGCCTATCTCCATAGCTGGCGCGGTGGCGTGTACGAGGCGCTCGGCGACCGCGAAGCCGCAATTGCGGATGCGCAGGTTGCCTACGATCTCGAACCGAGCACCGCTTTTGCCCTCAATCTGGCCGAGCTCATGGCCTACGGCGGCAAGCGCGAAGAGGCTCTCCTCCTGCTCGAGGACCTGCCGGTCAGTGACGATGAGGAAGGCTCCTATGCCAGCACCTTTGCCACAGTCGCGGGGCTTGCCGGGCGGACGGACGACGCGATCGCGATTCTGGCAGAACAGGTTGCCGACAAGCCGACCAATGCGTCCGTACTGAATGCAGATTGCTGGTTCCGAGGGCTATTCAACGTTCAGCCCGAAGGCGCCTTGTCATCATGCACCAAAGCCATTGAACGCGCGGCCAACAGTGCGCCCATGCTCGATAGCCGGGCGATGGTGAGCTACCGGATGGGTAATTACGACGCCGCGTTGAGCGATCTCGACAGCGCGCTGGAGCTGGCGCCAGGCCTGTCCGCATCGCTTTACCTGCGCGGCATTGTCCGCCTGGAAAAAGGCGACAAGGCCGGTCGCACCGATGTTCAGCGGGCGCTGCGCATGGCGCCCGAACTTGCGGCCCGGTACGCGATGCACGGGGTCGTTCCGAAGGACTGACGTTTCGGCTTCAGATAAGCCCTTTCGCGCGCAGGGACACATGGCTGCCGCGCCCCATGATCACGTGGTCGTGGACGGTGATGTTCAAGAGGCGGCCTGCCTCGGCAATGCGGTTGGTGATCTGGATGTCGGCGCGGCTCGGTTCGGGATCGCCGCTGGGGTGGTTGTGCACCAGGATCAACGCCGATGCGCCGATGTCGAAAGCCTTGCGGATAACCTCGCGCGGATGAATCGCCGCCTCGTCCACCGAGCCTTCTGCAGCCAGGTGATCGAGGATCAGCCGGTTGCGGGTGTCGAGATATAGCACTCGCACACGCTCGTGCTTCAAATGGCTCATGTCGATTGCGAGATAGTCGATCAGCGCTTGCCAGCTGCCGAGCACGGGCTGCTGCTGGATTTCCCCGCGCGCCATCCTGCGTGCGGACAGAGCGATGGCGTGCAGCGTGGCGGCGCTGGCTTCACCCATTCCCTTCACTTGCGACAATGCACCCGGGTCGGCGTTGAGAACCCCGGAAAACGATCCGAACCGCTCGATCAGGCGCTTGGCCAGCGGCTTTGTGTCCCCCTGCCTGAAAGCGCCGAAGAGCAGGTATTCGAGCAGTTCGTAATCGGCCAGCGCCTCCGCGCCGCCGTTAAGCAGGCGGCTCCTCAGCCGCTCGCGATGTCCGGTGCCTGCGTGCACCTTTGCATTGCTGGTATCCTGCGGCAAATTCGACCCCCGAAGCGCGACCTTTCAAACGCTTGCATTGCCTTCGCGCTGCGATGGGCGCAAGTGTGCACGCAATGGAAGAGGTCGCACCCCCAGCACATTCCGATTCCCGTCCGCGGTGGCGCAAGAAGCGCTATGCAGCGCCCGGACTCACGTTTCTCTTGTTGATCGCCTTGTCGCTGACCGCGTGGTCGAGCCGCGTATCCATCGCCGACGATTTCATCCGCGACCAGCTCGACGCCTCCGGCATCGACGGTGCCTACGAGATCGAGCGGATTGGCGGTCAGACACAGATCCTCAGCAATGTCGTGATCGGTGACCCGGAAAGACCCGATTTCACTGCCGAGAAGGTTATCCTCCAGCTTCAGCACCGTATTGGCCTGCCGGATGTCGGCAGCGTCGAACTGGTTGGGGCCAGGTTATTCGGAACCTACCGCAACGGCGAATTGAGCTTCGGCTCGCTGGACCCGATAATCTTCGACGACAGCGGGGCTTCCACCGGATTGCCCGATCTGCTTCTCGTTATTCGCGATGGCCGCGGCCTGTTGGAAACCGAATACGGGAATGTAGGGCTGAAACTCGAAGGCGCAGGCCCGCTGCGCGGCGGATTCGAGGGCATCCTTGCTGCCAACGCTCCACGCTTTGCGGCGGCTGGCTGCGAGTTGGCAGGAACGACCCTCTTCGGCAGCATAACCACGGCATCGGGTGCGCCGAATTTCGACGGTCCATTACGGGTCGAACAACTCGCCTGCGAAGGGCAGGGAGTGTCGATTGCCAACCTCACAGCACAGCTGGAGGCGGAGCTCGAGCCCTCGCTTGCCGATCCGAAAATTGCCGCCCGCCTCGATACAGATGCGGTGACGCTTCCGGGTCTCGGGGCCCAATCGCTGTCCGGCAACCTGCGGGTTCAGTTCAGGGATGACGACCTGGCGGGAAGTTACACGCTCGCCGCGCGCGGTGTCGCGAACGAGCAGGTGGCGGCCGCATTGCTGACCGTCGACGGCGATGTGCGGGGACGGGACGGGTTTTCGCGCCTCGAGATCGACAGCGCTGTCGAAGGCAATGGCCTACGGCTCGGACCTGCGCTGATCGCGTCGGTAGAAAGCCTCGCCAACACGGGCGAAGGAACGCTGGTCGAACCGATCGCGAGGAAAGTCGCTGCCGCCCTGCAGGCGCAGACGCGGGGCAGTTCAATCCAGGGCCGCATCCGCTTCAGTCGCACTGATGACGCATTGACCCTGCTCGTCCCCGAAGCCGAGATCCGAGGCGGACAGGGGGCGAGATTGCTCTCGGTCTCGCGGTTCGAGGCAAGCAGGCAGGGCGATGCGCCCATGCGCTATTCCGGCAATCTGGCTACGGGAGGTCCGGGAATTCCACGCATTTCCGGACGGATGGAGCGCCGGACACAGAGTGGCCCCTCATTTCGCCTCTCCATGGCTCCTTACGAGGCTGGCGTAGCACGATTGGCGATACCGAGCCTGTCGATCGTCCAGTCGGAACGCGGAGCGCTTGGCTTTTCGGGCGAAGTCGAGGCGAGTGGCCCGCTTCCCGGCGGCGCGATCGATCGACTGTCGATGCCGGTTTCCGGTCGCTACGAGCCCGGCGGCAGCATTGCGCTGTGGCGGGACTGCACCAGAGTGTCCTTCCGGCGCGCGGCGCTGGCAAATCTCAGCATAGAAGGGCCGGGCCTAACGCTTTGTCCGCCGCCCGGGAAACCGATCTTGGCGTACGGGGCAAATGGACTTCAACTTGCGGCGGGCGCGCCGCAGTTGAATATGAAAGGCACGCTGGCAGATACGCCGCTCAGCATTGCCAGCGGACCGGTCGCTTTTGCCTGGCCCGGCGTGGTGAAGGCGCGCGATCTCGATGTCGTGCTCGGCCCCGAAGAGACGGCGAGCCGCTTCGCAATCACGGATCTCGAAGCGAGGCTCGGCGAAGACATCGAGGGCAGTTTCTCCGATGCCGAGATTACACTCGCCTCGGTGCCGCTCGATATTCGCGATGCGCGCGGCGAATGGTCCTATTCGGGAGGCGTTTTCGCCATCGCGGATGCCGCATTTCGCTTGCTCGACAGAGCGGAGCCGGACCGGTTCGAACCGCTGGCGGCGCGCGAGGCATCGCTTGCCCTGCGCGACAACATCATCTCGGCGCAGGCCGACTTGCGCGAACCGAACAGCGACCGGCTCGTCACCGCTGTGGATATAGACCATGATCTTGGCACGGGCGCCGGATCGGCGCGTCTGGAAGTGGACGATCTGCAGTTCGATGACCGGCTTCAGTTCGTGGACCTGACGCCGCTGGCGCTCGGCGTAATCGCCAACGCGCAAGGGTCGATAGACGGGGTGGGGCGGATCGCCTGGTCTGCTGATGGCGACGTGACGAGCAGCGGCGAGTTTTCGACTGAGAGCCTCGATTTTGCAGCGGCCTTCGGTCCGGTGAAGGGGGCTAGCGGCACTATCCGCTTCACCGACCTGCTCAACCTGACCACTGCGCCGGGACAGAAACTACGTGTCGCCTCGATCAATCCCGGGGTCGAAGTGCTCGACGGTGAAATCGAGTTCGCACTGCGTAATGGCGAAGTGCTTGCAATCGCGGGGGGCAGCTGGCCGTTCATGGGTGGACGGCTCGTCCTGAGGAACTTCGATTTCAACCTCGGTGTCGAGGAAGAACGACGCTACGTCTTCGAGATCATCGGTCTCGAAGCGGCGCAGTTCGTCGCCCAGATGGAGCTGGAGAACATCTCCGCCACCGGCACTTTCGACGGCACCGTCCCGATCGTGTTCGGCAGCGACGGCAATGGCCGCATCGACGAAGGAATTCTTATTTCGCGCCCGCCGGGAGGCAATCTCTCCTATGTCGGTGACCTCACCTACGAAGATCTCTCGGCAATCGCCAATTTCGCCTTCGATGCCTTGCGCAGCATGGATTACTCGCAAATGCGCGTCGTGATGGAAGGTCCGCTGGCGGGCGAGATCGTGACCCGCGTGCGCTTCGACGGTGTGCAGCAGGGCGAGGGCGCAAGGAAGAACATCGTCACCCGGCAGATCGCCAAGCTGCCGATCCAGTTCCGGATCAATATCCGGGCTCAGTTCTACCAGCTTCTAACCTCCATGAAGGCTCTTTACGACCCGTCCGCCGTTCGCGATCCGCGCGAACTGGGTCTGCTCAGTGACGATGGCCAGCGCCTGCTGCGCCGCTCTATCACCGGCGAGGAAGCCGCACCAGACATCGAACCGGAAGACATCATTCCGGATGAACCCACCATTCAGGACCAGGAAAGCGAGGATGCGCGATGATACGAGCATATTTGACTGACCCTTCGCCCCTTGCGACAAGCGATCTCATGCAGGTTTCGGGGGCCACGATGGGCAGACGGTTATTGGCGATTGCGGCGGTTCCGCTCGCGCTGGGAGGGTGCATCACTGTCGAGGCACCGACCGAGCCGATCGTGATCGAGTTGAACGTCAATATCCGGCAGGAAGTGATTTATCGTCTTGCCGAAGATGCCGGCAACACGATCGAGGAAAATGCGGATATTTTTTGATGGGTGAAATTATGACCAGGTCGATTATCAGGACTGCCCTTGGCGCGGCGGCCATCGCAACTGCGCTCGGCGGCATTGCCGCACCCGCTTTCGCCCAGCGCGATCCCGCCTATGCCGCGGCGCGCGCTTCCGGACAAGTCGGGGAAAAGATGGACGGCTATCTCGGCATCGTCGGCGCGGAAACCGCCGAACTTCGCCGCGTCGTCAACGACATTAACATCAAGCGCCGCGCGGTCTACGCAGAGCGTGCGCAGGCAAATAACGCCACGCTCGAGGAATACGCGCTGACTGCCGGATGCCAGGCGATACTCGCTACGTCCCCGGGCGAAAAGTACCAGGCACCCGACGGAACCTGGCAGACGCGAAACAGCGCCGCTCCGCTGCGCGATTCGCGTTGTCCGTGATGCCCGGTAGTGGGCTGCTGTCTCCCTTGCTGCGGGAACGCTGGTCACTAACTCCTAGAAACACGCAATTCACACCCCCTTCGTGTTGACTCGCCAAAGCCCCCCTTCTAAGGGGGCGGCGCCCTTGGCGGGCAAGTCCCTGCGCGTGCCGCGCAACCCCCTCTCGTAAGGAGCAAGGCATGAGCGATGACGAACCCGCACGGGAACCCATCGAGGAGGATGCGCGCATCGACGCGCTGGAAAAGCGGCTCAAGGCCGCCCAGCAGCGCGAAGAGCAGCGTAACCTACCCCAAAGCTCCGGTGCCGATGCGAATTATCGCAGTGGCAACCGGGTATTGGCGGACCTGCTCGGAGGGCTCCTTGGCGGTACGGTGATCGGGTATGCCATTGGCTATTTTACCGGCACCAATCCGTGGGGTCTGTTGGTCGGGCTGTTCCTCGGGATAGTTGTGGCTTTCAGGAACATTATCCGCGCGGCAAATCAGGGCCCCGGCGAGTAATCCGCAAGGATTTCCGGGGCTTTCGTTACAGGATTTGAAGGACTAACTGACGTGGCAGCCGAACAGGCCAAAGTCGATCCGATGTACCAGTTCACCATCAAGCCGCTTGGCGGTTCGGATGAGTGGACGCTTGGCGAAGGCTTCAATATTGCCTTCACCAACAGTGCAATGTGGATGCTCATCACGACCGTGGTGCTCTTCCTCTTCGTGCTTGGCGGAATGAGGCGCCAGCTGGTCCCCGGCCGCTGGCAGATGATGGTGGAAACCTTCACCGGCTTCATCGACAACATGCTCGAAGCGAACATCGGCAAGGCCGGGCGCAAGTACGTGCCTTACGTCTTCAGCCTGTTCATGTTCATCCTGTTCGCCAACCTGCTCGGCCTCTTGCCGCTTGGCGTCGTCGGCGTCCACCCGTTCACCTTCACGAGCCACTTTACCGTTACCGGCGTGCTCGCGATCCTCAGCTTCTCGATCGTCCTGCTGGTTGGCTTCTGGAAGCACGGCTTCCACTTCTTCAGCCTGTTCGTGCCGCATGGCACGCCGCTGCCGATGATCCCGGTCATTGCGCCGATCGAATTCATCTCGTTCATGGTTCGCCCGTTCAGCCTGGCCCTGCGACTGTTCGTCGCAATGATGGCCGGCCACGTTCTGCTGGAAGTGCTTTCCAGCTTCGTGATCGACGGCACCAATGCTGGCGTGGGCTTCGGCCTGCTGGTCGGCCTGCCCAGCTTTATCCTGATGATCGGCATCTGCGCGCTCGAACTGCTCGTCGCCGGTATCCAGGCCTACGTCTTCGCGCTGTTGACTGCACTTTATATCAACGACGCTGAAAACCTTCACTAAGACCTTTCAACAATACACGTTTTTCCCAAAGGAGTTTGTCATGGAAATGGAAGCTGCAAAGCTCATCGGTGCGGGTCTCGCGGCGATCGGTGCCGGTATGGCTGCGATCGGCGTTGGTAACGTCTTCGGTTCGTTCCTCGAAAGCGCACTGCGCAATCCGGGTGCTGCCGACGGCCAGCAGGGCCGCCTGTTCATCGGCTTCGCCGCTGCCGAGCTTCTCGGCCTGCTGGCGTTCGTCGTTGCCATGATCCTGATCTTCGTCGCTTAATCGACGACAATCGAGATCGCACCGGTCGGGTCAGTCCCGGCCGGTGCATTGAATTTCCCGTACCCGCTTTTCGAGAGCTGAAATGCCACAGATAGCCCAGCTTGATGCTACATGGTCCAGCCAGGTATTCTGGTTGCTCGTGTTTTTCGGCATCACATTTTTCGTCGTCGGCAACCTCATGGTGCCCAAGGTGATGAGCACCGTCGCCGAACGCGATGGTCAGATCGCTGCCGACCTCGCCGCGGCCAAGGCTTCGCGCGATGCTGCCGACGAGCAGGAAGAAGCTTGGCGGGTGCGTGAGAACGAAAACCGCGCTGCCGCGCAGGCGATCGTTGCCAAGGCGAAGGACGAGGCTGCGGCCAAGTCCGAAAAGAAGCTGAAGGCGGCGCAGACGCGTATCGACAAAAAGCTGGCCGATGCGGAAGCACGGATCGGCGAAGCTCGGACGGAAGCGCTGGCAGAAGTCGAAAGCGTTGCCGTCGAAGCCGCGCAGGACATCGTCAAGACGCTTGCGGGCGTGAAGGTGACCAAGCCTGTAGCGACCAAGGCGGTGAAGGAGGCCATGGCAAATGGCTAACACGACTGTTCCCGAAGTGTTTGCGACCGAGGCTGCACAGGCAAGCGTCGAAGTCGACGCCGGTGCCGGCAAGCACGTCGAGCCGATGCTGTGGGGCCTTGCGCCTTACCAGTGGGTCTCGATCTCCATGCTGGTCCTGCTCGCATTCGCGTTCTTCGGTGCGAAGGTGCACAAGAAGATCGCTGGCGGGCTTGACGGCAAGATCGAAGCGATCAAGCAGCAGCTCGACGAAGCCAAGCAGCTTCGCGCCGAAGCCGAAGCGCTTCGCAAGGAGTATGCCGACAAGATCGCAGGTGCCGAAAAGGACGCAGAAGCCATGCTGGAAAATGCCCAGCATGAAGCCGATGCCATCCTCGAAAAGGCGGAAGCCGACAGCAAGGCCATGGTCGAGCGTCGCAAGCGCATGGCGGAAGACAAGATCGCCGCTGCCGAGCGCGAAGCCATCGAAGACGTCCGTAATCGCGCAGCGCTGGCCGCCACTTCGGCAAGCCGCAAGCTGATTGCCGAAAAGCATGACGCCGAGGCGGACAAGGCGCTGGCCGACAAGGTTATCGCCGGAATTTGATTTCCGGACACAAGCGAATTTTAGAGGGCGGCCTTCGGGTCGCCCTTTTTCGTTAGAGTGAGTGCGTCACGGGGTGAGCACGATCTTCCCGATGATCTTGCCCCGGTCCATCGCCTCGAACGCCTCGCGCCAGTCGGCAAGGGGCAGGGTGCGGTCGATGTGAGGGGTGATCTTCCCGTCGCTGGCGAGCTTATCCAATGCACCGGAGATACGCTTCCCGCGGTCGGGGAAGCGGCGGCTGTATTCGCCTGCTCTCACACCGACGATCGAGAAGCCCTTGATGAGGGGGATGTTGACGGCGATTTCGGGAATGCGTCCCGCCACGAAGCCGACGACCAGCAGCTTGCCGCCAAAGGTGACGCAGCGCGTGCTCTCGTCGAAAACATCGCCACCGACCGGATCGAAGACGAGATCGCATAGCCGGCCTTCGGTGAGCGCCGAGATATCGTCACGAAACCGACCCTTATTGGTAATGACAGCATCGGCACCGGAAACAGCGGCCAGTCGTTCGAGTTTTGCCTCGGAATGGGTTGCCGCGATCACTTTCGCTCCGAGGGCCTTGGCTAGGTCGCAGGCCGCCAAGCCGACACCGCCGCTTGCCCCGTGGACGAGGATCGTCTGGCCGGCCTCCAGATTGCCCAATTCGACAAGCGCGACATATGCGGTGTGGTAGGCGGCACCCATCGCTGCAGCCTGCGGGAAGTCCACCCCCTCGGGAATGCGCCTCAGGGCTGAGGCAGGGAGGGCGATGGCTTCCGCAAAGGCGCCGGTCTTGGCGCCGCCCATGACGTGGTCGCCTGTCGAGAAGCCGCTGTCCGGGTCAGCCTCGATCACCTCGCCGGCCATCTCTAGACCGGAGGTGAAGGGAAGCTCCGGTTTGAATTGGTACTTGCCCTGCGTCATCAACAGGTCTGGATAGTTTAGCGATGCGGCACGGACGCGGACCAGCACTTCGCCCTTGGCGCGCGCCGGAAATGCGACATCGAGCATTTGGACGCCGGACAGGTCTTCGCTCAGACGCTGAACGACTACCGCCTTCATCGACTTAGAAACTGTCCTTGGCTGCGCGAAGGGCGGCAAAGGTCTCCGCAGGCGAACTGCCACCCCAGCGGTCACGCAATTCGGCGCTGTCCGCGCGCAGGAACGGGTTGGTAGCGAGCTCTCGCGAAAGCACAGTCGGCACTGTCTGCTCGCCCTTGGCACGCTTCTCTTCAACGCGCGCGGCGTAGAGCTGCAGTTCGGTATTGTCCGGGTCCGCATGCAGGGCGAACTTGGCGTTCGCGGCAGTGTATTCGTGCGCGCAGTAAAGCTGGGTGTTGTCGGGAAGCTGCCGGATGCGGTCCAGGCTGTTCCAGAATTGCTCCGGTTCGCCTTCGAACATACGGCCGCAGCCCAACGCGAACACGCTGTCGCCCACGAAGGCGGTATCGGCTTCGGCGATATGGTATGCGATGTGGCCGTTGGTATGGCCCGATACATCGATCACGCGGGCCTTCCACTCGCCGAGAGATACGCTTTCGCCATTGCCGACTACGCGGTCGATCGGACTCAGCTTCTCGACCTCCTGCGGTGCGATGACCTTCGCCCCGGTAGCCTCAACGATCGCCTTGTTTCCACCCGCATGGTCGGGGTGCCAGTGGGTGTTCCAGATCTGCGTGATCGTCCAGCCTTTGGCCTCTGCCTGCCGCAGGTATTCAGGCCCGTCCGGCGTGTCGATCGCCGCGGTCTCCCCGCTATCGGGATCGTGGAGGAGAAATCCGTAATTGTCGGACAGGCAGGGGAACTGGTGAACTTCTAGCATGTGTCTCGGTCTGTCCTAACGCTGCGCTTCTTTAGGACAGGGAACGTAAGCGCCCCCGCGCCAAAGGGAAAGGCCCGCCTGCTCCTTGGAGCAGGCGGGCCTTCCTGATTAGCCTTGAGAAGGCAGGAAGAGCTTAGTCTTCCTTCTTCTTCAGTGCTTCGCCGAGGATGTCGCCGAGCGATGCACCCGAATCCGACGAACCGAACTGTGCAACCGCTTCCTTCTCTTCCGAGATCTGGCGAGCCTTGATCGAGAAGGTCGGCTTCTTCGAACGATCGAAGCCGGTGACCATTGCGTCGACCTTCGCGCCGGGCTGGAAACGGTCGGGACGCTGTTCGTCACGATCGCGGCCGAGGTCCGAACGCTTGATGAAGCCGGTTGCGCCATCTTCGCCGACCTGCACTTCGAGACCGCCATCGCGGACTTCGAGGACGGTGACGGTGACGACCTGGTTCTTGCGGAGCGAGCTGCCTGCGCCTGCTTCGGTCGGAGCGCCCTTTTCGAGCTGCTTCATGCCGAGGCTGATGCGTTCCTTCTCGATGTCGACATCGAGAACGACGGCTTCGACTTCCTCGCCCTTGCGGTGCAGGGCAAGGGCGTCTTCACCCGAGATGCCCCATGCGATGTCGGACATGTGGACCATGCCGTCGACGTCGCCCGGAAGGCCGATGAAGAGACCGAATTCGGTGGCGTTCTTGACTTCGCCAGTGACCTTGGCGCCAACGGGGTGCGCTTCGGCGAATTCTTCCCACGGATTGCGCTGAGCCTGCTTGAGGCCGAGCGAAATGCGGCGCTTTTCGCTGTCCACTTCGAGGACCATGACTTCGACTTCCTGCGAGGTCGAGACGATCTTGCCGGGGTGGACGTTCTTCTTGGTCCAGCTCATTTCCGAAACGTGGACGAGGCCTTCGATGCCCGGCTCGATTTCGACGAATGCGCCGTATTCGGTGATGTTCGTGACAGTACCGGTCATCTTCATGCCGACCGGGTACTTGGCTGCGACACCATCCCACGGATCCGATTCCAGCTGCTTCATGCCGAGGCTGATGCGCTGGGTGTCTTCGTTGATGCGGACGATCTGGACGGTCACGGTCTGGCCGATTTCGATCATCTCGCTGGGGTGGTTGACGCGCTTGTAGCTCATGTCGGTGACGTGAAGCAGACCGTCGATGCCGCCGAGGTCGACGAATGCACCGTAGTCGGTGATGTTCTTCACGACGCCGTCGATGACCTGGCCTTCGGCCAGCTTGTCGATCAGTTCGCTGCGCTGTTCCGCACGGGTCTCTTCCAGTACGGCGCGGCGCGAAACGACGATGTTGCCGCGACGACGGTCCATCTTCAGGATCTGGAACGGCTGCGGCATGTCCATCAGCGGCGTGACATCGCGCACGGGGCGGATGTCGACCTGCGAACCGGGCAGGAAGGCCACTGCGCCGTCGAGGTCGACGGTGAAGCCGCCCTTGACGCGGCCGAAGATGCGGCCGTCGACGCGCTTGCCTTCGCCGAACTCGCTTTCAAGCTTGTCCCAGGCAGCTTCGCGACGTGCACGGTCGCGCGACAGCATTGCTTCGCCGTCTGCGTTCTCGATGCGGTCGACGAAAACTTCGACTTCCGAACCGACCTTGAGGCCGTGGTCGTCTTCGCCGCGCATGAATTCCTTGAGGTCGACGCGGCCTTCGCTCTTCAGGCCGACATCGATGTGCGCCATGCCGTTTTCGATGGCAGTGACGGTGCCCTTGACGACGCGACCTTCGAAGCCGCCGTCATCGGCGCCACCGAGTTGCTCGTCGAGCATTGCCGCGAAATCGTCGCGGGTGGGATTGGCTGAGGTTGCCATGGGTTGAGTAGTCCTAACGTTCGTTTTGCTACCGGCCACCGGTTTTACCGGGGTCTTTCTCCGTCTGCCTGTGCACCATTGCACGGGCCGTACGGGGCAAGAGGGCCGTGATCTCCGCAGAGCCGTATGCCGCTGCGAAGGTCCATCGAATCCGAGGATTGAGTGAACGGGCGCGCGCCTAGGACAAAGCGGGCGTGAAAGCAAGGAAATACGGCGTTCGCGCGGCGTCTTTGCGCAGGCCGAACGTGATGGTACGAGTCGCTTCATGACAGGTCTCGTGCAATCGCTCGCCAGCTATCGCGAATTCCATCGCGATCATCGCAATGTCCTGACCCACGCGCTCGGCATCCCGATGATCGTGCTGTCGGTGGAAGTCCTGCTTGCGAGACCCGTATGGGAGTTTTCCGGCATAGTCCTGACGCCGGCAATCGCAGCGAACGTGCTGGCCGCGCTGTGGTATCTCCGCCTCGATCTCAAGTTCGGGCTACTGATGACGGCATTGCTCGCGGTTTTCGCCTTCGTGGGCCACCAGATCGCGCAGATATCCGACCTTGCCTGGCTTGGCGGCGGTGTCGCCCTGTTCGTGATCGGGTGGCTGTTCCAGTTTGTCGGTCACCATTACGAAGGGCGCAAACCTGCCTTCGTCGATGACATCCGCAGCCTGCTTGTCGGGCCGCTTTTCATGGTGGCGGAAGGGCTGTTTGCCCTCGGCCTTTGCCAGGACCTGCGGAACAAGGTCGAGCAGGGGGCGACCCAGACGCCGCTCAGGAGCTGATTGCTTCTTCCACTGCCGCAATTGCAGCGGCGATCGCTTCGTCGCGGTCGAGGGCGCTGGTGTCGATAACCATTGCATCCCTGGCGGGGACCAGCGGAGCGACGGCACGATTGCGGTCTCGTTCGTCGCGGCGGCGCAGATCGTCCTGGATTTCGAGCAGCGTCACGCCCGCACCGCGATCGCGCATCTCCAGGAAGCGGCGGCGTGCGCGTGCCTCTACGCTGGCTGTCACGAAGAGCTTGGCTTCAGCTTCGGGTGCAATAACAGTGCCGATGTCGCGGCCGTCCAGAACCGCTCCGCCTTCTCGCGTGGCGAAGGCGCGCTGACGTTCGAACAGCGCCTCGCGCACGGCGGGATGCACCGACACGCGGCTCGCGAGACCGCCGGTCTGTTCATCGCGCAGGTGCGGATCGTCGAGCAGGCTGTCGGGAAAGCTGGCGGCTGCCAGCGCGTCGGCCCCGTTGTCGGGATCGCCGCCATCGAGAAAAACCTGACGCCCGACCGCGCGATAGAGGAGGCCGGTATCGAGATGGGGCAGCCCGAAATGCTGGGCGAGAGCTCTTGCAATCGTGCCCTTGCCCGAGGCGGTCGGTCCGTCGACGGCGATGATCATTCCTCGACCTCCTTCGCCTTTTCTTGTTTGGTCCGCCTGCGTTGGCGAGCCTTGTCCCGTTCATCCCACCACATCTTGATGATCGGACCGGCGAGAACAACGAAGAAGATTGCGGCGGCGGCCCGGCCTGGCTCGAGCTCGCCTCCACCCCGGAAAACATAGGTGAGGACGGCGAAACTGCTGATCGCCGCGTAAATAAACAGCAACTTCCGGCTCATGCGCTTTTCCTGCGCGCCTTGAACGCTTTCGCCAAGCCCCAGATGGCGATCGCTGCCCAGAAACCTTCGAGCACCAAGCTTGGCCAGTTGGTGTGCACCACCAGCGATACGGTCAGCAGCGCGGCCCCGGTCAGGTTGGTGCCATGCAGGATGATGGGGTTCGGTTCTTCCTTGTAGGTGAGGTACGCATAGGCGCCGATAATGCAGGCCGTGCCCACGAAGCCGACCATGGATGCCCAGTCGAGATTGATCATGCCGATGCCTCGTCGATCAGCGCAGTGAAGTTGGGGAAGCTGGTCGCGATGGGCTCGGTGCTGTCGATCTCGACACCGGTCTTGCTGGCCAGGCCTGCCACCGCCATGCTCATGGCGATGCGGTGATCGAGGTGGGTGGTTATCGTGCCACCGCCGGGCAGGGGTTCGCCGTTCGATCCGGTGATGAGCAATCCGTCCTCGCGCTCGTCGACCCTCGCGCCTGCCAGTTTGAGAGCGGCGGCCATTGCGGACAGGCGGTCGCTTTCCTTGACCCGCAATTCTTCCAGCCCGCTGGTGATCGTCGCCCCCTTGGCCATCGCGGCCGCCACGAACAATACGGGAAATTCGTCGATCATGCTCGGCGCGATTTCGGGATCGACATCGATACCGGTAAGAGGGGCGTGACGTACCCGAAGGTCGGCCACAGGCTCGCCGCCAACTTCGCGCGGGTCGAGATAGTCGATGTCGGCGCCCATCTGCTTGAGGACGCGGAAGATGCCGTCGCGCGTTGGGTTGAGGCCCACATTCTCGATCACCAGATCACTTCCGGGCACGATGCTGGCCGCAACTGCGAAGAATGCTGCCGACGACGGATCGCCCGGAACTTCGATGTCGCAGGGGTTCATATCCACCGGGCCGGTGACGGAAATGTTTTTCTCGCCGTCGATTTCCTCAACCGTCACCTCGACCCCAAATGCCCGCAGCATTCGCTCGGTATGGTCGCGAGTGGGGACCGGTTCGATGACTGTCGTCGTGCCCGGTGTGTTCAGCCCGGCGAGCAATACGGCGCTTTTCACCTGCGCGCTGGCAACAGGCAGGCGATAAGTGATCGGCACCGCGGGCTGCATGCCTTCCATGATCAACGGCAAAGTGCCGCCGGGAGAAGGGGTGACGCTCGCGCCCATGGTCGAGAGCGGATCGATCACGCGACCCATCGGCCGCTTGGAAAGGCTGGCGTCCCCAATGAATGCTGCCGTGATTCCGTGGCTGGCGACGAGACCCATGAGGAGGCGCGTCGACGTTCCCGAATTGCCCATGTCGAGCGCGCCTTCGGGTTGCAGGAGAGTTCCGACGCCTACGCCGTCGACGCTGTAGGTGCCGTCGTCTGTCTTGTTGACCTTTGCGCCCATCTGCTCGAGCGCGCGGCCCGTCGCCAAAACGTCTTCGCCCTCCAGCAGGCCGCGGATGGTCGTGGTCCCAACTGCCAGCGCCCCGAACATGAGCGAACGATGGCTGATCGATTTGTCGCCCGGAACGCGGATGCGTCCGGTCAGCGGGCCACGGTGAGAAAAGCGATGGGCGGTCAAGCAGGGTTCCGGATGGTGTTGCAGGGATAGAGCGCGGGTCTTTGACAGTGGCAATGGCTTCTGGCAAGGCGCGCGCGCAGTTGATTCCTGCCCAGCGGGATCCCATCAATACAATTACGAATTCAAGGCGGCCCGGCCCGATGCCGGGGCGGCAAACATCAAGGATTACACATGGTCAAACCTGAATGGGGCACCAAGCGCACTTGCCCGAATTGCGGCACCCGCTTCTACGATCTTAACAAGGAAGATCCGGTCACCTGTATCGAATGCGGTGAAGAATGGACTCCCGAGCCCGTTCTCAAGTCCAAGCAGCCGATCCTCGCCGAGGAAGAGAAGAAGGACAAGAAGGGCGAAGCCGACAGCGATCTGGGCGGCGACGACGATGACGATCTCGACATCGACATCGACGAGGACGATGATTCGCCCGACAATGAAGTCGATCTTGGCGGCGACGACGATCTCGGTGTCGAAACCAAGTCCAAGGGCGACGACGACAACGCCGACGAAAGCTAATTTTGCTGTTGCATTGCGGGAAGGTCGCTTATATTGGGCGCCTCCCGCAAGGGTGACGCACCTCCCAGGATGCGTCAGCGAAAAATGGCTCGGGGCCTTAGCTCAGCTGGGAGAGCGCTACAATGGCATTGTAGAGGTCAGCGGTTCGATCCCGCTAGGCTCCACCATTTCGATGGGTTTGATGGTAGCAGGTCGTGGCGACGGCTGCGGCTTGCTTCCACCACACCCGGGCACACGTTTGGGTTTCATAGGGGTCTGACCCCACGCTGGCCGACGAGTTCTCGTCCGCCGGCGTTTTTCGCGTTTATCCGGCGCCCAGGCGTCGGGAAGGAGTAGAACGGCCATGTTCGACAATCTGTCAGACCGGCTCGGCAATGTCTTCGACAAGCTCAAGGGCCGCGGCGCGCTGTCCGAAAGCGATGTCCGCGAAGCCATGCGCGAAGTGCGCATCGCGCTGCTCGAAGCCGATGTCGCGCTGCCCGTCGTTCGCCGTTTCATCGATGCCGTCACCGAAAAGGCGATCGGCTCGGAAGTCCTCAAGTCCGTCACGCCCGGCCAGCAGGTCGTCAAGATCGTCGACGACGAACTGGTCGACATGCTCGGCGGTACCGAAGTCGAAGGGCTGAACCTCAACGCGAAGCCGCCGGTCGTCATCATGATGGTCGGCCTGCAGGGTTCGGGTAAGACGACCACGACGGCCAAGCTCGGCAAGCTGCTGCGCGAAAAGCACGGCAAGAAAGCGATTATGGCGTCGCTCGACGTCAATCGTCCGGCGGCACAGGAACAGCTCAAGGTTCTTGGCGAGCAGGTCGATGTCGCAACGCTGCCGATCGTGGCTGGCCAGCAGCCGGTGGATATCGCCCGCCGCGCAATGGAAAGCGCCAGGCTCCAGGCCGCAGACGTCCTGTTGCTCGATACTGCGGGCCGCCTGCACGTCGACGAAGCACTGATGGCGGAAATGAAGGCGATCAACGCCGTGTCCGCTCCGACCGAAGTGCTGCTGGTGGTCGACAGCCTGACCGGCCAGGACGCGGTCAACGTCGCGCAGAGCTTTACCGGCGAAGTGCCGCTGACCGGCGTGGTGCTGACCCGCATGGACGGCGATGCACGCGGCGGTGCGGCGCTCTCGATGCGCTATGTCACCGGCAAGCCGATCAAGTTTGCAGGGACGGGCGAAAAGCTCGACGCGATCGAAGCCTTCGATCCCAAGCGTGTGGCCGGCCGCATCCTCGGCATGGGCGATGTCGTCAGCCTCGTCGAAAAGGCTGCGACTGCAATCAAGGAAGAAGAGGCCGAAGCGCTCGCCAAGAAGATGGCGAAGGGCGAATTCGACCTCGACGACCTGCGCATGCAGCTGAAGCAGATGCAGAACATGGGCGGTCTCGGCGCGCTTGCGGGCATGATGCCGGGCATGAAGAAGGCCAAGCAGGCGATGCAGGCCAGCGGCATGGACGACAAAGTCCTCGTCCACATGGACGCTATCATTTCGTCCATGACCCCGAAGGAGCGCAAGCATCCCAAACTGCTCAACGCCAAGCGCAAGAAGCGCGTCGCGGCCGGTTCGGGCACGCAGGTCCAGGAAGTGAACAAGGTGCTCAAGATGCACCAGGAAATGGCCAAGGCCATGAAGCAGATCAAGAAGATGGGCGGGTTGAAGGGTCTCGGCGCCCTGTTCGGCAAGGGCGGGCTTGGCGCTGCCATGCCGGGTCTTGGTGGCCCCGGTGGTCCCGGACCCATGGGTGGCCTGCCCGGCCTCGGTTCGGGCGGCGACAAGGGGCCGAGTGTCGATCCCGACACGCTCCCCGCCGATCTGCGTGACATGTTGAACAAGAAATAAACGAAATTACAGATATTTAAATTCGAAAGGTGAAGTATAATGGCAGTTGCAATTCGTCTGTCGCGCGGTGGCGCGAAGAAGCGTCCCTACTACCGCATCGTCGTGTCGGACACGCGCAGCCCGCGTGACGGCAAGTACCTGGAGCAGATCGGCACCTACAACCCGATGCTGCCGAAGGATTCGGGCGAGCGCGTGAAGCTCGACGAAGACCGTGCACGTCACTGGCTGTCGGTCGGCGCGAAGCCTTCGGACCGCGTCCTGCGTTTCCTCGACGCTGCCGGCATCCTCGAGCGTGCGCCGCGCAATAACCCGAAGAAGGGTGAACCGGGCGAAGCCGCCAAGGAACGCGCTGAAGAAAAGGCCGCAAAGGAAGCTGAAGCAGCCGAAGCTGCCAAGGCCGCTGAAGAAGAAGCCAAGGCTGCTGCCGAAGCTCCGGCTGAAGAAGCTCCGGCCGAAGAAGCTGCTGCTGAAGAAGCACCGGCCGAAGAAGCTGCTGCTGAAGAAGCTCCGGCTGAAGAAGCTGCTGCCGAAGAAGCACCGGCTGAAGACGCAGCCGAAGAAAAGGCCGAGTAAGCCTTTCTCATGCAAGACAAGCCCGCCACCCTTGCCGCCGTCATCGGTGCGCACGGCGTGGCGGGCGAAGTCCGTCTGAAGCTGTTCGGCGAGGGCGTCGATGCCCTTAAGGCCCACAAGAGCTTCAACGACGGTGCGCTGACGCTCTCCAAGGTGCGGAGCGACAACAAGGGCGGCGCGATCGCGCGCTTTGCCGAGATCACCAGCCGCAACGATGCCGAGGCCCTGCGCGGCACGGTGCTGACGGTTCCGATCGATGCCCTCCCGCCGCTGGAAGAGGGCGAGTTTTACTACTCCGACCTGCTCGACCTGCCGGTCGTGACCGATGCGGGCGAGGCAGTGGGCCGCGTGTGCGCGGTCGAGAACTTCGGCGCGACGGATATCGTCGAAATCGAGAAGCCCGACGGCAAGAAGTTCATGGTCCCCCTCACGGAGCGGGCCGTTCCCGGCTGGGACAGCGAGAAGCTGACAATCAGCGCCGATTTCGCCGAATAGGCACTCGCAGATCGCTGTATTACCTGTGTAGAGCGCCTCTCGACCTGATGGTTCGGGGCGGACACTTTCCTGACCTCGTCCGAATGCCATTACCGGGGTGACCGCCGTGCTTGATTCCGTTCCGTTCCTTATTGCATCCTACGCCGCCATGAGCGCAGGGATGAGCCTTGCCGTGCGCAAGGTTTCTCCCGCGATGGGGCCCCGATTGCGGCACCTTTTCGCGGGTGCGGCACCGCTTGCGGTCCTCCTTGCGATCAGGCTCGAAGGCGGGCCGAGCACGACGCTGGACGCCTTGGATCTGTTCGGTGCAGGCGGCTTGCTCGTGCTCGGGGTGGCGACATCAAGCGTTGTTGGGAAATTTTTCCCGACGCGTGGGGTCGGTGACAATAAGCTTCCTTCCCGCTGACCGGCGTGTAGAACAGCAACAATGATCCACTGGACGCTTCTCATTGTTGCGCCAGGCTTGCTTAGCCTGATTGCCGCCTTCGTTGGCGGCGGGGTTCTGAAGCGCGGGGCAACACAGGTTCCTGCTGTCCTGCGCTTCGGGTTGGCAATCGCCAGTCCGGTATTGATCGTCCTGGCTTACTTCTGGATATTCCATCGGATCGATTTCGCCATTCATCGCGCGAACGGAGGAAGTGAGGAGTATATGGGGCCTATGGCCGTGTTGGTTTACGGTTCTCCAATATTCGCTCTGATCTTCATCGCGAGCTTCTTCCTCGCCTCATACCGTTTTGCTGAGTCATGACCTTCGCCGCCACCATCCTCACTCTCTATCCCGAGATGTTTCCCGGCCCGCTGGGCGTGTCGCTGGCGGGCAGGGCGCTCGAGCGGGGGGACTGGTCGTGCGAGACCGTCCAGATCCGCGATTTCGCCACGGATAAGCATCGCACGGTCGATGATACGCCCGCCGGCGGCGGGGCGGGCATGGTGCTCAAACCCGATGTGCTTGGTCCCGCTATCGAGAGCGTCGGCGAGGGACATCCGATCCTCGCTATGACACCGCGCGGGAAACCGATCACGCAGGCGCGTATTCGCGAGATCGCGGCCGGACCCGGCGTGGCCATCCTGTGCGGTCGGTTCGAAGGCTTCGACGAGCGGATTTTCGACCATTACCCGCAGATAGAACAGGTCAGCCTTGCCGATATCGTCCTGTCGGGCGGAGAGACCGCCGCCATCGCCATACTCGACGCTTGCATTCGCCTGCTTCCCGGAGTAATGGGCGCGCCCGATAGCGGAGTCGAAGAGAGCTACGAAAACGGCCTCATCGAATATCCGCAATATACCCGACCTCAGGAATGGGAAGGGCGCACGATCCCTGAAGTGCTGCGATCGGGGGATCATGCGAAAATCGCTGCTTGGCGCAAGGCAAGGAGCGAGGAAGACACACGGTTACGCAGGCCGGACCTTTGGGATCGCTATAGTGGCGATCGGGACCAGTCTGCCTCTGGCGCGCGGCGAAAAGACTAAGGAAACGGTTCGATGAACCTGATTCAGCAGCTCGAAGCAGAAGCTATCGAGAACCTCGGCAAGGACGTTCCGGAATTTCGCGCCGGTGACACTGTACGTGTCGGCGTGAAGGTCGTGGAAGGCCAGCGCGAGCGTGTTCAGAATTTCGAAGGCGTTGTCATTGCCCGCTCCAACCGCGGCATGGGCAGCAACTTTACCGTCCGCAAGCTTTCGTTCGGCGAAGGCGTGGAACGCGTGTTCCCGCTCTACAGCCCGATCGTCGACAGCATCACCGTGGTCCGCCGCGGCGTCGTGCGTCGTGCAAAGCTGTACTACCTGCGCGGCCGTACCGGTAAGCGCGCTCGTATCGCGGAACGCAAGGTCAACGCTCCCAAGGCGTAATCCTCGCAAGCAGTGCGAATTCGAAGGGCGGTCCTGCGGGGCCGCCCTTTTTCGTTTAGGCAACGTAGTTCGGGCACCATTCTTCAGACCAAGAAGAAAGGGCGGTGCTCCTGAAAGCACCGCCCTTGTCACGTGGGGATCATGATGAGCCTTGCGGCCCGTTCTGATGCCTCCGGGAGCCGTTGAGCCGGAAAGTGGCTCCCGATGACAGGGACCGTTTTGGAGGACAGGCGTTAAGGGGATTTAAGGAAGCGCGCTTAAGGCCAAATTAGGTATAAATTGCGCGCTTTTTTCCTAGGCTTGCTTTCCACTTCGCAGCTTGCAAGAGCATGGCACCGCAATCAGGGAGAGAAAATTGCGCGTTTTGACCTATGCCACGGCCCTGGCGCTCGGCACATGCCTTGCAGCGCCCGCACTGGCCGACGATCACACCACCACAACACAGGCAGCCCCCATGGACCTGACCTTCGAACGCGTCTTCGCCTCTCCCTCGCTCGACGGCCCCGCGCCGCGCCAGGCGAAACTGTCGCCTGACGGGCGCTACTTGACCTTGCTGCGCAACCGCGAAAACGACCGCGAGCGCTACGATCTGTGGGCATACGACCGCGAGAAGGACGATTGGTCGATGCTGGTCGACAGCGAGGCGCTGTCTTCGGGTCGCGAATTGTCAGAGGACGAGAAGATGCAGCGCGAACGCGCGCGTGTCGGCAGCCTCAAGGGCATCATCGACTACCAGTGGACCAGGGAAGCTGACGCCGTGCTCGTGCCGCTGGACGGCGATCTCTACCTCGCCCGGATCGGCGGCGAAGTCGTCCAGCTTACCGATACGGAAGAAAGCGAGCTTAACCCCTCGCTGAGCAGCACGGGCGCCTATGTCAGCTTCGTGCGCGACAGGCAGCTGTGGGTCGGCGACGTGGGCGCCGAGGCCAGCCCCGTCACACCGAAAGAGGGGGAAAATATCCGCTGGGGCGAGGCGGAATTCGTCGCGCAAGAGGAAATGGCCCGGCTCACCGGATACTGGTGGAGCCCGGACGACCGCCGGATCGCAGTCCAGCGCTTCGACGAAAGCGGCGTGGGCATCGTCACCCGCGCAGCAATCGGCGCGACGGGCACCAAGGTCTTCGACCAGCGCTATCCCGTCGCCGGCAGCGCTAATGCGATAGTAGACCTGTTCGTCATGGACCCGAACGGCCAGAACCGCGTGAAGGTGGACTTGGGCGATGATCCGGACATCTACCTCGCCCGCGTCGACTGGGCACCTGACGGAACGGCGCTTTATGTCCAGCGCCAGAACCGCGAACAGACGGTTCTCGATGTGCTCAAGGTCGATCCTGCCACCGGCGAGAGCGAGGTGGTTTTCACCGAGAGCGCTGCGATGGAGAATTACTGGATCAACCTGTCGGACGACTACAAGTGGCTCGACGATGGCAGCCTGATCTGGTGGTCGGAACGCGATGGATATGGCCATCTTTATCGCTACGCCGAAGGAAACTGGCAGCAGCTGACCAGTGGTGACTGGGTGGTGACGAAGCTGCTTGGCGTCGATCAGGCGCAGGGCCTAGTCTATTTCCAGGGGACGAAGGACGATGTGCTGGCGCAGCAGATATACATGTTCGATCTTGCCGGTCCGTCTGAGGTGACACGCCTGACCGACCTGTCCTACGCCAATTCCGGCACGATGGATGACAAAGCGCAGACGCTGCTGGTGACGCGGTCGAACGATGATCGCCCGCCTCAAAGCTATCTTGCCGATGCAGAAGGAACGCGTCTCGTCTGGATCGAGCAGAACGAGATTGACAGTGAGCATCCTTATGCGCCCTATCTCGCCAGCCACCGGCCAACGCAATATGGCGTGCTTCCGGCCGAGGACGGCACGCTGCTTTACTGGGAAATGGTCGCGCCGGACCTGGAGCCGGGCAAGAAATACCCGGTCTATTTCTACCACTATGGCGGACCCGGCCCGCAGATCGTGACGAAAGGCTGGAACGGCGCGCTGCGCCAGGCAATCGTCGACAAAGGCTATATCTGGTTCGCCCTCGACAACCGTGGCAGCGCCAACCGCGGGGTGAAATTCGAACAACCCATCTACCGCGCCATGGGCGGCGTCGAAGTGCGCGACCAGAAGGCGGGCGCAGAATTTCTCACCCAGTTCGACTTCGTCGACCCGGACAAGATCGCCATCGATGGCTGGTCCTATGGGGGATACATGACATTGAAGCAGCTGCAGGCGGATCCGGGCCTCTATGCCGCCGGTATAAGCGGCGCGCCGGTCACGCGCTGGGAGCTTTACGACACGCATTACACCGAGCGTTACATGGGGACACCGCAGGATGACGGCGAGGCGTACGAAACCGCTTCCGCCATACCCGACGCCACGAAGATCACGGATCCCATGCTACTGATCCACGGGATGGCAGACGACAACGTGGTGTTCGAGAACGCAACCGAGCTGATTTCGGCAATGCAGGAAGGCAATGTGCCTTTCCAGATGATGCTCTACCCCGGCTACACCCACCGCGTATCGGGCGAGCAGATCTCCCCGCACCGCTACAACACAGTGTTCCGCTTCCTCGAGCACCATGGAGTGACCCCCCCGGAATGAACAGCCCGCAAGAAGAAAAGGGCCAACTCGGCCTCGCTGCAGTTTGGGCCATCGCTGTTGGCGGTATGGTCGGAGGCGGGATTTTTTCGACGCTCGGCGTTGTAATCTCCGCTGCAGGGCATTGGGCTGCCTTGAGCTTCGTGCTCGGCGGCCTGGTTGCTTATGCTACGGGCCACAGCCTCGCCGCGCTGACAGTCGACAAGGACGAGGCCGGCGGTATCTACACCTTCCTTCGCGATTTGAAATTCGTGCGTCTGGCGAAATGGAGCGCCTGGGTGTTGCTGGCCGGGTATGTTCTGACCTGCGCGGTGTACGCATATACATTCGGTGCCTACCTCGGGCACGCGATCGGCGGTCCCGGCTGGCTCCCCCCTGCGATGGCCGCGGTCGCTATCCTGTCGATGACTGCGATAAACTTGCGCGGAGCAGGCCAGGCGGCAGGGGTCGAAATTGCCATTGTCGTGCTGAAGCTGGCGATCCTTGCCGCATTGGCTGCATTCGGGCTTTCGCAATTCGATGCCGCCAAGCTGGAGATTGCGCAGCAGCCCGGATTGATCGGGGTGGTGGTCGGCGCTGCAAGCGTGTTCATGGCCTACGAAGGGTTCGAATTGCTGGCGTATGATTATGACGAGATGAAAGATCGCAAGAAGACGATGAGCCGGATCATGCCCCTGGCTATCGGCTCTGCCGCCCTGATCTATGTTCTTGTCTGTCTTGCCGTGCCGATGCTGACCGGCACACAGGCGGTCATCAAGGACGGCGAAGTTGCCTTGAGCCAGGCCGGGCAGGCTGCGCTTGGCACGCCGGGTCTCATTGCAGTGACGATCGCCGCTGCCCTATCTACCGCAAGCGCCATCAATGCGACACTTTTCTCATCCGCTCGGTTGGCGCGCGAAGTGGCCCAGGACGGCGATTTGCCTGAGGCGCTGGGTAAGCAGAATTCGCATGGCTCCCCGCAATGGGCAGTGCTCGCCTTGGCGGCATTATCGCTGACACTTGCGGTGATGGGGGGGCTCGACGGGCTGGTAAGCGGCGCGAGCGTTGTCTTCCTGCTGGTCTTTGGCACACTGAACGCGCTTGCCGTAAAGGAGAATGTAGGGAAGCGCTGGATCACTCTTCCAGGGACAGTGTTGGCCTTCGCAGCCCTGGCAGTCCTGCTCGCGCATTTTGCCGGACTCGTGTGAGCTTTATCGCCCGCAATCGAATGTGCGCTTGCGGGCGCGGCGGCAATCGCTATCTCGGCGGCAGATTGATTTTGGAGAAGTGATTTGGGCTATCGTGTTGCCGTAGTCGGCGCGACCGGAAATGTCGGACGCGAAATGATGATGGTGCTGGCCGAGCGCGGGTTCCCCTGCGACGAAGTGGCTGCCGTCGCCTCCAGCCGGTCGCACGGCTCGGAGGTCGAATTCGGCGACACCGGCAAGATGCTCAAGTGCAAGAATATCGAGCATTTCGACTGGGCCGGCTGGGACATTGCCTTGTTCGCCGCGGGTAGCGGTCCGGCCAAGGAATATGCGCCCAAGGCCGCTGCGGCGGGTTGCATCGTGATCGACAACAGCTCGCTCTATCGCATGGACCCGGACGTGCCGCTTATCGTGCCGGAAGTGAACCCGGAAGCGATCCACGATTATTCCAAGAAGAATATCATCGCCAATCCCAACTGCTCGACCGCGCAGCTGGTCGTTGCGCTCAAGCCGCTGCACGATGCCGCAACGATCAAGCGGGTGGTGGTCTCCACCTACCAGTCGGTCTCCGGCGCGGGCAAGGCGGGCATGGACGAGCTGTTCGAGCAGAGCCGCGCGATCTTTGTCGGAGATTCGGTCGAACCGGTAAAGTTCACCAAGCAGATCGCTTTCAATGTTATTCCGCACATCGACGTCTTCCTGGACGATGGTTCGACCAAGGAAGAATGGAAGATGGTGGTCGAGACCAAGAAGATCCTCGACCCGAAGATCAAGCTGACGGCCACTTGCGTGCGTGTACCGGTCTTCGTCGGTCATTCCGAAGCGGTGAACATCGAGTTTGAAAAGGAACTCAGTGCAGAGGCTGCACAGGATATCCTGCGCGAGGCGCCCGGTATCATGCTCATCGATAAGCGGGAAGACGGTGGCTACACCACTCCCGTCGAGGCGGCAGGCGACAGCGCCACATATATCAGCCGCGTGCGCGAAGATCCGACGGTCGAGAACGGTCTCGTCCTGTGGTGCGTTTCCGACAACCTCCGCAAGGGCGCGGCGCTCAATGCCGTCCAGATCGCCGAACTGCTTGGCCGCGAGGTTCTGAAGAAGGGATGATGCGCGCAGGCATCCTTTCGGCTCTGACACTCGCTCTCGCTGCCTGCGGCGGCCAGAGCGACACGCCCACCGACGAAACCCAGCCTGGCGACACGCTGCCGACTGGAAAATCGCTCGTGCAGGCAAGGATGATCGTCGATGCCAATGGCTTCAGCGGCCGTGATGGCGCGCCCGTCCGGTTCGGCACGGCGCGCGAAGAGGTCGATGCAAAGGCCAGCGAGATATTTCCCGACGGGCCGATCAAATCGGAACAGGACGAGTGCGGCGCAGGGCCGATGGAATTCAGCAAGTACGGCCCGGTGGACCTCGCGTTTCTCGACGGGCGCTTTGCCGGATGGTTCCTGCGTCCCGGAAAGGATGTTGCGACATCCGATGGTATTGCCCCGGGTTTGACCACTCTCGATGCGCTCAAGTCAGAGCGGCAGGTCCAGGAACTGGACACGACCCTCGATGGCGAGTTCCAGTACACCACCGCCGACTACGGGACGATAACCGGCTTTGCCGATCCCGATGGGTCGATCAGCGGCCTCTCGGCCGGGATCACCTGCTTCTTCCGCTGAGGCCGCGTGTCTGTATAAGACAGGCATGACCCTTACCGCAGAGCTCTATTTCAGCTTTCGTTCGCCTTACAGCTACCTGTCGGTAGGACGATATCACGCGATGACGGAAGAGTACGACCTCAAGATCGCCCTGAGGCCCGTCTACCCGCTCGCGATCCGGCAGCCCGATTTCTTCGAGCGCAACCATCCGAACTGGCTCGGATACACGATGCGCGACATGATCCGTGTGGCCCAGTTTCACGATATCCCGTTCGGCGGACCCAGGCCCGATCCGATCATCCAGGATATGGCGACGCGCAAGATAGCCGAGGACCAACCCTACATTCGCCGCGTGACCCGTATGGGGCAGGCTGCCGCTCGTCGCGGTGCAGGTCTCGTCTTCGCTGCCGAGGCGGGGCGGATGATCTGGGGTGGGCAGGAGAACTGGCACGAAGGCGGTCATCTCGACCGTGCGCTGGAGGCGGCCGGACTGGGTGTCGAGGAAATCATCGCCGAGGTGCAGGGCGATGCAGAGGCGCTCGACGCCGAGATTGCCGCAAACCAGGAAGCGCTGGAAGCCGCCGGCCACTGGGGCGTCCCCACGCTTGTCTTCGACGGAGAGCCTTTCTTCGGACAGGACCGCATCGACATGGTCAAATGGCGGATGGAGCAGAAGGGGTTGGAAAAGCGGTGAAGGGTAAATTGACCGGCGGGTGCCTGTGCGGCGCGGTGCGTTATACGCTCAAAGAGGGTATGCGGCTTGCACCATACGCATGCCATTGTACCGACTGCCAGAAGCGCACCGGCACCGCATTTTCGGAACACATGTTGTTCGCGGAGAGGGATATCGATGTCGAAGGGGCGCTCGATGCTGCGGAATACACCCAGCCTTCCGGCACGAAATCGACGATTTACGGATGCGAAACCTGCAAGGCCAGGATCTACGCAGTGAACGACCGCCGCGCGGGCTTCGCCAGCCTGAGGTGCGGAACCCTGGACAACAGCAGCGACGTCGTCCCTGCGGCGCATGTCTGGGTGAAGAGCAAGCAACCCTGGATAGTGATACCGGAGGATAGCCAGACAATGGATACCCAGCCTTCCTCTGCCGAGGATTGGGTCGCGCTGGTGGGGCTGGCATGAGCGGCGATTCTTTCGAAAGCTTCGACGGGACCCGCCTTGCCATTCACCGCATCGGCGAAGGCAGACCGCTGGTCTTGCTTCACGGCCTGTTCTCCAGCGCACAGATGAACTGGATCAAGTTCGGCCATGCCGAAAAGATCGCCTCACGTGGGTATGAGGTCATCATGCTCGACTTTCGCGTTCACGGAGACAGCGAAGCCCCGGAAGAGCCAGAGAAGTACCCGCTAAACGTACTGGTGCGGGATGTGGCGGCGCTTGTCGATCATCTTGGGCTTGAGGACTATGACCTGGGCGGCTTTTCCCTGGGAGCGCGCACATCGCTCCATGGCGTGGCGCATGGTATCCTCTCGCCAAAGCGGCTGATCGTGGGAGGCATGGGCACGGCGGGTCTCGGCGAATGGGGTAAGCGCAGCGCATTCTTCAAGCGCGTGATCGATGAATTCGACACGATCGAGCGCGGCGACCCGGCATATTTCTCGATGCAGTTCCTGAAGTCGCAGGGCGTCAATCGCACTGCCGCACGCCTCTTGCTCGACACGATGCCGGATCTCGATCTGGCCATGCTCGACAATGTTACCATGCCGACGCTGGTGGTTTGCGGCGACGAAGATCGGGACAATGGCTCTGCCGAAGCGCTCGCCGAATTGCTGCCGAACGCGGAGTACGCGGAAGTGCCTGGCACGCATATGGGCAGTGTAACCAAGCCCGACCTCGGCATTGCCATGGCTGACTGGCTGGACCGGACACAGTGAAAGCGGCTGTCCGATACTGGTGGATTATCTGGCTTTTCGGCCTGTTCGTTTTTGCGCTCCTGCGCATACCCCACGGGCCTTTGGCCATTCCGGAAGTTCCAGGCGGAATTTTCGACCATCAGGCGGCCGGCACCGCCGCCGAGGTAAACCGGATCCAGCAGGCGTGGAGCGATGCCGGATTGCTTGGTCACGCACGCTGGGGAATGATCGGTGACTTCCTCTTTATCGGATTGTACGGCTTGGGCTCGGTCCTCGGAGGCGTATCCTTCCGCCAAGCTGGAAGCGGCTTCCTCAGGGTAGCGGGGCTGCTCGTCGCGGTCGCAGGTGCCATATTCCTTTTTACGGATTACGCAGAGACTATCGCGCAGTTCATCCAGCTGACCTCGATGCGGGGTGACGACGGCCTTGCGAGCCTGGCGGCGACGATGCAGCCAATCAAGATGGTCGCGTTCGGAGTAAGCTTCCTCGGAACATTGGCCCTGCTTGTCATTCGACGAATGAAAGCTCGAGCGGGTTGATAAAGCCTCCAGACAGGTGCAATCCGGTGACATAAGAAACCGGATTACCCTGTTTGAGAGGACACACATGAAATTCTCCCCCGTCGCACTGTCCGCGCTCGCCATCTCGCTTGCCGCCTGTACCACTGCCAATGCAGAGCCTGTGCCCTCAGCACCGCTCGCACCTGTCGCAGAGGCCGATCCTTATCCGATGACGCCCACAGGGGCCGCCGCATGGGTCGACATGGTCGAGAAGGACCTGTTCGACTTCGGCGTCGAGTATGCGCGCGTCGCTTGGCTGAATTCCACCTACATCGTCCACGACAGTGATATGCTGGCTGCCAAATACGGTGCCGAAGCAACGCAGAAGTCGGTAGCCTATGCGAACAAGGCGGCGGAATATGCCCGCGTTGCCGGCCTGGATCCCGAGGTGGCTCGAAAGCTCGATATCCTGCGCAACGGCATCGTGATGCCTGCTCCCGTACGCGATGGCGCAGCGACAGAATTGTCCGATATCGCAACGCGCCTCGGCTCTTCGTACGGCAAGGGCAAGGGCACGCTGAACGGCGAGGAGATCAACGGCTCGGATATCGAGGCGGAGATGGGCAACCTCGAGCGTACGCCGGAAGAACTCGCCGAAATGTGGGCCAGCTGGCACGACAATGTCGGCGCGCCAATGCGCAGCGACTACCTGCGCATGATCGGCATTGCGAACGAGGGTTCGAAAGAGCTCGGCTTCAACGATCTGGGCGCGATGTGGCGTTCGAACTACGATATGGACCCGGACCAGTTCGCCGGCGAGACCGAGCGGATGTGGCAGGAAGTGAAGCCGCTATACATGGCGCTGCACACCTATGTCCGGTCCAAGCTGAACGAGAAGTACGGCGATGCCGTGCAGCCCGCGACCGGGCCGATCCGCGCCGACCTGCTCGGCAATATGTGGGCGCAGGAATGGGGCAACATCTACCCGCTCGTCGCTCCCGAGGGCGCTGGTGACATCGGCTACGACCTGACCGAGCTCATCGAAGAAGACGGCATGGACGAAGTCCAGATGGTCCGCGTGGGCGAACAGTTCTTCTCCTCCCTCGGCTTCGAACCGCTTCCGGAGACTTTCTGGGAGCGCAGCCAGTTCACCAAGCCGCGGGACCGTGAAGTAGTCTGCCATGCCAGCGCCTGGGACGTGGACAATGTCGACGACCTGCGCATCAAGATGTGCATCAAGCGCAACGCGGACGACTTCAAGGTCATCCACCACGAGCTTGGTCACAATTACTACCAGCGCGCCTATAACCAGCAGGATTACCTGCACCTCAACGGCGCGAATGACGGTTTCCACGAGGCGATAGGTGACATGATCGCCCTGTCGATCACGCCCGAGTACCTCGTCCAGATCGACATGCTCGCCCGTTCTGACGTGCCGAGCGCCGACAAGGACATCGGCCTCCTGCTGCGCGAGGCGATGGACAAGGTCGCCTTTCTGCCGTTCGGCCTGATGGTCGACCGCTATCGCTGGGGCCTGTTCGACGGTTCGATCCCCGCCGAAGGCCTCAATGCCGGCTGGAACGACCTGCGCCTCGAATACCAGGGCATTACGCCCCCGGTGGCGCGTGATGAGACGAAGTTCGATGCGGGCGCGAAGTACCACATTCCGGGGAATGTGCCGTATACGCGCTACTTCCTCGCACGGATCCTGCAGTTCCAGTTCTACAAGGCTGCGTGCGACCAGGCTGGCTGGGAAGGGCCGCTTCACCGCTGCTCGTTCTACGGCAATGAAGAAGTGGGCAAGAACCTCAACGCCATGCTCGAAATGGGCGCGAGCAAGCCGTGGCCCGACGCTCTGGAAGCCTTCACCGGCGAGCGCCAGATGTCCGGCAAGGCCATGGTTGAGTATTTCGCCCCGCTGATGGCGTGGCTGGAAGAGCAGAACCAGGGCAAGCCGCAAGGGTGGTAAGAATGCGGATCGCGGCGCTCCTCCCCATCCTGCTCGCGTCATGCGCGCCGGTGGCGGAGGACGGGCTGCGCGCCGCATCTGACACTTCTGCGGAAGGCGCGCTGTTCGTGGCGGGCAAGTTCGGCAACACGTTGGCCAAGATCGATCTTGCCAGCGGGGCCGAGGTTGCGCGGGTGGACAGCTGCGCCAACCCGCACGAACTGGCGACGTCACCCGACGGCAAACACGTGGCGCTCGCCTGCTATGGCGGAACCAGTGTCGACGTTTTTCGTACCAGCGACCTCGGCCGCGTGAAGTCGGTGGAGCTTGGTGAAAACGCACGTCCGCACGGGATCGTATGGCACCCGAACGGCGACCTTTACGCAACCGCCGAGGGGCGGCAGTCGATCTTCTGGATCCGCTCTCCAATGAGCGAACACGAGACTTTCGAATATTCGACAGGGAAGGAGGGCAGCCACATGATTGCCGTCTCGCCCGATGCGCGTCACGCCTGGACGACCGATCTCGGCTCGAAGACAGTCACGCTGGTCGATTTGAAGACCCGCCGCGCTCCCCTTTCGGTCGAAGTGGGTGAGGAGCCCGAGGGCATTGCGCTGAGTCCCGATGGCGAGACGCTGTGGGTCTCCGCACGCGGCTCCAACAAGGCTTTCGTGCTTGATCCCATGACCATCGCGATCCGCAAGGAGGTCGATACCGGGCGCTTTCCGCTGCGTATTGCTGTCCGTCCGCAAGGTGACTTCGCGGTGACCAGCGACCTTGCCGATGGCGGTCTGTCGGTGATCGATACTGCGACCGGAGAAGTCGTGCGCACTATCGCCGTGTCCAGTCCCGACGAGGCGCAGACGCGCTTTCAGGTCACGATCCTGTGGTCGCCCGACGGAGAGCGTATCTACGCCGCAGAGACACGTTCGGACACGATCGCGGAAGTCGATTTCGCTAGCGGAGAGGTCTTGCGCCGCCTACCGGGTGAAGGAGGCGGAGACGGACTGGCGATCATCGAATGAGTGATAAGAAGGTTTTGCCCGTGGTGGGGTGGCGGGAGCTTGTACACCTGCCTGAGCTTGGTCTGCGCGGTATTCCCGCAAAGATCGATACCGGAGCGCGCACGTCGTCCTTGCACGGCGTGGTGCTCGACGAATTCGAACGTGACGGAGAGAAATACGTCCGGTTCGCCGTCGACTTCGAAAAGCCACATGTGCGCCAGATATGCGAGGCGGTTCATGTCGACATCCGCGGCATCACCAGCTCCAATGGCGAAACCCAGTATCGCTATGTCATCAAGACGCCGCTGAAGATCGGCGACATCAAGTTTCGTGCGGAAATCAGCCTGGCCGACCGGTCGGACATGAAATTCCCGATGCTGATCGGTCGCTCGTCCTTGCGTCGTAGATTTGTCGTGGATTCAGGATATTCCTGGCTCCAGACGCCCGAAATGAAGGTCAAGAAAGGCCACAAACCATGAAAATCGCCATGCTTGCGCGAAATCCCAATCTCTATTCGCACAAGCGCCTGAAGCAGGCGGCGGAGGAGCGCGGGCACGAACTCGATATACTCAACACGACGCGCTGCACGGTCCACATCGCGAGCCACCGGCCCGAAGTGTATTACAATGGCGAAGCGTGCGTCGGCTATGACGCGGTCATCCCGCGCATCGGCGCTTCGATCACGAATTACGGGCTCGCCATCCTGCGCCAGTTCGAAATGCGCGGATGCTGGCCGCTCAACGAAAGCGTCGCCATCGGCCGCAGCCGCGACAAGCTGCGCAGTATGCAGATTCTTGCCAAACACGGGCTGGGCCTGCCCCTGACGGCCTATGCGAATGATCCCAAACAGGCTGAGGAGATCATCAAGGCGGTCAAGGGGCCGCCTGTCGTTATCAAGCTGCTGGAGGGCACGCAGGGCATCGGCGTCGTCCTTGCCGAAACCATGTCATCGGCCAAGTCCGTGATCGAGGCCTTCCGCGGGGCAAACGTGAACATCCTTGTCCAGGAATTCATCAAGGAAGCGGGAGGGACCGACATTCGCGCGCTGGTGGTCGGCGGAAAGGTGGTGGCCGCAATGAAGCGCACCGGCGCAGCGGACGATTTTCGCAGCAACCTGCACCGTGGCGGCAGTGCGCAGTTGATCAAGATCACCCCGGAAGAACGCTCGACCGCCGTACGCGCGGCCAAGCATATGGGCCTGAATGTTTGCGGCGTGGACATGCTGCGCAGCAATCACGGCCCGGTGATCATGGAAGTTAATAGTTCCCCCGGCCTCGAAGGCATCGAGAACGCCACCGGCAAGGACATTGCCGGAATGATCATCGACTACGTAGTAGCCAATGCGAAGGTCGGAAAGACCAAGACGAAGGGTAAGGGTTAGCGCAAATCCAGCAGGAGGTTCGATGGACCGGACAACTCACAATCCCACCGAATGGCTTACGCATTTCGGTTTGAACCACGCAGTCGAAGTGAAGGGTGGGGAGCGAACGCTCTACCTATCCGGCCAGACGGCTTCCGATCCGGACGGCAACGCCATGCATCCCGGTGATCTCGTCGCTCAATACGAGGCAGCTTGGGGAAATCTGCTCGACGCGTTGAAGTCCGCAGGGATGGATGCGAGCAACCTGGTCCGGCTGAACTTTTATACCACAGATGTGCCGCAATTCATGGAAAAGGCCGAACACATCGTTAGGTGGCATGTCGGAGCCGGAGCGCAGATTTGCAGCACCCTGCTCGGGGTGAAAGAACTCTACGATCCGGCTCTCATGATCGAAATCGAAGCGACTGCCGTCGGCTGACGGGCCCGGATTTACCTGAAGGGCGGCTCATTAAACGCGCGCAGCTTCCGGCTGTGGAGCTTCGGGCCTTCCTGGCGCAGCAGGTCGCAGGCGGTGACGCCGATCTGCAAGTGGGCCGCGATGGCTTCCTCGTAGAACTTGTTTGCCTGGCCGGGCAGCTTGATCTCGCCATGGAGCGGCTTGTCCGAAACACATAGCAGCGTGCCGTAAGGGACGCGGAAGCGGTAACCTTGGGCAGATATGGTCGCGCTTTCCATGTCGATGCCGACTGCGCGGCTGAGGCTAAGGCGCTTGGCAGACTGGGTGTAACGCAGTTCCCAGTTGCGATCGTCGGTGGTGACCACTGTGCCCGTGCGCATGCGCTTCTTGAGGTCATTGCCATGTTCGCCAGATACGGCCTCTGCCGCCTCGGCCAGCGCCTGCTGGACTTCGGCGATGGCGGGGAGGGGGATTTCCGGGGGGAGGACCGGGTCGAGCACGTGATCGTCGCGCAGATATGCGTGGGCGAGCACGTAATCGCCGATCTTCTGGCTGGGACGAAGGCCGCCGCAGTGGCCGATCATAAGCCATGCTTCGGGGCGCATTACCGCGAGGTGATCGCAGATAGTCTTGGCATTGGACGGACCGACGCCAATGTTCACCAGAGTGATGCCGCCGCCGTTCTCGCCCACGAGGTGGTAGGCCGGCATCTGGTGCCGACGCCAAGCCGTGTCGGACAACTGGCCGCGAGCGTTATCGGTCGCTTCTGTGAGCAACAGACCGCCAGCACCAGCGAGCGCAGTGTAACCGTTTTTGCCCAGCTGCGACCCAGCCCAGTCGACGAATTCGTCGACATAGCGGTGATAGTTGGTGAAGAGGATGAACCGCTGGAAGTGCTGCGGATCGGTCCCGGTGTAGTGGGCGAGCCTCGCAAGGCTGAAGTCCGTGCGCAGGCCGTCGAACAGCGAAAGCGGGATGGGATCGTCGGGGTTTTCCAGCTCGATCCCGTCGGCCAGCTCGTCGCCGATATCGGCGAGGTCGGTGGAGGGGAAGTGGCGAGCGATCTCGTTTGGATCGATCCCCGCCAGTACCGCGCCTGCTTCGCCGTCGAGCACATAAGGGAAGGGGATCTCCTGGCGGGAAGAGCCGACTTCGACCTCGATCTCGTAGTTCGAACCGATCAGTTCGAGCTGTTCCCGCAGGTAATTGCGAAAGAGGTTCGGCCTCGTGACCGTCGTTGCATAGAGCCCGGGCATGTTCAGCCGACCGAATGCGCGGTTGGAGCCGTCGGGCATCTGGCCGCCGCGAAAAAGCAGGCGAAGTTCGGGATAGGCGTAACTGCCGTCCTTGCGCCGTTCGGCGGCGGGCAGTTCGCGGGTCTTGCCGAAAGCGATCACATCTTCCCGCAGGCGAGTGATCGCCGCGTCATAGACGGTTTCGAGCTTGTCGAGGATCTGGTCGATTGATTCCATGGCTGGATTTTCTCCTGGCTTCTTGTTGTTTGATGACACCTCCTGCCACAGGAAGGGGCCTGTTACAAAAAGGGCGCGGAGACCGAAGTCGCCGCGCCCTGTTTGTTCGAGGTCGATGCGCTTACGCGTCGTCGCCTTCCGGCTTCGTCGCTTCGATGAGGGCTTCGCTTTCGCTGGTGCCTTCTTCGGTGCTGACGCCATCTTCGAGCATGTCGGCGGGGATTTCACCCGGCTCGAGGCCCGTGTCGATGCGGCTGGCTTCGGCCTGTTCTTCGATTTCGCGCTGTTCTTCTTCGAACATCTGCGCGAGCACGTCGACGCCCTGGCTCTGCAGTTCGGCTTCGTCATCCGAGCGGGCGACGTTCGCCTTCACGGTGACGGAAACCTCGGGGTGGAGGTCGATGCGCACGTCATGCATGCCGATCGCCTTGATCGGGTTACCCATGATGACCTGCTTCTTGTCGATCTCGTGGCCCTTGTCGGAAAGGCCGTTCACGATGTCGCGAACGTTGACCGAACCGTACAGCTGGCCTGCGTTGGAAGCGGCGCGGATCAGCACGACTTCGACGCCGTCGACCTTTTCACCGGCCTTTTCGGCTTCGCCGCGGCGTTCCGCGTTTTCCTTTTCGAGGCGTTCGCGGTTAGCTTCGAAGACCTTCTTGTTCGCAGCGTTGGCACGAAGGGCCTTCTTCTGCGGAAGGAGGAAGTTACGCGCATAGCCGTCCTTCACGGTGACGACGTCACCGATCGTGCCGAGCTTTTCGATGCGCTGGAGGAGAATGATATCCATGGTCTCTTCTCCTTACTTCACGATGTACGGAAGCAGGCCGATGTGGCGTGCGCGCTTGATCGCCTTGGCGAGTTCACGCTGCTTCTTCGCGCTGACGGCGGTGATGCGGCTGGGGACGATCTTGCCACGCTCGGACATGAAGCCCTGGAGGAGGCGAACGTCCTTGTAGTCGATCGCGGGGGCATTCTTGCCGGCGAACGGGCAAGACTTGCGGCGGCGGAAAAACGGACGGGCCATCAGTTACGCTCCTCGCGCTCGCGGCGCTTCTTGGAATCGCGCTCGTTCTTGCGCATCATGACCGACGGACCTTCTTCGTGTTCGTCGACACGGATGGTCATGTAACGGATGACGTCTTCGTTGATGCGCGTCTGGCGTTCGAGTTCAGCAACAACGGAGCTGGGGCCCTCGATGTTGAGCATCACGAAGTGTGCCTTGCGGTTGCGGTCGATCTTGTAGGCGAGGCTCTTGAGGCCCCAGGTCTCGGTCTTGGTGACCTTGCCTTCGTTGTTTTCGACGATTTCGGTCGCCGTGGCAGCGAGCTGGTCAACCTGAGCCTGGCTCAGGTCCTGTCGCGCCAAGAAAACATGCTCGTAGAGAGCCATGCTCTTGTCCTTTCAACTGTCGGCCGATCGCTGGCTTGTCCGCGGGATTGCGGGGCCCCTCCGGCTTTCTTCAGTCCTTCGCCCGGAAGCGAGGGATGCGCGCACATAGCCGGATTCTGACCGAATGCAAGGCAAACTGTCCCCTTGCACAGGTGGAACGTGCAAGGCAGGGGGCCGTTGGCAGTGGAAACACAGGAGATTTTGCGTGCCCGGCGGACTTGTAGCGCTTTTAGACGACGTTTCGGTAATTGCCAGGACAGCCGCCGCATCAGTGGACGATATCACCGTCGCTGCCAGCAGGGCGGGCACCAAGACTGCCGGAGTGGTGATCGACGATGCGGCCGTAACGCCGTCCTACGTCACGGGTCTCAGCCCGGCTCGCGAGCTGCCGATCATCTGGAACATCACGAAGGGGTCGCTGAAAAACAAGCTGCTGATCCTTCTTCCCGGCGCCCTGATTCTCAGCTGGCTGCTGCCCTCGGCGATCATATTTATCCTGATGCTGGGCGGGGCTTACCTGTCCTACGAAGGTGCCGAAAAAGTGATGGAGAAGCTGGGCGGAGAGAAGCACGGCAAGACACTCGAGGACGAGATTGTCGATCCGGTCGCCTTCGAGAAGCAGCGCGTCGCAGGGGCGATCAGAACGGACCTCATCCTTTCCGCCGAAATCATGGCGATCACTCTCAACGAAGTAGCCTCGGAAGACTTTATCGTGCGTGCCGGTGTGCTGGCCATCGTGGGCATTGCGGTCACGCTTTTCGTCTATGGTGCAGTGGCCATTATCGTGAAGCTGGACGACATCGGTCTCCATCTATCCAAACGCAAATCGCAAGCTGCGGAGACGTTCGGCCGATTTCTTGTGCGCTCGGTACCCTACATCCTGAAAGCCCTCTCGTTCATCGGCACCATTGCCATGCTGTGGGTCGGCGGGGGTATCATCCTGCACGGCCTGCACGAGCTCGGCCTGCACGGCCCGTCGGACTGGGCGCATGGAGTCCAGCACGCTGTCGAGACGGTCACGGGCGGATTGTCAGGTCTGCTCGGTTGGGCGACCTATGCTGCGATTTCGGCGCTGGTCGGCCTTGGCCTGGGCTTCGTGATCGTGATCCTGCTGCACAAGGTCTTCAAGATGGGCCATGGCATGGGCGAGGGCGCCGAAGCCCACTGATCAATCACGAGAGGCGCTGGAAAATCCTCTGCGCAAACTCGCTCAGCGTGTCGTCGCGCGCGCCCATGATCACGATGCGATCACCGGGACGGGCGAGCGACACGAGGCGGTCCTCGGCGTCCTTGCGCGACGGTATGTGTTCGGCCCTTGCGCCGCCGTCGGCAATGAGCTTCACGATCCGCTCGCTCCCCTCGCTGCGGTCGACCGTTCCGCCGAAATAAACGGGGTCTGAAAAGATTACGCGATCGTCGGCGCCCAATTCCTCGATGAATGTCCGCGCCAGTTCCTCGCCCATCTGGCGCAAGGGGCCATATCCATGCGGCTGGAAGAAGGCGAGGACGCGGCCGTCATGGGCCTTCAATGTTTTCAACGTGGCCGCGCATTTCTCGGGATTGTGTCCGAAATCGTCGATAACGGTGATGGCGGCGTGAGTGGTGCCGACAATGTCAAAACGCCGGGCGAGTCCGTCGAAACCGGCCAGCGCATGGACGGATTCGTTGATCGGTACCCCGGCTGCGGCTGCTCCGGCTATCGCTGCGAGCGCATTTGAGAGATTGTGGCGTCCGGGCATATTCAGCCGAAGAGCGTGCTGGCTGCCGTCATGCCGGTCGACGACCATGGCGGCCTGCCGGACGGGCCCCTCAGCGATGCTTCCCGGCTCGATGCCGATTTGCGCTTTTTCCTGATCGATCCCGAAGGTGATGACCTCTTTCGCGTGGGGCAGGAGGGCAAGCGCCTCCGGATCGTCCGCATTGATTACCGAGATGCGGCTGCGCGACAGATAATCGCCAAATAGCTGGCGCAATTCCTCCATGCTCTTGTGATCGAGCGAGACGTTAAGAAGGATGCCGACCGCCGGTTTGTAGAGCGCGATCGACCCGTCGCTCTCGTCGACTTCACTGACATAAAGGCTTTGCGATCCGACGACGGCGCTGGCGAATGGACGCTGCGGCGAGACGAAGTTTTTCATCACGGCGCCGTTCATGACGGTGGGCGCGCGTCCGGTCGCCTCGAGAATCCAGCCCAGCATGCCAGTTACGGTCGATTTGCCGCTAGTCCCGGCCACGGCCAGGCCTGCGCCGCTGGTGTTGAAGAGGATCGAATTGAGTTCGGCACGCGTCAGGCGCAGGCAATCGAGCTCGTTCGCCATCTTGATTTCCGGCACAGTGTCCTCGATCGCGGCGGATGCGACGACGATCTGCTCGCTCGAAACGATCCCGCTGCCGTCCTGGGGATGAAGTTCGAACCCCTGATGTTCGAGCGCGGCGAATTTCTCGGGGGAGCGCCCTTGGTCGAAGCTGCGATCGGATCCGGCTACCGTGCACCCTCTGCCCTTTAGGATCTGCGCAAGAGGCAGCATCCCCGACCCGCCGATACCGACAAAGAAGAACGGGCGGGCGAATAGTTCATCAGGGCTGGGGAAGTCGCTCATTCCTGTCTCGCTATGCAGTTGCAGCCGCCAAGACAAGCAGGCATGACCGCAGATGTGCACCGTCCGATCCGAAAAGTGGCCATTTGCGCCCCCGCGACCCCGCTCAACCGCCACTATGCGGAACAGGTGACCGATCTGGCAGCAGCGGAATTTCCCGGGATCGAATTGCAGTTTCACGAGCAGTGCTTCGTCGAAAAGGGACATTTTGCGGGGTCCGACGAGACGCGGCTGGCAGCTTTGCTAGAGTGCGCAAACGATCCGGATATCGATGCCGTATGGTTTGCGAAGGGCGGATACGGATCGAACCGCATCGCGGCTCGATTTCTCGAGCAAGTCGGTGATCCCGCGAGAAGCAAGCTCTTCCTCGGCTATTCCGACTGCGGCACGCTGCTTGGTGCCCTATACCGAGCGGGTATCGGCACTCCGGTCCACGCTCCCATGCCGGTCGATATCAAGCGCGAAGGAGGCGATGTGGCGATCCGCCGTGTCTTGGCATACCTGTCGGGAAATTCGGATGGATTGGAGCCATCGCTGCCGGATCGGCCGGTCGTGGCGTTCAATCTCTACACGCTCGCCATGCTGGTCGGCACCCCATTCATGCCGGATCTGACAGGGCACGAAGTGTACCTCGAGGAAGTCGGGGAATATGAATATGCCGTCGACCGATTGCTGTTCCATGTGACGGCCCAGATCGGAAACATTGCAGGCATCAGGCTGGGCGAGGTTACGGCGGTTCCCGAGAATGATCGCCCTTTCGGGGCAAGCGCAGAGGAAATTGTCCAAGACTGGTGTCGCCGTAGCGGGATTTCCTATCTCGGGCGAGCGGAGGTCGGGCATTCGTCTGCCAACAAGATCGTGCCTTTCGGTCTTGAGGGACGGACCTTGCGCGCCTAAGCGCCGCTCCCAACAGGAGAGAAACATGACTGCTTTCATTTTCCCCGGACAGGGCAGCCAGAAGGTTGGCATGGGGACGGAATTAGCCGACGCCAGCGCCTACGCCCGAGAAGTTTTCGAAGAAGTCGACGAGGCGCTGAATCAGAAGCTGTCTGCCGTCATGCGTGACGGACCGGAAGGCGAACTAACGCTGACCTCGAATGCACAGCCCGCGATCATGGCGAATTCGATCGCCACGCTGCGTGTTCTCGAAAAGGAATTCGGCGTCGTTCTGGCGGATAAGGCAAGCTGCGTTGCAGGCCATTCGCTGGGTGAGTACTCGGCTCTTTGCGCGGCCGGTGCTTTCGGCCTCGCCGAAACCGCAAAACTACTTCGCCTGCGCGGTATCGCGATGCAGGACGCTGTGCCCATCGGCGTCGGTGCCATGGCGGCTCTGCTTGGTGCGGACATCGAGAAAGCGACTGCCCTGGCAGAGGCCGCGGCCGAGGGTCAGGTTTGCGAAGTTGCCAACGACAACGACCCGACGCAGGTCGTCATTTCCGGCCATGCTGAAGCGATCGACCGCGCGATCGAGCTTGCAAAGGAGCATGGGATCAAGCGCGGCATCAAGCTGCCCGTCTCCGCTCCCTTCCATTGCTCCCTGATGGAACCTGCTGCCCAGCGCATGAAGCTGGCGCTGGAAGAGACGTCGCCATCGGCCTTTTGGGTGCCCTTGTTCGCCAATGTCACGGCATCCCGCGTCACGGACCCTGCCGAAGAGCAGCGCCTGCTGGTCGACCAGGTCACTGGTCGCGTTCGTTGGCGTGAAAGCGTCCTCGCCATGAGCGAAGCTGGCGTCGAACGCTTTGTCGAACTCGGCGGCAAGGTGCTCGGACCGATGGTCGGCCGCATCGACAAGGAGGCGACAACGATCAGCCTCGTCACCATGGAAGATCTCGAGAATTTCGCGAAGGAGAACGCATGATGTTTAGCCTGGAAGGCAAGACCGCCCTCGTTACCGGCGCCAGCGGCGGTATCGGTTCGTCGATCGCCTATGCTTTGGCACATCAGGGCGCGCGGGTCGCCTTATCTGGCTCCAACGGCGACAAGCTACGCGCCTTTCGCGAACAGCTGAACGCGGACACGGGCGGCGATCATGTCGAAATCACGTGCAACCTTTCCGATACGACGCAGGTGGAAGAACTCATTCCCGCGACGGTGGATACGCTCGGCAAGATGGATATTCTCGTCAACAACGCCGGTATCACGCGCGACAACCTGACAATGCGCATGAAGGACGAGGAATGGGATGAGGTGATCCGCATCAACCTCGAGGCCAGTTTTCGCCTGATGCGTGCCAGTGCGCGGCCGATGATGAAGGCCAAGGGTGGTCGCATTATCTCTATCACCAGTGTTGTCGGCCACACCGGCAATCCGGGGCAGATGAACTATGTCGCGGCGAAAGCCGGCCTCACCGGCATGAGCAAGAGCCTGGCGCAGGAATTGGCCAGTCGTAACATCACGGTGAACTGCGTCGCACCGGGCTTTATTCGCACGGCGATGACCGATGCTCTCAATGACGACCAGAAAGCTGCCATCAACGAACGTATTCCGATGGGCCGCATGGGCGAGGGCGACGAAATCGGCGCCGCGGTGGCCTATCTCGCCAGCGACGAGGCTGCCTATGTCACCGGCCAGACGCTGCACGTGAATGGCGGCATGGCGATGATGGGCTAAATACCCCTTTATCCCCAAGGAATCGATCAGGGGGCGGGTTCGCGACGTGACGGAGCCTTGCCCCCGTAGGCGGCCTCGCTAAGGTCGTTATCCGTATTCCGGCGCGTAGGGGCGATTCCGGCCCCTGCTTCGCCCAACAGGGACGAAAGAAGGACCCATGAAGGCCACTATCGAACGCGCCACGCTGCTGCGCTGTCTCTCCCACGTTCAATCCGTCGTCGAACGGCGCAACACGATCCCGATCCTGTCGAACGTCCTGATCGAAGCGGAAGGCGATGGTCTGCGGGTCATGGCGACCGACCTCGATCTGCAAGTGGTCGAACACATGGAAGCCAGCGTTGAGAGCGATGGTTCTGTCACTGTTTCTGCCCACCTCCTGTTCGATATCGCGCGCAAGCTGCCCGACGGTAGCCAGGTCAGCCTGGAAACGGCTGACAACCGCATGGCGATCAAGGCAGGTCGCAGCCGCTTCTCGCTTCCGACCCTGCCGCGCGACGATTTCCCCGTAATCGTGGAAGGCGATCTGCCGACAAGTTTCGAGCTTCCGGCCAAGACGCTCGCCGAGATGATCGACCGGACGCGCTTTGCGATATCGACGGAAGAAACCCGGTACTATCTCAACGGCATCTTCCTGCACGTGTCGGATGAAGACCAGCCGGTTTTGAAGGCTGCCGCGACCGACGGCCACCGCCTTGCACGTTTCACCTTGGCACGGCCCGATGGTGCGGAAGGCATGCCGGACGTCATCGTGCCGCGCAAAGCTGTTGCCGAACTGCGCAAGCTGCTCGAGGAAAAGATGGACGCCAACGTCCAGATCGACCTTTCGGCCAGCAAGATCCGTTTCACGCTCGGCGGCCATGGCGGCATGGTGCTGACCAGCAAGCTGATCGACGGGACCTTCCCGGATTACTCGCGTGTCATCCCCACGGGCAACGACAAGCTGCTCAAGATCGACCCGCGCACCTTCCACGAAGGCGTCGACCGCGTCGCGACGATCGCGACCGAGAAGACCCGCGCGGTGAAGATGGGGCTCGACAAGGACAAGGTGACACTGACCGTCACATCGCCCGACAATGGCACAGCGACCGAAGAACTTTCGGCTGAATACGGTGCCGAAGGCTTCGAGATCGGTTTCAACGCCTCCTACCTCAAGGACATCCTGGGTCAGATCGACAGCGATACGGTGGAAATCCATCTCGCAGATGCAGGGGCGCCAACGCTCATCCGCAAGGATGATGACAGCCCGGCGCTGTATGTCCTGATGCCTATGCGGGTTTAGCACTCGCATTCGAGAGACTGCACGGCTAGCGTCTCCCACAAAGAGGGAGATGCGCCATGCAGCAGGTTCACGTCGATAAGTCGAAGCTGACCAACACCGAATTGGTGGAGTTGGATGCAGGTCCGCTAGCCGATGGCGGTGTTCGCCTTGCCATCGAGAGCTTCTCGGTCACTGCGAACAACATCACCTACGCTGTCGTCGGTGACGGTTTCGGATATTGGAATTTCTTCCCCGCACCGGACGGCATGGGCATCGTACCAATGTGGGGGCACGCGCGGGTGATCGAGAGCAATCATCCCGACTTTTCGGAAGGGGAAAGGGTCTACGGATACCTCCCGATGGCAAGCCACCTCGACGTGATGCCGGGCAAGGTTTCTGCATCGGGCTTCGTCGACATGGCCGAACACCGCCAGCCGATGAGCCCGATCTACAATCAGTATTCCCGACTGGCGGCCGACCCCGAACACGACCCTGCGCGTGAAGGAGAGCGGATGATTTTTGGTCCGCTCTTCAAGACGGGTTTTCTCATCGAATATTTCATGCGCACGCAAGAGTGGTTTGACGCAACTCAGGTGATCCTGACCAGCGCTTCTTCCAAGACTGCGATGGGTCTGGCGAGTGTGACCAAGCGCCGTTCTCCCCAGGTTAAACGCATCGGCCTGACGTCATCGGGCAATGTGGAGTTCGTGAAGGACAGCGGTCTTTACGATGACGTGCTGCCTTACGATGCAGTCGACCAAATCGAACGTGTCTCTAGCGTCACTGTCGACTTTGCCGGAAATGCCGGCCTGCTGCGCGACCTGCACCAGCATTTCGGAGACGCGCTCAAATACTCGTGCCTGGTGGGGGTGACCCATATCGAAGAACGAGGGTCGGGCATGGGCGGCGCGTCCGATCTGCCAGGACCGACGCCGACGCTCTTCTTCGCGCCGGATCACGCTGTGGCCCTGTTCAAGGAACATGGACCGGAAAAAGCTGGCGCCATGGTCGCCGAAAGCTGGCGCGGTTTTCTCGAAGATTCGGGCGATTCCGTCGAGATCGAACGCCATTCGGGACTCGCTGCAGCACGCGATGTCTTCGTCGAAATGCTCGGCGGCAAGGTCGATCCCGCAAAGGGGATCGTGATCGAGCCCTAGATCTCGATCGCGATCTTGCCGAAGTGTCCGCCGCTTTCCTGATGACGGAAGGCGTCGGCCAGCCTACCCAAAGGGAAGGTGTCGCTGATCACCGGCTTGATGCCATTGGCCTCGATCGCTGCGATCATGTCCTGCTGCATCGCACGGCTGCCGACGGTCAAACCCTGCACCTTCAGGTTCTTGGAGAATAGCAGGGCGGTCTGCACGGGGCCGGCAAACCCGGCGAGCACACCGATAAGGGCGACATGCCCGCCTACCCGGGTAGCAAGCATCGATTGGTCCAGCGTGCCTGCGCCGCCTATTTCGACAACACAATCGACGCCGCGACCGCCGGTCAACTCCAGGGCCTTGGGTCCCCAGGCCTGAATTTCCTTGTAGTTGATAAGGTGATCGGCCCCCATTGCCTTGACCCGCTCCAACTTCTCGTCGGAGGAACTGGTTGCGATTACCGTGGCACCCGCTGCCTTGGCGAATTGCAGGGCGAAAATGGAAACGCCGCCTGTGCCCTGGACTAAAACAGTGTCACCGGGTTTCAGCGAATAATCGACGAAGAGCGCCCGCCATGCCGTCAATCCGGCGCACGTGAGGGTGGCTGCTTCGGCATGGCTGAAACCAGCGGGAGCGCGAGTGAACCAGTGGGTTGGCGCGGTAACGCGTTCGCACGCATATCCGTCTATCCCGTCACCCGGGACCCGTGTGAAGGCAGTCTGCGGCGGCTGTCCGTCGAGCCATTCCGGGAAGAATGTGCTCACTACATGATCACCGACTGCGAATTCAGACACACCTTCCCCGACTGCAGTGACAACGCCGGCACCGTCGGACATTGGGATGCGCCCCTGCTCGGTCGGGATCATCCCTTTGACGACTGCATAATCGTGGTAATTCAGGGAGCTCGCCTTGATGTCCACGCTGATCTCGCCAGCCGAGGGGGGAGGGGGTGCGTCGATATCGACAAGCTCGAGTGCATCCAGCGTGGACGGGGTGGCGCCGGTTCGGATCGCTTTCATTCTGCCGCCTCCGCGAGTTCGGCGCGTTGCGGCCCTCGGATCAGACCGCCCGGTGTCTCGCCGGTCCATTTGCCTGCACGGAATGTAACGACGCCGTTCTTGATGGTTGCGACGTAGCCCTCGGCCTTTTGCAGCAGGCGCTTTCCGCCAGCGGGTAGGTCAAATGCCAGCCAGGGCTTGCCCAGCTTCAGACGTTCCATATCGATGATATTGATGTCCGCGAGATAGCCCGGTGCCAGCACTCCGCGATCTTCGAGCCCATACAGGCGGGCCGTGTCGTTGCATTGGCGCTTGATCGCATTTTCGAGCGTGATGCGGTCCCCGCGTTTGCGATCGCGGACCCAGTGCTCAAGCATGAACGTGGGAGACGCCGCATCGCAGATCGTTCCGCAATGTGCGCCGCCATCGGACAGTGAATTCACCGTGTCGTCCGCATGCTGCAACGGATGGAGGAAATCGAGGTTCTTGTCTGCGTAATTGAGGATCGGGAAATAGATGAAGCCTTTCCCGTCATCGCGGCATAGCATGTCATAGGCATACTCCTGCGCATCGACACCGGCCTTGTCCGCTCGTGCCTGAACAGTCGCGTGATCTTCGGGCTCGTAGTCGAAATCCTCGTCCATTTCGTACATCAGCGCCCAACCCTGGGTGAGGGCGGCTACGACCGGGAGGATGTCCGCAGGTGCTTCAGAATAGTCGTTCGCTTCGGAAAGAAGCTGGGCCTTGAACTGCGGGTCTTCCAGCCTTGCTCTCTTTTCTTCCCAAGGGAGCTCGGCGATGGCCTGCCAGCTCGGTCGATAGACGAAGGGATTCACCGTTCCCTGCCAGGCCATGATCACGCCGTTCCCGCGCAAGGCGATCTGGGCGACGATATTGGCGCCATTGTCGTTCTCGGCGCGCATAGTTGCGATCTGTTCGTCGAGCGGCAGTTCCTTCGCTATCGACTGAAGCGCTGCAAAGGTGACCGGCAGACCGGTTTCGCGGCTCAGCTTGCCCATCCATTCGAACTCGTTCCAGTCGCGCTGCAGGTCGCTGGCCATTTCAAACACGCCATGCCCGACGCGGCCCATGGCCCTGCCTAGCTCGACGAGCTCTTCGGCGGTAGCGGTGGTCCCGGGAACGAGCACGCCGTCCACATCCTTGTGGAGCACGGTGCGGCTGGTCGAGAAACCCAGCGCTCCAGCGCGAACTCCCTCTTCAACAATTGCCGACATCTTGGCGAGATCATCCTGGGTCGGGACGGCGCCGGGTTCTTCACGATCACCAAGTACATAGGCCCGCACCGCTCCGTGCGGGACGTGTGTGCCAACATCGATGGCGCGCGGCATCTTCTCCAGGGCATCCAGATATTCGGGGAAGGTCTCCCATTCCCAGGTGATGCCTTCTGCAAGGGCAGTGCCGGGTATGTCTTCCACGCCTTCCATGAGCCCGATCAGCCAATCGTGCTGGTCGGGGCGGGCAGGTGCAAAGCCGACCCCGCAATTGCCCATGACGACGGTGGTCACGCCATGCCAGCTGGAAGGGGCCATTTCCTGGTCCCATGTCGCCTGCCCGTCGTAATGCGTATGGATGTCGACGAAGCCCGGAGTGACGATCATGCCGGATGCGTCGATGGTTTCCTGCGCATCGCCGGTCACCTCGCCCACCTGGGCGATAAGACCGTCCTTGATGGCAACGTCGCCGGTGAAGGGCGCTTCGCCGCTCCCATCGACGATCGTACCTCCGCGGATGATCAGGTCGAATGCAGGCATGGTGAATCTCCTCTCTCGGCGAGAGAAGGTTCCACATTGCAACTTATGAGTCCAGCGCGGACTAGTCGTGACGGCTTGTCATTCGCACGGTTAGCAGCGTTGCAACGCCGACGAGAAAGAGCAGGTTTATCGACAGCATCCCGATCCGCTGGTCGCCAGACCACAGGGTGAACTGCTCGACCAGGAGCGGGCCCATCCAGACCGTGATGGTACCGGCGATGGCGTAGAGCCCGAAGAACTCGCCGCTTCGGCCCTCCGGTGCAAGCGCTACCAGCATGGTTCTGCTTGAGGAGATACTGGCAGTCGCCGTGATCGCGATAATGCTGATGAGGCCGAGATAGGTCAGGTCGGAAAGGGTGGAGAACACAATGCCGTCCCAGACCTCGAAATTAGGAACGAGGCCGAGAAAGAGGCTCTCCTGCGTTATCGACAGCTGGACGAGGCCGGTGACGATCATCGCCATGATTTCAAGCGCGAGAGCGCGTTTCACACCGACTTTCTCTTCCAGCCACCCACCGAAGATACCGCCCCCGAACGCACAGATGCTCGCGAAAATCGCGTAGCAGAGCATCTCAAGAAAATTCCATTCGAGAAAAAGCGCGACATAAACCGCACCGAGCGCCAGCAGGGCTGCCATTCCGTCGGCGTAGAACATGCGCGCGAGGAGGAATTTCATGAGCTCGCGGTAGTGCGCTGCCTTGCGAACCGTGCGAATGACGCTCTGCGCGCCTTCGCGAAATGCCTTGAGCCAGCTTGCGCCGGGCGTCCCCGGGTCTTTCGCGTGCAGGAAGAAGGGGATCGAGAAGCCTGCCAGCCAAACGGCACACACCGGTCCTGCCAGCCGCGCATGTTCGAACTTGGTCAGATCGACACCGAACTGCGCTTCGGCAAAGGGCCAACTAACGAGTGCAGGCAGGACGAAGAGCAGCGCGATGGCTATGAAGATGAGCGATGCGGCAAGATTGCCAAGCCCGAGGCCAAGGCCCGATATCATAGCCAAACGCCGCGGTTCGCCCGCAACGCTCAACATCGAATTGTGGGTGACCTCGGAATAGGTGTAGCTGACATAGGCGATCACCAGCAATGTCATGATTGCGGGCACTGAGAGACCCTGTCCACCGGGCATGGCGAACCAAAGCAGCGCGGAGGAGATCGTAATGGCACCGAGGAAGAGAGCTAGGATCGGCTTCAATCTGCCGCCCCTGTCCAGCGCCGCCCCGAGGAAGGGGGCGGTAAGGGCGGCTATGACACCCGCCCATTTGGTGACCGAGGCGATAGTTGCCTGTCCCCTTGCGTTGGCCGTGGCCTGTGCATCTTCGGCAGTCAGTCCATCGAGCTCTCCGCTCGCAAGGAGGTCGGCTCCGATTATGTCCCGTGCGAAGTACGGCGCGAAAATGTAGATGACGATCAGGATGTAATAGGGATTGCGGGCCCACTCAAAGACGGCCCAGGCAAACCCCGTTTTTCCCAGAGCCCCTCCGTTCCCCCGTGTCTCTCGCGCCGCCAAAGGGCGAACGAGAGGATCGGGGGCGGCGCTTTCCATCAGCCGCTTGAGCCGAGATCAGGCCGCGGCACGGTCCTCGCCTTTCCGGGCGTCGAGAAAGGCGCGCAACGTTGCAACGCTTTCATCGGCGTGGGTGAGCAAGAACAGATGCCCGCCGCCCTTGATCACCTCAAGTTGCGAATTGCGGATGGTCGAGGCCAGAATACGCCCGTTGATCAACGGCACTATCTGGTCGTCGTCGCCCATCATGATCAGCACTTCCTTGTTGAGGAAGGGCAGCGCAGGCAGGCTGGTCCAGCCCAGCATCGCAAGGAGCTGGTACATATATCCGCGCGGGGAGGGCGGCTTGAGGCGCCCGATGTGGCTGTCTTTCTGATGCGCTTCGCCGTCGGGATCGACGCCGCCATAAAGCGTTGCGAAGTGTTCGTTCATGAATTCCGGATCGATATAGCGGCGTGGGTCGGCCATCTTGGTGAGGGCGGCCGGATTGCCCGGCACCATCAGCATTCCTGCAGTGGTCGCCGCCAGCACCAGTCTACGCGTCCGGCGGGGGTGTTGGAGCGCAAAATGCTGCGCCATCGCGCCGCCCCAGCTGACGCCCATGACGTCGACAATCTCGACATCGAGCTGATTCAATATCTGGCTGGCGGTCCAGCACATCGTGAACGGGTTGTAGGGCATTACCGGATCGGGGCTTTCTCCGGTGCCCGGCATGTCGAACATGATGAACGCGCGTTCGGTCAGCATTTCCGCAAGCGGCGCGACCGCTTCGATATTGGCGCCGATACCGTTAAAAAACAGCATCGGGAAATGGTCGCTTTCCTGGTCCAGACGCCAATGCGCGACGCGCAAAGTCCGACCGCCTGCCTCGATCATTTCGATGGTGGCGGTCATGGGTTCGTCTTTCGATGCGGTCACGCGTTTATCCTGTTGCTCGCCGACAAAGGTGTCAGCACTCCTCCATAACGTACAGTCCGGGGGCGGGGTCCAGCGGTTCGTAAGCTTTGTTCCCCAATTTCGCAGGCGCCTTCTTCTTCTCGCCCGCGCGATTCTGCACCCATTCCATCCAGTATGGCCACCAAGACCCTGAAACTTCTTCCGTTCCCTTCAGCCATTCGTCGGCAGTCTCGGGCAGCTTTTTCTTCTCGTCCTTCTGGATGTAATAGCGCGCTTTCGGATTTCCCGGAGGGTTGAGAATGGCCTGCATATGGCCGGAGTGCGAAAGAACGTAGGTTACATCCTTGGACCCAAACAGCCGCGTCGACCGATAAGTCGCCTTCCAGGGCGTGATATGATCGGTCACGCCGCCCAGAATGAACAGGTCGCTCGTTACCTTGGACAGGTCGATCTTGTGATCTACCATCTCGACTTCGCCCTGCTTCGTAAAGGCGAGCGTTTCGAACACGGTCAGGAAGTCTCCCATCAGCGCGGCCGAAAGATTGGTCGCATCCGCGTTCCAGAAAAGCACGTCGAACGCCGGCGGGTCCTGGCCGAGAAGATAATTGTTGATCACGTAATTCCAGATGAGGTCGTTCGGGCGCAGCCAGGCAAAGCCGCGCGCCAGATCGTCTCCCTTGATCACGCCCTTCTTGGAGGCACGACGCTTGGCGAGGGCGAGGCCGTTTTCCGATACGAGCGAGCCCGCTTCTATATCGTTCTGCTTGGGATGCAGGACGCAGACCATAAGCGTAAGCGCGCCGAGCAGGTCGTCCTTGTCGGATGCCATCTTGCTTGCGAGCATCGAAGCGGTCTGGCCGCCAGAGCAACCGGCGGACACATTGACCTTCTTGGAACCGGTAATCTTGCTAACCGCCTCCATCGCTTCCCGGCAGGAGCGAACGTAATCGGCCATGTCCCAGTGGCCCTGTTCCTTGGTCGGGTTCTTCCAGCTGATGACGAAAGTTTGGATGCCGTTGTCTAGCTGGTACTTCACCACCGATTTTTCGGGCGAAAGATCGTTGATGTACATCTTGTTGATCTGCGGCGGGATGGTCAGCTGCGGAATCTCGTACACTTCGTCGGTTGTCGGCGCGTATTGGACCAATTCCATCATGTCCGTGCGCAGAACGACAGAGCCCTTCGATGTGGCGATATTTTCGCCCAGCTTGAACGGTTTCTTGTCGACCTGGCTAACCATGCCCTTGTTGTGGACCATGTCATCATATGCGTTCTTGAGCCCCTTGATGAGGCTGAGACCGCCTGAGTCGATCGCCATCTTCTGGGCGGTGGGATTTCCGACCAGCGTATTCGTCGGCGCCAGCCCGTCGATGATGATGTTCGAAATGAAGCGGGCGCGGTCACGTTCTAGATCGTCGAGTTCCAGGTCCTCGAGCCAGCGCGAAGCGCCTTTCTGGACGGCCAGGTAATACTGCATGCCAGCCCGCATGAAGGGATTGTACTGCCATGCCGGATCGCGGAAACGCTTGTCCTTGGGGTCGGGTGCCAATTCGCTCTTGCCGGTCATGATCTTGATCATGTCCTGGCCGACTTCCTGGCTATGTTTCATCAGTCTTTGGGGATCGGATGCGGTCTCGCGCAGCATGACGGCGACCGCACCGAAGATATCCTCCCGCGTCAGGCCAATCAGGGGGCCAAGGGCGCTGGTGGACTGTGCGGCTTCGTCTTCGAGCTGTGCCATATTGTACGGATCCTCTTTTGTCTTTGTTCTTGCTACTATTCCAATGCGGCGCCACGCGCCAGTGTTCCGCTTAATTACGGGCGGCGATCATGCTTGCGATGTCGACGAACTTTTCACGGGGCGCGCCTGCGCGCGCTGCGGCGGTTTCCGCTTCCTCGATCTTTTGCCAATCCCGGAAAGTGACAACGTCGAGACCTCGTTCGCGGGCCAATTCGTCGAAGCCTTCGCGCCCGCGCTTGCGCCCACCCTGGCCGATATCCTCGGCCACTTTCTCGATAACGCCGTATCCATCCGGTCGGTTCGTGCCGATGGTCCCGGTAGGCCCTCTCTTCGCCCAACCCACGCAGTAGAGGCCGGTAAGGATGCGGCCCTCGTCATTGGCGAAACGTCCCTGTCTTTCATCAAACGGGACGCCTTCGATAGCGGACGAGCGGTAACCGATGCAGGTCACCGCCACATCCGCTCGCACGATGTAGGTTTCACCGGTTCCCACCGCGCGGCCCTTGTCGATGACCGTACGCTCCACCTCTACGCCATTAAGCCTGCCGTCTTCAGTCAAAAACCGGAGCGGGTTGGCGAAAAAATCGAATTCGATCGCGATAGTCTTCTCGCCGTGAATGCTTTCGGGGATCGCTGCGAAGTCGCGTAGCAGGGTAACCGATTTGCGCAGGCCCGGCTCAAGGATGGCATCATCGCCTTCAGGGGGCAGGTCATCGCCCTCGACATGGGGACTGGCGCGTTCGAGGTGCATCAGTTCGCCAAGTTCCTTCGGCGTCATCATGATCTGGTGCGGCCCGCGCCGTCCGAGGATCGTGATCGTTTCAAGCTTTGAACTGCGCAGTATCGAGAGAGCATGCTCGACGATGTCCGAACCAGCGAGTTCGTCCTCGGTTTTCGAAAGGATACGCGCCACGTCTAGCGCGACATTGCCCATGCCGATCACGACCGCATGTCGCCTGGACAAGTCGGGGTCTATCTCGGCAAATTCGGGATGGCCGTTGTACCAGCCAACAAATGCAGCACTGCCGAAAATGTTCGAAGCATCCTCGCCCTCCAGCCCAAGCGATCGATCTTCCGGTGCGCCGGTGGCAAAAATGATCGCGTCGTAAAGCTCCTGCAGTTCAGGCACCGAAACGTCCTCGCCAACCGTGACATTGCCTACGAAACGAACGTTCTCGCTAAGAGCCGTTTTCTCGTATCGACGCGCTACGCCCTTGATCGACTGGTGATCCGGGGCAACGCCAGTGCGGATGAGGCCGTATGGTACGGGAAGTTTGTCGAAGACGTCGATGCGCGCCTCGTCCTCCCACTGCTTTCCGGCTGCTTCGGCGGTGTAATATCCGGCCGGGCCCGACCCGATGATGGCGATATGTCGCATTGGCGGCTCTCTCCCCCGCAAGTCCGAGCGAGACAATGCCTTCAGGGAAGACGGGACGCAAGCATCCTTGAGGAGCGCCGAGAACCCCCAGCCCCGATGGTTATGCATTGGGTAACGATTTGCCGCTAGCAGAGCACGTCAACCGCGTGGAAAACGCGGAAGCAAGGATAATCGGGTTAAGATATGAGTGGATTTTTCTCGAAGCGGAGCAAGAAGCCTTCAAGAGCGAAGGTTGCAGCGAACGAAAACCAGGGCGAGGGCATCGATGCTCCCAAGGCGTTCTCGCGCATCCAGATGCTCGACAGCTTCGAGAATGCCGGCCTCGGGTGGTTCTGGGCGACCGATTCCGAGAACCGTATCATCTACCTGTCTCCCTCTGCTGTTGCGCAGGTCGGACTGACCAAGAAGGAGGCGATTGGACGGCCGATCGCAGAATTCTTCAATCAAGATGAAGAGCACGTTCGTGAAGGCCGCCCGCTCAAGTTCCTTGTCAGCGCACGCAATTCGATTAGCCACCATCCGGTCAAAGTCGTGGCGAGCGAGCACGACAATCCGCAATACTGGGAGCTAACCGGAGTTCCCCAGTACGATGACGAGAAGAATTTCATCGGCTATCGCGGCAGCGCGAAAGACGTAACTGCCAGCCGCGCATCGCGCATCGATGCAGAGCGAATGGCGCAGTATGATTCCCTTACCGGGCTCGCCAACAGGCACCGCATGACCAAGCGCCTGACCTCCACGCTGAAGGCTTTTCATGCATCGCAGCGCAATTGCGCACTCCTGATGCTAGATCTCGATCGCTTCAAGCAGGTCAATGATACGCACGGCCATCCCGCAGGCGACGAGCTGCTCAAGCAAGTTGCCAACCGGATCGAGCGCATCGTCGGAAACAAAGGCGAAATCGGGCGTCTTGGCGGTGACGAATTCCAGATCATGTTGCAGGACATGGACGACCGCGCCGAACTGGGCGAACTGGCAGATCGTCTCATCAAGATGATTTCCCAGCCGTACCAGCTCGCCAACGCCCGCGTGTCTATCGGAACCTCTGTCGGTATCGCGGTGTCGCCGTTCGACGGGGTCGAGCCGGACGAGTTGGTGAAGGCTGCGGACCTTGCGCTCTATGGAGCGAAGAACAAGGGCAAGGGCTGCTATCGATTTTACAACGTGGATATGCGCGATGGCGCACAGACCCGAAACCAGATCGAGATGGACCTCCGCCGCGCGATGGAAGACGGCGAATTGAGGATGTATTACCAGCCGATCGTCAGTGCGAAAGATCACAATCTGAAATGCCTCGAGGCATTGATGCGCTGGGAGCATCCGGAGCGCGGGTTCATTCCTCCCTCGCAGTTCATCCCGGTTGCCGAAGAAATCGGCCTGATCAACGAACTGGGCGATTGGGCATTGCGCCAGGTTTGCCAGGAAGCGGCCAATTGGCCGTTCGAACTGCGGGTTGCGGTGAACGTTTCAGCCATTCAGTTTGCGCAGGACAATTTCCCTGAAAAGGTAAAGGAAGCGCTGCGTGAAGCGCGCATGCCTGCAGGAAGGCTAGAGCTCGAAATCACCGAAAGCGTGTTTGTCGGCGATGCGGGCAGGACGCAGGAAATGTTCGAGGATCTCAAGCGGATAGGTGTACGCCTTGCTCTCGACGATTTCGGAACGGGCTATTCTTCGCTCAGCTATCTGCAGAAGGCTCCGTTCGACAAGATCAAGATCGATCAGGCTTTTGTCCGGGGCGCCACAGAAAAGGGCAACAACAATCCGGCCATCATGTCGGCCATTGTCAGCCTGGCGGAATCGCTTGGCATGGAGACCGTCGCTGAAGGAGTGGAAACCAAGGACGAACTAACCCTGGTGGAAGAACGCGGCGCAAGCCACATCCAGGGCTTCATCTTCTCCCCGGCGATCAGTCACGAGGAACTGCTCGAGCGTCTCGAAAGCAAGGAATTGAAGTACGAGGCGCGCGGACCTGAACGGTTCCGTGCCGAGCGCAAGAGCGTATTCCGCCGTGTCGGGCTGATCCATGAGGATCATCGCTATCACGTGACCATGCGCGACTTGTCCAAGACCGGTGCGCGGGTCGAGGGATTGCTCAATGTGCCGATTGGGACACCGGTTGTGCTCGATCTCGGCGGCGGGCAGTTGGCGGTTGCAGTCGTCAGGCGCTCCGAGGAATACACCCAGGGACTGGAATTCGAGACCCCGCTTATCAGCGATGGTGCAGATGGCCTCTGCACACGACACCGCGTCTCGCCCTATGAAATCGCGTCGGCGTCGAATGCCCCTCTCGCCAGCCTTCCGGAAGACCCATACGCTTTGCTTATGGCCGAGAACGCCGCGAACGGTACTCGCAAGCAATTTCTCGAGGTCGACACCAGCAAGAATTCGCGCAGCCGCAAGGCTGGCTAATTGCTGTTTTGAGAACGGCGTTAGGCTAAAAATAACCATTCTGATCTAGACCGAACCCTGCAAGTTCAATGTAGTCGAGGTCTACCCGCTATGGGGGCCATGCCCTTTTCCAACCTGTTCTCGTCTCGTGGCGATACCGTTGCGCCTGAAATCCGGCAAGGTATGAGCCCAGACGAGAAGCTGCGGATCGTCGACGAAATCGAGAATAGCGGTACCCTTGGATTTTGGGCGACCGACCGAAACGGTAATATCGTCTACCTGTCCCCCTCGATCGCGAAGCGGCTTGGCGCGCTGCCGGAAGAACTCCTCGGCACACCGCTTCAGCAGGTTCTGATCCCTGTAGAAGGTGAAACGGACGGCAGATCGCTTGGTCTCAAACTCAACACCCGCAAGTCATTTTCCAACTTGTCTGCGCAGGCTCAGGCCCGCGACAACGATGCCGTACTCAGCCTGTCTGGCCGGGCGCTCTACGACGAAAAGACGGAGTTCGCCGGTTTTCGCGGCAGCGTCATAGACATTACCGAAGATTTCCGAGCGGAGGCCGAAGCCAACCGTCTGGCAAAGTTCGATTCCCTGACCGGGCTCGCCAACAGGCACCGGATGGAGCAGCGGATCGACTCAACGCTCAAGACCTTCTGTGCAGCAGAGCGCACAGCCGCGCTCATGATGCTCGATCTGGACCGATTCAAGCAGGTCAACGATACGCTGGGTCACGCAGCCGGCGACCAGCTGCTTCAGCAGGTCGCAGACCGGCTGAGTAGCGCAGTCGGAGGACGGGGCGAAATCGGCCGCCTTGGCGGTGACGAATTCCAGGTCCTTATCCCGGACATGGACGACCGCGGCGAGCTTGGTGAGATCGCGAAGAAGATAATCCAGATGCTCTCGCAGCCCTATTCCGTCGAGGAGGGACGCTGCACGATCGGGTGTTCGGTCGGCATTGCGATCGCGCCATACGATGGTTTGGAGCGCGATGAACTGACGCGCGCTGCCGATCTCGCGCTGTATGCTTCGAAGAACGGGGGGCGCGGTCAATTTCGGTTCTATGGTGCAGACCTTGAGCACGAAGCAAACCTGCGCAAGCGGATGGAGGACGATCTTTCCGCTGCCATCGAAGCTGGCGACTTTGCCCTCGAATACCAACCCGTGGTCGACCTCGCCAGCAACACTGTTGTGGGCCTGGAAGCGAAATATACCTGGGAGGACGAAGACCGAGGACGGGTCGCGCCAGAGACTTTCCTCCCGATTGCCGAAGGCAGCCGCCTGATCGTGCCGATTGGCGAATGGGCCTTGCGCAGGGCGTGCGAGGATGCGGTCCAGTGGCCAGGCGCTCTTCGCCTTTCCATGAATATCTCCCCGGTCCAGTTCGAAACCAATGGGTTTGCCGAACTGGTCGAGAGAATTCTCGAGGAAACCGATCTCGACCCGACACGGCTCGAACTGGAACTTAATGAAAGCGTCCTCCTCGGAGATGCTTCCAAGGTCGATGCCACGCTTGGACATCTCTTCAAGTTGGGTGTGCGCTTGACGCTCGACCAGTATGGATCCGGACGATCATCGCTCGCTTATCTGCGCCGTGCGCCATTCAATACGCTCAAGATCGGGGGCAATTTTTTCGAGCCTATGCTCGGGAACGAGCTGGGTGACATGGAACTCGTGCGCGCAGTGGTCGCACTGGCGAATGCCCTCGGCATGGAGACCGCGGCTTCGGGCGTACACGCGCTCAAGCTTATGGAAGAGCTGAGGCATCTAGGCGTCGGCCAGGTCCAGGGCTTCGTATATTCCGATGCTGTCAGCCATGCCCAGGTGATCGAGGAAATCGAGAAGGGTGAGTGGATCATCGAGCCGACCGATCAGGGTAGCCAGCGTGCCAACCGTCGTACGGTTTATCGGCGGATCGGCGTCATCCATGAGGATCACTACTACGATGTGACCCTGCGCAACCTCTCGCGTTCGGGCGCAATGATCGAAGGTCTGGAAGATGTGCCTGTCGGGACCATGTTCGTCCTCGATTTCGGTGGAGGGCAGCTAGCTGTCTGTACGGTCCGCCGAACGATGGATGATACCCAGGGCCTGGAATTCGAGCAGGAGCTGGTCGATGATGGAGCCGGCGGCTTGTGTACGAGAAACCGCGTCAGTCCGTATGAACTTGCAGCTGCAGGCGCACCTCTCGAAGCATTGCCGGCCGGCAAGTATGCCATGGCTGCTCAGTCGCAGGCACCGTCGAGCTATCCGAAATTCAAGGTGTCGCAAAGCGCTGCGAGTCCGAGCCAGAACTGACGAGAGAGCCGGACAAGCAATTCCGGCTGACAGGTCTTCAAAGCGCGGCTAAAGGGCGGTCGCAATGACTGACCTTTCCAAGATCCGCAATTTTTCCATCATCGCGCACATCGACCATGGCAAGTCCACGCTGGCCGACCGGTTGATCCAGCATTGCGGCGGGCTGACCGATCGCGAGATGTCCGAGCAAGTCCTTGATAACATGGACATCGAGAAGGAGCGCGGCATCACCATCAAGGCGCAGACCGTGCGCCTCAACTACACCGCCAAGGATGGCGAGACCTATGAGCTCAACCTCATGGACACGCCCGGCCATGTCGACTTCGCCTACGAGGTCTCCCGCAGCCTCGCCGCCTGCGAAGGCGCGCTCCTCGTCGTGGACGCGGCTCAAGGCGTAGAAGCCCAGACCCTCGCCAACGTCTACCAGTCGATCGAGCACGACCACGAGATCGTCCCCGTCATCAACAAGATCGACCTCCCCGCCGCCGAGCCCGACAAGGTCCGCGCGGAAATCGAGGAAGTCATCGGCCTCGACGCATCGGACGCCGTCCTCACATCCGCCAAGTCCGGCATCGGCATCGAGGAAACGCTCGAGGCGCTCGTCGCCCGTATTCCTCCGCCCAGCGGCGACCGCGACGCACCCTTGAAGGCCATGCTGGTCGATTCCTGGTACGACCCCTACCTCGGCGTCGTGATCCTCGTGCGCGTGATCGACGGGGTCATCAAGAAGGGCCTCAACGTCAAGTTCATGCAGGGCGGCACGCAGCACCTGATCGACCGCGTCGGCTGCTTCACCCCCAAGCGCACCGACCTGCCCGAACTCGGCCCGGGCGAAATCGGCTTCATCACTGCGCAGATCAAGGAAGTCGAACAGGCCCGCGTCGGCGACACCATCACCACGGTGAAGGGCGGGGCGGTAAAGGCGCTTGCCGGCTACAAGGAAGTGCAGCCCGTGGTCTTCTGCGGCCTCTTCCCGGTCGACGCTGCCGAGTTCGAGAAACTGCGCGAAAGCATCGGCAAGCTGCGCCTCAACGACGCCAGCTTCAGCTACGAGATGGAAAGCTCCGCCGCGCTGGGCTTCGGCTTCCGCGCCGGCTTCCTCGGCCTGCTGCACCTGGAGATCATCCAGGAACGCCTCAGCCGCGAATACGACCTCGACCTCATCACCACTGCCCCGTCTGTGGTTTACCGCGTGCACCTCGCCCATACGAAGAACGAGGACGCCGCCGTGGTCGACATCCACAACCCCGCCGACTGGCCGGACGTGAACCGGATCGACGCGGTGGAGGAACCGTGGATCAAGGCGGTGATCTATACCCCCGACGAATATCTCGGCGCCATCCTCAAGCTGTGCCAGGACCGCCGCGGCATCCAGACCGACCTCACATACGTCGGCGGCCGCGCACAGGTGAGCTACGAGCTGCCGCTGAACGAAGTGGTGTTCGACTTCTACGACCGCCTGAAATCGATCAGCCGCGGCTATGCCAGCTTCGATTACGAACAGATCGGCCTTCGCGAAGGCGACCTCGTGAAGATGAACATCCTCGTCAATAACGAGCCGGTCGACGCCCTATCGCTGATCGTCCACCGCTCCGTTGCGGAAGAGCGCGGCCGCGGCATGTGCGAGCGCCTGAAAGACCTCATCCCGCGCCACCTGTTCAAGATCCCGATCCAGGCCGCGATCGGCGGCAAGATCATCGCCCGCGAAACCATCGCTGCGCTCCGCAAGGACGTGACCGCCAAATGCTATGGCGGCGACATCAGCCGCAAGAAAAAGCTGCTGGAAAAGCAGAAGAAGGGCAAGGCCCGGATGCGCGAGTACGGGAACGTGAGCATCCCGCAGGAGGCGTTTATCGCTGCGCTGCGGATGGGGGAGGAGTAGGGGCCTAATATGCCTGTAGACGACATCAAATTGCTTCGATAACCCATTCGATCTTAATGATCTCAGTTGGATATTGTGATGGAATTTGATGCGCCGATCTATAAAGTGTTAGCACACAATGACACTGGGCAAGCGGCAGGCCACCAAGGCGGCTTCGTGCTGCCGAAGGATTTGGAAGATTACTTCCCATTATTAAGAAACTCGACAAGTCCCTCCAATCCTACTGTCGACGTTCCAATCACCGCTGACCTTTTTGTTGGCAGCCTATTCATCGCGACAGTTGGAACGCGCTATCAATATCAGACATGGGGCGGCGAGCGCTCGCCCGAGCGGCGAATAACGAGCGGAATTTCAGAGTTACGCAACCTTGCTGAAAAAGATGACATTCTCGTAATAGAGCGCGGTGTAGATCGTGATGATCATTACCGCTTCACTTTGATTAAAAAAAATATGAGTGATTACGAGGGCCTGAGATCTTCGTTTGGCGGCAGTCGCTGGGGACCGTTGCGGCAGGGTGAGTTGCCGGCCTCTGAAGACGTCGTAGATGAAACAATCGAACAACTCGAAGACGTAGCAAGTAAAGAGTTCGCTCTTTTTGACAGCGAGGCTGGGCATCAGGAGAGCCGAATTAGGCGCGTTGCTCGCAGTAGGGCATTTCAAAGGATTGTGCGACGCTCATATTACGATGAATGCGCCATTTGTAAGCTCGGACTGAGGCATCCTGATGGTCGGTCCGAGCTTGAAGCTGGACATATTGTCTCGCGTTCGTTGAAAGGCAGCGATGACATTCGGAATGGGCTATTGTTCTGCAAGAGTCATCACTGGGCGTTTGATGCTGGGCTGATGGGATTGAATGACGATTATACGATCCTAGTGCCCGATGTGGTCGCACAGATTGATCGAAACAGTTCGCTAGTTTCATATGCTGATCAGACGATCAGCCTCCCAGAATCCGAGCACCATTTGCCATCACTTGAGGCATTGGCCTGGCATCGTGAGCATATCCTAGTATCCTAAACCTGCGCACTTCTCAGCCAGCGAGCGACTTCATCCATTCGAGTTGCGAATGCATCGGATGTGGATCGAGTTTCACATTCCCAGATCACTATTGACCGAACGCCCTGCGTTTCCAGATTGATGAGATTTCGCTGATCTCTCTTCCGGTTGGCCATAAGCTTTTCCTCCCAAAACTCGGTGTTGGTTTTGGGCAGTTTAAAAAGTCTGCAATCATGAGCATGCCAGAAGCATCCATGGACAAAAACGGCGCTCTTGAACTTCGGGAAATAGAGGTCGGGCTTTCCCGCGAGGTCAGTTCGATGCAACCTGAATCGAAAGCCACGATCATGCAGGGCACGTCGAACAAGCAATTCCGGCTTTGTGTTCTTGGCTCGAATGCCAGCCATCATCTGGCTGCGTTTGGATGGTGAAACTATATCTGCCACTCAGGCGGCCTGCGAAGACACCCTCTTTTGAGCCAACGCTGCATAGAGATGTGATTTCATTGCTTGAGCTATGAATTCGACAACCGGCACTACGACTGCGTTGCCAAATTGACGATAGGCTTGCGTATCAGAAACGTCTTTTGGGATGATCCATTTCCGCTCACCATATTCAAAGCCCATGAGGCGGGCGCACTCTTGAGGGGTAAGCCGCCGGGGCCTCGATCCGTTTTGCGCCACCAGAATCTCAGAGCCATCTTTGTAATAACGGGCTGAAAGCGTTCTCGCGACATCGCTTGGTCCACAGAGGCCAAAGCCAAATCCATTCCCTTTCGCTTCATGTTTGGCTCGGTAATCCTGAAGATACTGCCATAAGCGTGGCGTCAGTGTGTACTTCGGATCGACAGTTTCGTTCGGCTCCAGAATTTCACCGAGGGTTGGATTGGTCTCAGGAAGGGTCAGCTTCTCGAAATCAAATGACGTCGCTCCCTTGAAGCCGACGATAAAAATTCGCTCCCGCTTTTGCGGGACCCACGGATGGCTTGAGATAACACGGGCTTGAACGTTGTATCCCAGTTCGTTCTCCAAAACATGCATGATTGTTTTGAAGGTTCTGCCCTTGTCATGCCGTTCTAGATTTTTGACGTTCTCCAATACGAAGGCAGTGGGCTGGTGGTGCTTGATGATTTTCGCGGTATCGAAAAACAGAGTGCCTTGCGTATCGTCAAGGAAGCCGTGGGGGCGACCAAGTGAGTTCTTCTTTGAAACCCCTGCGATGGAAAATGGCTGACATGGGAACCCAGCCAGAAGAACGTCAAATTCTGGAATTAGGCTTGGATCAGCCGAGAAAGGCTCAATGTCTTCACCAAGTTCGTGATTGTCTCGAAAATTCGCTTGGTACGTCCTCCGCGCATACTTATCACGCTCAGAAGTAAACACGCAGTGGCCGCCAATATTATTGAATCCTACACGCAAACCGCCGATACCAGCAAAGAGATCGATAAATCTGAAATGGGACAATCTGGCCTCCGAAACGCTCTCACCCATTGATGAAACATTAGTGGAACACCCGCAACCCTAAGGTAGGGAAAATGGTCGGAAATGGTGCAATTTTCCCCGGCTTGTCGGATCCCGCTTGCCTTAACTACTTCAATCCCACCCATCATCCTTGAGCGTCCGCTTGCGCGGGTGTTCCTCTTGCTGCGGCTCCGGGGGGCGCTTTTGCCAATGGGGCGGGGGTAAGGGGATGGAGTCCTCGGCGCGGTGCGTGGCGGGATCGTCGGGGGCGGTGCGCTTCGCGTAGTGGGGGTGGTCCGGGTCGTCCTGGGCGCGGTAGCCGTTTGCTTCGTCCTCTGCCCGGATGCGCTTGTATTCCTGCCATGCGGCCCAGGCGCGGGGGCTGTGGTTGCGCTCCATCAGGGCCAGCGTGTCCTGCACCTTGCGCTCGATACTGGCGCGCACCTCTGCCGGAGTGACGCGGGCCTGCTCGGCCTCCCATTCCTTGCGCCACTCCTTCTTCTTGCGTTTCAGGTCCATCTTGCCGATCGCGTTCATCGCCTTGGCTCTGCCTTCGGCAAACCGCTCGGGCGCGCGGTTTCTCAGCATGAACATCAGCAGGCGGTCGTTGTAGACCATGCGCGTGCCGACGAGCTTGCCGTAGGAATAGACCGGCTGTTCCACCCCGTTGAGCGCGCGGTCCATGGCGACGTCCTCGATCCGCTTCATGCCGAAATCGAGCGCGGCCTCCCACGCGGCGGCGAATTCCTCGGCCCCGGGCTGGCGGCGCAAGTTGTAGGCGCCGTGGGTGGACCGGTTCACCGCGCGGCAGGCGGAGGCGACGCTGCCGGTATCGGCCAGCGCCTCGATGAAGGCGCGCTGGACATGCGGTTTCCACCCGTTGCTGCGGTCCTTCAGGCGCGGGACGGGGGTGAAGTCGGGGAGGCGGGTAGGGGGTTTGGTGTCGGACACGGCGGCTCTCCCATGCGAAAAGGGCCGGGGAATGCCCCGACCCTTCGCAGTAGGAAAATGAAATAGGATTTAGGGCCGCGTCTGACCGTCGCCGTGGACGAGGTATTTGAAGCTGCACAGCTGTTCGAGGCCGACGGGGCCGCGGGCGTGCATCTTGCCGGTGGCGATGCCGATTTCCGCGCCCATGCCGAATTCCCCGCCGTCGGAGAACTGGGTGGAGGCGTTGTGCATGACCACCGCGCTGTCGACCGAGGTGAGGAACTGGCGGGCAGCGTCCGCGTCTTCGGTCAGGATTGCGTCGGTGTGGTGGCTGGAGTGGTCCTCGACCCAGGCGATGCCTTCCTTGAGGCCGTCGACGATCTTCACGCTGGCGATCGGATCGAGATATTCGGTGCTCCAGTCTTCGTCGCTGGCGGGCTTGAGCCGGTCGTCGATCGCAACCGCTTCCGCGTCGCCGCGCAGTTCGCAGTCTGCCGCCATGGCGTCGGCGATCCTGGGCACGACCTGGTCGGCGATGGCGCGGTCGATCACGATGCTCTCCGTCGCCCCGCAGATGCCGGTGCGGCGCAGCTTGGCGTTGCGGATGACCTTCACGGCCTTGTCGACGTCTGCCGCCGCGTGGACATAGGAGTGGCAGTTGCCGTCGAGGTGGAGGAGGGTGGGCACGCTCGCCTGGTCGCGGACCAGCTCGACGAGGCCGCGGCCTCCGCGCGGGATCACGAGGTCGACGAATTCATCGGCCTTGAGCAGCGCGGCGACCGCAGCGCGGTCTGTCGTCTGGACGGTCTGGACGGCGTCCTTGGGCAAGTCTGCCGCTTCGAGGCCCTTTTGCATCGCTTCCACGATGACGCGGGTCGAATGGCGGCTTTCGCTGCCGCCGCGCAGGATGATGGCATTGCCGCTCTTGAGGCACAGGGCAGAAGCGTCCGCGCCCACGTTCGGGCGGCTTTCGTAGATCATGCCGATCACGCCGATCGGCACGGCAACGCGCTCGATGCTGAGGCCGTTGGGGCGTTCGAAGGTGGCGAGCTTGCGGCCGACAGGGTCGGGCAGCTCGGCAATTTCTTCCAGCGCCTTGGCCATGCCTTCGATGCGGTCTTCGGTGAGGCGAAGGCGGTCGATGAAGCTTTCCGGCTTCTTGCCTTCCACGCTGGCGACGTCCTTGCCGTTCGCATCGAGCAGCTCATGCGTCGCATCGCGCAGCGCCTTGGCGGCTTCGCGAAGCGCAGTGTTCTTCGCCTCGGTGCTAGCGGATACCAGGCCGCGGGCTGCCCTGCGGGCGCGCTGGCCGAGGTCGTGGATATGGATCTGCGGGTCGAGTGTCTGGTCGGTCATGATGTCTCTTCTATCAAATTATTGTGGCAGGCGGGAGGCAGCGCGTTCAGCGCAGCTCGACCGCCCGGTCGTAACAAGCCTGCAAGGTGGCGCGCAGGCGTTCGGTAAGGCCGCCATCGCCGTTGAGCGCGTTGAGGCCGGCGGCGGTGGTCCCGCCCTTGCTGGTCACGCTGTTGCGAAGTTCTTCCAACGAAAGCGCGCCGGGTTCTGCGGCCATATCGATCGCGCCGCCCATGGTGCCGAGCACCATTTCGCGCGCCTGTTCTTCGGTAAAGCCGTGCTCCATCGCCACTTCGACATAGGCGCGGGCGATTTCGAACACGTAACCCGGGCCGGAGCCAGCGACGGCGGTGACACGGTCCAGCTGTTCTTCGGTTTCGACGGTGACCGTGATCCCTGCGCGGGCCATGAATTCCTGCGCGTGGGTGAGGTGCTGTTCATTCGCTTCGGGAGAGGCGAATATGCCGCTTACGCCGCGTCCGATGGCGGCGGGCAGATTGGGCATGACGCGGACAACCGGTGCATCATGCATCGCCGCAGACAGGCGTGCTGACGTATAGCCTGCCGCAATCGAGATCACGTAGCCGCCCGGCGCGAGGTGTTCGACATAGTCCGGCATCACGTCGTCGATCATCTGGGGCTTCACGGCCACGATCACACAGTCGAAGAGTTCGCCTTCCAGCGCAGCCCGGTCCGACACCAGCCTGGCGCCTCCGGGCACGCTTTGCTGACCCGGATCGACCACCGTGATCGATTCCGGTCCCTTGGACCATTGCTCCAACAAAGCGGATCCCATCTTTCCGCATCCGACTATGAGGACTGTATTTATAATAGTATCTTGCCGTTTCTGCGCCGGTGGCGCGTTTGTATAAGTAATAAATTCTTGAAAGAACTTTGAATAGGTTTCCACAGCGCCGTATAATTGTTCGAGCATATTACTTTTCACTTCATCCACCGGAATTTCTTCAAAATCCTATTGTGCGTTGCACCATAACCATCTATATAGGTTTCCGAAAATTTCAAGGTTGAATAACTTTTACATTATGACAAAATCCAAGACCATCGTTGTTAAAATCGGCTCCGCGCTGCTGGCAAATCAGGAATTGCTTACCCCCCGTTATGGTTTCCTTCAGCGCTTGATGGAGGATATCACGCACCTGCGATCAGACGGATGGAACGTGATCGTTTGCTCCTCCGGTTCCGTCGCGCTCGGCCTGCGCATCATCGGTGAAACTCCCGAGAGCGCCGGTGTCTCCGACAAGCAGGCCGCTGCCGCCTGCGGAATGCCGCTACTTCTCAATGCCTACAAGCAGGTCGGACACGAGTTCGGCTTCGACATTGCACAGGTACTCCTGACGCTGGGCGATTTCGAAGATCACCGTCGCTTCCTCAACACGCGCAATACGGTCCATCGCCTGCTGCAATCGGGCATCATGCCGATCGTGAACGAGAACGACACGATCACGACCGAGGAAATCCGCGTCGGCGACAACGATCGCCTCGCGGCCAAGGTTGCGCAAATGGTGGGCGCGACCGATTTCGTCATCCTTACAGGCGTGGACGGTCTTTACGACCGCAATCCCGATGATCCGGACGCGCAGTTCGTGGCCGAAGTCCACGATGTGAACGAATACATGGACGCGACCAAGGGCAAGAGCACGCTTGGAACGGGCGGCATGGCCACAAAACTCCAGGCCGCCAACATGGCTCAGGAAGCCGGTGTCACGACCTGGATCGCGCAGGGCGAAGTCGATCGTCCGCTCTCGCGCGTGCTCGACGGCACGGGCCGCGCCACGCGGGTGGTGCCTAATCCCGATCCGCTTTCGGGTTGGGACAGCTGGATTGCCAACCGTCTGCAGATGGCCGGAAGCCTGGTCGTTACCGAAGCTGTCGCTTCGAGCCTTGCGAACGGTGACCGCCCGATCCGTCGCTCCGACGTGATTTCCGCAGACGGCGATTTTACGCGCGGCGATGTCCTGCACATCTATGACAGCAAGGGTATCGAGCGTGCGCGCGGCCTGTCCGACTTCACTTCGGAAGAGCTTCGCGTGATGATCAACAACCCGGAAACCGATGCCGAACAGCTGCTCGGCTATCGCACCAAGGGCGAGATTATCCGCAGCAACAATCTCGTGGCTCTCGATACGCGCCACCTGCTGTGGGATGCGCCTGCCGCCCTGAGCGACGGCTGACTTTTCATTTATCCGGTGGGTTAGGCGCGAACTTCACTTGGCGTTCAGCGGGGGGCTGGTTATAGGCTCGCCACCATGACGACCCAATCGCGTTTCGCTCGCAAGCTCGCCCTAGGCGCCCTCGTCGGTGCCACCCTTGTAACTGCCGGCTGTGCAAGCCGCGGCGGGGGCGGGGCGGAAGACACCGCTTACATCGCACGCGACGTCGAAACGCTGTATGCAGAAGCGAAGGAGCGGCTCGACCGCAACCAGCCCAAGCTGGCCGCCGCGCTGTTCGACGAAGTGGAACGTCAGCACCCCTATTCGCCTTGGGCCCGCCGTGCACAGCTGATGAGCGCTTTCAGCTATTACGTCGCGCAGGACTACAACAAGACGATTACGACCGCGCAGCGCTTCCTTTCGATCCATCCGGGTAACAAGGACGCGCCTTATGCCTATTACCTGATCGGTCTGAGCTATTACGAGCAGATCAGCGATATCCAGCGCGATCAGAAGGTGACCGAACAGGCTCTCACCGCGCTGCGCGAAGTCGATCGCCGTTTCCCGCAGTCGGAGTACGCGGCCGACGCGCGCCTCAAGGTCGACCTGGTTCGCGATCATCTCGCGGGCAAGGAAATGGAGATCGGCCGCTATTACCAGCGTTCGGGCAAATGGATCGCGGCGCAGATCCGGTTCCAGAACGTGGTCGAAAACTTCCAGACCACCAGCCATGCTCCCGAAGCGCTTTATCGCCTCACCGAATCCAGCCTCGCGCTCGGCATTCCCAACGAGGCTGTGAAGTATGCAGCCGTTCTGGGTGCCAACTATCCGGGCAACGAATGGTACGAGAAGGCATACGAACTGGTGCAGGACCACGCTGCCGGCGTCAGCGCCAGCTGAAGCGGGTCAATCCCGGCATCGAAAAGGGCGCCATGGAAACGCGGCGCCTTTTTTCTTGCCTGAAATCGGGATCTTATGGATCCCGCGCAAAAAATTCTCCGAAACCTTGAAACCAGATCGATCCGGTCGCATTTAGTTACTGCGGACCGGGCCCCTCTGGCGTGCACGAGAAAGTGCACGTGATGTCGGACCGCATCGGACAACCGATGCGTGCTGGCAGGCCCTTTCCCCTCCCCCTCCCAGCCTCCCAGCGCCATCGGGTGTCCGATCGACATAAGCCTCGATCACGGAGACTACGATGACGGCCCGTACTTACAGACTGACGCAAATCCACCAGCGGATCGACGAGCGCTTGCGCCTCGAATTGCGCAAACGCGCACCCGACGGGATGGAGATTTCTCGTCTGAAGAAGATGAAATTGCGCGCGAAAGACGCGCTCTATCGCATGGCCAAGCGCGCCAAGCCTGCCTGACGGCAGCAAAGGGGGCCGTCGCCGCACATCCATCCCCCATGTGCAGGCGGCGGCTGCCCATCCATTTCCAGAAATACCGGAGTAAACCATGGTCAAAGCCATCGCCCCCATGTTGCGCGACTTCCTGCAAAAGGAATCTGCAGGCGGTATCGTCCTGATCTTTGCGGCGCTGCTGGCCTTGGCGGTTGCCAATTCGCCCTTGCTATCCGCCTATCAGGATGGGCTCGCGACTCCGGTGGTGTTCGGCGTTGGCGGCTTCGTCATCGACAAGCCATTGCTCCTGTGGATCAACGACGGCCTGATGGCCGTTTTCTTCTTCCTCGTCGGCCTCGAGGTGAAGCGCGAGATTTTCGAAGGCCAGTTGTCGAGCTGGGACAAGGCCTCGCTCCCGCTCATCGCCGCAATCGGCGGGATGGCGATCCCGGCTGTCATCTTCCTGGCGCTCAATGAGAACTCGCCTGAAAGCATCAATGGCTGGGCCATTCCGGCTGCGACCGATATCGCGTTTGCGCTCGGTATCCTCTCGCTGCTCGGCTCGCGCGTTCCTGTCGCGCTCAAGGCGCTGCTACTGGCCATTGCAGTGATCGACGACATCGGTGCGATTGCGATCATTGCGCTTTTCTATTCGGGCGAACTGGACACCGGCATGCTCGGCCTTGCCGCGATCGTGTTCGTCGCGATGCTGGCGATCGGACGGGCCAAGGTCCAGTCCACCATCCCCTATATTCTCCTTGCCATCCTGATGTGGGCCTTCGTCCTCAAATCGGGCGTCCACGCAACGCTTGCAGGCGTCGCTGCCGCAATGACGGTGCCGCTCGATACAAAGAGCGATCACGGGCCGCTCGAGACGATGGAGCATGCACTCCACCCGTGGGTGGCGTTCCTCGTGATCCCGATTTTCGGCTTTGCCAATGCGGGTGTCACCTTGTTCGGCCTGTCGCCTTCCGCGCTGCTCGAACCGTTGCCCCTGGGCATCGCGCTCGGCCTGCTGATCGGCAAGCAGATCGGCATCTTCGGCTTTGCATTTGCGGCCGTGAAACTGGGGCTGGCGAACCTACCGGAAGAGGTGAACTGGGCGCAGGTCCATGCCATGAGCCTGCTTGCCGCGATCGGTTTCACGATGAGCCTCTTTATCGGCAATCTGGCCTTCGCATCGCCGGAGCAGATCGACGCGGTGAAGATCGGCGTGCTGTCCGGCTCGACCATTGCGGCGCTGGCCGGCTATCTCCTCCTCAAGCGCGCACTGCCCAAGGCAGGCGCTAGCGAAAGCATCGCGTGATGGATTTTCTCTTCGCCGACTGGCTGGGAACGCCGACCTGGTTCTGGATGGCGTTCATGGCCATCGTGATCGTGCTGACCGCGTTCGACCTTGGCGTGCTTCACAAGGAGGACAAGGAACTCGGCATCGCCGAAAGCCTCAAGCTTTCCGTATTCTATATCGGGGTCGCACTGCTGTTCGGCGCCTGGGTGTGGCTGGAACGCGGGCCGACCGCAGGGATGGAATATTACACCGGCTTCTTCATCGAAAAGGCGCTGTCGATCGACAACGTCTTCGTGATCAGCCTCATCTTCACCTATTTCGCGATCCCTGCGAAATATCAGTACCGCGCGCTGTTGTGGGGCATCATGGCGGTAATCGTGCTGCGCGGCATGATGATCGCGGGCGGGGCGGCGCTGCTGGCAGAGGCTTACTGGGTGCTCTACCTGTTTGCAGCCTTCCTGATCGTCACCGGCATCAAGATGTTCTTTGCCGGGGACGAGGCGATGGACGTCGGCAAGAACCCCATTATCCGCTGGATCAGCACGCATATGCGCGTGACGAAGGAGCTGCATGCCCAGCGCTTCTTCGTGAAGGTCGAGGATGAAAAGACGGGCCGCATGGTGCGCGCGGCAACGCCCCTGTTCCTGGCGCTGGTCGTAATCAACCTCGCCGATCTCGTCTTCGCGCTCGATAGCGTGCCGGCGATCTTCGCGATCACGACCGACACATTTATCGTCTATACGTCGAACATCTTCGCGATCCTTGGCCTTCGCGCACTGTATTTCGCGCTCGCGGCGATGATCCACCGCTTCCACTACCTCAAATACGCCCTGGCGGCGGTGCTGGTGTTCATCGGAAGCAAGATCTTCGTCACGGACTTCCTGCTGGATGGCGGCAAGATGCCCGCGTGGATCAGCCTCGGGGTGACCTTTGGCCTCATCGCGGCCGGCGTGCTCTACTCGCTGTGGAAGACACGCGGGCACGAGGAAAAGGACTGGCCTGCCGAAGCTGTTGCTAACGGAACAAAGGGTGGATGACGCGGGGCTTCGGGTGGGCTAGGAGTTCTTCCGATGCTCACCCGGCTGGCCATCCGCAATATCGTGCTGATCGAAGCGCTCGACCTCGAATTCGGGCGCGGCCTCGGTGTGCTTACGGGCGAGACCGGGGCCGGCAAGTCGATCCTGCTGGATTCGCTGGGCCTCGTGCTCGGCAACCGTGCCGATAGCGGCCTGGTACGCGGCGGCGAGGAAAAGGCCAGCGTCAGCGCCAGTTTCGAATTCGCATCCCTGCCGGATGCGCTCGGCGAATTGCTCGATGATGCCGATATCGAAATCGAGGAGGGCGAACCGCTCATCATCCGTCGCCAGCTGAAAGCCGACGGCAAGAGCAAGGCGTTCGTCAATGACCAGCCCGTCAGTGTCGGCCTGCTGCGCGAAATGGCGGGGCACCTCGTCGAGCTGCACGGCCAACACGACGATCGCGGCCTCGTTAACCCGCGCGGGCACCGCGCCTTGCTGGACCGCTTCGCCGGCGGCGAGACAGCGAAGGTGGAGCAGGCCTGGTCCACCTGGCGCGATGCCGAGGATAAGCTGGCCGAAGCGCGCGGCAAGCTGGAACAGGCGAAACTCGACCAGGACCTGCTGCTGGCCCATCTTTCCGAACTGACCGCACTCGAACCGCAGGCAGGCGAAGAAGCTCGCCTCGCCGAAACGCGCGCCGCGATGCAAAAGGGCGAGAAACTGTCCGACGACCTCGAGGAACTGCGCCACCTGTGGGAAGGCTCTGACTCGCCGCTTGCATCGATGCGGGTTGCGGCGCGTCGTCTCGACCGCATTGCGCCGGAACACCCTTTGCTGGCCGAAGCGCTTGCCGCGCTCGATCGCGCTGTGATCGAGGCAGGCGAGGCGGAGGACAAGCTGCAGGCTGCGGCCGAAGCGCTCGAACACGACCCGCAAGCGCTCGACGCTGCCGAAACCCGCCTGTTCGAATTGCGTGCAATCGCCCGCAAGCATCGCTGCGAGGTGGACGAACTACCCGAAAAGATGCGCGAGATGCGCAGCCAGCTCGACTCGATCGAAGGGGGCGAGGCCGAGCTGGACGCGCTGGAGCAGGCGGCCAAGACCGCTGGCGCGCGGTATGCGGCAGAGGCAGAGGCGCTCCATGCCAACCGCGTCGCTGCGGCGATGCGTCTGGACGAGGCGGTCGCACGCGAACTCGCGCCGCTCAAGCTGGACGCCGCGCGGTTCAAGACGGCGGTGGCTGCGCTCCCGGAAGAGCGCTGGGGCCCGCACGGCATGGACAGCGTCGAATTCCTCATCGCCACCAATCCGGGTGCCGATTTCGCGCCGCTCAACAAGATCGCCAGTGGCGGCGAACTGTCGCGCTTCATCCTTTCGCTCAAGGTCGCGCTCGCCGAACAGGGCGGGGCGGCGACAGTGATTTTCGACGAGATCGACCGCGGCGTGGGCGGCGCGGTGGCAAGCGCGATCGGAGAACGTCTCGCACGTCTGGCAAGCGACGGACAGCTGCTGGCCGTAACGCATTCCCCGCAGGTCGCGGCGCGCGGCGGCATGCATTACATGATCGCCAAGAGCTCCGAAGGCACGGTCACCAAGACCAGCGTGACCAAGCTCGACGAAGCAGGCCGGCAGGAAGAGATAGCCCGAATGCTTTCCGGCGCTGAAATTACGCCTGAGGCGCGGGCGCAGGCGGACAGGTTGTTGGAGAGTGTGTGACCAATAGAGCGAGAAGCCTGCTTCACATCAGGTCGGCACGCGTTGCCGTCGGCTTCTTTATCCTGCTTTGGTCGTTGGGCATGGTGTGGATGGGATATGCGGTCAACAACACCTACTTTCCAGATTTCGACAAGGGCCGATATTTTCTGACAAGTGCTGTCGTTGTCCTTTTCTCTGGCGGGATCGGAAGCGTCGTCTCCTTCTATCGGTTTGGATCGGTCAGGGCAGGCAAAGTGGCCATAGTCGGAGGACTGGCCCTTCTGGTGGCGCTCTGCCTAAGCCTTTGAGGTAGTTTCAGAAACCGATGGTTAAGTAGTGCGTTAGAGCCATGAAATCCATCGGAGGTTCCATGCGCGCACTGATCGCCGTTTTCCTGGCCTTGAGCTGCACTGCCTGCTCTGCCTACCTCCCCCGCTATGAGCCCCCAAAAGGCGCGTTCGCGACCGGCTATTACGAAAACATCCAGACGCCCCGGCTCGCGCTGCTGGAATACCGGCTGGGCAATTATTTCGCGCAATCGAAACGCCCCTATCCCGTCGTGTGCGCGGCAGCTGCAAATGTCGATCCGCATGACGCGGCGTCACAGGCTCGCACGCTCGATCCCGATGTGGAGCTCAAACTTATCGCGCGCTTTCCGGGCCTTTCGCCCCTATCGCGCTGCGAGCGGGAGGGACTGGATATCGTGGCAAGCGATACCGGACAGGCAGCAGCAATTTTCGACGTGCACGAATTGGTCTGTGACACGCCCACGGCCTGCCTTGCATGGGCGGGCTATTATGCGAACGGCCAGCACGGCTGGAGCTACTATCGAATGACTTTCGAAGGTGGCGAATGGCGGATCGAGCGGGAAGAGCTTACTATCATAACCACCGCCGGCGGCCGTGATGGACAGGACTTTCCGGCGGCCCGGGCAGAACTGCCCGACACACCGCAAATGGCGCTGCTGACGCACCTGCTGGACGAGCAATTCGCCAATCCGGATCGCTATGCTACAACTTGTGCGACCATTACGCCGGGAAACCAGGCATCGCAGGCGCTTCCCGACGAGATCGAGGTCGCACTGATCCAGAACTACCCTGAACTCGCGCCGTTCGACCGCTGCGTCTGGAAAGACGATGCGCTGGTCGTCGACGCCATCACCGGTGAGCGGGCCGTCATCTATTCGGTGCGTAGGACCGTTTGCGGAGCGAAAGACGAGTGCACGGCTTGGGGCGGCTGGATCACGGCCAATCTCGGCGCACAGGCGTGGGAATACCGCATCCGGCGCGTCGACGGCAGCTGGACCGTCGAACGCACCGGCAATGGCGTAATTTCCTAAATTACGCCTTTTGCTCGCTCTGGCCGAGATAGATGAGTGTCATCATAGCCATCGCACCGAAGAAGAAGGATCCGTAGAAAGGTCCTTCTCCAAGGGGCATCTGCCATAGCTGGTATCCGGCAACCGCGACGCCCTGGAACAGTCCCCACCAATTGATGACAGCCGCGCCCATCGCGATCTTCGCCCATCTCTTGCCTGCATCGAATTCCGCGCTCGAGGCATTGCGAAGCGAAAAGAGTTTCCAGGCACCGTAGAGGCCGCCAAACCCGGCGATCAGTTCCAGCGAAAACACCAGCACCATGCCGATTGCGATCAGGAATTTCGGCGGAACAGGGAACAGAGTGACAGGGTAGGCCTGCTGGTCCGCATGGCTCGTCGTGTAGACGAAGAAGTCGAAGGCCTGCGGTACGTTGGCGATGTTGTGCGCGACATAAAGCAGCGCCATCAAGGCGACGCTGGCGGTTATTGCAGCTTTGAGAAGGCGGTCGATCATCCCATTTCCCCCAAATTGGTGATGCGACCATGCAGCACTTTTCCCCGTGCCTGTGCTGGGGCATAGCGCAGGATATGGGAATCGAGCAAACCGCACCTGTGGACATGACCGAGGCAGACGCCGCCAACGAGCTGATGCGCCTCGCGAGACAGATCGCGCACCACGACCGCCTCTATCATGCCGAGGATTCGCCCGAGATCACCGATCCGGAGTATGATGCGCTGGTGCGCCGCAATGCCGCATTGGAGGAGGCATTCCCGCACTTGGTCCGCGACGATTCGCCGTCGCGAAAGGTCGGCCATGCGATCGCAGCGTCGCCGCTATCGAAGGTGACGCACGAGGTCCGCATGATGAGCCTCGACAACGGATTCTCCGATGAAGAGATCGGGGAGTGGGTGGCACGCGTGCGACGCTTCCTTTCGCTTGATGACGATGCACCGCTGGCCTTCACGGCCGAAGACAAGATCGATGGCCTGTCCTGCTCGCTCCGCTACGAGAACGGCGCCTTGGTCGTGGCCGCTACGCGCGGTGACGGTCAGGTCGGCGAGGACGTGACTGCCAATGTGCAGCACATCGCGGATATCCCGAAAATGCTGCGCAGCAATGCGCCCGAAGTTTTCGAGGTTCGCGGCGAAGTCTACATGGAGAAACAGGCTTTTGCTGCGCTCAATGCTGCGCAGCAAGAGGCAGGCGGAAAGCTATTCGCGAACCCGCGAAATGCTGCGGCGGGATCGCTGCGGCAGAAGGATGCGAGCGTCACCGCGCAGCGTCCCTTGCGGTTCTGGGCGCATGGCTGGGGTGCGGCATCTGAGGTGCCGGGCGATACGCAATCCGAGGTGGTCGACACCTTGCGCGAGTGGGGCTTTCCGATCTCGCCGTTGTTCACCCGGGTCGAAAGCCTCGATGGCCTGCTTTCGCATTATGCCGCCATCGGCAAGGCGCGACCGGACCTGCCGTATGAAATCGACGGGGTCGTCTACAAGGTCGACCGGCTCGACTACCAGCAGCGGCTTGGCTTCGTGGCCAAGGCTCCGCGCTGGGCGCTCGCGCACAAGTTCCCCGCCGAACGCGCCGAGACGACTCTGGAGGCGATCGATATCCAAGTCGGTCGGACGGGCAAGCTGACGCCTGTCGGCAGGCTTGCGCCGGTGCTGGTAGGCGGCGTCACCGTGACTAACGTCACGCTCCACAACCGCGACGAGATCGAGCGGCTCGGCGTGCGCCCCGGCGACCGGATCGTCATCCAGCGCGCAGGCGACGTCATCCCGCAGGTCGTCGACAACCTGACGCGCGACGCGAAGCGCGAACCCTTCGTCTTTCCCGACCATTGCCCCGAATGCGGCAGCGAAGCCGTGGCCGAGGAAGGGGAGGTAGACGTGCGTTGCACGGGTGGACTGATCTGCCCTGCACAGCGCACCGAGAGGCTCAAGCATTTCGTCAGCCGCGGCGCGCTCGATATCGACGGACTGGGCGAGAAGACCATCGACCAGTTCTTCGCGCTCGGCTGGCTGGAAAGTCCGGCGGACATCTTTCGGCTTAAGCAGCGACGCGAGGAAATTCTCGCACTCGAAGGCTGGAAGGAAAAATCGGTCGAGAACCTCCTCGCCAGCATCGAGACGCGGCGCGAACCCGATGCGGCCCGGCTGCTCTTCGGGCTGGGCATCCGCCACGTCGGCGCGGTCACCGCGCGGGACTTGCTGAAGAATTTCCACGAGCTTCCGGCACTGCGAGAGGCAGCCGATAAGGCGAAGGCCGGAGACGAGGAGGCGGCCGCATCGCTGACCTCGATCGACGGGATCGGGAGCGCCGTGGTCGAAGCGCTCGGCGACTTCTTCCATGAAGAGCACAATGTTTCGGTGTGGGAAGACATCCTCGATGAGGTCACCCCGCCGCGCTACGAGGTGGAAACCCGCGACAGTCCGGTCGCGGGCAAGACGGTCGTCTTTACGGGCAAGCTCGAGACCATGAGCCGCGACGAGGCCAAGGCACAGGCGGAACGGCTTGGCGCGAAGGCCAGCGGTTCGGTCAGCGCGAAGACCGACCTGCTTGTCGCGGGACCGGGTGCGGGAAGCAAGCTCAAGAAGGCCGCCGAGCTCGGGATCGAGGTGATCGACGAGGCCGGATGGGCCGCAATCGTCGCTGCCGCCGAATAATCCCGACTTTTCGGAAACTTATGCGCGCGCCTTTGTTGGCATTACCGTGACCCGACCGCTCGTAACCCTATCGCTCCTGATCGTTTCCGCGTTCTTCCTGCTTGGCACCTGTGCGCAGGGACCCGCAGAAAGCGCGGCGGATTTCGAGCAACGCATCATGCCAGAGGAAGTCGTGGAAGCAGAACCCGAACTGGACGCGCAGCACGAGAGGCTGGAGGCCCGGCTTCGGGAAATCGGCGGCACCTTCTCGGGCGAAGTCGGCATTGCGGCGGTCGAAGTCGCGAGCGGCGCGACCATGGCCTATAACGGCGACAGGCCGTTTCCCCAGCAAAGCGTCAGCAAGCTATGGGTAGCCCTGACGGCGCTCGACCTCGTAGACGAAGGTGCGCTGGATCTTTCCGAACCGGCCGCGATCCGGCGCGAGGACCTGACCGTTTTCTACCAGCCGATCCGTGACATCGTGCGCACGCGCGGCGTGTTTCGGACTGATTACCGCGACCTGATGGAGCGCGCACTCACGCAGAGCGACAACACGGCCAACGACCGGCTCCTGCGCCGTGTCGGCGGCCCGCAGGCGGTCGACGCGTTCATACGGCGCAAGGGGATCGAAGGCGTCCAATTCGGCACCGACGAGCGCAGCAAGCAGAGTGCGATTGCAGGCCTCGACTGGCAGCCGAGTTATTCGATCGGGCGCAATTTCTACGACGCGCGCGACCGGGTGCCGGACGACCGAAGGCGCGCCGCTTTCGAGGACTACCTCCACGATCCTATCGATGGGGCCAGTGCTTCCGCGATGGCGCAGGCCCTGGCGCGCCTGGCGCGCGGAGAACTGCTGTCGCCCCGGTCCACCAAGTTCATCTTGTCGACACTGGAAAACACAAAGAGCGGTCCGAAGCGCCTGAAGGGCGGCGTCCCTTCGGGTTGGTCGATTGCGCACAAGACCGGCACCGGACAAGTCTTCGATGGCGACCATTCCGGCTACAACGATGTCGGCGTGCTTACCGCGCCCGATGGCAGGCAGTATGCGCTAGCCGTGATGATTGCGCGGACCAGAACTTCCTACGCGGCGCGGTTCGAAATGATGCAATCGGTGACGCGCGCGGTGGTGGAGTATCACGAAGCCAGGATGGCGAGCGAGACTACCTAGTCCCGGCGGGCGAGGGGATCCATTTCATCACCCCTCCGGCCAGCGGCGTCCAATGGCCCATCCTGACCCCGGCTTTTGCCAGCGTGTCACCCACCCACTGGTTGCAGGTTTTGGCCAGCGTATAGCGCCCCAGCGCATCGTAATTGCGCGCCCCGTGTTCGAAACTGTCATGGCTGAACCGTTCTTCGCCATGCGGCACATGGGGTAGGGCGGCTTCCACTTCGGCTACCAGCACGCGGTATTCTTCGGGCCTGAGCACGAGGGGGCGATGATATTCGGAAGGCTGCGGCCAGGCGTAATGACCCACCCGCATCAGACCGTCGCCTCCCTGGAAGGCAATCCGCAGCGCGGTGCTTGCCCTCAGGTCGCCCCAGGTAGGCGTATTCAGGAAAACCTCTTTTTCGCCCCACCCGATCGCGACATGGGTCGGCATCCGCCCGTCCGAGCGTGTCATTCCAGCGGACGGAAACGTCTGCCGCCAGTCTTTCACATCACTGACGACAGGCATGACGATGCCGGTGTGGATGCCATTGGTTTCCACCATGATGACGATGCCGTCATCGCTTTCGGTCCAATCCGCATTGCGTGGTACGGAACTGCCGATCCAGGCTGAAATAAAGAAGAGGGCGACAACAAGTAGGGGTAGGGCAAGCACGACCCCGGTCAGCTTGAAGACGCGCCGCAAGGTCACCGGATGCGGCTCTTGCGCAGCCAAAGGATGGACCAGTCGCCGTTCGTCACCCGACGTGCCAGCCTCATTCCTTGTGCCCGGTAGGCCCTGCGCACTTCGGCTTCCTGCGTCTGCAAAAGCCCGGCAAGGAGCAGGCTGCCACCGGAAGTGATCGAGGAAGCGAATTCCGGAGCGAGTTCCACGAGAGGTCCGGCGAGGATGTTGGCGATTAGCAGGTCGTAGGGCGCGCGAGCCTGCAGCAATTCGTGGTCCATGCCGGGTGCAATAATCATGGTCAGCCGGCCGGCCTTGTTGCCCGACGCCACGCCGTTCAACGCCGCATTGTCTTCCACGACACCGGTGCATACCGCATCGATATCCGAAGCCGTCGCCAGAGCGTGGGGCCACAGATGCATTGCCGCGAAGGCGAGCAGGCCGGTGCCGGTCCCGATATCCGCGTGATTGCGAACGGTAACGCCCTCGCGCTTCATCAAATCCAGCATGGCAAGGCAGGCAGCGGTGGTTTCATGCTGGCCGGTGCCGAACGCCTGGCTGGCGGGAATGACGAAATCGACCATGGACGGGTCGGGATCATGTTCCGGCGTACGCACGTGGAAACGGCCCGCGCGGATGGGTTCGACGCCCTGCTGGCTGAGGGTGACCCAATCCTGATCGGGAAGCTTTTCGGCGCTCAGCTTTGGCGGAGATGTCGCGAACAACGCCTTCACGGCCTTCTTGTCAGCCGCGGTCGGTTTGTGGTCGAGCCAGACTTCGAGAATCCAGTCGTCCGGCTTATCCTCCGCGATTTCGCGGCCGGAAACCACTATTTCCTCGGGAAAATCCCATGCCTCTCCATGCGCGAGCAACGCCGCATGAATGACCGCTTTCGATGCTTCTCCCGAGAGTTTCCACGCGCTCACTCGGCGCTTTCCTTCGCCAGCCGTGCGTCGAGCCGCTTGCCCAGTCGCTCGGCGTAGAAGCCGCAACCCTTGTGCAGGTAGAGGCCATATTCACCGCTCATCAGGTCGAGCATGGATCCGGCAGAAGGGTGCGGCGTGACGAGATATTCGCACTGGAGCATTCGTGCCTTGTCGATGCTTGTGCGAAAGGCCCGAACCATCTCAGGGTGGTCGGTGAAGCGATAGTCGTCGGCCGAAACTGCGGACAGGCTGTCGATATAAGCAAAGCGATTGCATGCCGGAGGCTCTCCCGGAAGGGTGCACGACCACCACGTCCAGCTGAGCGCCCCGGGCGAGTGGCCGGGGGTTTCATGGGCCGTGATGCGCAGGGTGCCGAGATCGAGCATTTCCCCATCACCGATCACCCGGTCGACCTTTACCGGGGTCATATCGGGATGGCCGGATGCAGCCTGCGGATCGTCGGCGGCGACTTTCCCGGTTTCGAGCACGGGCTTGGCTCTTGCCGACGCCACCACTTGCGCGCCCGTCGCTTCCTTGATGGCGGCATGCGCGCCGACATGGTCGAAATGCTCGTGGCTCATCAGGAGATAGCGGATATCCTTCGCATCGAAGCCGAGCGAGGCGATATTCGCGAGGACCAGCGGAGCCGCTTCGGGCACGCCGCTGTCGATCAGGATATGTCCTTCATCGCCGGTAATCAGCACCGCCGATATGCCGCAGGTCCCGACATACCAGCTGTTGCCCATCAACTGGAACGGTGGAGCGGGCTTGTCCCATTCGTCCCACGGCTCGCACGCATCGAGAAACGCCATCTGCATTTCGTGGCTGTTCACCACCTTTGCCGTTGGCGCGGGCGAGGGCGGCGTGTCCGCATCTGCAGCTTGCGGGACCGGAGCCGTTGCGCAGGCACCGATAAGCAAGGGAACGGCCGCGACCAGCGCTTTAACGGACATAGCTTGCTCCATTGGCATCGAGCGTAGCACCGGTAAGCGATGGCGGGGCGTCCAGCGAGAGGAATTCGACGATCCGGGCGATCTCCTCCGGTTCCGCCACGCGGCCTAGCGGGATGTCGGCCAAGAGGCCGGCGCCGCCGCGGCTGTCGATGTAATCGCCCGCCATCGCGGTGTCGGTGAAGCCGGGTGTGATGGCAAAGCTCAGGATGCCTTGGGAAGCATACTGGCGCGCGATGGTCTTGTGCATAGCCAGCATGCCGCCCTTGCTCGCCGCGTAGTGCCAGTGCGCCGGCGAATCGCCGCGATGGCCCGCGCGGCTGGCGACATGGACGATCCGCCCCGTCGCGCCGCGTTCATGCCAGTGACGCACGGCCAGCCTGCTCAACTGGGCGGAGGCGGTGAGATTGATGCGCATGGTCTCTTCCCACCCAGTTAGCCAGTCACTGTCCGACTGCTCGATCGGGTTGGGGTCGAACAGCCCGGCATTGTTGACCAGGACGTCGATTTCTCCACCCGCCTGCGTGAGTGCCGCTTCCCACAGCGCATGCGGAGCATCGGGGTCGCGAAAGTCCGCGGCGAGGGTTCCGAAGCCTTCGCCCGAGGTCGATTGCCCGATCACTTTCGCGCCGCGCGCTTCGAGTGCCGTACGGGAAGCGGCGCCTATCCCGCGAGAGGAGCCGGTAAGAAGGATGCATGTCATGCATCACGCTATTCGAAAATTTGCGCCTTTTGTCGAGGCCGCACGCCTTGCCATGCACCGGCAGTTCGCTAAGGAGGCGGCACGAATTCAGCGATATGGAATAGATGCATGGCCAACCGCCCGCTTTCACCACACCTGCAGATCTGGAAATGGGGACCGCATATGGCGGTATCCATCCTGCACCGCATCACCGGTGACGGACTGGCGCTCGTCGGTCTCGGCGTATTGCTCTGGTGGCTCGGTTCGATGGCCGCAGGCGAGGCAGCCTACGCCACCTTCGCGGGTATCATGGGTTCGCCTGTCGGCATGATCGTGCTGGTCGGCCTGAGCTGGGCGTTCTTCACCCACATGATGAGCGGCCTGCGCCACTTCGTTCTCGATATCGGCGCGGGTTACGAACTCGACACCAACAAGACGTGGTCGATCCTCTCGCCCGTCATCGCAATCATTCTCACCGCCCTTTTCTGGGCCGTGATCCTGCTTAAGTGAGGCCGCGCAATGGGTAACGGAACTTCCATCGGACGCGTGCGCGGGCTGGGCCCGTCGCATGAAGGCGCGCATCACTGGCTGGTGCAGCGCTTCACTGCCATCGGCAATCTCGTGCTCATGCTGTTCCTCGTGGTCAGCCTGGCGATGCTGCCTTCCTACGACTACGCAGCCATGACCGGCTGGGCTTCGCAGACGCTGCCCGCCACCGCTCTGGCGCTGCTGATCGTCAGCGTTTTCTGGCATGCGCGCCTTGGTCTCCAGGTGCTGATCGAAGATTATGTCCACGACGCCGGCACCAAGTTCGGCGTGCTCACCCTTCTCAACCTTGCAACAATCGGCGGCGCAGCCTTCGGTCTCGTATCGATCGCGCGCCTCGCCCTCGGAGGAGCCGCCTGATGGCCCGCACCGAAACTTTCGAAATCGGCGGTCGCAGCTACCCGATCATCGACCACACCTATGACACCGTCGTCGTCGGCGCCGGTGGCTCGGGCCTGCGCGCCACCATGGGCAGCGCGGAAAGCGGCCTGCGCACGGCCTGCATCACCAAGGTTTTTCCGACCCGCTCGCACACCGTTGCAGCGCAGGGCGGCATCGCCGCTTCGCTAGGCAATAACACGCCCGATCACTGGTCGTGGCATATGTACGATACCGTGAAGGGCTCGGACTGGCTCGGCGACCAGGACGCCATCGAATACATGGTCCGCGAAGCCCCGCAGGCCGTCTACGAGCTGGAGCACGCCGGCGTGCCCTTCAGCCGCAATGACGACGGCACGATTTACCAGCGCCCCTTCGGCGGCCACATGCAGAACATGGGCGAAGGCCCGCCGGTGCAGCGCACTTGTGCTGCGGCGGACCGTACCGGTCACGCCATGCTGCACGCGCTTTACCAGCAGAGCCTGAAGTACGATGCGGACTTCTTCATCGAGTATTTCGCGCTCGACCTGATCATGGAAGATGGCCCGAACGGCAAGGTCTGCCGCGGCGTCATCGCCATGTGCCTCGACGACGGCACGATCCACCGTTTCCGCAGCCATGCTGTCGTGCTGGCAACCGGCGGTTATGGCCGCTGCTATTACACCGCGACCTCGGCCCATACCTGCACCGGCGACGGTGGCGGCATGGTTCTGCGCGCGGGCCTGCCGCTGCAGGACATGGAGTTCGTCCAGTTCCACCCGACTGGCATCTACGGTGCTGGCGTGCTCATCACCGAAGGTGCGCGCGGCGAGGGCGGGTATCTCACGAACTCCGAAGGCGAGCGTTTCATGGAACGCTATGCTCCTAGCGCCAAGGATCTTGCATCGCGCGACGTCGTTTCGCGTTCGATGGCGCTGGAAATGCGCGAAGGTCGCGGTGTCGGCCCCGATGGCGACCACATCTACCTGCACCTCGATCACATCGATCCCAAGGTGCTGGGCGAGCGCCTGCCGGGCATCACTGAAAGCGGCAAGATCTTTGCCGGTGTCGACCTGACCAAACAGCCGCTGCCGGTCACGCCGACGGTCCATTACAACATGGGCGGCATCCCCTGTAACTATCACGGCGAAGTGATGGCAGGCGATCCGAGCGATCCGGAAAAGATCGTCCCCGGCCTGTTCGCCGTGGGCGAAGCGGCCTGCGTTTCGGTCCACGGTGCAAACCGCCTCGGCTCGAACTCGCTAATCGATCTCGTGGTCTTCGGCCGCGCGACCGGCCACCGCCTGAAGGAAATCGTCAAGCCCGGCGTCAGCCATGACGAACTTCCCAAGGACAGCGCCGATCTCGCGCTGACGCGCCTCGACCACTTCCGCCATGCCGACGGCAGCATCCCGACCGCAGTGCTGCGTTCGGACATGCAGAAGAGCATGCAGAAACACGCCGCCGTGTTCCGCGATAGCAAGCTGCTGTCCGAAGGCGTCGAGCTGCTCCGCGACGTCAACAAGCGGATGGAGGACGTGAAGGTCCACGACCGCTCGATGATCTGGAACAGCGACCTCATCGAAACGCTCGAACTCGACAATCTTATGGCGCAGGCCAATGTGACCATCGCTTCGGCCGAAAACCGCAAGGAAAGCCGCGGCGCCCACGCGCACGAAGACTTCCCCGAGCGTGACGACAAGAACTGGATGAAGCACACCATTGCCTGGTTCGACGGTTGGGGCGGCAATGGCGGCGGCGTGAAGATCGACTATCGTCCGGTCCACGAATACACGCTGACCGACGACGTCGACTATATCGAGCCGAAAAAGCGGGTCTACTAAGCCCGCCGCAAGCCGATCATGCCGTTACGTGTCGCAATCATCGGAGGCTACGGCAACTTCGGTGGCTACGTCGCACGCCAACTGGCGGCGGACGGTGCCATCGAACTCGTCATCTGCGGACGCAACCTGGCAAAGGCACAGGGGTTCGCAGCTGGCTGGCAGGCTGCAAATCCGGCGCAAGGGGCCCGTGTCGATATCGCGGACCCTCCCGCGCACATGCTTGGCGATATTGCGCCGGACCTCGTGATCAACATGGTCGGCCCATATCATGGCCAGGGGTATGGCGTAGCGAAGGCCGCGATCGCGGTCGGGGCCCATTATTGCGACATCGCCGATGCGCGCGCTTTCGTTTGCGGCATCGGACAACTGGATACAGCGGCGCGGGAAAAGGGCGTGACAGTCCTCTCCGGCGCCAGTTCGGTTCCAGCACTGACGGCTGCCTATTGCGACGCAGCGCTGCAGGAGATGGCGCAATTACGCCGCGTCGAATACGGGATCAGCGGCGCGGAACAGGCCAATCGGGGGGCAGGGACGGTGGCTGCAGTGCTCTCCTATGTCGGTGAGCGGTTCACGCGCCTTCGCGATGGCCGGATGCAGGAAGAGATCGGATGGCGCGGCGCTATCCCCGTCGACTATCCCGAACTCGGACGCCGCTGGTTCGCTACCGGCGATGTGCCGGATCTTGAACTTTTCCCGGCAAGATATCCGGGATTGCAGGAACACCGCTTCCTTGCCGGACACGAGATCGCGCCTCTGCACTTCGGCCTATGGTTTCTGGGCGCCCTGCGTAGGTTGCGGTTGATCCCGAACCTTTCGCGCTATGCCGATATGCTGGTCAAACTCTCGAAACCCTTCAATGTCTTCGGCCGCGGCCGAAGCGGATTTCACATGGTTATCGAGGGCGTGGACGAAAGCGGCGCGGTGGCCGTCAGGCGGCACTGGATCATCGCCCGTAGCGGCCACGGACCGAACATCCCTATCATCCCTCCGATCCTGATCGCGCGGAAGTTTGCGCGCGGCGAACAGATCGAACCCGGAGCACGGCCGTGCCTCGACGTGATCTCGCTCGATGACTATCGCGCGGCTTTCGCGGGCCTCGATATCGAGTGCATCGACGAATGACCCGTCCGCCATACAGCTATCGCGACGATCCGCAGGTCCCGGACTTCGACGATAGCCGTCCGCTGTTCGTCTTCGACAATGTCTGCGTCCTGTGTTCGGGCGGAGCGCGGTTCATCATGCAGCATGACCGGCGCGAAACGATCGCGCTTACCAGCGCGCAAGGCGAACTGGGCAGCGAGCTTTACCGGCATTACGGCCTCAGGATGGATGACAGTTACCTGTTCCTGGCGGAAGGGCAGGCGTACGAGATGAGCGAAGGATACTTCCAAATGGCGCGCCATATGGGCGGCATGTGGCAACTGGCCGGGATCTTCCGCTTCGTCCCGCGCCCTTTTCGCGACGCGCTCTATCGGCTCGTCGCGCGCAATCGCTATCGCTGGTTCGGCAAGACCGAAGCCTGTGCATTGCCAACGCCCGACCAGAGGGCGAGATTGCTATGAAGGGTTTCATGTCGCCCGCGCTGATTTTCGCCCTCGCGGCTTGTGCGGTGATCCCCAAAGCACCGCCAGAGAGGGTGGGCGCCGAAGCCTTCTATCAGAAACATGTCGACGTGCGCGGTATCCCGATCCTGTCATCGGCCCGGGTATCGGACGAGGCGCTGCTCGCCGCGCGCGACATGGCGCAAGGGATGCTCGCGGATAGGCCCGAATTCGCTGCGTGGCTTGCGGCCAACGATTACCGCGTTGCGATTATTGCCGAAGACGAGGCGCTGCTGGACCTGCCCGACAAGGCGCACTGGACCAAGCCTGCGCGCGACGATCCGCGCCTGACGCGCTGCGAGATCAAGCATTACGATGTCCGCATCGGTGCGAAATCCGACCGGCAATATTGGGACGAGCGGGCACGGGGCATTGGCGGAGAGCGCACGGTGGGATCGGAAGAGGACGTCCTCGGCCTGCCGACGTCACGCTATTACGGCGAAACCATTTTCGTCCACGAAATGGCGCACAATGTGCTGTTCGCGATCGAGGCGGTCGATCCGGCGTTATTTGCCGAGATCGAAGCCGCCTACGCCAATGCTCTCGCAAACGATCTCTGGCTGAATGAATACGCGACGACGACCATTCAGGAATATTGGGCCGAGGGCACGCAGGTCTGGTTCAATTCGAACAAGCTCGTGGTCGTGGACGGTCAGCGAATCCTCGATCACCCCGATCTCGCGGCATATGATCCGAGATTGTTCGCGGCCTTGGGCAAGGCATACGGTACGCGGCACCGGCTGAAATCGGACCCGTTTTACGCAAGCCCGGCCCGGGTACCGCCGGGCCCCATTCCGGAAAATACCGCCGAGGTCTGTTAATCCTCGCTCGAGGCTACGAAGCGGCGCGCCTCGATGATCTTGACCGGCTCGGCCAGCATCTGGCCCTTCATCCATCCTTCTCCCTTTTCGGGGTCGGTCGGCATGGCATGGATTGCGGCGACCACGTCCATCCCTTCCACGACATAGCCGAACACCGCGTAGCCGTTCTGCCAGACGGGGTCTGCGGACGTGGGATCGGCGTCCATGCCGGTCGAATCCTGAAGGAAAATCGAGAAGTCTCCATTGGCCGTTCCCGGTTCGCCCATCGCCATGGAGAGCGCACCCTTGGTGTGGCTGAGGCCGGTGACCGTCGTCGGTTCATGTGGGATGCCGGGCAGGACCCGGTCCGGGTCCCACTGCGTGCCGCCCTGGATAAGCCCGTTGGGCTGTTCGCCCCAGTCCAGCGTCATCGCGCGATAGAACACCGTACCGTCGAAGCGGTCTTCATCGACATAGCGCAGGAAATTGCCCGCCGTGATCGGTGCCCGCTCGGTCTCCAACTCCAGGGTAATGTCGCCTGCCGTCGTTCCGAGAACAACACGGACGGTTTCGGGTTCGCCAGGTTGGGGAGGGGCGAGCTCCGCCTCCTGCGCGCCAAGCGGTGCGGCAATCAGGGCGAGGGCGGGGAGGAAAATCTTAAGCATGCAAGGCAGGCTACATCAGCGTGGTGCGTCGTCAATCCTGAGCTTAGTTGCCGTTCATCGATAGTCGGGCGCCCCGTGCAGAGCCTTTGTTGCATTACGGCCACCTCCCATCTTTGCCAGATGCGGGTGCGGGAATCGTTTTATGTTTACAGGCGTAGTCAATCTGTCTACAGCCGTAAACGAAATCAACGAATCCCGAGGGGAAGAGGTACGTTATGGCTCAGCGCAAGCAATCGCCGGGTGATCGGATCAGCGAGGCGGAACACGCGGTGATGGAAGCACTGTGGACCGAAAGTCCGCTGTCCGCCGCCGAAGTCTGCGAACGTGTCTGCGCGGACAACGACTGGTCCATGCCGACGGTCAAAACCCTGCTCGGTCGCCTGGTCGCCAAGCGCGTTATCGGTACCGAGCCGCAGGGGCGCAAATTCCTCTACCACCCGCTGATCGAACGCTCCGACTATGTCGGCGGCGAATCGCGCAGGCTGGTCGATCGCCTTTTCGGTGGACGCGCAGCTCCGCTATTCGCGCATCTGGCCGAAAATGAAGCGCTCACGGATTCCGACCTCGAAGAGATCGAGGCGCTCCTGAAGGAGATGCGGAAATGATCGAGCTCTTGCACGAATATTGGGAATGGTTCCTGTTCGACACACTGGTGTGGACAGGCGCCCTGATCGCGATGGTGATGGTGCTTCGCCGTCCCGTAGCAAGACATTTCGGCTCTGGTGCTGCCTACGCGCTGTGGTTCATTCCGCTGGCGCGCCTGTTCGTGCCGCCGTTCACGCTTCCTGCCTGGATGAACCTGACCCCGCGCGAGGAAGTCTCTTTCGAAACCGCGCCGCTCGCCCTGGATGAGGCCGCGGGAGAACCTGCGGGCTATTTCGCGGACATGGTTGCCAGCACACCCGCGCCGCAGACCTTCCCGGACCCGACCGACTTCGTGTTGCCGCTCGTGGCGATCTGGCTGGTCGGTGCTGCCGTCATGCTGACGCGGCGCTTCTATCTCTATTTCGAATTGCGCCGTGACTTGCTCGACGATGCCCGGCCCGTGGGCGATGTCGGCAGCGTACGCCTGATCGAAACGCCAGCGATTTCTGGGCCCATGGCGTTCGGCGTGCTCGACCGTGTGATTGCGCTACCTGCTGGCTTCATGGCGAGCCGAGACAGGATATCCCGCGATCTCGCCATTGCGCACGAACTCGCCCATCACCGCGGCGGGGACCTGATAGTCAACATGGCCGTCCAGCCGCTGTTCGCGATCCATTGGTTCAATCCGCTTGGCTGGCTGGGCTGGAGCGCGCTGCGCCGCGACCAGGAAGCTGCCTGTGACGCTCGTGTCGTCG